>CAWAUZ010000007.1:0-527679 GCA_963785365.1 uncultured delta proteobacterium | reverse complement strand
ATCTGTCGGCACCGTACCACCGGCAATGTTTGCCAATGTAGCGAACAGATCAAACTGGTGAACGATCTCGTTAGAGATCTTGCCTGCCGGAACTTTTCCAGGCCAGCGGACAATAAATGGCACCCGTAACGACCCTTCCTTACCCGTGAAATAGGAACCACTCCATGGGCCGTTCCATCCCTGGAAATCGGGGGTCATCTCGCCGCCGTTATCCGAGGTAAAAATAAAGACCGTGTTATCGGCAATACCCAACTCATCCACCTTATCCAGTAATTCACCGGTATAGGCATCGATCTGCATCAGCACATCGCCCCAGTGGCCATTGCCACTCTTGCCTTGAAACTCAGCTACTCGGTGTACACCGGCACATGCGTCTGAGTGTAGGGCAGATACAGGAAGAACGGTTTGCCGGCTTTGGCCTGGCGTGTCATGAAATCTTTGGCAAGGTCGGTGACTTCACGGTCGATCTCTGGCCTTGCCGACACAGTCGTAAACCTTCACCACTTTTGTCGGTGAGCCTTTTCTGGCCGATAAAACATGTGCTTTCCTTGATCATCGGAGTTTTGCCGGTCTCCTCCGCTATTTTCGCCCACTTCAGGAACATTTCATTCGTCGGCCAATGGCTCTCGTCGGTCGAATTGGGGATGCCATACCACTCATCGAAACCCTGATTGGTGGGATAGCGACCCTCTGCCTGGCCGAGGTTCCACTTGCCGAACATGGGCGGTGGCATAACCCACATCGCTCAGCATCTCAGGCATGGTGTATTCCCACTGGGTCAAACCATAATCCACGGTTTGGAGCGGCACAGAACCGTTCCCCGTGCGTATGGCATAACGGCCTGTCATTAGCGCTGCACGGCTGGGCGTGCACTGCGCCTCGACATTGAAATTCAACAGCCGCATCCCTTCAGTGGCCAGCTTGTCGATGCGCGGCGTGGCACCACCCCGGAGAATACCCCCGCCGTAGACGCCGAGTTCGCCGTAGCCGAAGTTGTCCATGTTGATCAGCACGATGTTGGGCTTGTCGGCTTTTTTAGAAGCTGCCGCCGCGTCCTGTGGTGTTGCAGCAACGGCAATGGTTACCCCCGCAAGTACGCAACCTACCGCTGCCCACTTGCGCGCCTTTCTTGCAAAATTAGATTTTTTTTTCATGAGTTTCACCTTTGTTAAATATTCAAATCTGCAAGCCGCGCCAACATCATGCCTTCGGCAAAGCCAGAGGCATGATGTTATCCAGGCGCCTGCTTCAAAAACCTATATCCCGATGTCCATCAGGGATTCAGGCTCGCCGAGCCTGGATTTGGATATTTCTCCAGTGTCTTCCTGTATTCCGCGATTGCCTTCATGTAATGAGGGAAGATCCACCCACCCAATGCCAACATGTTATTTTCTTCGCGGGGATCTTGCTCGATGTTGAAGGTGGCAGGCAGGCTGTTGCCCTCTATCCTGCCGCCGCCAGTTCCTGGCATTGACGGATTTCCGGGGCCGCTCACAAACTGATTGGGATACAAGCGGAACTGACGCCAGCGGACCGCAACAATCTCGTCCCCGATAAAGGTGAGAAAAGACTCGCGATTGGAGTTATCCTGCTTGCCGAGGAGGAAGTCCGTCTGATCGATGCCATCGATGGGACGATCTTTCGGAACCTCTGCACCAATGATATTTGCAAAGGTTGGAAAGAAGTCGTGAATCGCGAACATACCATTATTTTTTCCCACCGGAATTCTGCCAGGCCACTTGATCATGCCCGGTGTCCGTATCGAGCCTTCTCGTCCGTCGCCCAACTCGCCACTGTAAATACCGTTGGAGCCGCCGCGGAACTCGGCCGGTCCACCGAGAGGTGTCGAACCGTTATCAGAGATATAGATCACGATGGTGTTATCTTCGATGCCAGACTTCTGGATTGCATCCAGGATTTCGCCCACCGCGTGATCGTGTTGCAGCAGCGCATCTGCGTAGGGTCCGTTTTCCGACTTACCAGAGAACTCTGGTGAGGTCACATTCGGATAGTGCGTCTGGGTCAAACCGACTAAAAGAAAAAAGGGCTCTTTGGTCGCGGCATGTGTATTGATAATCTTCACTGACGCCTTGGCAATATCATCCTCGACAATATGTTTGTATTCAACATCGTATTCTCGGACTCTCTTCAATCCATCTTTTGTCGTGCCATCCCAGATTCCGGGTGCCTTTTTTTGGATGGCTTCCTCAGAGAAACCGAGGCGTTCCATTTGCGGCCGGTACAAGGTCGAATCGCTGGTTTCGATGACCCCCACCCGATACTCGTCAAAGCCCTGTCGTACTGGCCAGCTTTGTTCCTCCGAGCCCAGATGCCATTTTCCAACGTATCCCGTCGCATAGCCCTGGCTCTTGAACAGTTCGCCGAGCGTAATCTCCTTAGCCTGCAGGGTATTGGGCGTACCTCCGATAATGATCGTGCCCAAACCGGCGCGTGGCGAATAGCGCCCGGTCAGCAGACCCGCGCGTGACGGCGTGCAGCCCGGCTCCACCAGAAACTGGGTAAAGGTCATACCTTCGGCCGCAATGCTATCGATATTCGGTGTAGGAGCTCCCCGGATCGCTCCGCCCTGAAAGGCGCCGATATCCCCGTAGCCGACGTTGTCAGACAGCATCAGCACGACGTTGGGTTTTTCGGATTTTTCGTGAGGCTGCCGCCGCGTCCTGTGGTATTGCAGCAACGGCAATGGTTACCCCCGCAAGTACGCAACCTACCGCTGCCCACTTACGCGCCTTTCTTACAAAATTAGATTTTTTTTTCATGAGTTTCACCTTTGTTAAATATTCAAATCTGCAAGCGGCGCCAACATCTTGCCTGTGCCCATTTTGTTTCTCCTTTTAATCGTATTCAGGTGTCAGTATGTGTCGAATACTGACACCTGAATAGATCATAAACTACTCAACCAAATCCAGTTCACTCGGCCACCAGGTCTAATCAATTAATGGCTATACGGCGGAACCTTGTAGTTCTTGCCGGGCTGATAACGATCGAACAGGTCAAAGGCTTCGGTGGTCTTGTTCACGTCACCCTTGGTAAGCTTGACCTTGCCAGATCCAAGAGCACCCTTTAGATCGATTGTGCTCAGATAGAGTTCGCCCCACGTATTCGAGTTTAGTCATGTATGCTGCGCCAAGGATAATCCCCGGCGCAGCATTACAATGCTTTTTTGCCCCCGTTACTTCGCAAATTTTGTCATGCTGAAGGCTGGTGGATTGGGATATTTTTCCAGTGACTTCTGGTATTCGCCCACAATCTTCATATACGGTCCGAGCACAAAGGCAGAGACTGCAACCTGGTTCCATTGTTCCCGTGGATCACGGGCAATATTATAAATAGAAGGATAACCCATCCCCTCGGCACGATAGCCGCCCACGCCCATGAGGGACGGGTTGCCAGCAGATGCAATGAATTGCTTTGGATAAATACGCCACTGCTTCCAGCGCACTGCAGCAACCTCGCCTTCCATGAACGTGATCAGGCTTTCGCGCGCTGACTGCTTGTTTTTACCTAGGAAGAAATCACCCTGATCGACGCCATCAATGGCACGGTCAGTTGGTACTTTGGCCCCGATAATTTTGGCCAATGTAGGGTAGAAGTCGTGGATAGCTACCATCTCGTTGCTCTTTGCCGGTTTGATCTTTGCTGGCCATTTGATCATGCCCGGAACGCGCAGTGAACCCTCAAGTGCATCACCAACCTCTCCACGGAACGGTCCGCCTGAACTGCCTAAGAAATCGTTGTTGGACCCTTGGGTTGTAGCCGGTCCATTGTCGGAAAGCCATATGACGATGGTGTTGTCTTCAATGCCGGCCTCCTTTATGGCGTCAAGCACCTGTCCTGTACGGTAGTCAAGTTCCATCACAGCATCACCAAAAAGCCCGGCACTCGATTTCCCCTCAAAGTCGGGATGAGGCAAGGCCGGATAATGCACATGTGACCATCCCACATAAAGAAAGAATGGGTTCTCTTCTTTTGCCTGTTCTTTGATGTACTTCGCGGAGGCTTGCGCTATGTCACCTTCGATATGCCGCCTGTATTCAAGATCGTAGGGACGGACCTTTTTCAACACATCCTTTCCGGGTTCTGATTCCCAGATAGCGGCGTGCGATTTGGCAATTTCTGCTTCCGATATACCGCTTCTACGCATACCATCCGGATACAATGTACCGTCGGTGGTTTGTAAAATCCCAACATGGTATTCATCAAAGCCCTGGTGAATCGGCAGACTTTGCTTTTCTTCACCAAGATGCCATTTACCCACAATGGCAGTGGCGTAACCTTTTGATTTGAACAGTTCGGCAAGAGTCACCTCACTATCCTGAAGTGTGCTGGGTGTACCGGCAATAATAATACTTCCCAATCCTGCACGTTGAGAATATCTGCCTGTCAGCAAAGCCGCGCGGGTTGGTGTACAGCCTGGCTCCACGAAGAACTGAGTGAGCATCATCCCTTCGCTTGCCAGTTGATCAATGCGCGGCGTGGGCATACCACGAAGTTCACCACCGCTGCCATAGATTCCTAAATCACCGTAGCCCATGTTGTCTGACAGCATGAGTACTACGTTGGGTTTTTCAGTCGCCGCCGAGATGGTTGCCAGAAAGATGATCATCAATCCGCTGACAGCCAGCGTTGTTAGTGATTTCAAATTCATCGTCGAGTCTCCGTAATTTTTTGGCGAGGCGAGTTTTAACCCGCCCCGCTTATTATCTTGAACTACTCAACCAACTCGATCTCACTTATTTTCCATTTCTGATCGTACCAAATCTGAGTTGGGCCATAAATTCTCCAAAGTACGTGCCAGCTTTTACCTGGTATGGTTTGCAGCCAGTTCACGTTGCCTTCCGGTTTTTCAGGACTAAAATAAATGTCAAATGAACCGTCAGCATTTTGAATGACTGCCTTGTCCTTACTTGTTACACCCGGGAAAGGCTGGTCGGTCTGTAATAGCGACCGCGTTTGCATATCATAAATCGTTACATCCCAGAAGTTAGCTGCAGGAACGTCGGGCAGGATGTGCAGTTTGTAGGTTTTGCTTCCATCGAATCGTCGACCTTCCGAGTCACGAAGCCCTTCTAAATATTGAGAGCCCTGGCCTACCGGAGGTTTCACCATAGCTGGTGTAATTCCTGTGGCATAAAAATGGAAACGCTCACGCTCATTAATTAATCGAACGCCATCACGCAGGAACTCATGACTTCCGCCGGCGAAACCGGGTTCCCAAGTTTTACTTCCAGGGTAGGCTGCAAAACTTTCATCGCGGGCATTCCACTGTATAACTCTCTGTGTAGCATTACCCACATTTGCGGCATCATCCAAGATTGCTTTCATGCGTGCATCAGGTGCAAAAGGTTTTCCCTTTTCAATTCCAATTGAAGCAAGTATTCCTAATATTTCCGGACTAAAAGCCGAATTAGGTTCTTCCTGAACCACTTGATTGACTTCGGCAAAAAATTCACCATTCGAAGCATGAAGGGTATTGATAAACTTGCCATTCATATTCACCCAGTTAACTTCTTTTGGCTCGTCCCCTAATGGGTAAATACGGAAATGCTCTTTCATGTTTTTAACAACCGGATCGGCTTCGAAATCGGTCATGAAACCGCGCATGGCCAGCCAATGGCCATAAGTTTTCGATTGTTTAACGAAGTATCCCTCGGGGATATCACCCTTGTAATCAGGTGGTAGAAGAAGATACTTACCGCCTTTACCCTTATCATCTCCCGCATTGCCAAAATCGGTAAGATATCTGAACCAGAAATCATCGACGATTCCAAGCACATTGGGTGGCGTCTCCATTACCATGGGTCCATCTTTCAGATCGATCCACATAAAGCTATAAACCACTGTCGTATTACCTGTTAGCAGTAAACCTCTAGGATCCAGGCGACCTTCCCAGATAATCATGGTTTCATTGTCCGGCCCAAAATCGCGGATACCTCTACGGAAACCTACCAGCGAAGCCGCAGGTGTCGTCATAATCATGGCTTCAACTGCTCGGACAAAATCAAGATTATCCCAGACCTTTTGGGCTGTTTCTTCCGTAGGAAAGCCGTCATTAAATTTCAGCGTGCCAATGCTTGTTTCCATCGTGTCCGGTGTAATGACATTGGCCGGGATGTCGGTGGTCATTTTGTATTTGCGGGGTTCGGCCCATGCCGCACTTGTCAGGCTGGCCACCATCAATCCGGTAATGGCCATGATGGTCAATGATTTCATATTCATCGTTTTATCTCCTTTTTTATTTCCGACGAGGCCAGTTTATCCCGCCCCGTCGCTTATTTGTTTTAAAAGAATTACTTCACTAACTCCAGCTCACTCGGCCGCCAGGTCTTATCCAACCAAGGCTCAAGCGGGCCGTACATACGCAGGAGGATGAACCAGCTTTTGCCGGGGATGGTCTGGATCCAGTTGCTCTCCTTGCCCTTTGGCGCTTTGGGAGCAAAGTAGATATCATACGAACCATCTTTGTTGGCTTTGACCTCTCCGCTTAAACTATTTAGCCCGGCAAAGGGTTGGTCGCTCTGAAGCATGCTGCGCGTCTGAGGATCATAAATTGTCACTGACCAATTGTCTTTTACCGGAACATTGGGCGGCAGGTTGAGTTTGTAGGTTTTTGCGCCATCCAAAGGCTGGTGTTTCGAATCTAATCCGGCAATACCGTAGTCCGAACCAACACCAGGTTTAATCCCTGCCATGGCCGGAGTGACGCAGACCGCGTTGTAATGCATCCAAAGTCGGGCATCTATGCGACGGATTCCATCTTTTAAGAAGAAGGCATCTTTGTCGGGAAATGCCATGACCCACTCACTGTCTGTCTCTGGATAGAAATAATGTCCGGGATCACGGGGATACACGGTATTGGCGCGTGCGTAGGCATTGCCGATATCAACCGCTTCGTTGAGCAGTTTTGTCATACGCTCATCCGGCTCAAAGGGTTTACCTTTAATGATACCGAGTGTCGCGATCATGCCACGGGTCTCAGGGTCGATAAAATCGATGGGTTCTTTTTGGATGATCTCATTGAGTCGTTCAAAATAGGTGAAATCATTGGGCGGAATCGTATTGTAATAAACGCCCGACATGTTCTTGAACTCCATCTTCGGCGGATTATCCTTCTTCGCCAGCGGATAGACTTTCAGGTTGTTCTTGACGTTATCGGCAGCCTTTTTGACATCAGCTGGGTCATTCACATCCCTGACATAACCGCGCATGAAGTTCCACACCACATAGCTCGTGGATTTAACGACAAAATACCCATCCGGAACATCCCCTTCATAACCAGGAGGCAGCACCAGGTATTTTCCGCCCTTGCCCTTGTCGGGACCTGCTGCGCCCATATCGCTGAGATAGCGCATATTGCCATCATCAAGAATGCCCAGTTGATCCGGCGGAACTTCAATTACAGTTGGGCCGTCTTTTTCAAGGTCGAGAAAGCTCCAGTTATAGAGCGATGTGTTGTTATAGGTCAGCACCTGCGACTTTGAATCTCCCATCTGCTCCCAAAGCACAACCTGATGAGCCTCTCCCATGCCCACGTCTCACTTCCCTGACGCAGGCTGTAGGTGGATACTGCGGGCATCATAGTAATATACATCTGCACAGCACGGGCCCGGTCGACATAATCGTACACGGCATCTTTTGTGGCAAGCGTTGGGATCCCATCAAAGAATTCCAGGGTACCTATGGGTGACTCAACCTTGGCCGGCGTGGTGATGTTCTCCGGAAGCGGTGTCGTCATTTTCATAACAGGCTTTTGGGTGATCATTTTCGGTGAAGCGGCCCATGCTGCCGTTGTCAGGCCGGCCACCATCAATCCGGTAACGGCCATGGTTGTTACTGATTTTATTTTTGTTATCATTTTTCTTCTCCTTTAATTAAACCGCATTTTGCAAGAATGGATTTTCACAACCCTAACAAAATACCGTTCTTATTTATCGAAAGGGAATATTCTATTCCAATCATTTTTCATACTTACAACACGCCAGGCGCCTTCCTTAGCTGCATTTAAGGATGCATTATCCTTTTCATCATAGGCGTATTCACGCACCTCATCGTCATGATGAACCAACAATTGAAAATTAGGTAGTGTGTTGGTGCTACTATAGGTCAGTTGTCCTATGTCACCTCCACTACGAACATTACCTCCTACAAAAATTGGAATACGTCCAATACGTTGTTCTATGGCAGCAGGCTTAGTATTTTTATCGTTCATAAAAAAGTTATCTGTCCCCTTTACAATCTCCCATTCACCATCAACTTGTTCAAAAGTATTCATAGCAAAAGTGCCAATTACGTTTTCGGGTACAATGCCATAAACATCATCTGCAAAAACCCTCATAAAACTGTTACCTCCACCGGAGCAGATATAGGTTTTAAAGTTGTTGTCACGTAAATATTGTAATAATTCCAGCATGGGCTGATAAATAGTCTCTGTATATTTCTTTCCGAACTTTGGATGAGAAGAAGCGTTCAGAAAAGCGTTAACTTCTGCATTAAATTCTTTTAAGGTCATACCTGCATGCGTAACAGCAATAAGTTTCATTAACTCTTTGCCATGATTATTTAACAGATCATTCACCAGATATTCGTTATCACCTTCCAGAACCGATTTAAAGGGTTGCGTATCCTTCCACTCGGGATGGTTAACTGCCATTTTTTTAACTTGGTATGCCGCAAACTCAAGCTGTGCGAACGGGTTGTTCCACCCACAGCGTTCCATCATTATCAAAAGTGGCGATCCGCTGTTCCGGCGGCACAAACTTCGGGCCACCAGTGTTGGTGACATCCTGCACAAACTGAATGATCGCTGCTTTTGTCGGTCCGTCATTCCATGATGGGAGTTGATCGGCTTGTTGTGCAAATCCGTTTGTTGCCGCCGAAACAAGAACAACGAGTACTGCGGCGATGACTAGTAATTGTTTTGTTTTCATTGTTCTATCTCCTTTTTATTTTAGCGAAACGAGTTCTAACCAGCTCCGCAGCATATTTGTCTTGAGCGAATTATCTCAGCAACTCAATTTCGCTCGGCCGCCAGTCTTATCAATCAATGGCTATACGGCGGCACCTTGTAATTCTTCCCGGGCTTATAACGATCGAACATGTCAAAGGCTTCGGTGGTCTTACCCGCATCACCCTTGGCGAGCTTAACCTTGCCCGAGTCGATAGCGCCTTTCAGATCGACGGTGCTCAAATAGAGTTCGCTCCAGGTATCCGAGTCGAGCTGGAGCACCGCATCCGATTTGCGGTAGTATTCGGATGGCACCGGGATAAACTCGGCGATACCCCTGCGCACATGCAGGCCGACGGCCTGGTTGCCCTTGTCAGTAAAGACAAACTCCATAACCAGGTCTGTGTTCTCGCTCTTTTTAGGATCAATGCGCACGCGGAAATAATCCACAAAGGTTCCCGGCCTGGCCGCGATGAGCTTAGGCTGGGGGGGGATGAGCCGCGGAATTTCGACCTTACCCTCCAGGGCACGCGCTTCGGAGAGAAGAAATGCCCGGGGGATGGAGCCCATGGCCCGATAACCCATCTCTCTCAACAGGTCTGCCTTGAGTTGGCGAACTTCCTTATCCATGGGGTCCAGCAGATAGACGTATTGGACAAGTTGCGTTCCCCAGGCAAACTCTTTTTTCTCAAGGGCGGTCCGGGCTTCCTTAAATACCTTGGATTTGCCGCCCATGAGTTTTACCATGCGATCGGCTTCCTCCTTCGGCGCCACTTTAAATATCTTTGTCACATCCCCATCGAACCAACCCACGGCATAGTTGAAGATAGCCTCGGGAAAGTGGACCGTTTCGCCGTATATCTCGGTGTTTTCCGCCATCTCATCCAGGTGCTTTGGAAAATAGATAAAGTTACGCAGGTCGTTCGGCCCCAGGCCATAGAGAATGCCACGCAGGGTTTGATCGTAGGTCAAGGTAAAATGGTCCATGTAGCCAGTGAGCGTCTTCATCACATTGTCTTTGCCGACGATGGCAGGCGCGTGGGTGTTCAGGACGACCTCGGGCTGAAGGTCGCGAATCATCTTGAGCGCATCGCGCCAGATCAGCGGATCTCGATAGACAACCCCGCGCAAACTGTAGATGTTGGGCCTGCCTGGAAAGACGAAGTTGTTCAGGACAACCCCCTTTTCGGGGAGCCAGACCGTCAGATTGTGGTCATCGGAGAGCCCTTCGGTAAAAAACTGTACTTTGTGCCCGAGCAGGTTGAGCATTTCCTCGTTTTCAACGGTCTTGTTGACGGGCAGGAAAGCAATGGGCCTTCCCAACTGGAGCTTGGCCTGCAGGGAGGCATCCGGGCCCTCTTCGGGCATGAAGTTGCTGAACTGGATGAGTGCCCGCGCACTGAGGATGGGGCCAATCTCGGGAATGGCCGATGGAGCGCCGCCGCCACTGAGATTATTCTGTACCGTCTCATTGAGCTTCGGGTGCCCGATGATGAGCACGTCATCAGGATTGTCCACAAACACGCCGCCACCCAGGGCATAGTGTGAATGGCTGTACATGATCACCTTGACCGGCTTCTTGCTGATCTTTTCGCGAATGGCATCGCGAATATGCTCGGCTTCCTCTTTCGTGTCGCCCACGTCATAGACAATTAAGCCATCATCGCCCTCAATGACGATGGTATTGGCAATCGAATAGCCGCCGACCACCCAAACCCCATCCACGATCTCCTTAACGGTCTTCTCGGTGTACCAGTTCTTAGGGTAGGCTTCGATTAAGTTGGCGTTTACGATGGCACCATTGTGCGCCGTCGCCAGTTCGACCGGCCCTCCCATATAGCGTGATGGTGCTTCAGCCGAGACGGTGGTTACGCTGGCAAGACCAGACAACGTCAGCAAGATCATCAGGTTTTTGAACACTTTTTTGGTTCTCATTTTACTTCTCCTGTTTATTCTAAAGTGTCAGCTCTTAACCGTTAGCAGTTAGTTTTTACTAATAGCTAATCGCTTATTGCTTTCCTTTACTTCACCAGTTCAAAATCACCGGGCTTCCAGGTCTTATCAAACCAGGGTTGTAGCGGGCTGTATAACCTTAACAATACGTGGAATCCCTTGTTTGGCATGGTCTGCACCCAATTACCCTCTTTTCCCTCAGGTGGTTTAGCTGCGAAATAAACCGTATAGGAACCATTTGCATTGGCTTTAAGGTCTTTCGCCATACTGTCTAGCCCCCCGTTTTTTGATCTGTTTCCAGAATAGAGCGGGTTTGGACGTCATAGACCATAAATGACCAGAAGGCTTTCGCCGGCACTGGAGCGGGAAGCGTCACCGAATAGGTGTTGTTGCCACTCAGCATTTTACCGCTAGCATCGGTTGCTGCGATCTCATAAACAGAGCCGGAACCCGGTGTCGGGGAGACCATAAAGGGGGTGATGCCCGTTGCGAAGTAGTGAAATCCGATACGACGATCGAGCGTCCGAGCGCCATTTTTATCCAGGAAGGCAGAACTCCCATCTGCCAGGGGTGAGAACCATTGGCGATCAGGGTAAAAATATACTAGATTTATCGCGGGGCTTAAACATGACTGCGCGCGAAGCTGCGTTTCCGATAGATGCAGCTTCAGTCAAAATTTTCTTCATTCTCGCGTCAGGAGTGAAGGGCTTGCCTTTACTGATTCCCAGCTCGGCAGCCAAACCCAGCATTGCAGGATCACCTGAATTAGCCGGTTCATACTGAATCACTTCATTTAGCTCATCATATAAAGAGGCATCGCCTGAATGAATCGTGTTGTATTGTTTGCCCGAAATATTGATATAGTCATTGGGTTGAGGATTTTTTACTTGCGCCAGGGGATACATTTTAAAGCCGGCTTTAAATGCCTTAAGCGTATCTTTAAGTGGTTCGCCCGGTTTTCCAACCGCTCTCATGAACAACCAATGGCGGTACGTATTGGTACGAAGGACAAAATACCCTTCAGGTATTTCCCCCTTGTAATCCTCTCCGACCAACAGGTATTTTCCGCCTTTGCCTTTATCTGGGCCGCCAAGACCGACATCCGCAACATATAAGAAAAAGGCATTATCAACGATCCCGATAACAGGGGTGCCCACCTCAAATACGACCGGACCCTCTTTAACATTCAGTTCAGCATGAATGTAAGGTGTGGTTGTGTTTGGCGTTAACCATAACGATTTTGCGTCAAGCAACTCTTCAGTAATCGCAAGCGTCTTATTCGGTTTAACGCCGATGTCTCTATGCCCTTTTAGCAAACCATGCATGGAAGCCGTTGGAATACCGCTGGTAAAGAGCTGCACCGCTCTGGACGTATCCAGGAAGTCGTAACTCTTCTCCAGTGTTGCGTCTGTTGGGAATCCATCGACAAACTTCAGATCTCCCAGATACTTTGTCTTTACAGTATCTGGGGTGATCAGTGACGCGGGCACGTCGGCCTTGTACTTGGGATCAGCGGCAAGAGCCGATGCCGCGACAGTCAATGCCAGGCAGGTAATTATTAACTTTTTCATTGGGCCGGCTCCTTGTTCTTTTCGGCGAGGCGAGTTCTAACCCGCTTCCCTTATTTGTTTTGAGCAAATTATTTCACCAGCTCAATCTCACCCGGCCGCCAGGTCTGGTCTATCCAAGGTTTTTCAGGTCCATAGATACGCAGGGCAATGAACCAGCTTTTTCCGGGGATGGTTTGGAGCCAGTTGCCTTCCATACCTTTGGGGGCTTTCGGGGAAAAGTAAATATCCATCGATCCGTCGGGATTGGTTTTAATGCCTTCATCCTGACTCCCCTTGGTTGGGAACTGCTGATCGGTCTGCAGTTGCGAGCGTGTCTGGGTGTCGTACATGGTGATTGCCCAAAAGTCTTTCGCCGGCGGGTTCGGCGGAATCCGGAGCCGGTACGTCTTGGATCCATCCAGAACCTTGCCCTCGGAATCGAGCATACCCATGGAGTAGTCCGATCCCTTGCCGGCAACGGTCATGGCCATGGCGGGAGAGACACAGATGTAGCCGAAGTGGAAGAGGACGCGCGGCTCGAGGCGATAGGCGCCGTTACGCGTAAAGGTGGTGTCCTTGTCGGCGTAGGCAGTCACCCAGGCTTTGCTGTCCTTGAAGGTCAAGTTGCCGGGGTCGCGCGGGAAGTAGCTGATGGCGCGGGCAGCGCCGTTGCCGATGGCCGCAGCGTCGGTCAGGATTTTCTGCATGCGGGCATTCGGATTAAAGGGCTTGCCCTTTTCGATGCCGATGGCCACCATCATTCCCTTTGCCTCCTTGCCAAGATAATCATCCGGCTCGGTCTGAATCAGTGCATGCAGTTTTTCAAACGCGCTGTAGTCATTGGGAACGATCATGTGCATGTCCTTACCGGACACGTTGATGAACTCCATGGCCGGCGGATTGTCCTTGGTTGACAACGGGTAGACTTTCAGCGTGTTCCGGATGTTTTTCGACGCAGCAGGGACGGCTTTCTCGATGGGTAGCTTCTTATCGAGATACCCGCGCATGAAGACCCATACACCACTGGTCTTTGACTGCACGATGAAGTAGCCCGGGGGGACGTCGCCTTTGTATCCGGGAGGCAGAACAAGGTACTTGCCGCCTTTGCCCTTATCGGGGCCTGCGACACCGAGGTCGACCATATATTGAAAAGCCATGTCGTCGAGGATTCCGAGCATTCCCGGAGGAAGGTCTATGACGGTCGGGCCGTCTTTGAGGAGGTCAAGGAAACCGACCGCGTACATCGTCGATGTATTGCCGGTCAGCAGGATGGTCTTGGAGTCCATCAGGTTGTCCCAGATGCAGATTTTATTGCTCGCATCTGCCCCCATGGAAGCCTGTCCTTCGCGCAGAGCGTTGATGGAGAGGGCGGGGATCGAGTTGAGAAATACGTTCACAGCCCTCGAGGTGTCGAGATAGTCGTAGATGGCTTCGGTGCTCTTTTCCGTGGGTACACCATCGAAGTAGCGCAATGTGCCGATCGAGGTCTTCACCTTGTCGGGGGCGGTGTAGGCTTCCGGAATGTCGGTGGTCATTTTCATTTTGGGCGGCTGGGCCCATGATGTCGTCAACAGGCTCCCCGCCATCAGAATGGCCGCCATGCCGGTGATCAGTTGTTTAGCTTTCATTGCGATTTATCCTCTTTATGGTTTTTGATCCTTCATTTTTACGAAGCTGTCAGAACTGTGATTTACGAATTCATCCTGTTCGGCGGTTCAAATAATCCGCAGAAAAACGCTCAGAATCAGGAGCACACCTAACGAGCCGAGTACACTAGCCATAATCAGGGGATACTTACGCATCGGCGCCTAATAAGATTCCTGCATTTCACGTGCGGTCTGCCAGTACTCGATGCAGCCGAACAGGATGGAAAGCGTTCCCAGGACAATCAGGAAAAGCCCAAGATTGCCTGCCGCGTCGGGTTCGATCCGGTCAGAAAAAGACTGGACGAACTGTTAAATCGTTTAGCCGAAGCCGTTCATGGACAGCCCGGTGCGAACCCAGGCCATCAGAGAGCGGCTGGCGGCTAAGGCCGTGCAATAAAGGGCGAGCTCAGTTCTCTCTTCTGCGAGAACGCTGGATGATTTGGTGGCTGCTTTTTCCATCGATAGATTCCCTCTTTGGATACTCCACCAACGCTACTTCTCCCGGCCGCCAGGTTTTATCGAACCAAAGCTCCAGCGGGCCGTACAGACGGGACAGGTTATGCCAGCCTTTGCCGGGAATGGTTTTTGCGGACAGGTCCTTAGAATGCAAAGCGGATTCCCGCTCCAGGACCGTGGATGTAAAGATTGTCCAGGGCCTGACCGTCGTCGAAATCCCAACGCAGATAGCGATACGCAGCCACCAGGTCGAACCACTTGAAGCGGTACCCGATCCCTCCCATGGCCTGCCAGGTGAGGTCGGACTCACCGGTACCGATATCCAGGTAGCCAAGCAGGTACCACTTTTCCGCTAAGTCAACCCTGCCTCGGGCGCCGATCACACCGTCCCAGTTCGATCCGGAGTCATCGACCCGCGCACCCAGCGCATCCACGCGCAAATCCGCTTTAAGGTAAAGATAGCGGGCTCCCCCAACAATGTCGAGTCGGCCTCGATCCGTGTCGAGGACATTGTAGCCGACCACCGGGGTGATGACCCAATTGGTCACTTCCACATTGGCATTCACGCCGGGGGCGATGGAACCATCCGCTTCTTCGTCCAGGTAAATTAAGTCCGCAGCCAGCGACCACTTGCCTTTGCTCATGGAAGCCGTCCCCATGACGGCGAATTCCAGATTGTCGAGGATATCGTCAAGATCGACGTCGACATCGCTGCCGTCGGCCGATGCGCCGCCGATGGAGGCCCCCCAGAAGTAAAGCTCGAGTCCGAATTTCCAATCCCCGTCAAGGGAGGTCGTATCGGCCGAAACGCTGCCGACAGGACAGGCGACCCACACCAGGATCACTGCGACCCAGATACATTTTTTGATTTGGGATTTCATTGTTCACTCCTTTCCAAGTGAGAAGTGTTGCATCGAACGTCAACCCTTCAACGTCCAGGAAGCAAGACGTCCTTGCTCTCCTATCGGCAGAAAATTTCCCCAACGCTGTGTTGTCCTGCTTTCCGGTGATTTGTGATACAGGGCCTATTCGAACCAGCCGCCTCTGCGGAAAAAAAGGAACATCATCACACCAATCAGGATCATGAAACCAAGTGCCATCGGGTAGGCATAGGGATATTGCAGCTCGGGCATATTCGCAAAGTTCATCCCCCAGATTCCGGCAAGGAGCGTCGCCGGGTTAAATATCGCTGAAAGGATGGTGAGCAGGTTGAGCCTGCGGTTGGTCTGGTCCTGCGCATGCATTTCAAAACCGGAATGCAAGGCACCGATGCGCTGATCAAGCCAATCCAGCGAAACCGTCGCCGCCTGCAGATTGGCCAATGCACAGTTCATATATTCCTGAGCATCCTTGAGCTTGAAGTAAGGTTTATCGGTAGTGGTCAGCGCCTTCATCGCCGGCAGTTGATCGCTGACCAATGCACCCAGCATGAGGAGTTCAGCGCGCAGGTCCAGAATCTGTTCCGCTGTCACGGAATCAGGCGCTTGATCCATGCGTCCCTCAAGGGCAGTGATCTCATTTCGCAGTTGGGAGGTATATCGCAGCAAACAATCCTGCGTCTGATCCATCATCACTGCAGAAAGGAGACCGGCAATACTGCACTCCGGGAGCCAGGATTCCGAATCCTCGATATCTTCGATGATTCGATCAGGACTCATGAAGGTTTTTTGGTGCAATGTGAACAGCAAATTCTCCCTGCAAAGAAAGGTCACATAATCCGTCTCGTGTGAAATATCTGGATCTGCCAGTACCGGGAGAACCATGATGATTTCGGATTTGAGGGGATAAAAACCGGGGCGATCCCTGACCTCAAGACACAGGCGTCGGGACAATCCGTTAACGTTCAGTCTGTCCAGCCATCTTTGCGTTTCGCCGGGTTCAGGTCCCTGTATACTCAGCCACACCCGCGCATCCGGCCGTTGAAGGGTATCCTCTATTTTTTCGGGATCAAAACGCGTTAGTTGCAAGGCATCATCGATCTGGTAACCATAAACGTTCATAATCCATCCTCACCCTTCAGATTAAAAATAATTTACAACCAACAGATCTCCTTAACATATTGGAGTAGTGGAGAATTGGAATATTGAAGTAGTGGAGTAGTGGAGTGTTGGAAAAACCTTTCTATTCCTATCACTCCAACCCATTACTCCTTTACTCCAACACTCCATGTTTTTACGCTTTATTTCACTCTCTCAATCTCACTTGGACGCCATGTTTTGTCGTACCAAACTTGTGTAGGACTGTATACACGCCAAAGCATGTTCCAACCTTTGTTAGGAATAGTTTGCACCCAATTTACATTACCTTCTGGTTTTTCAGGACCAAAATAAATATCATAAGAACCATCTGCATTTTGCACTACATCACTTTGAATGCTGGTAACTCCCGGCAAACGCTGATCGGTTTGCAACATACAACGCGTTTGGTTGTCATAGACGGTAACTTCCCAGAAGCGTTTTACTGGAGCATTGGGAGGCACATGCACTTTATAATTATTTGCCCCGTTTAAAATTTCACCATCAGCATCGCGTAAGCCAATCACATATTGAGAACCAGCCCCCACTGGAGGTTTGACCATAACCGGTGTGATACCGGTTGCATAGTAATGGAAACGGGTTCTTTCATTGATTAAGCGTGCACCATTATGTTCAAAAGCGTAGCTTCCACCGGCAAAACCGATTTCCCAGCTTTTACTATCCGGCCAAATCTTTACGTTTTCGTTTCTGTTTCTCCAGATAATAGAGCGTTGCGTGGCGGTACCAACCAATGCTGCTTCTTTCAGGATTTTGGTCATTCGGGCATCGGGCTTGAACGCTTTCCCTTTCTCGATTCCAATGGAAGCAAGCATTCCTAATGATTCAGTATCCCAGGCAGCGGCGGGTTCTTCCTGTACCACCTGATTCACTTCTTCAAAGAAGGTGATATCCTGTGCATGCAGGGTGTTGATATACTTGTTGGATACGTCATAAAACTTTACCGGCTTTGGATTAGCAGCTTCTGCTAAAGGATATACTTTTAGATGATCCTTTATGTTTTTTACAACCGCTGCGTTGTCGTCTCCTTTTGGAAAACCTCTTAACGCTAACCAGTGGCCATAGGTGTCTGACCTTTTCACAAACGGGCCTTCTTCCAGATCGCCTTCATAATCAGGAGGAAGAATGATGTACTTTCCTCCTTTTCCTTTATCGGGCCCGGCATTTCCAATGTCGGTGACATAGTGGAACCAGAAGTTGTCTAAGATGCCCAATACGTTTGGGGGTGACTCAATAACAACCGGCCCGCTTTTCGTGTCAATCCACATAAATAGGTAGATCACCGTCGTATTACCGGTTAACAGAAGTCCTTTAGAATCTAGACGACTTTCCCAGATAATGGCGGTTTCATTATCGGGGCCATATTCACGGATTCCTCTCCTGAAACCTGCAAGTGAAGCGGCAGGCGTACACATGATCATGGATTCTACCGCACGCGAAAAGTCCTGATTATCCCATATTAACTGAGCTGTTTCTGCCGTAGGTACTCCATCAAAAAACTCGAGTGTTCCCAGACGGGTTTCCACTTTATCCGGGATCAGCACGTTCTCTGGAATTTGAGTGGTCATCTTGTACTTTGCCGGCGGTTGAGGGCTGTGCGAGCAAGCCGTGGCCATCAGCAATGCAGCGATCACAAGAAAAGTCACACCATGTATTTTTTTCATTTTTTTATCTTCCTTTCAATTTAATGGATTCGTAAAAAGTCGAAATTGTGTTTGTTTTGTCATCCCCACGCAGGCGGGGATCCAGTATTATCCTATCGTTGTGGATAGCGCTAAAGCTTCACTGCATGCACCCGCCTCCACGGGAATGACATACCGGGTGACTTTTTACGAATCCACTAAGTTTATTTTTTGAAATGCGATGCCGCGTTGTCGAAAGCCTTGCTGAGTGCGCTCCAGGACTTTTCCGCCCCATCCCTCAGGTCATCCCAGGCGTTATCGCTGGCGACGTCAAGATCGACGATCTTTTCCTTCAATTCGCTGCGCAATTTACGATATTCCTCACGTTTGGCTTCATATTCTTTCTTGGCATCAGCGCTCAAATGCTGATAATCGGCCTCAAATTTGTCGCGCTCGCGACTCCAGCGGTAGTTTAACGCGTCGTACTGTTTTTTCATTTGGTTCAAAAATTCGTCTTTTTTTGCTGTCATGATTTTTCTCCATTTAAGTTTGGGTTGAAGGTTGATGTCCAACGAGCCGTCCGGCCTTTTCGCGTTAAAGGCTCTATAGTTGATTTTCGGGAGTGATCTTCAAAAACCATGCGGCAAACCGCCGCCACGCTGAAGTCTGTGGATCGGTGGTCTCTGCAACCTCTTCGCCGTCAATGGTTGCGTGCCAGGTAATCTTGTCATTTTCACATAGCTGCAGTCGATAGGCGATCTTCGGTATTCGCTCTATTGCATCATTCATCAGTCGCTCGCCAAGTTCAGGCGAGTCGATCAGCAGGCCCATTTCGGTATTGATATCGATTGATCGTGGATCGAGATTCAGCGAGCCAACGAAGATACGTTCGCCGTCGATCAGGATGCCCTTGGTATGCAGCGTGAGCTGATCCAGTTCAGTCTTCCCGTCCGGCGTGGTCATCTTCGCTGCGTCGGCGCGCGCCTCCCATAGTTCGACGCCAGCCCTGAGCAGGTCTTTGCGATACGACGAGTAGTGAGAATGCACCGGGGTGTGATTGTTGGTCGCCAGTGAATTGGTCAGCAGTACAATACGTATGCCTTTCGCGCGCAGCTCCTTGATGAACTCGATGCCGCGTTTTCTCGGGATAAAATAGGGCGTAAAGATGTAAATCTCTCGTTCCGCCGCGGCCAGCGCTTCGCGCATTTCGTTGACGACGACTTGCTGATTGTCCGATACTTTTTCCAGAAGCTTTTGTGGATCGTCCGTAATCAGGCGCGCATCGGCTATATACGGGTCCAGCGACTGCTCGAAGAATTGTTTCATCAGCGGCGTATTGATGGCCTTGCCGTAGATGCTGTCACCCGCCTCCTCCATCTCACGCGTCACCTGGGCGCGAGCTCGCTCGAACTTCTTGCTGCCATCTTCAGCGAACAGCGCCTCCATCGGCACCGCGAGCTTGTGATTCCAGTAGGTGTCGAACTCCGCCGACACGTCTTTGACGATAGGGCCGGTACTCAGCATATCGAAGTCGATAAACTCCCCGGTCGTCTCCAGCTGAAAATACTCCACGGCGATGTTGCGTCCGCCGACTACCGCGACCTGGTTATCGACGATAAATGCCTTGTTGTGCATCCGACGATTGGCCAGACTAAAATGCCCAAGATAGTTGAGCACATCAATGCCCTTGCGAGAGATGGGATTGAATATTCGTACCTGAACATTCGGATGGACATCGAGCATCGCCAGATCGATATCTTTAACCGTGGTAAAGATGTCATCGAGCAGCAACCGTACACGTACGCCACAGTCCGCTGCTTCCAGCAGCTTGGCCGCAAACACGAGCCCGGCGCTGTCAGGCTTCATCAGAAAATACTGCGCGTCGATACTGGCCTCAGCAACTGATATCAACGCGAGACGCGCACCGAATGCGTCGAAGCCCTGGCTGAGCGGATAGAACCCGTTGACATCGGGTCTGTTGTCCAACCACTCGGCAACCTCTTTCGCCTGCCGGGTATTCGACGTATCCGCGATCGCCACCGATTCCTCTTTGGGAAACTCCAGAGGCACGCTGGCGCAACCGGCGATGAGTACCAGCAGCATGGCAAATGCACATAGCTTGAGGCGTCGTTTCATTGCGAATTTCCCTGCCATTAATTTACTCCGTCGATCCAAATTATCTGATTCGTTCAATTTCACCCTCGCCCGGTGCGCGCAGAACCACAAGCCGTGAACCTGCGCGCTTTTTACTCTCTACTTCACCAGGACGATGTTGTCCGGCTTAATGGTTTTAATCCACCAATTCCAGTTCGCCCGGCCGCCAGGTCTTGTCAATCCAGGGTGCCAGCGGACCATAGGCCCGTAGGATGATGAACCAGCTCTTACCGGGTATCGTTTGCACCCAGTTGTTTTCCATACCCTTGGGCGCCTCTGGAGAAAAAATGATATCGATAGAACCGTCTTGGTTCTCTTTCACCTTCCCACTGAGGCTGTTGATGCCGGCAAACTGCTGATCGGTCTGCATCATACTGCGGGTTTGGGTATCGTAGATGGTCACTGACCAGTTGTCCTTCACCGGAAACTTGGGCGGTAAATGCAGCTTGTAGGTTTTCGATCCATCGAGGGGATGATGCATGGAATCCAAACCGGCGATGGCATATTGTGAACCCGCTCCGGGTTTGGTCAAGGCCATGGCGGGCGTGACGCATACGGCGTTGTAGTGCATCCACAAGCGTGAGTCGAAACGTCGGGCACCGTCTTTCAGAAAATAGGTGTCATTATCTGCAAAAGCCATCACCCATTCACTGCCTGTATCAGGATAGTACCTGTGACCTGGATCGCGCGGGAAAACCGTATTGGCGCGGGCGTATGCGTTACCGATGGCCACAGCTTCCGTGAGCAGTTTCTTCATCCGGTTATCCGGGTTAAAGGGCTTTCCCTTTCGTTTCAGACGCATGCGCCCAGACCGGGGCAAGCAGAAAAGTAATCAGCGTCAACAGGGTTGTGAGAAACGCTTTGGGTTTTCACGACAAAGCCTCCATATTAAATTGAATATTGAACATTGGAAGTTCAGTTTTTTATCTGTTTTACTGCCCCCACAGCCTTGTACCAACCGGGTGGCGTTTCCTCCCAGGGATACCCCGCTTTGGCCATGGCATACCCGCGTTGGAACAGCTTGTTCATATACGCCGTGTCGAAAGGCTCCTCCGATTTCTCATCGAAATCATCGGGGATATACGCCAGGCGATAGTTACCCCCGTCGCGCCTGGCCAGCATGTAGATGAGATACAGATCGCCGATACCCTGGGTGCGGATCAGCGAGGAGATCGATCGCCCGGCGATCGCGGCGAGCTTCGGTTCGACCGCTTGACGGGTCGGTTTCAGGGCTGAATTACGAATGACATAAATATTGGCCGGACCGGGGACGTCTAACGCTTCTAGCAGGTTGCGCCAATCCATGGCCGCCGGGTAGACAAACACCTGGGACGTGGTACCGCCATCCACATGCATCTCGTCAAAGGTCAGGCCGTCCACCTCGACCGCGATACGCACCGGGGGGAAAACACCGGGGATGGATGCAGAAGCCAGCATGATGCGGTGAATCAAATCCTTTGCACCGGGTTGCCCACTGGAGGCAATGGCGCCGATATCCCAGATACGCGGACGCATCAGGTCCAGGTCGGTGGTGCCGATGTAAAGGCGTCGACCGGTGTGATGTTGTCTGGCAATGGTAGCGATGATATCATCACTGATATAGCGCTGAATGAGTGATAAAAGCGGTGTGGAGTCAGCAGCGGCGTCGGAACTAAGGATTTTCAGCAGGTATCTTTCCCGCAGGATGTCTTTTGTCGAAATCGTCGTGTAAACTTCTTTTAATAACGGGTCATAGGCCGGTCCCAGAAAGGCAAAGGGCGCAATCAGCGCACCGGTGCTGACCCCGGTGACCATTTGAAACATCGGACGACTCCCCGCCTCGGACCAACCGACCAGCAGCCCGGCGCCGAAGGCCCCGTCGGATCCGCCGCCGGAGATGGCCAGGTAGTTGTGCGGGCGGCCGAACAGGGCCGGAAAATCCGATTGGATCTGCGCCCCGGTCATGGTGTGCAGGCGCCGCTCGATCTGCGGCGGGATATCGTCGCCCCAGAAGCGCAGATCGGAGCGTCCGAGGACCTGCGGCTCCTGTTGGACGGATAGCGGCACCGGGTTGCGGATTTGAACCGTGCTGCAGCCGGCCAGCAGGAGGGTGAGGGTCATCAAGGCGAGGAGCGTTAACCGATTAACGTCCACCATCGAACGTCCAACGGTTAACTTCCAGGAAGAGATACTGTCGATCAACTGTTTCATTGTTTCCATCACTCCATCACTCCATCACTCCATCACTCCATCACTCCATCACTCCATCACTCCATCACTCCATCACTCCATCACTCCATCACTCCATCACTCCATCACTCCACCACTCCATCACTCCACCAGCTCCATCACTCCATTTTTTCCATATTCTTCTATTTCACTTCGCCAGCTCCACATCGTTGGGCACCCACGTCTTGTCGTTGAACGCCTTGAGCGGTCCATAGTAGCGGATGTAGACAAAGAACCCCTGGTCAGGCAGGGTCTTGATCCAGTTCTGCGCAGCAATGCCCTGAGGCTTTTCGTTGGAAAAATAGATATCGATGGATCCGTCATCATTGGTCACTGGCGGCGGATCCTGCTGACTGCTGATGCTTGGGTAGGGCTGGCTCTGGATCTCGCTGCGGGTCCACGGATCATAGACCGTAACCGCCCAGAATAGCGCAACCGGTACTTTGGGCAGCACGTTCAATTTGTAGGTCTTGTTGCCATCGAGGAACTTGCCGTCCTTGTCTTTGTAGGTTGTCTGGTACCGCGACCCCTTGCCCTCCGGCATCTGGGCCGCCATAGCGGGTGTGATGCCGTCGGCGGTAAAGTGGAACGCCGTGCGCGCCCCGAGATTGATGTAGTCGTTCTGATAGAAAGTCGAGTTGTTGGTGATATAGGGGCTTTCCCACTGCCGGTTCGGATAGACTTTGGCATTTTCGTCGCGGCTGTCAAAAGCAATGGCCCGCGACATGGCCACCCCTTCTTTTGCGGCCGTGGCAAAGATCTGCTGCATGCGGGCATCGGGAGCGAAAGGCTTGCCTTTCTCGATACCCACGGAAGCGAGCTTGCCCAATAATTCCTTACCAAAGGCGTCGGCCGGTTCGTAATTGATTATTTCATGCATCCATTCGAATGCGGCGGCATCCTCAGGCACCAGGGTGTTGGACGCCACACCGGTGCCATTCATTACGCGTGGTTCGCGCGGACCGTCCTTCAACGGATAGACCTTGGCGTTTTCGCGATAGAATTTCAGCGCCTTGTCACCGAAACCAACTATTTCTGCATTTGCCCGAAGAAACGAGAAAGCCATATAAGTCGGTGAGCGCACGACAAAGTAGCCGTCCGGGACACTGCCCTCGTAGCCTGGCGGCAATATCAGATATTTGCCACCCTTGCCCTTATCCTGCCCGGTCGGTCCGACATCAGCTAAAAACAGGAAGTTATGATCGTCGATGGGCCCCATGACACCGACCGGAACCTCAAGCACGATCGGTCCGTTGGCCTTCAGATCAAGCACGAAAAAGGAATAAATGCTCTCGGTGTTGCCGGTCAGGATCAGCGGCGTCGAGTCCAGCCGATTCGCAGTCACTACGATGTCGGAAATGTCGCGAATGCCGTAGTCCCGAACCCAGCCTTTCAAGAGGCCATGCGCCGACAGCGCCGGGTACATGTCCAGGTAGAGCTGCGTGGCGCGCTGCAGATCGAGTTCGTCGTATACCTTCTGCACCGTTTCTTCGGTTGGGTAGCCGCCGGGGAACGCCAGGGCTCCAAACCGGGTTTTCATCTTATCGGGCGCCGGCTTGAAGTCTCCGGGAGTGTATTTGGTTTCACTGCCGGCCTGCTCGAAGAAGTTTTTGGCTGCTTGCGCCGGTGACAGGGCAAGCACCATGCTGACGGCCACCATTAAAGTAGTTGTTAATACGGCGGTGATGAGGGATTTCGGTTTCATGGGCGCGCTCCTTTTTAATCTTACGGACCGGTAAACTGAGTGTTCAAGCCGATAAATAACTGGACTTCGGGTTGTCCCGCACCATCATGAAGGAGGGTGAACTGGGGCTCCGCAAAAATATTGAAAACCGTCTTTCCTACCTTGACCACTTTCCCGATGCCTAGCCCCAATGGAACATTGTAATCACCACTCTCAATGTTAAAGGCCCAGATGGCTGATGACCGCAGGTACGTACCATTACCCAATTGCCATATGCCGAAGGGCTGCACGCCTAGCTGGCTGGTGTCGTCGCGGTCGTCGTCACCGGCGAATGAGCCCTGCCAAGTGACCAGCCCGCCATACTGAAATTGCGGTGAGGGGACACCAAAGATAACGGCAGCTACGCCGCCCTGCCATTTGCCGGTTCCCAGCGCATCGTCGCTTGCCGTGGGTGCTGTGACGATGGGCCCAACCCCGAAGGTCATGGAGGGTTTATTGACGGCAAGGTATGCGGCGAATACGTTGAGATCGCCCAGGCCCGACTCGGAATCCGCTTCCCCGGCAACGGGCACCGTCGGCAAGGGCAGTGATGCGCGTACCAGAAACCGGCCCACCGGCTGTGCATAGCGGAACCAGAAGGTGTTGGCGGTTTCGTCGGGCAGCCCGGTTAGGGTGGGGGTGTAGTAGTTGTGAAGGTTAAAGGTCTTCATGTTGGCAACGGATTGTTGGCCTGGGCCTGCTCCTGTGCGTTTAGCCCCTCGGCGTGGGCGGATTGTGTGGTCGCGATTCCAATAACGCCGACCATCAGGATCAGTAGTAACTTGGCCACTCTATTCATTCTATCTCTCCTTTGGTTGGATCTTTAAGGATCCATTAAGATAGTCTTGTCCGGACCGATTCTGTGAACCTACATAACCGGTACGAATGATCAATCCGCCGCTACCCCACCCCAGTGTCATCTTTGAGAAACTTGACCAACAGAATAGGCAGGTGCAGTTCGTACAGGCTGTTGAGTATCCCGCTGAGCTGGGTCTGATCGCGGAGATTGCCGATCAGCGTGGTCACCGGAGTTCCTTCTCCGGAACCGGACGGGGTGATGATCATCCCTCCCAGCCTGTCTGACCAGTGTTCATCCAGTCGCCCCCCGACATCGATGCGGTATCTGCCCGGTTTTTCAAATTTGACTCTTCCATTGCGTTCAATAGCAGCCATACGTCATCATCCTTATGGTTTAGTCAGATGCCCAGTGGAACCCACCAATCGGTTTAGTTTGAGAGTAGACCGGCCAATCTTTTTGCACGACCCCCGAAAAGGGGTGAAAAAGAGGGTTTTTCGTTGAAACGAATGGCAATGGGGGGGTGGAAGGATAGCTCCTGGTCCTGAAATCACGGCTCAGGATTCAGGAGTTCCATGAAATGGGGAATGAACTCGATGTTAAATCTTTATTTAACCGAATACCCTTTCCCCTCCATCGCCGCCACGTAGTTCTTATCCCATTGGGCGAACTGGTCGTTGAAAGCGTCGATGGCCTGTTGCTTGGAATCTTCTGCCCCGCGCTGCGTTCTCCGGGAGCGCATGCCCCCGGTCAAACCACCGGCGGCAGCTCCGATCGCCGCACCCTTGCCGGCATCACCAGCGATTGCGCCGACGGCCACGCCAACCAGTGCACCCCGGGCCGCGCCTCCCACAAGGCCTCCCCTGGCTTGATCGGCAGTCTGCTGTGCAGCGTGGCCCTGGGCCACCAGTTGATCATATGCCCTGTAAGGGTCCCATCCAGTTTGCTTTGTCGCCCAGTTGTAGGCTTCCAATTGGTCCTGCATTTGCTGGTTGGTATCCTGCCCTTTTGCCGGGAAGATCGCATGATTGGCTGGATTGGTGCTCGGCGGCACCACCGTTTCAGCGCTCCAGACGACACTGGCGGTGCAAAGAAAAATGAAGACGGCCATCGCTAAACCAAGGCCATAGCGTTTTAGGGGTATCATCGGATTAACTCCTTAATTATAATGTGCGTTTAGATGGACCGGGGGTATGGATGGTAGGTATGCCAACTTCATTATGCGTGCCACCCCCGAAAAGGGGTGAAAAAGAGGGGGGAGGGGTTAACGTCCAACATCGAACGCAAAAAAAAACAGGTGTAGGTTCTCAGGTATCAGAAAAGGAGGGAGGATAAGAGATTAACTTTCAACGTCGAACGATGGGCGGGAAATGCCGGCGTTGCTGTATTGGAGTGGTGGAGAAATCGAGGTAATAACAATTGAACAGTGGGTGATCGCTTCCTTATAAATCCCCTACCATAATCACCTTGATTTCATCGAACCGTTGCCATGACTTGTCATTGGTGATGATATAGTCGACACCGCAAGCAACGGCGGTGCCGATCTGGATGGCATCCGGCGTCCTGAAATGACAGGTTGCCCGAAGCTCAACAACGTGGTCGGCAATGTCCATATCGAGGGGAAACAGACTTATATTCTGTGAATTCGAAAGATAGTCGCGGTACTTGCGCACCAGTTGACGGTTCCCCTTTCGAGCGGGCCGGGTGGTCAATTCGATATAGGTCACGATGGAGGTAATTGCCTGGGCACCGGTTTCGTATAGTTGATCGAAAAAAGCCTCTAATTGTGGAAAATAATCCGGATGCGTCTCGAAAAAATAGATGAACGGCGCCGTGTCGAGAAAAACGATATCGCCGGATTTCAGCCTTACGCCCATTGATCACGTTCTTCTTGCAGGTAATTGTCAACGTCTATGCCTTGCCAGATCTCCTTTCCAAGTCCGGCAGCCTTACGGAAATCAAGCTTTCCGGTGGGGCGAGATATTTTGTGTCCTATGGGAGACAAGCGGGCGATTTTTTTACCTGCCCGCTCGATAATGATTTCTTTGTGCATCAGGTCCACCTTATTTAAAAGCTCACCCAACTTCTGCCGTGCCTCGACGGCCGATACCGACTCGCTCATTCATCGACCTCCTTTATCTGGCCCCTATCCTCGATTTTTTCAGTGGAGTGTTTCTTGTGACCATATCAATCATGATGATTGCTATAGTCAGTATAGTGCAGCTTCTAAGATGGTGCAACCATTTTTGGGCGACCAAAATTCAATTGAAAGAACGCACAGTGTCTTTTGACGTGATGGAGATAGAAACGACCAACGTCGAACGAACGGCAAAAACCGTCCGGGCGTCGGGTGTCAGGAAAAGTAGGGGCCGCTGGCGATAAAGTGCTTTGCTGGAGTATTGGAACTGCCAGGGAGGTGGGGCCGTTAATCATACAACGCACCACGGAAGTACGACAACGGGTCGACAACCGAAATAAGGCCACTGCTGTATGGTCGCTTTAACGTCGCGACAATCTGGGTGGCCTTTTTTGGCCGCAGCCGTTCGACATAGTATTTTAGGGAGCGAGAAATATTTTCTTCTGCGTATTTGACCTCGATCAACTCCTGGATGGCACCGTCCTTGAGGATTACGAAATCGACTTCGCGCCCCTCCTTATCACGAAGATATCGCAACTCACAGCGGTGTCCCTCACGATCTTCAGTATAATGCAAGCGCTTCAGCAAATGCGCAGCCACCAGATTTTCGAATCTGGCACCTTCATCGCCGATCACATCGGCATTGTCGAAAAAAAAGACCTTGGGTGGTTTTAAAATCGCCCGCGGTAATGATCGTGAGTAGGGTCTAACGGCAAATACGAGATACATACGCTCGAGCAACTCAAGCCAGGCTTTAGTGGTTTTCGGCGACACCTCTATTTCCCCGGCCAGATTGGAAAGCGTGATCATGCCGCCCACACGATGGCGCAGGGCATCCAGAAACAAACTCAGTAATTGAACATTGCGTATTGGCTCGAGATCCCTTATGTCCTCACGTAAGACTCGGTCAAAGCGTTCCTTGCGCCAACGGCGTGCTTCTCTTTCGTCACCATCAAGGAAGGGTTCCGGAAACCCACCGACGGTCATCAAACGGTGAAAGGCATCTTCGGGCGTCATTCCGGGTGGAATCTCATCCAGTGTAAATGGGTGAAGCCGCCAGTAGTGATAGCGCCCCATCAGCGAATCACCGCCGCGGCGATATACATCCAGCCGTGCAGAACCCGTCACCAGAAAAGAATGGTGTTCATAGGATACGTCGTAGATTCCCTTCAACCAGCCCTTCCAGCGCGGATACTTGTGCAACTCGTCGAATACCAGCAGCTTATCGCGGCTATGCCATCTTTTGCCGAGGATGTCCCGCCGGTCTTCGTCGTAGTCCCAGTTAAAATACCGCCCGCCTTGCGTTGACACATCCAGGATCGCCCGAGCCATAGTCGTTTTGCCGACTTGACGTGGACCGCCGACGAAAACCATCTTCTTTTTCAGATCATTCTGAATATGAGCAGAAATATAACGCATATGGCTATTTTATCTCGTACTCTAAAATAGTCAAGTCTGATTTGGAGTATAGGGCAAAATGGCCAGGAATTTTCCCTGTTCAAATCACCTTCAACCGCTTGGCTTCCTCGATTGCCCGGCGGCGGTTGCTCACGCCAAGTTTCTGATAGATATTTTTCAAGTGCCCTTTGACGGTCTCCGTTGTGATAAACAGCTTGTCGGCAATTTCTTTGTTTTGCAGACGCTCCGCCAATAACTCTAAGACATCCAGTTCGCGATTGGTCAGCGGCTCCACCAGGGGTTGCGCTGGGGTCACTGGATGGCGCGGCACCGCCTCAGCGGTTGAAGGGTTGGCAGCAACCGGCACCATCTCACTGGGTACATCATCCCCGAATGCGGCCAGTAGGGCATCAATCCCATCAACGGCCTTGTTTTGCCTGCGCAACCGGTAAAGCAGTTCGGCCATCGGAGGGCCGGCTTCGACAAACGGGCGTATCCATCCTCCGGTGACAGCCATGGTCAGGACCTCTGAGAGAACAGTAAGCGCCTCGTCGGTATGCCCCTGTTTGTTTAGCAGCAGGGATTGTAACACCCCGACCTCGACCCCTTGCCCGCGAAACCGGCAAGACTCGGACAGCGCTTTCACGTCATGGAGCAATTGAGCTGCCTTTGCCAAATGATCCCGTGATCCGTCGGCAATAAATACCCTGGCCCTGGTGATTGTGGGGACTTCCAGCCACAGGAACAACACCGGTGGTACAATCGCCTCGTCAAGTGCAGAAGACCACTGAAGCGCCGGGGCGAGGTCTCCCTGGGCCAGTGATAGCCTGGCCCGGCAGGAGTTTATCATAATTGAGGACTGTGGATCGTTCGATTCCCGAGAGAATGCTGTCATTCGATCAAGGGTCGCCGCTGCGTCCTCTGCCTGCCGCTGGAACTGTTGCACAAGCATCAAGCCGGCAAAACTGTCTAAGACGCAACGCGGTTCCAAGATGTAGCAGTATTGGAGAGCGGATTCGAAATGAACAGATGCCTGGTCCAGTTCATATCGATGAAAGTGGACCAGTGCGCTTAAATATGAACTCCAGGCATGATGGTTGTAAATGGCATGCTTTTTCGCCGAAGCATACAGTCGTTGCGCCTGCATACCGGCCTGGGGCAATTCACCTGACAGCATGTGGATGATGGCCGGCCCACCTATCAGCGTTGAAATCAATGCGCCATCGGATGCATCGCTTGTATTGCGGATCTGCTCTTCCACTTTTTCAATCGCCATCTCCTTTTTACCGCACATGCAACGTGCCAGGCTGAGGAAAAGCCCAAGGTGCGAATTCTTAACACTGGAGGTCTGTTGCAATGCTTTTTCAAAGTGACGCTGAGCGTTTTCAGCATCACCTTCCCAGTAAAGTATATTTCCCCGGAAAAAATTGAGTTCACCCTGTATGAGCGGATCTACCGTTTGTCCGCTCAGGATCGATTCGGCCTGCTCGATCAAATTGGGTATTTTTTCCAATTGAAGATAACCAAAAGCCCTCCACGCCTGGGCCATGAGCAACCCTGGTCGCTGTTTTTTGATACTGTCGGGCAGCTTGGCCAGCCATCTTTTGAGAATGTGCCACCGGTCATGCCGGTGTTCCTCATGTCGGTGATGTTCGACGATGCGGGCTGCCATTTCGAAATCGTTAGCCGCAATGGCATGGTCGATCGCCTCTGTAATAAGCCCCTCGGTTTCAAACCATTGGCTGGCTCGGGAGTGAAGCAGGTTTACCTCTTCGGGGTTCAATTGACGTTTGAGGTGCTCCTGCAGCAGTTCCTGAAACAAATGGTGATAACGGAACCAGTTATTGGCATTGTCCAGGGAGACAACAAACAAATTCGTTTTGACCAGCCAATCGATGAAATCACGGCCGCCTGCATCCGCTTCCGGCTGATTGGACGCGAAGCTCTCCAGATAGATCGCTTCGCAGAGTGGGGCGCAAAAGCGGTCCAATATAGAACTTTGTAAGAGATAGCCGCTAAACTGCAAGGATGCCTTAGACAGTACCTCCTGGATCAAATAATCCCTTACATATTGCGTCGTCACCGACAATCCGCTGATTAACCGTTCCTGATCGGGTTCGTCTTTTATGGAAAGGGCCGCCAGGTGAATGCCGGTCGCCCAGCCTTCCATCTTTTCTTCTAATATCTGTATGGTTTTATCTGCGATGGTGAGGTGCAGAAACCGCTCAAAGAACACTTTGATTTCAGAAGCGGTGAAACGCAGCTGCGACGACGTGATTTCGTTCAGCATCCCCCGCCCCCTAAGCGTGGCCAAGGGCAACGCTGGATCACGCCTCGTGATTAATACCAGGTGGATGACCGGGGAGGGGTACGACAGAAGCTCTGATAGAATACTGTGAACGTCGGGGTTGTTAATTTTATGATAGTCGTCCAATACCAGGATAATGCGCTTCGGGATGGATTCGAGGTCGTTCAGGAGGAAGCGGGAGATGACGCTGACCGACGGCAGCGAAGTTGCGTTTATAAGGGATGCTGATTGCAGCACGGTGTCTGGAAAAATATTGTTGATGGCTTCAATGATATAGCTTAATATCACGCGGATATCATTATCGCCATCATCCAGCGACACCCAGGCGCCCGGGAATTCCGAAACATCGAGCCACTGGCTGGCAAGAATGCTTTTGCCATACCCGGCAGGGGCGGCAATCAAGGTCAGTGGGTTCACCACACCGTTCTCCAACACCGTTATCAGCCGTTTTCTCGGGATAATCGTCGCGGAAATCAACGGGCGATGAAGCTTGGTGTATAAAAGCTGTGTGGAGGATTCATCAGGATGGATCTCGGATCCGGAAGCAAGTGCCTTGTAGTCTGACAACAGGATTTTGGAAATGGATTGGCTCAGGTAGACATCGCCGTTGAGGACCATTTGAATGCCAGCCACCATCTCTTCCGGGATGCTCTCTTTAAGGATATAGCCTGACGCACCGGCCTGGATCATATCCCGGACAAATTGCTTGCCGGAATGCACGGAAAGGGCCACCACTTTGGTCTCCGGTGCTTCTGATAGAATTTGCCGGGTGGCTTCGATGCCGTCAAGATTGGGCATGTTGATGTCCATGACCACCAGGTCGGGGCGTATGCGCTGGACCTGCTCAATGGCCATCTGACCGTCATCGGCTTCGCCCACGACGGTCAGGTCTTTCTCTTTGTTCAACAGGTGGCAAAGACCCTGGCGAAAAACAGGGTGGTCGTCGACTAAGAGGATGGTTGCGGGCAATGGTTGCTCCTTGGTGTTTGTTTACGTTGTCGGTCTAAGCGCAAAGGTTGAGGAGATCATCAAACTGGCGTGCTGGAGCGCTATCGTGATGGAATACTGGAGTGATGGAGTGTTGGAAAATCCAGACGCACATATATTTTTAATCATCCCCATACGCTGCATTGCTCTCTTTAACCACCAGGCTGTCAATCCAATCTCCACGATCACGCTTTCGTTCCAAACTCTCAACAAGTTTCAGAAGACCATTTTCCAGTTTGAAAGCAAGCGCATCCAGTTTTTCGAACGGTTCTTGGGATATCTGTTTCGATTTTTCATATGCATGAAGTCCTGATACGGATTCTCCCAGCGAACCGAGGGCAATGTTTAAAAAGTTCAAGTATTCTTTGATAGAGCGCCGACAGTATCCTTCGGCGATGTTGCGATGAACCGAATCGGCCGATGCGATCTGCTGTGAGGCCACGCGCTTCAAGTCATATGGTAATTGCCGAAATACATTGCACGTTGAAACATAATACTGGATCGCATCATTCCAAACAATCAGTTTCTTGTAGCCACGATTACGATTTTTCCTCATCACTCCATCACTCCATCACTCCATCACTCCATCACTCCATCACTCCATCACTCCATCACTCCATCACTCCAATACTCCAATACTCCAATACTCCAATACTCCAATACTCCAATACTCCATCATCAGTGTCCGTTGCACGTTCAGTCCGTTCAATCCATTCCTCTATCCACTACTCCATCACTCCATTTCCATCGCTTTTTCTTCTATTCAACGTAATATTTCCCTTCTCCACCGGCACAGTCAACACCACCTTGCAACCCTCCCCCGGCGTGGACTGAATGTCAAGCCTTCCTCCCAGGTCGGTCATGCGTTCGTGAATGCTGAACAGGCCGAAACCGCCTTCTTTATTATTTTGCTTCTTGACCGCGTCGATATCGAAACCGATGCCGTCATCAGTGACTTCAACCGCTACGCCTTTGTCTTGATCTTTTAAAAGAACCGTTACCTTCTGCGCCTTGGCATGTTTGACCACATTGGTAAGCAGTTCGCGCACGTTACGGAACATGAGGGCCCGCACGTTTTTGTCCAGGATTCCCCGCTTTTCGCCAGCGATCCGGTCGCTGAACTCGGTTTTCAAACCGTAGCGTTTCTCGATCTGCTCCTCCAGCCATTCGGATATGGCCGCCCCCAGGCCGATCTCGTTCATCGACGGTGAACTCAGTTCAAAAATCAGGCTGCGGGTCTCCTGCAATGCCTGCAGCAGGATAGTGGAGATATCCTTGACCAGGATTTTTCTTTCCAGTTCGGAACCACATTCCAGAATGTCGTTCAACTGCATGCGCGCCAGGGCCAGTGAATGGCCCACATGATCGTGAAGATCGGCGGCGATGGTGCGTCGCTCCTTTTCTTCGGCGATGGTCAACTGCGAGGCCAGGGCCTTGAGGCGCTGCTGGTGTTGCTCAATTTTATGTTCCGCCAGTTTGCGTTCGGTGATGTCTTCTTCCACATCCACCACATAGACGACTTCCCCGTTGTTGTTCTTGACCGGGTAAAGGCGCGCCTGAACCCAGCGTTTGTTGCCGATCCCGTCGGTCACGCCAGCGCTCTCCAATGATGACGCCGCATCATATTCGATGACCGGCAGTGTCACCGCCTTCCCCATGAACACCTTTTTAATCAGCGGCATCACACCTTTTTCGATGGCTTCCTGATCTTCCAGGATGTTGTATTTTTCCAACACCTCCGCCAGCGATTCCTCGTCGACGCCCCAAAGGTCCATGAACGCCTGGTTTACCATCACAATCTGCCCGCTGGTGTTTATAATCTGGATGGAAAACGGAGACTGTTCCACGAGGCTGCGGAACTGCGCCTCACTCTCGACTAACGCCTCCTCTGCCCGTTTACGCTCAGTGATATCGATGCCGAAGGAAAGTAATCCGGTGACATTATCGCCTTCTTTGATTTCGTTGTTGCTCCAGGTGATCACCCGTTCTTCTCCGCTCTTGGTCAAAATGGGGTTTTGAAACAACCGGGGCAGCCCGCCGGACATTAGACGGTAAAACTCCTGATGCACGTGGAGATATCGGTCTTTGGGGATCAGGAGCTCGAACCAGTTTTTCCCATGAAGTTCGGAGAGGGTATAGCCGGTACTTTTTTCCGCGGCTGGATTGAACAGGTTGACGTTACCCTTGATATCCAGTCCGACGATCATCACGTTGGCCGTTTCGATCAGCCTTTCGGTATACCGCCGTGAGTACCGCAATGCGGCTTCCGTCTCAATTTTTTCCGCGATTTCGGTTTTCAGGATCTCAGCGGTATGTTCAAGTTCAATGGTGCGCTGTCGGACCCTGCCGGCCAGGCTCCGGTTCCAGATGAAAAAGAGAAGCACGACGCCCGATGCGCCGAAGCAGCCGATCAGAATCCATCTTATCACCGTCGCCCTGTTTATTCCCTGTTCGTATTTCAGGGCCACATATTTGTTGCGGATGGTTGTTTTTTCATCTTCGGTGATACTCGCCAAGGCCTTGTTGATAATCGAGGTCAGTTCCGGCCAATCGTTACGATTTCCAATAGATAGAGACTGCTCACCAAAAGGACTGGGCGCCGCGACCCTGAGCCCCTCAAACCCCCGTCTGTGGATGATATGACTGGCGGCGGTCAGGTTGCCGACATAGGCATCCGCCTGACCGGTCGCCACCGCTTCCAGTGCCTGCTCATCCGAGGCGACCAGGGCCAGTTGGATCTCCGGGTAGTCGTTGGCCAACTGTTGTTGCACGCTAAAGCCACGCGGAACCGCAACCGTCTTTCCGGTCAGGCCGTTGATATCCAGGATCAGCTCATCCTTCTCACGGATGAAGATGACATAAGGCGAGGTAATATAAGTCTCCGAAAAAGAAAGATACTGTTCACGGTCCGGTGTCGGCACGATGGCCAACGTCATGTCGGGCCCCTCATGTCGTTTCATGCTTTCGATAAAGGCGGCAAACGGCTGATCCGTTATTTCATACTTGAAGGTGATCCCGGTGCGGTTCCCGATAAGGTCGAGATACTCGATGGAGATACCCTGCGGCGGTTTATTGCCCTTAACGATCAGGTAGGGCGGCCATTCGACTGCCCGCACGCGGACAATGTGGTTTTGCACCAGCCAGGCCCGTTCTTCAGGTGTAAAGGCAATGCGGGCCTTTGGCTGGGGAACATGAATCCACCTTGCCACGATGGCATCAATTTCATTCCGGGAAAAGCTTTCAATCCCCTTGTTCAGGATAGAGACCAGCTCCGGCCAATCCGGCCTGACAGCCATGCCGAATCTGTCCGGATAATCGCTGAATGTGTATTTGGCCACAACATCGAACAATTGGTATTTTGTAATCAGATAGGTATTGAAGCCGGTGCCAATATAAAGGTCCACATCTCCCGCGCTTACGGCCTTGATCCCCTGTTCGGCATTCTTCACTTTCACAAGGGCCGCCTGCTGGCCATATTGCCGGACCATTTTTTCCGAAAAATAGACCCCGTCTATGATGGCCACCTTTTTGCCGGAAAAATCGGTGGGGCCCTTAAAAGATACGTTGCGACGTCCAAACACGGCGGGATAGGCCGCCAGGTAACTCTCAGTTTTTAACAGGCCTAATTTAGCGGCATACTCCGGGTGGATCTCCAGTATACCGTCAACCGTTTTTGTCTGCGCCTTCTCAAGTATGCCCGGAATGGTATCGATTTCCAGGCCGATCCGCGTCCCCAGCCGCCGGTTTAATTCCGCCATAAAATCAACCAGCATGCCGCGTTGACTGCCATCCGCGTCGACGATGACTTCCGGTTCGAAGGCATCGGTATAGCCGAGCGTGATGTCCGGATGCGCTGCCAGCCAGGCCCGTTCTTCCACAGACAAATCGATCCCTTCCGCCGGCTCTGGGGATTGGGTCCATTGGGCCACGATTTTTTCAATCCCGTGGGGTCCGAAACTTGCCAGCCCCTTGTCGAGTATCGCAACCAACTCCGGCCAGTCGGAACGGACGCCCATGGCAAAGGGGTTAACCTGGTCCGTGTGCACATAAGCTGCGTGGATCCCGAAAAAGCGGTATTTATTGGCAAGGTAATTGTGCGTGGTGGTTCCCACAAACAGGTCCACTTCCCCGTTTTGGAGCATGCGCAGGCCATCGGCGGGCGTATCGGCAACAACGATGGTGGCCTTTTCCAGATAGGGCTGCACAAACAGTTTCGCGTAGCCGGCATCCGCGGGGATGGCCACCGTTTTCCCGGTCATCTCATCCGGGACATTGAACGTATCTTCGTCCCGGGTATAAACGGCGACATAGCTGCGCAAAAAGACACCCGTGTGCAACAACCCCCTTTTGCGGGCCCTCTGGGGCAGGATGCAATAAACCGCGTCGATCTCTTTGGTTTCCGAAGCTTTCAATAAATCGGGGATGGTTTTGTATTGCTTTACAATAATATTGGCGCCCAATCTCCGACCCAGTTCTTCACGCAGGTCAATCAGGATGCCGCTCTGATTGCCTTGCGCATCTGTCATCAAATAAGGGTCGTAGCCTTCCATAAAACCAAAACGGATGGTTGGATGCGCCTGCAACCAGGACCGTTCTTCGGTGGTCAACGGTATGGCCGGCGCTAACGCAGACTGCGCAGCCACCATCGGCACCGTACCGACGAGCAACAAAAAGCCAATTACGACCCAGCAGACACTGTGTCGGTGGTTCTCAGGGAAACATCGTCCCAAATCCCTGCCTGTCATGGTGTGTCTCCGTGTGTTTAAGCTTCCGAACTAAAAGAATAAAAAACCGTGGAAAGCCAGGATATAGGAAGATCTCACAGCATGCAAGGTCACTGATATGATTTTCGGAAAGGCGATATCATTTTGATATCGAAACAGCGGCAATACGGAGAGAGACCACCCAGAACAAGGTTTGTCTCAAATTCTATAGGAATCGATTATACTTAAGTTGAAAAACTAACAATTGTGAACAAATAGCCAGAACATACATCACGAATCGTGAAACGTGATATATCTGCTATAGACATTTACATTTAATATTTCAGTATAATATGCCATACGGTACAAGATCTTGTGGCTTACATTATCCGCAAAAAGTAGCGATTACATTTGCGTACCTTGATCCAAAGATGCCGTCTAAGCTGAAAGGGGTGAAACCGGAAACCGGCATCACCCCTTTTTTGTGTGCCAGGCATGGCGTAGGATGGTCGGCTCATCCTTTCATTAGTGGCTAAAAAGTAATCCCAAAAAATTGCGTTTATAAGGTGCTTCATACGTATCCATTTTTTTTCATGTATCGATGCCGGTCTTCTTGTGAAAAATTAATTTTTTCCGCAATTCTATCGGCATGGGATACCCTTGAGATACCTGGAATAATTCTGAATGTCGGATTGTCACCAACAAACTCTGCCATTAAACATTGCCCTTTTTTTTCTGTCATGAAGCTATCCACTAATGAATGATTATGCGTGACAAGAACCGTATTATTGCCGATGGTGTAGAAATCGTATAGGATACCAAAAGATTCGTGCAACCGCTCTTCATACGTGGTCCCTTCTGCCAACTCATCCAAAATAACTAAACTTCTTGGGCTGGTTGAATAAAAGATGTCTCGGGTCCTGATGAGTTCAGTGCCGAAGCGTCCTTCATCATCCTGCAATCCATCAAATTTAGGTGCTTGATAACTGATCATATCCGCTATGCTAATCTCTGCCTTTTCAGCCAGGATATATGATCCAATCTGTGCCAGTAATTGATTTTGGACAATACTCTTACAGATGGTTGTCTTGCCGCCGCTATTCGGTCCACTAATAAAACTCAAGCGGTGGCCATTCATCTGTATATCGTTGGACGCACATTCAGATTTCTCTTTTGCTAAGATAGGATTTTTTAAACCAGTTGCCTGGAAAAAATGATTATAATCGTCTGTGACCATTGGCAATGTTGTAGTATGGCCCAATTCACTAGGAAACTGATAGAATGATAGGAGTTCATCAATCATCCCAACCGTATCAACTGCTTGGCTGAAATACTCATCATCAATACACTTCGCTCTTAAAGGTTCGATAAAATTACCTGTATCTTTGACCGGTTTAACGATCAGGCTGTAAAATACATAAAGTCCAGTCCATACTAATCCTATGGTCGACATCATGGGTGAGATGGATGGTTCGAACTCCAGTCTATTAAGAATATAGGGAGCCAAGGCCACCAAAGGGCCTGCAAAAACCCACTTTGAAAAATGACTCGGTATGAACTTTAGTTTCGGTGAAAAAAGCCGAACCTCTTTTTCCGATTTCATCCCTTTAAAAGTTTTGTATATTGAACCGGTCATCATCTGATTAATCGACGAGCCATCATATTCTTGAAGTTTCGCCATCAATCCCCTTAAATAAGATGTCTCTACATTAGGAATTTTTCGTGCAAATTTGTTAATATCTACAGCCGATTTTTTGGCTTTTTTAAAGTCACTATATGGGAACATGGCTAAGAGATCTTTATTTAAGAATTTGTACAGCGCGCTTTCTCCTCTTCTAAATTCGTGGACAAGATCAAACAGAGCCTGACGCAGTTTGTCATTGGAGGCAATTTCCTTTATTGATTCCTGTTTGGATCGTATGTAGTTCAAATCTGTGCTCGGCTGGACCAGCGATCTTAACAATACAGCAGAACCAGTAATACTTATGGTATGATCTATTGTTTTGTGAAGCCGGAGAACCTGAATTAGATTGAGCGTTTCCATGTCAATGACTGATAGAGGGCACAGCTTCAAGAACAATTTCCGCGATAATTTTAATAGACCCTGGTGTCTACTTAATCTGATGAAAATCTTCCGATCATTGGTTTTGATCACTGGTTCAACGGTTTCAATCGTCTTATCAACAAATAGCCGCTCATTACTATTTTTCATTTCCCATCTCTCAATTATTCACCAATTTTTATCATCTTGACCCGTTCATGCAATTTAACCTATTAAAAATATTTTAGAAAGTATTTATTATGGTCATCTCAATGTATCGATAAGCGAATGAAAATTGGTCTTCTAATGCGATATTTTACTGAACTAAAATTGGATATCATTTCAAAGGGGAGAGATAGGGAACCATATACAATTGTTCATCTTCTAATGAAAAATGCATATTCTTGGCAGCTGGAATCGATTTTGCCTAAATGTTTGTGTGGTAGACATATCGTACTACGTGGTCTGCTAAACCGTTGATAGCTGCTATCCAGTTGTAATATAAAGCAAATCTAATCGACCACTACATCATGTGGTTTGTTCCCACCTCCACTGACTGTATTCATATTGCATATTTTTTCTGGCTATAACAGCTTCGATTGATCTTTGGCGATAATGACCGCCATCTCCACGCAATTATGGATAACATATTTTGATCATTGACAGAATTGTTGAGCAACGGTTATCGTGCTCGTAATGTCCTGCCCAATCCTTCTCCCAAATTATTATCAGGAGCGCCGAAAGTATGAACAAGCTTGAGCTTATCCAGGCATTGAGGGACGCCACAGACCTTTCTAAATCCAAAGCTGCCTCTATTGTGGACATTTTTTTCAATGGAATGGCCGATGCCCTGGCCGGACGTGATCGGGTCGAAATCCGGGGGTTATGCTCTTTTTTCGTCAAGGAATACGATGGATACACCGGCCGCAATCCCAAAACCGGAGAGAAGGTGAAAATCAAACCAAAGAGGCTGCCGTTCTTCAAGGCGGGAAAGGAATTGAAGGATCGGGTTGACTGTTGACTTTGAAAAGTGGAGGCAGAATGCAAGACCTTCTAAAAGATTATCCTGTGGTAATCGAAATACCAATAGCATGGGGCGACATGGATGCCTTTCAGCATGTCAACAATATCATGTATTTCAAGTATTTTGAAAGCGCTCGCATTACATATTTTGATAAACTTAATTTCCACGACCAAATGATAAAAACTGGTATTGGCCCCATTCTCGCCAACACCCAGTGTAAGTTCAAAATCCCGCTAACTTATCCCGATAAGGTAAGCGTTGGAGCAAAAGTCGATTTAATAGAAAATGACCGTTTCTTGATGAAATATTTGGTGGTTAGTCATAAACATAAAAACATTGCTGCATTAGGGGAAGGGATGCTTGTTTCGTTTAACTATCACCCAATCTGAGCGATTGACGAGCTTGCCGCATATTGTTCTGACAAAAAACGGGCGACGCACTCCATCCTGGTCTGGAATCGGTTTACTTCACCGAGCAGCACTCCACCTCACTTGACAAATCATCCGTGCAGACCGATCTTCATTTTAAGATTTAACTTGTAGATCAAGGGATCAGCATCATGGGTTCAATACTCATTTTTATCTGCTTAGCGGTACTTTACGGGGGACTAAAGATTGTTCTCGAACGTCGCCTGGCAGTTTTGGATGTCCTCGGCACCGACGGGGACCTGAAGGATGTAGCCTTCGCCAACGGTTGCAGTGTGTATGACCTCTTCGAACGGGCCAACCAAGACTGGCATTTTTCCCAAACCAAAATCAATAATGATTTCAAAAACTACCTGAACAGGGGCGATATCCCCGGCTATGTCCGCCTGTACATCAAATCGCAACCCGAGAATACCTTTGACCGTACCTACAACAAGCTGATCTTCTCCGGTGGACGGCCACCCTACCTATAAAAAAATCGAACTCGGTTCCAGATTCACGCCTTTTGCACCCTCGTCAAGTCACGTCAATTGACCAAATGACAACCCTTTAGTTTCTAAGCAGCTATTTGCCGGTTCTCCTATGGCCTTCGGTGAACATCAACGCCCATGTACTCAACTAATTTTAGAGCACTTGACAATAATTTAAACCGCAACCAACTTGAATTAAAAAGCCAAAGCAAGGCTGCAGGGAAAATAGACAGCTGCATACAGGAAGGATATTGACATGAACATAAAAGAACTTCGTGCCCTTCAAGCCCCGCTAAAGAAACGCTACAAACAGAACCCTGAGAGCGCTATTATATCTGCCAGAGCAGAGGGTTTAATTGAAGGGGAGGATGTGGCTTGCCAAATACACAGCCACCATGGGGATATCGAGGCAGGCTTACATCCAGCAACCGGCGGTGACGGATCAAAAGCCTGTTCGGCAAGTATTCGGATTGCTCAGATGGAAAAAGGACCGTGCCACTACTTTTGAACGTTACCAATGAATTTTATAATTGGCGCGTCGGGTTAAAAGTTTGGCGGCTACCGTCAAGAATTCCTCGGCTTTGACCTTTATTATTCGCTTGAAACTAAACAAAAAAGGAGCAAAATATGAATAATATAACAAATACATCCCCACAACAAACAGGACGTATCCTTGTACTTGGCGGCACAGGTAAGACCGGTCGCAGAATCGCCGCTGGTCTGAAGGTTAAAAGCATTCCGATCCAGATTGGTTCGCGCTCTGCTTCGCCGTCCTTTGACTGGAACAACGAAACGGGTTGGGACGCCTGCTTGCAAGGAGTTGAGGCAGTCTATATCAACTATGCCCCGGACCTGGCTATTCCTGGTGCTAAAGACGCTGTGCAGGCTTTTGTCGACCGGGCTAAACGTCATGGCGTCATACGCCTAGTCCTGCTATCGGGTCGTGGTGAAGCGGAAGCGCAAGCCTGTGAACGAATCGTGCAGGCAAGTGGTGTTGAATGGACCATTATCCGCGCGAGCTGGTTCTACCAAAATTTCTCTGAGGGTGCTTTTGTTGACATGGTTAATGCCGGCCAGATTATGCTGCCGGCGGGCGATACGCCGGAGCCTTTTGTCGACGTTGACGACATTGCCGAAGTCGCTGTCGCTGCACTGACAGAACCGGGACATGCAGAAAAAATCTATGAAGTCACCGGTCCACGTCTGATGACCTTCGATGACATCGCTTCCGAGCTGTCAAAAGCGAGCGCCCGAGAGATCGCGTATGTCCAGATTCCGCACGAGGCTTTTATTAGCGGTCTTGCGGACTCCGGTGCGCCGAAAGAGGTTATTTGGCTGCTGGATTATCTTTTCTCCACCGTACTCGATGGCAGAAACGCTCATTTAACCGATGGAATTCAGCGTGCACTCGGACGCTCGCCGAAAGACTTCGCCAATTATGCCCGAGAGGTCGCCGCCACAGGCGTATGGAGGACGGTCGCACGATAAGATCTTTAACCCGTATCATGCTCATTGATTAAGATCAACTCAACCGACTTCGGGATAACGCGAAGTCGGTCCTACTTCATGACATCGGGGGTGATTAACCCCGGCCAACTTAATTTATCGAAAGGAAAGTCATGGATATATATCGGATTGCATTAATGCTATCAACGCTGCTCTGTTCCTTGGTTGCGGGATTCCTGTTCGCTTTCACCATTGTTGTGATGCCGGGTATTAAAAGTCTTAACGAACACAATTTCCTCCAGGCTTTTAAAGTGATGGATCGCGTGATTCAGAATAAGCAGCCGTTGTTCATTGTGGTTTGGCTTGGATCCGTCGTGGTATTGGTGGCAGCAGCATGGTTTGGCTTTTCGCAACTGGCGGGTCTTGACCGTCTACTTATTCTTACCGCTTGCGCTACGTATTTATTCGGCGTCCAGTTACCCACAATGACAATCAATATACCATTGAATAAGCAGTTGCAAAAACAGAACTTGAATTCGATGACAGCGCCTGCACTGAGAGTAGCACGAACAAATTTTGAGCCTCGCTGGATACAATGGAACGCTATCAGGACAGTCCTATCAATACTAACATCAGTGCTGTTGATTATTCTGGTATCCAGAATTTGATGCATGCATTGCAGAACACGAGCAAGTCGGCGCAGCAAAGGATGATTTAAGTGGGTACTATGCGCTAAAAGGAGACACATGCATAGAATCGTCATATTTGGCGATTCAGGATCTGGAAAATCTACCTTAGCAAAGCACTATGTTGCGGAGTATCGATTAGCTCATTTAGACTTTGATGTTTTGGATTGGAATGATACGAATCCACCTAAAAGTTAATCCTTAAAAGACAGCGCTGTTAAAATACATAAATTTCTTAACGAAAATCAAAATTGGGTTATCGAGGGTTGCTACTCTGACTTGTTGGGTTTAGCGATAAAAAAAGCAAATGAAGTTATATTTCTAAACCCTGGAGTTAAAATATGTATTGATAATTGTAAAAATAGGCCATGGGAACCTCACAAATAGAAATCAAAGGAAGAACAAAATAGCAATTTGAACATGCTGTTAGACTGGGTAAAACAATATCCAATTCGAAACGACGAATTTTCTTTGACAGCACATCAAGAACTATTTGATGAATTTGTTGGCACCCAAGCTGAGCGATTGTCGAGCTTGCCGCATATTCAAGGCAGATGTCGTCGCGCTATAGTGGCCTATGCGCGGCGATAGCTAACGCCGAAGATGTGGTGAGATCGGCCAACCCAATGGGTTTCATCTTTCGAAACGATAAACAATGGAACCAAACTGATATCTTTCACAATTGACCTTCTCCGAGAAAGGTGAATCGCTCAGGTTGGGTGGCAAAAAGACGGAATATTTATCAAATGATAGAAGCGCATATCAATTGCCGTTGTGCTGACGCTTCCTAAAGGAGAGAAATATGCAACCGGAAGATTTGGTTCGTACCCTCATTGATGAGGCATTCAACAAGGGAAACCTTTCAGTGCTCGAAAAGGTCATTCATCCTGAGTACCAATATTGGAGCCCCGACAGTCAACTGAAAGGTATCGGTCAATTGGCAGAATTTATACGGGCGTTCCGTGGTGCGTTTCCTGACCTAAGCCTCCAAATTGACGATTTCTTCAGTTCTAACGACCGAACCTGTACCGCATTTACGCTCAAAGGTACCCATGAGCAAGACTTCATGGGCATTCCCGCAACTAAAAGATCAGTAGAAGTTCATGGTATGGTCGCTAGTCGAATTAAAGACAACAAAATTGTGGAAGATAGAGAGCTTCTTGATAATCTGACCTTTTTCCATCAGCTTGGTATCGTTACTGAGATCTCTTAGCTTTATCATTGAAGATTAAGGATAGATCGTGGTTCTTACAGGAAGTCTGGGTCGATATAAAACGCATTGTATGATGTCTTTATCTAATTGAATACACAGCAAATTAATTTTGTTTGATTTTCCTTATTGCATGATATTGTAGGAATCGGTTCCGCACCTCATTTCGGGAATAACATATACCCAAGCTGAGCGATTGTCGAGCTTGCCGCAGATTCAAGGCAGATGTCGCCGCGCTATAGTCAACTATGCGCGGCGATATCTAACGCCGAAGATGTGGTGAGATCGGCAAACCCAATGGGTTTCATCTTTAGAGCCCTACAATCAATGGTACCAAACCGATATCTTTCACCATCGACCTTCTCCGAGAAAGGTGAATCGCTCAGTTTGGGATATAATCAAAATTTATTGGTTGCCGGATGAGCCACTCAGGCACCTTCTCCCTCCTGCTGAGAACCGGTGCGTAATTCATTCTCACAAAGGATGAGATTATTACAGGTTCTCTTTTTGTTTATCATAGCAAACCTTCACAAACTGCTGATTGCAGGTAGCTGCTATACCGTGGGGAATCACCCAAGGAAAGCCTTTGATATTCAGTTATATATCTGCCACGTCCCTGTTTGTCTTCTTTGTTCCAGTATTCTATAGTTTGATCCAGCGAATATGTGACGCCATTCATCAGCAATTTGGCGGTAAACGATAACGAAATGGTGGCCCCAAAAAAAGTTTGGTGTAAAATTTGAAATTGTGGCAAAAGCCCCTTGGGGCGGTTAGAAATTGATGAAGAGAAGGATTACATAAACAGATGAAACGCGGTCCGGGATACCGGGAATTTGTTATATTAATAGCGGTCATGATATCCATTACGGCCCTGTCCATCGATATGATGTTGCCGGCGCTACCGGAGATCGGCAATGATCTTCGTGTTGGTCACGCCAATGATGTCCAGCTGGTTGTTTCCGTATTGCTGTTCGGTATGGGAATCGGTCAGCTGATTTTTGGCCCCCTGTCAGATTCATTTGGCAGAAAACCTGTCATTATTACCGGTTTCGTTATTTTTATCATTGGATGTCTGATATCTATTTTTTCCAACCGATTTGAGGTAATGGTGGTCGGGAGAATGATTCAGGGCATTGGTACAGGCGGACCACGAACGGCAATCATTGCCCTTGTCAGAGACCAATACGGTGGTCGGGCTATGGCCCGAATCATGTCCGTTGTGATGGCAATTTTTATTGTTGTGCCGGCCATCGCACCGGCACTGGGCCAGGCCATTTTGCTGACGATGAACTGGAGGGCCATTTTCGGCGTTTTGATGATTCAGGGGGGTGTAGCTTTGACTTGGTTTACTATAAGACAGCCAGAGACGCTTTCCCGAAATGATCGCATTTCCTTTTCCCCCGGTCGCATTCTGGATGGTGTCGTCGGTGTGTTTAAAAATCGCCTCTCAATGGGATACACTATAGCTTCTGGGTTCATCGCTGGAGTTCTTATGTCGTATCTGAGCAGCGCCCAACAAATCTTCCAAGAGGTGTATGATCTGGGCAGGGAATTTCCGATCTATATGGCCGCTCTGGCGCTCTTCGTGGGTGGTGCCTCCTTTGTTAATTCCCGCATCGTCATGCGATTCGGAATGCGGATGCTGTCCCATCGGGCAGTTCTGCTATTCGTCGTTCTGACAACGATTTATCTCGCGGTCACCTATCAAATGGGCGGTCGAACTCCGCTATGGTTGATGATGGTCTTCTTCGCACCGTCGTTTTTCTGCATGGGAATACTCTTTGGAAATTTGAGCGCCATTGCCATGGAGCCGTTGAAGCATATGGCAGGCATCGGTGCAGCGATTATCGGATCATTATCCAATTTTATCTCTTCTTCATTAGGAGCCCTGGTCGGAAGATGCTATGATGGGTCTACTCTTCCGCTTGCCTTTGGATTTGTTATCTTAGGAATTTTAACGGCAATCGCTATGCGATGGGCAGAGAATCCTCAGAAGGTGACAGGGTAATCGTGATGGTGGTATAAATAGCCAGATCGTACCTCAAGATTCCCTGCACGACAGGTATCTGATATTGACATTTAAATATATGATTTCAGTATATTAGGCTGAATGATACAACATCTTGTGCTCACCGTTTTCTTCAAAAAACAGCGCTTACATTCGCGTATATGGATGAAAAGATACCGTTGAATCTGGATGGCGTGAAACCAGTAATTGTCCTCACCTCTTCCTTATCCGCTGAACCGCACCTACGTCTCTGGAGCAGCCCTCATGACACGCCTATGATATCCAGTTGTAAAATGAAAATTCTATGCACTCCCTGATAGATAAATTCCCTGGCAAGCTAACACACGAATTAGTAAAGGGCATTTTTGTGCAATAGCCATAGCGTATTTGCCTGGTCCTGATTATTTCCCCTCTTATCTAAGTCGCATTTGCATCCAGCGTTAATCAGCCCTCCAGCGCAGGCGCGATAAGAACGCTAATGACATAATTCTTGCTGATGCTTGGCACAAACAGGTGGGTATGTTCTATCATCGATAAACCGTTTTGAAAACGGCCATGCCGTTTTTTCAGTTAGTGAGCCTGGGCAGATATCTCATTTCGGGAGCACATCAGTTACTGCGCCCTGGAGCGAGAGCATCGCATCCCGGTTCAGCCAGACCACGACAGCCGCAACCACCACGAATAGATAGGTATCGTAAGGCTGTGCATCCGGCCACAAGGGATTAATCAATTGCAGGTGGAAAACCGCAGGCAGCAGGATACTGCCACGTGAGGTGTTGAACAGCGGTGTTACAATGACGCTGAGGGCCACGGTTCCCATTAAGAATGGCGTTAACGACCAAGCGCTCTGCGGTGTGCCGCTGAGCAGAAAGGCCGGAAGATGCCAGACCGCCCAGATGACACCCAGCACCAGAGCGGCCCAGATAGGTGCCAGGGTGCGCTGAAGCAACGGCAATGCAAACCCACGCCAGCCAATTTCCTCGATTGGCCCCTTGATGGCCATGAGAAGAAGCGCCACCAGGTAGGCCTGCGCCGACGGGAACGGAAACAGTGTATCGTAGGAGCCTCGCTTAAACAGGGCCGACACATAGAACACCGCCGGCACGACGACTATCAACAGAAAATACCACTGAATCGACACCCGCCACAGCAGCAGCCTGGAGAGAAACCGCCGTATCCCGTCGATACCGGTTCGGTATAGGATCAAAGTCAACGCCGCGATGGCCGGTGCGTAGACCGCAAGGTAGAACAGGGGGTGTTCGCCCGAAAGGTTTCCGAATAACCGTACCATCGCCTCCGAGGCAAACATATAGAGACCGAGAACGCCCCAGGCGATCATAAATGCCACCACAAAGAATGGGATCAAGTCACGTTGACGCATGGCAAAACTCCTTACAAATTTGGATTGATGCCAGTATCAGGGGCTTTTATTTTTTGCCAATGCACGATCAAAAAAAGCGCCACAAAGAGATTGCCGGAGAGAATGAAGGGATACATGTCCGGCGAGATTCCAAGCCACTCGCCGGTAAAGTTCATCATACCGTGAAAAATCAGAACCGCCAAAATGCTTCGCCGGGTGACGTTGTACACGTGCGCGATCAGGAGGGTATGACAGACGATCATGGGTAGCCACCATGAAAGCGCCGGATCGAACGTGGTGTTTGCATAATAGCCGCGAAACCACACGAACGGCGCGTGCCAGACCGCCCACACCAGCCCGTTGACCACGCTCGCAGCAGTCGGATCCAGACGTCGTTGCAGCGTATCCAGGTAGTACCCGCGCAGCCCCACCTCCTCGACGGCCGGGAATACAAACGACAAGAGCAGCAAAAACAGCAGCGGACCCGGATCGAAAAAAAGGGACCAGTTTACGTCGAGCGGGGAGTCGGTGATGCCCAGCAGCACCGCCGAGGTCGCCATCGCCACATCGAACACTAACCAGAAAGAGACGACCATCAACCACCACTTCCCGGGAATGCGCCGCCAGTCCACCAGGCGATGGAACAGATCGAGGAGTTGTGCTTTGCCACCCGTAGCCGCCGATAGGCTCAACCCGGCAATCGCAGGGCTGGCACCGCCGATCAAGAACCACAGAATGTTTGGAAATTCCCATACTGAAGATTTCGAAAGCAGCAAGGGCGTCCAAAAGAGGTAGGCCCAGCTAAGATAAACCAGCGGAAAGGCGATGATTGGGTGCGCCATTATCCATTGTTGCAAGCTGTTTGATGATCTGCATGAATCAGTCATGAGGAAAGTCGATATCTGTCACATTCACCGCAAAGAACGGAAAGTACTGCTCTGTAACGAACCAGTTGCCGGCTTCGACGTGTGTTGGTAAGCGGAAACCGGCAAATTCTTTAAACTCCGAGAGGTAGCCACCGAAAGGTTGCAGCCGGTGCTGCTTTTCAGGATTGGCGTTACTCCATCGTTCAAAACAGACCTGGCTTGGCTGACCATCCGGCGACACCGTGACATCGACAGACTGCGAGAGACCTTGATGGTTGACGGTGAGTCGGGCGCAATCCTTATCCACCCACTTCCAGTCAACACCGGGCCCAGGCAACACCGCAGCAGGTGTCCAGAACACGGCCTCGGCCACATAGCGACCAAAAGCTGAGCGCGTATGATCCGGATCTCCACCCATTCGCGCGACCGGCAGCAACCCCATCAGCCAGAACCGCGTCCAGCATTCGCTGTCCGAGCCGGATAGACCCATCAGGCCACGCTGCGCGTGCATTTTCCAGACAAATCCGTAAGGCATGGCCAGGGTCTGATTCGCCGTCATGTCAAAATAGTTGGGTTTGGCCTTTGTCCCCATCCCAAAACGTCCCGCCATCGTGATGTTGGCCACCGTGTAAAGCGGTGTGCCCGGTTCTATCGTGTAGAGAAAATACCGTCGCGCTGGTTCCGGCAGATCGGCTATCTTCGCAGGGTCGAAGCATGCGGGCCGTGCTGGTTGGACTGACGCAAGCCGATTCATGGCTTCACGATCAGCCCGATGATCAAAATGCCGCCAGGCAGTAAGTGCCAATCCGGTCAGAATGATCGAAAGGACTAGAAAAGTCGTTACCATATTTCAGATGTTCAATGAACCGCTGCAATGATAGCGGCATTTCATGATTGAATTGCTTAGCGACGCTTTGTGCCTCTGAAGACGGTTGACTAATTCAAATTATCTTATGATCGTTTGAAAATCCTGCATTTGCCCAAAACAAGGCTTCAGCGGCTTGGGAATCGCGTCCCCCTGAAAGTCGATGATGTGATCTTTTTCTTTAGTTCGGCGTATCACGCTTTTCAACTACCATCTATGCCGCTTCGTTCATCGGCCGCCATAATACAACAATAAAAAAACTCTTTAAAATCCAATTGACACTTCAAAGTATTCGTGCCCATGAAAAAGTGACTGAATATCATATAAGTTACTACTTTTGTGTCCTTTTTTTCTGTTAAGCACGGGTAAAAACCGACATGATCTTACAGCGCCACATCGATCAACGTGCCTTCGTCCAGTTTCTCCAATCTTGTGGCCCCACAGTTAACCCTTGATATCCATTTGCTAAGTGCAAATTTGAAGTATTCTTTGATAATTATGGAGGTGGCAAGGTACATGGAATTTCGGCCATGCTGTTTTTCGTGGGATAGACAGAACATAGCGGCTGACCATTTGAATTGCACCCTTTTGTTCATCGGTCATATACCACTGCGCTTTGAAAAAATAGTAGGTAGCGACTTAATAAAACCCAACCAACCTGATCCAATATTCGTATAACAGTTTGAATTTATAATGCGATTAAAATCAATCGCCTAAATCAAATCGATGGAAATGGTGCTTGACAAAGATTTGGGGAGAGTTAATATGGATAATATTTCGTTAATTGGCGAAGTGAGGAATATAATATGCTTTCATTCATGAATATTACTAAAACCCTATCTGACGAAAACAGAATAAGGATCCTGATGGCGCTGCATGCAAACGATGAATTGTGTGTTTGCAACATCAACGAACTGCTCGAGCTGGCTCCCTCAACTGTATCCAAGCACTTGTTTCTGCTAAAAAATGCACGATTGGTTAAGGCACGCAAAGATGGGCGTTGGATGTATTACCGATTAAATCGCGATCAGTATGCGCCAGGAAAGGTAACTCAAGCATTAGAATGGATCGTTAACTCTGTTTCGGATGAATCGGTGATCAAGGCGGATCGGGAAAGACTGGCGCAAATGATGTCTGCACCCTTGGATACAATACAGCTTGTTCCAGGTGATCGATGAAAGCCAACACCCACTCTTCCCCGATGTGCGAGATGTGATCGACCATTTTCAGGTGTTAGTACTGATTGGCCTGGTGAATGTCGCAATATGGTTAAACGAAGGTATTTCCCCAATGCCGTCAATTCGGTTGCCGGCGTCTGCCATGTTCGCCACCGGTCTGGCGGATTGGAAGGGTACACCTGATTTAATTTGACATTTTGGCGATAAAAACGAACGGATAAACTAATATGCGGCCCTATACGGTATTTCCAAATAAACCAATCGTGGAAAACGGTCCTATTTCCAGGATCTTTTTGAGCATGGGCATAAACGATTTTCACCGTTCCTGCCGGTACGTGCATGAATTGCCCTACGGCTATAATTCCGATCGGGACGATCCGATGATCCTGTTCAAGGAAAACATGGGCAGTTGCACCACCAAGCATGCGGTCATTGCCACACTGGCGGCCGAGTTGGAAATCACCATCGACAAACATATCGGTATTTACGCCATGACCGAAGCACTCGTGACCGGAACGCAAAATATTCTGGACCGATACGAGCTCTCTTATCTGCCGATGGTACATTGTTTCCTTGTTTACGAAGCGCATCGGGTTGACCTTTCCGAAGGGAACCAAAATGGGAAGAATGGTCCGATTGACGAATTCCTGTACACGGAAGAGGTCATTGCGAACATGCCAGGCAAGGATGAATACCTGCTTTATCGAACGGCGTTAAAGGATCATATTCTAAAGCGTCCGGAATTTCATCACATAAGCATTAAAAACATTCTCAAGGCTCGGGAAGAAGGGATCTCCCTTTTGAGAGCGAATATCCCGTAATGAGGAGTTATACCATGAAAAATAAAAATTCCGACATTCTACGTCAATTGGTAAGAAGTCGATATGCCCAGACAGTGACAGGAAAAGGCTGTGGATGCACAACCAATACTGTTGGCGGCTGTTGCGGATCCGGTTCAAACAGTATTGAACAAGTTAACCGACTGATGGGCTACTCTGCTGAGGAATTGGGAAGCGTCATAAATGGCGCCAATCTTGGTTTGGGCTGCGGCAATCCAACAGCCATCGGTGAACTCAAGCCCGGTGATGTCGTGCTGGATTTAGGCAGCGGGGCGGGATTCGACTGCTTTCTGGTAGCTAAAAAGGTTGGCAACAATGGCCGTGTTATTGGTGTGGACATGACGCCTGAGATGCTCTCAAAGGCCCGAGAGAACGCGGTGAAAATGGGTGCTGACAATGTCGAGTTTCGATTAGGGGAGATCGAACACCTCCCCGTAGCCGACAACAGCGTGGACATCATCATCTCCAACTGTGTCATCAACCTTTCGCCTGAAAAGCGCCAGGTCTTTCAGGATGCTTACCGCGTGTTGAAACCGGGAGGACGTTTGTTCGTTTCCGATGTTGTTGCAACAGCCGAAATGCCGGAATCCATGCGGGAACAAGCGGCACTGATGACCGGATGTATCGCTGGCGCAGAACATATCGAACAAATTCAATACTATATGGAGGAAGTGGGATTCACGAATGTCAAAATTGAGTTAAAGGCCCACAGCAAAGCGTTAGTCAGTGGGTGGTTTCCTGGAAGCAGGGCCGAAAATTATGTCGCATCCGCCGACATTTGTGCCGTAAAACCATAATAGGTTATTCAACAGAAAAATACTCCAAAGAAGATCTAACATGTGATGACTTCCCAAAGGTAAAGAGAAATCTGCCATGCTTTTCCCGATTTCAGGGATTGAGGTCAATCCATTCATTCCGTTTATTGTGGCATTCGTGGTTTCCTTTTTTACGTCAATGGGTGGTGTTTCCGGAGCGTTCCTTTTACTCCCTTTTCAAGTTAGTATGTTAGGATACACAGCACCTTCTGTCAGCGCCACCAATCAGGTTTTCAATATACCTTGATTCTCTCCGAAATCGATGATTTGCCATTCTCCATGTAATCTTTTCGAATGTCCTTCGCAGAATATCCGAAGCAGTAGCAGACAAGATCGCACATAATATCAATCCTTTCGTTTTTGCGAACGTCAAAAAATTCCTAATTTAACGACGGAAATTAGATACGTAACGATTTTTGGGAAATTAGTGATTGACATTGGTTGCCAACATTTATATATTCCAATTTAACGATATGGAGGATTTTTAATGAAAGAATTCATCAGAGTCATGAAGGCTCTTTCCGATCCCACCCGCGTAAAGATACTCAAAATATTGGAACGACGATCCATGTGCGTCTGTGAGTTGCAGACCGCTCTGGGAAGTGCTCAGTCCACCACCAGCAAACACCTTAAGATCCTCGAAGATGCAGGATTGGTGGCCTCTCGCAAGGATGGATTGTGGGTTAATTATACCTTGGCCGACGGCCGGCAGAGCGCCTATGCCGCATCTATTTTGGGTAATTTGCGTCACTGGCTGAATGATGAGGTCGAAATCTCCGAACTGATGGGGAACATTCACGGGATCGATCGTTATGAGATCCTCAACAAGAACTGATATTTCCTAGTCCTTTATACATGTTTAAATCACGATATAATAAAATGTCGATAACCGTGACGGCACCCGACCGAGCGGGGAGTCGACAACCATCAGGAGCAACATATCATGAGTGAAACCCTTTCAATGGCCACATCCAACAAAGGTGCCGGCGAATCCATCAAGGACATAGATCCGGAGGAGCCCAGTCTTATCGATTGGAAAGAAATATGGAAGCCACTGACCTGGATTGTTGGCGGGTTTCTATTGTTCTTCTTTTTGCCGGTGGACAGCGGTCGCTTCACTGGATCGGTGATCGAAGCCCTGGCCCTGGCCAAGTGGTATGCCCAGGAGCATGTGCTGCTATGTCTGGTGCCGGCCTTTTTCATCGCCGGCGGTGTGGCCGTGTTTGTCTCCCAGGGATCGGTAATGAAATATTTAGGTGCCGGCGCCAGTAAGGTGCTTTCATACGGGGTGGCCAGTGTGTCCGGATCTGTTTTGGCGGTTTGTTCCTGTACGGTGCTACCGCTTTTTGCCGGCATCTGGAAGCGGGGCGCTGGCTTGGGACCAGCCATTGCTTTTCTTTACTCTGGTCCGGCTATTAATGTTTTGGCCATCATCCTAACCGCCCGCATTCTTGGACCGGATATAGGTGCGGCAAGGGCCGTGGGCGCAGTTCTCTTCAGCGTGGTCATCGGCCTGTTCATGCACCTGATGTTCAGGAAAGAGGAAGAAGCCAAAGCAGCGGCGGCAATGCACATGCCGACACCCGAAGTGGAAAGGCCCTTGTGGCAGACCACCCTGTTGTTTGCCACCATGGTGGGGCTGCTGGTCTCCGCCACCTGGGGACGGCCGGAGCAGGCGGGCGGTTTTTGGTCGGCGGTGTTTGCCGTCAAGTGGATGCTGGCAGGAGGTTTTGCGCTTCTGCTGGGCGTGTTGATGGTCCGCTGGATGCGGGTGAAGGTGTATAAGCTGGTTCTGGCCACGGTATCGGTTATGGTACCGGCCCTGATGGTTCCTCAATATCCCTTGATTGCCTTTTCCGTGGGCCTGATCGCTTTTTCGACGCTATTGACCACCACCCGCGGTGAAACCGAATCCTGGTTTATGGCTTCCTGGGATTTTGCCAAACAGATTATGCCGCTTTTGCTGGCAGGCGTTCTGGTGGCTGGCCTGCTTTTGGGCCAACCCGGTTCCGAAGGATTGATCCCGTCTACATGGATCAGCGGCCTTGTGGGAGGCAATTCTTTCTGGGCCAACCTATTTGCCTCTGTGGTCGGGGCGTTCATGTACTTTGCCACCCTGACTGAAGTGCCCATCCTGCAAGGGCTTATCGGCGCAGGAATGGGCAAAGGACCTGCCCTGGCGCTGCTTTTGGCTGGACCAGCCTTGAGTCTGCCCAACATGTTGGTAATTCGTAGTGTCTTAGGGACCAAAAAAACCGCGGCCTTCGTTTGCCTCGTGGTGGTGATGGCCACTATCAGCGGTTTGATTTTTGGACATTTTTTTTAAGATTGCAGACAACAACGTTACCATATTTTCATATAACTGAACTGTTAAAGAAAAGGAGAAACCATGGATATCAAAGTACTGGGGCCGGGTTGCCCGAAATGCCAGCAGACCGAAAAAATTGTTAAAGACGCCATAGCTGAAAGTGGTGTGGACGCATCGGTTGAAAAGGTCACCGACACCTTGGCCATAGCAGAATATGGTGTGTTCGGAACGCCTGCTGTCGTTGTAGATGGCGAGGTAAAATCGGTGGGCAAGATCCCCAAAAAAGAAGAGGTGATCGGTTGGATCGGATGATTTTGGCAAAAACAAGAGGATATAGCTGTTGTAAAGGATGCTGTACACAAGTGCCTTGATTAACTTTTAGGGCCTGTCCAGAAATAACTGTCACCATCTGGCTTGTCTTTCGGCCCATTTTCGGTGTTGTCATAACCGGCACAACCAACAAGGTTGCACCGGTTATGACGCCTTGAAAATGAACCGGAATCCGGCGCCATCTTGTCACCTTTATTTCTGGACAGACCTTTAGCTTTGAATGAAAGGGCGATGGGAGTCGCTTTCCTTGTCTTCTAATAGGGTAAAACGATTTACCAAAAAATGGGTAGATATGAAAAATAAATTGAAGTGGTTTTTACGATGTTGCCTAATTCTTGTTGGCCTGGCTTCTGGTGCAACTACAGTTGCTTACGCAGAAACCAATGTTGACTTCAATGCTCTTCCGGTCGCGGGCATGGTTACCATGATCGATCTGGGGGCCAAAAAATGCATTCCCTGCAAAATGATGGCACCCATCATGGAAAAGATGGAGAAAAAATATGTTGGCAAAGCAGCCATTGTGTTCATCGATGTTTGGGAAAATCCGGAACAGGCTCGCCGATTTGGCATCAGAGGGATTCCAACGCAGATATTTTATGATGCCAACGGAAAAGAGATGATGCGCCATGTAGGTTTTATGCCTGAGGAGGCTATTGTTCAGACCTTAAGCCAACTGGGTGTAAAACCGTAACGTGGGAGCATCAAATGCTGGATTCTTTCTTTATCACCATTAATATCTGGATGACCAGTGCCTCGGCCATCGCCTTTATCGGCTGCTTTCTCTGGGGGATGGTGAGCGTGATGTTTAGTCCTTGCCATCTGGCCTCCATCCCCTTGATCGTCGCTTATGTCGCAGGCCAAGAAACTGCCGTGAACCCGAAGCGGGCAAGCATATACGCCGGTGCATTTACAGCAGGGCTGTTCGTCACCATTGCACTGGTCGGTATTATCTGCGCCTGGCTGGGGCGAATGCTCGGAGATGTGGGGCTGTGGTGGGAATTGCCAGTGGGCATAATTTTGATATGGGTGGCCTTGGGCATGCTGGGGGTTCAGGCTTGCACCATGTCCGGGTCAATGCTGTACCGATTGAATTTGCGTGGCGTTCACGGTGCATTTGGTTTGGGTTTGGCGTATGGCATCTTATCCGGTTCGTGCACTTTCGGTTTTATTGCCCCCATTCTGGCGGTGGTTACCGTTCAAAAAGAGTTGGCGAGCGGGTCACTGATGATGATTCTATTTGCGCTGGGACATTGTCTGCCTATTGTTATCGCCGGCAGTTCTACAGCTTTAGTGAGAAAATTGACCGAAAACCTCGCCTGGCAAGGGGCGGGCAATTGGTTCCGCAAAGGGGCCGGGGTCGTCGTGGGTTTAATGGGTTTGTATTTTATGGTCCGCCCGTTCATTGACTCAAGTGGTGCATAACAACTGTCACATCATTGAGGAGAAAATGCTTCTCGAATCCTACCGACTTGAAATTTTCAACAACGAATGCATGCCCGATGCCATGACTGTGCAGTGTTTTGCGCACTTAAACCAGGACGTCTCTGAAGCGCTGCCTTTTTTGAATGCCGAACTGGGCGGTTTTACTTTCATCACAGATCCGCCATCGGTGACATTTCGGCTACAAGGTAAACTACTTACCGTGCAAGGCAAAAAGATTGCCATCAATGCGCTCAAGGATGAAAATGAAGCCCGCAAGATCGTCGAGTGGCTGAAACGCGAGATCAACGACGTGTGGGAAAAACACGATACAATCGCTCCTCGCTATATAGGTATGCCTCAGCCCTTAGTAGCTGAAGCTATAGACGAAACAGGAGTGGTTTTTCCTGACACGAATTTCAACTCAGCGTGGAGTGAATAGAACAATGAGCACAGATGTTGCCATCTCAAACGAGCGCAAAATGACCAGTATTTTCGAACGCTACCTTTCCGTTTGGGTGCTGCTGTGCATCATCGGTGGCATCCTGCTTGGAAAAATTGCCCCTGGTGTAGCGCAAGCGCTGGACGGCATGGCCATCACCGTAAACGGAGCACCGGTAGTCTCCATCCCCATTGCCGTTTGCCTGTTTTTCATGATGTATCCGATCATGGTCAAGATCGATTTCGGCGAGGTGATCAAGGCAGGCAAAAGCGGCAAGCCCGTATTTTTGACCCTGTTCATCAACTGGGCAATCAAACCTTTTACTATGTATGCCATCGCCCTGTTCTTTCTTGGAACACTTTTCTACGGCTTCATCGGGCCTGACGCAATGGACCTGGTCAAAATGCCTTTTGGGTTGGACCGCCCCGTGGGGGCCACCCATGGTTCCGGTACCGTGGTGCTTGTAGACGGCGTCAAGATGCTTGAGGTTCCCTTGTGGCGAAGTTACCTGGCCGGTTGTATCCTTCTGGGAATCGCCCCTTGTACCGCGATGGTGTTGGTATGGGGCTTTCTGTCACGAGGCAATGACGGCCTGACCCTGGTGATGGTGGCAATCAATTCGCTGACCATGTTGCTGCTCTATGGTGTTCTTGGTGGATTCTTGTTGGGCGTCGGACGCCTTCCCGTGCCATGGCAGGCCCTGCTTCTTTCCATCGGCATCTATGTGGCGCTACCTCTGGTCGCCGGTTATTTTTCACGCCGCTGGATTATTTCCGTCAAAGGAGATAAGTGGTTCAAAGAGCGCTTTCTACATGTGCTCACTCCAATCACAATTATTGCATTGCTCATCACTTTGGTACTGCTCTTCTCGTTCAAGGGAGAGGTCATTTTGAGCAATCCGCTGACCATCTTGTGGATCGCCGTGCCTCTGTTTATTCAGACGGTGCTCATTTTCAGCCTAGGATACGCGCTGGCAAAATTCTTGAAATTGCGATATGAGGACGCCGCCCCGGCATCCATGATTGGCGCGTCGAATCACTTTGAAGTCGCCATCGCTACCTCGACTATGCTCTTTGGCCTAAGTTCCGGCGCAGCCCTGGCAACGGTCGTCGGCGTTCTCATCGAAGTGCCGGTCATGCTCATGTTGGTCAAAATTTGTCTGAATACGCAATCATGGTTCAACAATGAAAAAATTGGAAGCTGACTTCGACGCGATCATCCGCAGGGTAATCGATGCCTGTGCCGACTGCGACACCTGCAGATTTCTCATGAACGAGGACTGCCTCTTTTTCCCTGAGTTTTACAGGCTCGTGGACCGGGAAAAAGAAAGCGGACAGGCCGCACCTGACCATGAGTTGAAAAGATTGGTGGAGCTGTGTACTCTTTGCGGTTTGTGCTCGTGCCCCAATATTCGCAATGATATCATCAAAGCAAAAGCTGCGCTGGTCAAACAAAATGGAATGCCATTAGGCAATCGCCTGTTGGCGGATGTTCAAAAATTCGGACGCACGTGTGGAATGGTGCCGGGCCTGACCAACGCTGTTCTATCTAATAGTTCCGTTAAAAAGATTGTCAAACGAATAGCTGGGATACATCCAGTACGGAATCTGCCTCGTATACCTGAGGAAAACTTTTTTACCTGGGCCAAAGATCGTGGACTGCACAACACCACCAACAATGGACGAGGGGTGGCTTATTTCGCTGGCTGTACTGCGGGCTACCTGTTTCCTGAGGTAGGGCGGGCAGCGGTGACGGTCCTGGAGCGAAACGAGGTAAAGGTGTTGGTGCCATCTCAGCAATGTTGCGGCATTCCGACTCTTGTGGAAGGTGATTTTCGCACAACCTTGAAACGTGCGAGATCGAATCTGGATTCGATACTGACAGCCAAAGATATCGGCTTCGAGCCTGTCAGCTCATGCCCGACATGTGGGTTTTTAATGAAAGTGCTGCTCAAGGAAGGGGCCTATCATTCAGAATCCTACCAGCGATTGATTGGAGCTGGTGACGATGAAATGAAAATACCGGATGATCGAGGCACCGGTCATTTTATCCATTTAAACAAATTATTGTATTGCGAAATTCTAAAAGATAATGGACTGTTCAACGCTCTTGACCCTTTGGTACGGATCACTCTGTCAGATAGCTTTTACGATATCGGTGAATATCTCGTTCGCCTGCTTAGTGAAGAGATGTTGAACACCAGGTTCCAGACATTAAACAAACGGATCGTTTACTTTGCTCCCTGCCACCAGAGGGAGCAAAAGATCGGCAGCCCTTATTTGCGTCTGCTTTCCTTGATCTCTGGCCTTAAAATCGAACAGGTTGGTGGGTCCATGGATTGTTGTGGAATGGGAGGAATTTTGGGTTATAAAAAGGATTTCCACGACGCATCTATATCACTCGGCTCATCCCTTGCTTCCAAGATCGGCGCACACGAACCCGATATCGTGGTAACCGATTGTTTAAGCTGCCGTCTTCAGTTTCAACAGTTGCTGCCTTTTCCGGTTTACCACCCGCTGGAAATACTCTCCTATGCGTATAATTAGAGCAATGTTCAGGAAGCCACCGAATCCCTAAATTCCGACAATATGCTATCCTTGAATTGAGGCCCCATGTAACAGATGTTGTAATGTGTATCCTCAATGCATTAGGGAATAGACCGATGCTTTTGGAGAAGGCCTTCGATTAAGAGATTACACAAATATCCAGATCGTACTACACGATTCCATTCACGACATATATCTGCTATGGAGCCGCCGCTATCATGATCCTGAAGGACGTTGTTTTTCCATCTATCAGGCAGCATTCGCCTCAATCCTTTTCAGCCTCAATCCAACAAATTTGTATAAAAGTGGCTATCTGTTCTTACATTCAGCACCCCAAGAAACGATTTCCAGGCTAATTTATCTCCCGATTAATGCCCGGGTCAGCGACCAGACCCACCGTCTTCGACCTGAATCAAAAGATCTGGACATTTCAAACGGTGACTGATACACTACACTGCCCATTAAGCTGATCAACTTATTCAAGCGAGGGCAGATGAAGCCATTAAACACCGACCAGATCACCATCACCCATGCCAGGCATTTGCCAATTGTCAAGCACTACGCCCGCAAGATTGGCCTGGTCGAGACCATCGACCGGTTGGTCGACACCCAGATGGAGTTGAGTCCCGGCATCATGGTGCTGGCCATGGTGCTCGACACCTTGTCAGGCAGAACGCCGTTGTACCGGCTGACCGAGTTCTTCGAAGAAAAGGACGCCGAACTGCTGCTGGGTACCGCTGTGGGAACCGAACGCTTTTGCGATTACAACCTGGGGCGGTCCATGGATAAGATCTTCGAGACCGGGGGACCCACAAGATATTTTCTCGACTCGCCCAAACCGCTTTGACCGTTTTTGGCGTCGACCCGCGGCGGCTGAACTTCGACACCACCTCCGTGAGCGTCTTCGGCGATTACGATCTGGTCGACCCGCCTTTTGACATCACCTACGGCTACAGCAAAGACAAGCGCCCGGACCTCAAACAGTTTCTGGTACCGTGCCATCGTCGTGCATTCCAGCGCCCACGACAAGCGACGCCACAAACGCATCGACCGCCTGCTGAAACAGGAGCGCAAACAACTTGAAGCCGATTGCAAACAGGCCACGGCAGCGCCCTATTATTGCCGTGCGGACGCCCGGGCGGCGGGCGAAAAGCGGATCCGAAAATCCGAGGGCAGTTATCACCGGCTCGAGATCGATGTCCAAAAAGTGCCCAAATACGGCCGCGGCAGGCCAGCGGCCGGCAAACCCAGGCCGGTACAGCGCTACGAATACCGATTGACCGCGACCCTTTCGGAGGCAGCGGACAAAGTGGGCCCGTTGCGGGAGGAAGCCGGCTGTTTCGTTCTGCTGACCAACCTTTTGGACCAGCAAGAAGAGTGGCCAGCCCAGGAACTGCTTTCCCTTTACAAAAGCCAGATCGGCATCGAGAAGAACTTCAGCTTCCTGAAAGACCCGGCCATCGTCAACAGCATCTTCCTCAAAAAGGCCGAACGGATCGAAGTGCTGGGCCTGGTCCTGCTGATATCCCTGTTGATCTGGCGCTTAATGGAACGCTCCATGCGCCAGTATGTCGAAACCAACGACTGCACGCTGCCGGGCTGGGTGCGTCGGCAGACGAAAAAACCGACCGCGTTTATGATGACGACCAAGTTTGCATCCGTGATGGTCGTCACGATTGGCCGACACCGGCAGCTGGCAAAACCGTTGAAGCCGTTTCAGCAGGCGTATTTGCAAGCCCTGGGCGCACCCGTCGAGGCATTCACCGTTCCATAGACGCCAGAAAAATGGGTAATCGTTGTTTATCAAGGGTGCTGAATGTACGGTCGAGACCGGCACGGTCTACGAGCAACCCATCGTGGTGCATGACCATTCGGGCCAGGAGCATCGATTCAGGCGCATCCGTATCCGGCTGCACAAAAAAACCCGTGATGGCGACGCCGACATTTGCATGATCGCAAATCTTTCAAAGCGTTCGGCCAATGCCAAAACGATTGCCGACCTGTATCGAGGTCGCTGGACGATCGAGACCGCCTTCCAGCACCTGGCGACACATTTGAATTCGGAGATAAACACTTTGGGCTATCCCCAGGCGGCGCTATTCGGTTTTTGTGTGGCCCTGGTGGCATACATTATCTTGTGTGTCGTCAAGGCTGCGCTGGTAGCCATACATGGCGCGGAAACGATCGACAAACAAGTTTCCGGCTACTATCTGGCCGACGAGATATCGGCGACTTATCGCGGCATGATGATCGCTGTCGAGCATGACCATTGGATCGTGTTTCGGCAGATGCCATCCGCCAAGCTGATCAAAACCCTCAAGGAGCTGTCGTCGAGAGTGAAATTATCCGCTTTCCGGAAGCATCCCCGAGGACCGAAAAAACCGCAACCCAAGCGTGTCGGCAGCAAAAGCACGCCGCATGTCTCCACGGCCAAAATCATCGACCGTAGAAAAAAATAGAAGTACTACCTTGAAAGGGTTGGGTTGAAGGGTTAACGATACGGGTGGCACCCAAGGTAAGCCTTTGATATCCAGTTGCTAATTTCAAATTCGGTGTGATCCCTGATACTTAAATTCGCTGGCAAGAGCACCAGAATTTTTGCAACCCTTTTTTTGACCATTTTTTAAGACAACACTCCTCCGTGCCGATTTTAATCGGTTTTTTTCAAATGAAACAAGAACTGGCGATGACGATTTTTCAGTTGATATCTCCAGTTCAGCAAAACAGGTGGTTCACCCCGTCCACTGATGTCCGATTGTGGCAAACTAGGTATGACAAGATCTCCTTTTTTATATGGGATCAGAGCACCTTGGAGCCATTAAATTTCGGACGGAACGGGTGGGCACTCTTGCCATAGCCGTCAACAAATCTGTAAATCAAGCTCAACTGCGGCAGAAACCTGGAGCCATCCCGTCGCCGAAGCTGAAATCATCATCTTTTTACCATCATCTCCAGCACCCGTCCGTGATTACATTTTTAACTTTATTCCATAGATCTCCTGTACGATATAGCGCCATTGCCCCAACGGTTTCTCCTTGGCAAAGGCCACCTTGAGTGCATTGGCTTTGCTCCACTTGTCCCGCAAATAAGGCCACATGGCCAGGTAATAATCAGCACGCCGAACAGGTTTGATATGAGTACTTCTCATATCAGGCGGTAAGTAAACCTGGGATGTCCGCATCATACACATGGCCATACGGACAAAGCGACGGGCGATCCCAAAGTCAGCATGCTGGCCGGCAGCCTCACGGCGACTGAAATCGTCTTTCAAATCGTTGGGACCATAACGACCGATATGAAATGCCGACTGAACGACAAAGTCTTTGAAAATATGGTTGCTTCGTTTGCTGACATGGCTCGTTATCGAAGGCCCCTGGCTGCCGCCGGTCTGTTTCACTTTGGGTACGATGCCGGCATATGATGCCAATTGATCCGTTGTTCGCTGAGCCAGAGGATCGCCGATCTCAGCAGTAACACCTGCAGCCAAAACGATACCGATGCCTTTGATGCTGGTTAAAAAGGCGCCCTGGGTCTGGGCCAACAGTTGGGCCATTTCATTCACCAGTTGCTGAGCCCCCTCATACAGACAGCGGTAATGGGTCACGTGGCTGGCCAGGGATATCTGAAGCGTGGCGGTGTATTCGTCTGGAGTCGTCAGCACCTGAGATGCGTATTCCTGAAGCTTGGCGGCTACCTGTTCGGCTTTCTTCGTTCCCCGTTTTTCTAAGTTGCGGATCAATGCTCCCCGTTGGCGGCGACGGATCTGCGGTGCGCTGAAACGCTCCTGCATCAGGTATAACGAACTGTTTGAAAAGGGAATGATCCCACTTTTCTTTTCATTCAGAAAGCCGGGAAAAAGGCGGTCGACAATCGTATGGATCCGGTTGCGGACTTCGGTTTTCATTTTGACCAGTTTCTTTCGATGACGCACCAGGGTTCGAAGGTTGCGATACACGCCGGTCTGTGCCGGGCAACAGTTGGCCCGGCGGTTGAGCAGCATGGTGGCAATGCCCATCAGATCAAGCCGGTCCGTGCTGGCTTGCAGGTTCTCGCGCTGCTTCTTGGCATCATGGGCATTCACGTTGGCCACCAACCACCCGTTGGCCCGAATGGTGTTGGCGAAATTCTCAGCATACGAGTTGACATCTTCGCCACCGAAAAAGACATGGTCAGACTGAATATGCCGATGACGGCAAGAACGGTTTACCTGGTCGATAAGGTACTTCACACCATCAACAGAATTCTTGACCGAAAATGGCTTACGGAGGACCTCGCCGTTTCCATTACAGAACATGACCAGATGATCCTTTTTGGCGTAGTCGATAGGGACACACATCAGCTTTGATGGATTGCCTGCCTTTTCGAATAAGGCAAGCAGTTCTTGACTTCGATCCGGATAGATGCTTGGCTTTTTCATGGTGAGGCTCCTTTCGTGTATGTGTTTCAGCTGTCTGATGACAGACTGATAAACCACACTACCACCGGATCACTCCGGATGGCTCTTTACACAAAGGAGCTTCACTTCTTTCCTTTAAAAATGGGCAATAGGTGGGGAACAAAATCTTCAATGGCGGCCCGAGTTACAGAGCAGCGCAGGCTCCGCGAGCTTTACCCTGCGGGCTCGCTCGCCTGCCCTCCATCTGTCACTCGGAAACGTACTAGTAACATGCAATCTGAGAGGATGGGAAAAAGTACAACTTAATCAACCAAACATGCAATTTGAATGCGGTCATAGCGCTTCTTTTTATCAATACTTAATTGCCCTAATGATTGGATTCTTATGGACACGGCTTAGTTCAGACACTCTGAATTGAGTAATTTTAGCCAGATATGGATCGTATTCAGCCAGTATTGCTGGCCGCATCGTGACTTTGTTTCCCGGCATTTCCATCAAAATACCTTTTTCGACCAGGCTTTGAATCCTTGGGTTTTTGAGATCTACCCTCACACCGGCAATGGTGTAGTCGATAATGACATCGGCAACTATGTCCTTTTCAACTTCAGGCAACTGCATAAAAGCAGGGTGAAATTTAACAATCCCGCTTGGCACATTTTCCGTGAATGGCAGTGCGAGGAACACTTCTTGCGGAATACCCTCATGGATCAGCTGTGGATAATTCGCAAAGCTGAACATGGAGTAGAAATTGGGCGGCCCTACGAGGACACAGCCGCGACCCCCAATGCCGTTCATTATACGGGATAGGCCTATTTTGATAAGCTTGCTGCCGATACTCCGTCCCTGAAATTCAGGCAATACTGAAACTGGCCCTAAGCCATACCAATCAACGGTTCCATCGGATATGCTAACAGGTGAGAAGGCAATATGCCCTATTACCTGGTCGTTGACCACGGCCACTAAAGAAACCGTCAGGGCATCGGCCTTTCTTAGCTCATCGATGACAAGATGTTCAGTCTGCTGGCTGAACGGATGATCCTCAAACGCAGTGATTGTTGTTTCGGAGATCGCATCGTGATCATATTTGCTTTCGGGTCTAATTTTCATAAATGATCACAAAATTCTTTGCCTTTTAATTTAGCCACCACCTGGTGGACATCACCCAAGCATCATTTACCTTTAGGATTCTTTGTTGCACACTGGCAACTTCCCAGTTTTTTTTCCATTTGGATCTTTTCCATTATGGTAGATTTGCCGTTCTCAAAAAAGTCTTGACGAATCTCATCTTCAGAATACCCAAAGCAGTAACAGATTAAGTCGATCATTATTTACACCGTTCATTTTTTAGTCTTCATCATTGCAACATAGATCAGCGTCCACCTTGATGCCATTTTCCAAAGTGCTAATTGTTTTCAGCGCAAGCATGACCGATTGTTCACCAGAACATCCTGACTCTGCGATTGCACCATTCAAAGACTCTATTAGCTCATCCTCAGGAGTCCCAGCACCATGAGCAATTTTTAATATAAGGTTCACATTTAGTTCCAGCAACTATGCAGACAGATATGGTCTTGTCGCCAATACAGATGGAAATTCAGAACTCATTATCAAATATCATCGTCTGATAGTTGGGTTTTAATTTGATATCGCAGGGGAAAAGGCCGCATCAGATTTCTTGGATATCCAACAACCATGCAGATAACAGCTCCGGTAATTATCAACGATGTACAAAAATTATCACGACGGGCTAAATCTTGCAAAAATGGGGTACGGGGTGGTATCGTGGTAATTACCAAACCATATCAGGGGGATTCCCATAATTTCCAATTGGTAAGGTGATCTCAATGTATCACCAGATCAGGTAACACTTTGTAGGCAAAATTGTTCCTGCAGATCCGCAAATTGCGGTAGACGCTATCATCATGTTGGTTGGCCGACAATATGTTTTTGATATCAACCTATATGTATTGATTATTGTATTGATTTTTATCTATCATGCAGTGGTTAATAGTCTAAAATCATATAAAAATATAAGGAGGCATTAATGCATATCAAAGGCGCCATAGTATTTCTGCTTATTATCCTTATCGGCTGTGGCGGCGGAGGTAGTGACAGCAGCAGCGTCACCCAACCACCCGTTGTTGAAACTGCAACTGTGCTGGCCGCAAACGATCTGGGAATGCACTGCATGGACCGGGAATTTTCGGTGTTCTCGATCCTGCCGCCCTTCAACGTGGTCAACGCCCAGGTCGTCATGCGCGACAACGACGGTCGCCCCTACGTCGCCGATGACGCTGAGGTTGAGGTGTTTTATGACGACGTGGCGGATGCATCCGGCTCCATCAACAGCACCAGCGTCGGTAAAACCGATTTCTGGTCGTATGCCAACGCACTCTTCGGCGTCACGCTTTCGGAGGGTCAAGGTTTGACCGGGCTGTATATGCCCGCCGATGATCCCCAGGTCCGGGGATCACAACCCATGGAATACAGCCTTGACAAGGAATGGTTTGCCGCCGAAGGGATCCCCATCACCCCCACCGACGATACGCTGATCGACCGGCCCTACCCGTTGTTGCGAATTTCGGCCGTGGACGCCCAAAGTGGAGAAACCATAGGGGATCTGGACGTGGTGGTGCCGGTGGCCAGCGAAACAGACTGCCAGAACTGCCACCGAACCGGCGCGATGGCCGCCGAAGGTGGCGGTTGGTCAACAAATACGGATCTGGAAATCCAGAGCAAGATCAACATTCTGAGGCTCCATGACGACGAAAACAACACCAACCTGGAAACATCCCAGCCGGTGCTATGTGCCCAGTGCCATTATTCTCCGGCGCTGGATCTGGCCGGGACCGGGCCGGCAGGCGATCAACTGGGGAGACCAAACTTTTCCAACGTGATGCACGAATTCCACGGGGAACTCCAGGACAATGGCCAGCCCGTATTTCCATCGGACGATCCAGTGGAAAACACCTGTTACCAGTGTCACCCGGGCAGTATTACCCAGTGCCAGCGCGGTGCCATGAAAACGGGCGGCATGGACTGCAACGACTGCCACGGCGACATGCTGGCCGTCGGCGGTGCCTTCGCGCTGCTGCCTGGCGGCAGTATCGACGGCACCAACGATGGCGACCCCCGCAGACCCTGGCTGGACCTGCCGCGCTGTCAGTCCTGCCACACAGGGGATGCGGTTGATTTCCTCTCCGGCCCTGCACTGGCGGCCGATCCCGATTGGCCCTTCCGCCTGCGGCAGGCCTTTGCAACCGGAGATGCGTCGGCATCCCCGCTGCTGGCACTCAACACGCGTTTTGCGGAAGATGCGGACACGCTCTTTCGCTTCAGCAAGGGGCATGGCGAGATCGCCTGTGAAAACTGCCACGGCAGCACCCACGCAATCTGGCCCAATGATACCAACAATGCCAATGACAACGAGGCGGCCAAGAAGCTTCAGGGGTACGTCGGCACCCTCATCGAATGTTCCGTCTGCCATGCACCAGGCAGCCTGCCGACTACCGCCAGGGGCCCCCATGGCCTGCACGTCGTGGATGATTCCCGCTGGTACGACGACGGCCACGAGGATGCCTACGAAGCAGACAAAAACAGTTGCAAGGCCTGCCATGGTTTGGATTTAACAGGTACACCTTTGGCCAAGATGCCGGCATCAAGAAGTTACAGGGTCGAAGATGATACGATAACTTACGTAAAAGGAGACTTGGTGCGCTGCGATAAGTGTCACGGTATGCCAGAACTTTGATCATACCTCAAGCAGTTAACAAAGCGAATTTGAAAGGTGATAGAGTAGAAGAACCAAAAAATTTGATGTTTTGTGATTACTCTAACCTGCAAATCACTAAAACGTGTGGTATCTGCTATAGGCATTTATGTAAATAAATTCAGAACAATAAGCCACCTCCTACAACATGTTGTGGCTCCCGTTTCCCGATAAAATCAACGCTTAGTTCAGCATATCTTTAGTGGCAAGTATGAATGGGGTGAAACCGACAACTGGCTTCACCCCTTTGCTTTAGCGGTAAATGTTCTCAATCCAACGAATAGCTTCTACATCACTAATGGTTCCCAGATACCTTTGTGTGGTCGAAAGATTCGTGTGCCGGAGGATAACTTTTGAAATAATTTCAATAGGTACGCCCGATCGAGACGCAAAAGTTGCCGAATGCCGACGCAGATCATGTGGCCGCAGTTTGATGCCAACCAGTTTCCCAGATTTGATCACCATCATTCGGGCTGCCTCATAGGAAATCGGGGATATCTGGTTTCTTGAAATATCAAAAACGTACCCCAGCACGGTCAATAATTCTTCAAGGCCTTATCTTCAAACAAAATGTTAGCCTGTAAAGGATGCCCTGCACAGCCATATTATCAGTATGCTTGTTATCTTCGTATTTCATCTCAAAGTTTCCTTCACACTATCAATATCATCAATGATTTGGATTGTTCGGTCCCATTGCGATCCCTGTTAGGCTGTTTATTTTCAATTACATGTGTATAGTCTATAGTTCGCCGCATCTTGTCGATGATCTAAATTGGCATGTTTGTAGATCATAATTCACAAGGAAAACTACTTGGATCGATTCCCACGAAAAGGCGAAAGTCGACTACAAGATAATGGGAAAATTTGATTGATAAACGCTATAATTGGAGGGTTGATGAATGATATGTTTTGCATGCCAATCCGACAATCGAGAGGGTGTCAAATTCTGTGAGGAATGCGGCACCGAGATTGCCCTTGTTTGCCCCCGTTGCGATAGCAGAATACCAGTGGGTAAAAAGTTTTGCGGTGAATGTGGGCAGAAACTCGGCCGGGATGGTGTTGCTCAGCCAAACCCGACAATCGACTACAACCGGCCGGAATCGTACACCCCCAAATTTATGGTCGAAAAGATATTGACCACCCGGGGCAGCCTTGAGGGTGAACGAAAACTGGTCACGGTGTTCTTTGCCGATGTCACCGGATTTACCTCCCTTTCTGAAAAACTGGACCCGGAGGCGGTTCATCAAGTTATGGATGGGTGCTTTAAACTATTGATGCAGGAAATTCATAAATATGAGGGCACCATTAACCAGTTTACCGGTGACGGCGTAATGGCACTTTTCGGCGCTCCACTTGCCCATGAGGACCATGCGCAGAGAGCATGTCATGCCGCCCTCGCCATTCAAAACGCGATGGCCGAATACGGTCGCAAGGTTAAATCGGATTTTGGGTTGGATTTCAAGATGCGAATAGGCCTGAATTCCGGACCGGTGGTCGTGGGCGCCATCGGCAATGACCTGCGGATGGATTATACGGCAGTCGGGGATACGACCAACCTTGCCGCGAGAATGGAGAGCCTGGCGGAGCCCGGAGGTATTCTTATTTCGGATAATATCTATCGGCTGGTTAAAAACTATTTTGAATTTGAGAGCATGGGAGAAGTCGCCGTCAAGGGCAAGCAGGCGCTGCAAGCGGTTTATAAACTCATCCGGGTGAGCGAGATACGAAGCCGTCTGGATGCATCTAAATCCCGGGGGCTGATTGACTATATCGGCCGGAAGGATGAGATGCGTGACCTTCAAAAATCCTTTCATAAGGCCCAATCAGGCCAAGGTCAGGTGGTGGGCGTGGTCGGGGAACCGGGTATCGGAAAATCGCGATTTGTATTCGAAATGCATCGTTCGGTGGACGAGCCCTGCCGGGTTATCGAAAGCAGATGCCTTCAATATAGCAGCAGTATCCCGTTTTTACCTGTGCTGGAGATCTTTAGAACCTATTTTAACATTGGGGAGGGGGAAGCCGAGGAGCGGATTAACAGGAAGTTAAAACGCAGGTTGGCTGATCTGGACGAAGAATTACTCAAATCGCTGCCCGCCTTTAGGAATTTTTTATCACTTTCGGCAGAAGATCCCCGATGGGAGCAACTTGAACCTAAAGAGAGACAGATTAAGCTATTTGAGGCCATCAGGAATTTCTTCATTCGGTTAAGTCAGGAAACCCCGCTGATTATAGTGGTCGATGATCTTCAGTGGCTTGATAAGACATCGGAAGAATTTATCAGCTATTTCATTGAGTGGATAGCGAACACGCAAATCCTGCTGTTGTTACTCTACCGCCCGGAATACAATCATCCGTGGGGAAGCAAATCCTTTTATCGGCAAATCGGGATATACCCACTCTCCGAAGATGAAAGCAGGCAGTTTGTCGGCTGTCTGCTTAACGACGGTGAGATATCCCGGCAAATCGAACGTTTCATTATCGGTCGGACATCGGGCAACCCTCTTTTTATGGAAGAGCTTTTGTATACCCTGATTGAAAATCGGACGATTTTCAAAGGGAACGGCAGGTATCGATTGGATGAAGCAGCATCCCAGCACCAGGTGCCTGATACCATTCAGGGCATCATTGCCGGCAGGATGGACCGTCTTGAAGATGACATCAAGACGACCCTGCAAATGGCTTCCGTGATTGGGCGAAGCTTTGTCTACAGAGTCCTGCGAGCCCTTCCGGGATTGAGTAATGCACTCAAAGCTGATTTATTGCGGCTCCAAAGCCTGGAACTGATCTATGAGAAGCGGGTTTTTCCTGAACTGGAATACATTTTTAAAAATGTGATTACCCAGGAGGTAGCGTACAACAGCCTGCTTTTCAACCGACGGAAGGCACTTCACGGCGCTATTGGCAAGGCGATCGAAGAGACCTATTCAAATCGGCTGGAAGAGTTCTATGAAGTTATCGCGCACCATTTTTCAAAGAGTGATCATCATGCGCGGGCATTCAAATACCTGATGCTATCAGGGGATAAAGCGGTCCGCAACAATTCAGCCTGGGAGGCCTTCTCGTTTTATAAAAAAGCATTGGCCGTTCTTGAGCGTCACCCGGAAGATGGTGAACAAAAGAAAAACAAATTGAAGATTCTGCATGCCATGATGATCCCGATCATCCTCCTTAATTTCCCTAAAGGAAGCCTGGGACTGCTTGAAGCGGGTGCAAAAGTCTCAAAGGAACTCGATGATCTCAAGAGTGCCATCCGCTTCTACAGCAACATGGGTTTTTGCCATTCCGTCAGGGGAAGGCATCAGGAAGGAATCCGGTATTCAGGAAAAGCCTTTAAGGAGGCCACTGCAATCAACGATCTGACCGCCATGGCCCAGGCCGCGCCTGATCTTAGCCTGGCCTATTTGTCAACCGGCCGGTTCAAAAAGGTGATCGAGATTGCTTCGCGCATGATTCATGCGATTCACAAGGCAGAAAAAGAGAAAGATAACTTCGGGGGCCCGGCAATTGTTTATCCGGCTCAATATTCTATATCCGGATTCAGCCTGGCGCATTTGGGACGGTTTGATGAGGGCATATCCAATTGTGTCTACGGGCTCGAGGCGGCCCTGGAATCGGAGAACCTCTTCACCATAGGCCTTTGCCGCTATTATATCGGAATGGCCCTATTATTGAAAGGCGCCTGGGAAGAAGCCAGGGATTATTTCTTAGTTTGCCTGAAAGGTATGGAGAAGGTCGACTTTGCTGAAATCAAATCCCTGGCCAAAGGCGGATTGGGGGTTACAGAAGCATATATAAAAGACCCTGTACAGGGCAGAGTGCTGGTTGAGGAAGGTTTGAATTCGTTTCAAGATTCCGGACGAAAAGGGCAGATATCGTCCCTTCAATGCTTCCTTGCCAAATGTTGTTATGCTTCTGGAGATTATGAAGATGCCCGTTTGTTTATCAATCAAGCGCTGGCGTCCGCAACTGAAAATGGAGAATTGTATCTCAAAGGGCGCGCATTGACCTGGGAAGGGCGGATTATGGGGAAGTTAGGAAATGACGCGCCACTGGAAGCGATCCAACGAGTCGAAGCAGGGCTTGAAACGCTCACTGAACTGGAAACAGCTCCGGATATCGCAATCGGACGACTGTTTCTGGGGGAACTTTATGTTCAAGACAACCAGGAGAAAGTGGCGTTGACCCATTTAAAAGCGGCTGAAGCGTTGTTCAAAGAAATGGGCATGGATTACTGGATAGAAGAGACTGGAAAAATCATGAGCCATTTTGGATGATTTCCGTGGGGCAGGCCAAAAGCAACGTAGAAGGGCTCCACTCTTAGAAGATGATTCTATATATAGCCAGATCGTACTACACGATTCCTGGCACAACAGGTATCTGCTATTAAAAAAATGTCCAGCCAAAAAATGACCGACCACAATACCTGGTGGTTGAACTTTTCCTAAGATATGTTGGCTTTGAAATTGATATCACAGGTGAAAAGTGGTGGGGGATGTTGCTAATGCCTCCAACAACCTTGTAGATATCAAACCCGCCATTTTCCTACGATTCCGAAAAATAATCAAAACGGGGCAAATCTTGCCAAAATGGGGACTCAGATGGTATCGTGGGAGTTACCATAACATATCAGGCAGATTCCCATAATTTCCTATTGGTAAGGTGATCTCAATATATCTGGATTGGTGTATATTCAGGATTTTTTAGTGCAATTAGGGAGAAACGGGATCATGACAGGGTTAATTATTATTTCCATAGTAACAATATCATGTGCGTTTCTTCTTTGGTTTATTGCCGATAAAAGAGGGGCAAATACAAGATTTTGGGCTATTATGGGGGCTGTTTTTGGACCGTTAGCCATTCCATTTATATTTCTTACGAAAGATAAATCTACCAAGTCTAATCGATCAACTGAAATGTGATGTTGATGATATCTGAAGTTTGTTATCCCTATGAATTGTCTCAATACATCGGTAATCGGCTGATTTTTGGCTTTCTGATAAGATATCCCATAAAACACACTTGAGCTGGCATCGTTCGAGACCTGAAGCAACTTTCCACAATAAATCATCTTCTGTTAACACCTAATCAATGTAGGTGATTATCATGTCCAAAAAACGAAAATTCACATTTAAACTCAGAGAAATTTTGAATGCTGATGTTAAAAAAGGAGGACACCATGATAAAGAATATTGTGATGATTCATGGTATGTGGGGTGGAAGTTGGGCTTGGGACAAATATAAACCTTTCTTTGAAGGAAAAGGGCATACTTGCTATACACCTGTGCTTCGGTATCACGATATAAGTCCGAATGACCAACCTGATCCCGCATTAGGTACCACAAGCCTGCTTGACTATGCGCAAGACCTTGAAGAATACATTTCCAGTTTGGATAGTGAGCCGATTATTATGGGTCATTCCATGGGTGGGCTCATCACACAGCTACTAGGAGCTCGTGGGCTTGGAAAAGCACTTGTTCTTTTAGTACCAGCTTCACCTGCTGGTATCAATGTACTCAAGTTTTCAGTCATTAAAAGTTTCTGGAGCATATTGATAAAGTGGGGGTTTTGGAAAAGAACAAATCGGATGTCTTTCAAATCATCCCAATATGCTCTAATGAATCTTCTTTCCGTAGAAGATCAAAAAAATAGTTACGATAAATTTGTATATGAATCAGGACGGGCTGCATTTGAGATAGGCTTCTGGCTTTTTGATGGTAAAGGTGCGTCAAAAGTTGATAAGTCAAAAATATCTTGTCCGGTATTGGTTGTTGCGGGATCGAAAGACAGAATTACACCTGCAAGGGTCACCCAAAAGGTTGCTAAAAAGTATTCATCCGTATCAACATACAAAGAATTTGAAAACCATTCACACTGGATTATTGGCGAAGATGGTTGGGAAGAAATCGCTGCGTTCATATCGGATTGGATAGATGAATTAAGTAAATAGATATCATAATGGCCACTCAATATATCACAGGCTTTTCGAGACATCAAAATAGCAGAATACCTCCAACTCATAAACGGTGAAAGGGGCCTCTGAAAAGTTTTGATACCAAATTGTTAAGTATTGTCTACTCGCATTTCAGTTGTGTCAATCCAAGCATCGGTCAGGACACTTGATTATCACCCAACCTGAGCGATTCACCTTTCTCGGAGAAGGTCAATTGTGAAAGATATCAGTTTGGTTCCATTGTTTATCGTTTCGAAAGATGAAACCCATTGGGTTGGCCGATCTCACCACATCTTCGGCGTTAGCTATCGCCGCGCATAGGCCACTGATAGCGCGACGACATCTGCCTTGAATATGCGGCAAGCTCGACAATCGCTCAGCTTGGGTATCAGGTAAAATTGATAGCGGATTGTCTTCGTGGACCTTTTGGGGATCCAATAGCTCATTTTTCGTGTAGTTTTTTTCTGCGGTAGCGGTAGGTGTGGTGGTTAATGCCCAGCAGTTTGGCGGCTTTGCTTTCATTGCCCTTGGCCATCTTATAGGCCGTTTCGATATAGTACCTTTCCATCGATCGTTCGATTTCGTTGAGGTCGATGCCGGTTTCCGTTAGGGGCTGAAATGTTGCCGGCATACCTGCAGGTGGTGACGCGTCGGTGGATTGGTTAGTATCAAAACCCAAGTCTTGCGGTGTAAGTTCAGCACCTTTTCCGATTAACACGCCCCGCTCGATGCGGTTCTTCAGTTCGCGAACATTCCCCGTCCAGTTGTGCGTGAGAAGCAAATTTTCGGTTTCCGAGGATAACCCACAGAGATTTTTATTAAATTTCGTGTTGAATGCTATTAAGAAATATTTAGCCAAGGGGATGATGTCTTCGCTGCGCTCGTTAAGTGAAGGTATCTCTACGCGTATGACGCCCAGGCGGAAGTATAGATCGCTTCTGAACCGGCCGTCCGCTATCATTTCCTCGACATTCTTATTGGTCGCTGAAACGATGCGTGTTTGAATGTGGTGCTTTTTAGTCCCCCCAACATGGTAATACTCACCTTGTTCGAGAAAACGAAGCAGTTTGGCCTGGGCTTCAAGGCTCAGGTCTCCCACCTCATCCAAAAAAAGGGTGCCGCCGGCCGCCTCCTCTATCAATCCTTTTTTTCCTGCTGGTTGCGCACCACTAAAGGCACCTTTTTCATATCCAAAAAGCTCACTCTCGATCAAATCGGTCGGAATGGCCGCACAATTGACAATAGCCAGCGGACCCTGGTAATTGGGGCTGCGATAGTGGATCGAACTGGCGATCAATTCTTTGCCTGTACCTGTTTCACCGATGAGAAGAACTGGGGTGTCGGGACTTTTGGCAACATCTTCGATAAAATCCATCACATCAAGGATCGCCCGGCTTTCCCCGATAAAACAGGGCGAATTTTCCTGCAGGTATTGCGCCTGAAGCGTTTGGACTTCCTTGCGCAACTTGATGGTTTCAAGGGCATTTTTAATGGTTACTTCGAGGCTATCCATGTGAAGCGGTTTGACGACATAGTCGTATGCCCCGAGTTTCATCGCTGTGACAACTGTTGCTATATCTTCATAAGCGGTGATCATGATGACCAGCATGTCGGGATAAAGCGCCTTTATTTTTTCGAGCGCCTTTATGCCGTTCATGTCGGGCAATCCGATATCCAGCAAAACAATGTCGGGTGGATTTTTGTTTATTGCATCGATAGCCGATTCGGCATTGGAAAAGGTCCCAACACGGTATGTCGCATCGAGAGCAAGCTTAATTCCCTCGGTGATGGAAAATTCATCGTCAACGACATATAAGGTAAATTCAACCATGTTCAGAAATTGTTGTTATTAGTTAAAAAAATTATTTTGGAAGATAAACCAAGCCTGATGAATATGCAAGGTTGAACATTGGAGATGATGTTCCCGAGACCCTAACTTGATGGTGTTGCAACAGGTATCAGTATCCGAAATTCTGTGCCTCCCCATTCATTCGTTCGAACGTCGATCTCGCCTCGGTGATCGGAGATAATGCGCTGGCAGATACTCAGCCCGATGCCGGTACTGTTCGGCTTGGTGGTGAAAAAAGGATCGAATACTCTCTCTCTGTTCTCAGCCAAGATACCCGGACCGGAATCCAGAATCCGTACAATAACATGATTCTTTTTAACACCTGATGTCACTTTTATTCTTTTATTGCGGGCAACATCCCTTAGTGAATCGGCTGCGTTGTTAATCATATTCAGTATCACTTCTTCGAATTGCTGGGGGTCTATACGACATGCCGGTAAATCCACACTTAATTCACTTTCAAGCAAAATATCACTCTTTCTGAGTGTCGTGGCCGTCAAAGTAAGTGCTTCTTCAATGGCCGCGTTAAGATTGGCCAGGATGAAGTTGGGTTGACTCGGTTTCGAAAAATCCATTACCCTGCGAATTACCGATTCAATTTTTATTGAAGCTGATTGCAGATGATGAAATACCTTTTCCACCTTCTCCTTACTGTCACCACGATCAAAAAACTTTTCGAGGGTATTTAAATAGATATTGATACCGGAAAGCGGATTTCTGATTTCATGGGCGATTCCGGCGGAAACTCGACCCAAAGAGGCCATCTTGTCCTGGACGATGAGCAGTTTCTCAAGCTCTTTGGGCCGCGTCATGTCAATCATGTTAAACAGAAGCGACGATTGCTTGCGATAGACGATGTTGGCGGCTCGACAATGGATCCATAGCGGTTTGCCCGATTGTTTTTCCGGTAAATATCTAAAATCGATATCTACCGATGAGATATTTCCTTTGATGATTTCTTTGCCGAATTGCTTTACCCTGGAGAGATCATCCGGATGGATGTTTTCATGTTTACCCAGGATGCTCGATCGCGGCAACGGACCCAGCAGCCGTTCCTGCTCTTTGTTCTGATAAACCACGTCATTGCCCTGCACAATGGATATGCCTGTCAGAGAGTTTTCAACCAATGTCCGGAATCGCTTTTCACTTTCTTGAAGTGCCATCTGAGCCTGTGAACGTTCAACGGTTTTTCCCAGCCGCTCGGCAATGGCATTTACCAGCACTTTTTCCTCAAGTAAAAAAGGGTCGGGGCCAAGATTTTGTTTTCGCTTAATGTAGCCAACCTTTAGCATTCCTATTGGCTTTCCGTTGGCAACGATGTCCTTTTCGAGTTGCTCTTCGGTTTCTTCGAACTTTTTGGTTTGATAGGTTTGCCCATCGATCTGAATGCGCGCACATGCGGCGTCCGAGTACTGAAACGCCGATGGAATCAGATTGACCGCTTGCGTCATGATGTCAACCTCGGCCTGGCCATCCTGCGCGATGATTTCGGATAGACCATAAAGACAGTTCAACTCCTTCATCCGTTCTTTTAGGTTTTTCAGGCTATTGTTCAAGGCGTTTTCACTATTCTTGCGTTTTTCATCCAACTCGATGGCATGTAATCCAAAGGCGATGTCCGCTGACAACTCTTGTGCAAGTCGATCTTCATCAGGGTCAAAAAGCATCGCTTCGGGAACGGACAGGGTAATCATACCGTAATTATTGCCATTGCAGACCAACTGGGCGCTGATTGCGCCGCGATTTTGGTATCCGGTAACCAGCGGGCAAGTACCGCAAAGGGTCAGAGGGGCATCCGTGATAACCACGTCGGGCTGCATCATAACCCTTTTGCAGCAGGCAACGGGCTCACCGTTTATAAATATATCGGATATTGATTTGAAATCCTCACCCAGAGCTGCTTGGGCAAATGCGTCCCATTTACCATCTTTATCGGTAAGCGCTATCCAGACGCTGTGATAACTTCGGTTTTCTACCAGCGTGTCACATATTTTCTGAATAAGAACACCGGCGTCTCTTTCATGGGCCAGGATCTTGTTGATGCTGCGAATGGCTCGCAACACACCATTGAGGTGGATGCGTTTTTCCCTGTCCAGGCGATATTTTTCATACCATTTAAAAATTAAAAAACCTAACATGCCTCCAAAAATGGCCGGAATCATAAATACTTTCGGTTCGATAACGTGTGCTATGGCATAGAGATTCAACATGCAAATCACACAAAGGATGCCTGTTCCCAAGAGAACCGCTACGAGCGCATAAATTGTCCTTCGCATGGGGATCACCTCTCATTTCTTATCGAATTAACCAAACCATCAGTTACCAGTCAATCTAAAATCGGTCTATTTCTCTACGCCCGATGGTGCGCTACCCTGGTGGTGATTTCATCTAAATCCATTTTCGCAATTTTTAGAAATGCCATTTCTAACATTTTAGAAACAGGTTGGGAAATAGCGTTATTCATTTAACAGAAAACAGTTAACAAGCTGTAATCATGAGCTTGTTAAGATAGTTTGCTTTCGGCACAGTACGTGCAAAAATAAATTCTAATCCAATTCAAGATAAAGCAATTAAGATCCATTCAGGCAGACCAATCACAATTCAGAAGGAGGGATAACATGGCCGAAAGAAAAACAACCACCACCGAAAAGCGAACAATTATCTCTAAAACGGCCGATGCGGAAAACGTGTCTATCGATTTGGCAACCCAGGCGATGGTGGCCCGTGCCCAGAAATTAGGGATTGATACGGTATTTGACCGGGCTGCCAGCATGAAACAATGCAATATCGGCTTGCAGGGGATTTGCTGCAAAAACTGCGGCATGGGCCCCTGCCGGCTGCCTCTGCCCAAGGGCGGCATCGATGGTGAGGATACCCGCAAAGGGCTTTGTGGTGCAACTCCCAATACCATTGCGGCACGCAACTTTATTCGTATGATTGCCGGTGGTGCGGCGGCTCATTCAGATCATGGTCGCGGTGTTGCGGAAGTATTTCGTGCCGCCGCTGAGAAAGAAACCGACGATTACACCATAAAAGACCCCATTAAGCTGCTTTCCATCGCACCCCATTTAAATGTTGCCACCACCGTTGACGTCGATGGTGAGCCGGTTGATCGAGACATGGATGAGATCGCCCGTGAAGTGGCCCAAACGGCACTCAATGAGTGGGGCAAGCCTGATGGGGAACTCCTCTATGCCAAGCGCGCTCCCCAGGCCTTGTATGATAAATGGAAAAAAAACGGTGTTGTGCCGAGGAATATCGACCGGGAGATTGTCGAAATCATGCACCGAACGCATATCGGCGTCGATCAAGATTATAAGAACTTGATGAAGCAGGGCACCAGGGCGGCGATTGCAGACGGATGGGGCGGATCGATGCTGGCTACCGATCTACAGGATGCGTTGTTTGGCACACCCACCCCGGTGCAGTCCGAGGCCAATTTGGGAGTGATGAAAGCAGACCATGTCAACCTTGTTATCCACGGCCATGAACCAATTCTCTCTGAAATGATCGTCGCCGTAGCCCAGACCAAAGAAATGCATGACTACGCCGTCTCAAAGGGTGCCAAGGGATTGCAGTTGTCCGGGATCTGCTGCACAGCCAATGAAGTTCTACAACGGCACGGCGTACCCCTGTGCGGTACGTTTTTACAGCAGGAGCTCGCCATTATTACCGGTGCTTGTGATGCAATGGTCGTCGATATTCAATGCATCATGCAAAACGTTGCCAATGTCGCCAAATGCTTCCACACCAAAGTCATCACCACCCATCCCATCGCTAAAATGGAACAAGACAACGTCATTCACATTGAATTTGACGAACACCATGCCATGGAAGATGCAAAACGCATCGTCAAATTGGCCATCGATAACTATGAGAACCGTGGTTCCGATGTCATGATTCCCAAACAAAAAGGGATTCAGGTTGCCGGATTCGGTGTCGAGTCAATTCAGTACCATTTAGGCGGCGCGTTTCGCGGAAGCTACTACACCCTGAACGACAATATCATCAACGGCCGCATTCGCGGTATTGCCGGTGTCGTTGGCTGTAACAATGCCCGTACGCGTCACAACGAAGGTCACATCCAGGTGGTTAAGGAGCTGATCAAAAACGATGTCATCGTCTTGACCACCGGGTGCAATGGCATTGCTTGTGCCATGGAAGGCCTGCTGACACCTGAATCTGCAGCCGTATTCTGTGGTCCCGGCCTGACAGAGGTATGTGAAACCGTTGGGATTCCCCCGGTGCTTCACATGGGTTCCTGCGTAGACAACAGCCGCATTCTATTGGCCGCCACCGAAGTGGTTAAGGCAGGTGGTTTGGGCAATGACATCAGCGATCTTCCGGCGGCCGGTAGCGCCCCTGAATGGATGAGCGAGAAGGCCATCAGCATCGGTCATTATTTCGTTGCATCCGGTGTCTACACTGTCTTTGGTGTCAACTTGCCGGTAACTGGTGCGCCGGTATTCCAAAAATATCTATTTGAAGAATTGGAGAAGCTTTATGGAGGCATGTGGGACCTTGAAATCGATCCTGTAAAACATGCCCGCAAAATGATCGCCCACATCGACAAAAAGCGTAAAGCGCTTGGCATCGATAGGGCCAGAGATCGAATCCTCGTTGACATGGACAGTCGTAGAAAATTGGCAGCAGGGTGACCCTGTGGAGTAGACATTTATTGGAGAAAAAGATGAGTATCCGCAAACAGTTTCTGAAAACCAAGCCCATGTGCAAGGTCACTTTCAAGATTCCGCATACGGTAGGAAATGGTGCCGAAAATGCGCATGTGGTGGGTGAGTTCAACGACTGGTCAACTTCGGCGACACCCATGAAACGATTGAAAAACGGTGCCTTCAGAGCCACCGTGGGTTTGGAGAAAGGCGGTTTTTCCAGTTCCGCTATCTGTTGGGACAATCGGACTGGGAAAACGATCCCGAATCCGACGATTATAAGAAGATAGAGATTAAAACGGCTTAAACCGTTGGTAATCAGCAGTTTAAGCAGCATTTCAACGCCCCTTTCCCATCAAGGGGAAGGGGCACGCCGGGCAGGTAAAAACATGCCGATGCTGCCTTCCAATACCACGGTGAAAAAAGAATTGGCTTGAGTAAAGCAGAGGCATATCTGCGCTACCGTCGAAACGGAAGGATATAGCGTGTTTACCGATTTTTCAAAAAATGATAGGCGCCGAAAAATTGAGAGGCGTCGGCACTATTTAACAATTCATTTTTCTGATCGAAGATCCGGAATTGAGAGAAGAACACTAAAGGATCGAAGAACCGATGGGCTGACAAAAAGAAGAATTAACAAGGAACGAAGGATGAGTTTTTCATAAAGTGTTTAATAAAATCGTATTAATTCGTGCCAATGCGCACGCCATAGGTGGCAAAGGTTTTTCGGACCTTGTCGGTTGTAGCGAACCTGCCTTGATTGGCCTCTTTTGGGCCTTCTTTTATGGCCTTGATTTGCCACGCTTGGTCCTCGACATAAGCCGTGATGGCCTCACTGATCAGAAATGAGCGCGATCGGGATGTCGCTTTGGATAACCTGTCTACTTTTTCTGATACGGCTTTTTCTATGCGGCTTGAAACGGGTATGGATTCCATAGCTATCGCCGCGCATAGTTCCTATAGCGCGACGACATCGGCCTTGAATATGCGGCAAGCTCGACAATCGCTCAGCTTGGGGCGTTACCAGCTTACGGTAACCCTGTTTGAGCAAATCGCCGTTCCAGTCTCGCATATTTGGTAGGTTATCGGCGGGGTCGTCGACCTGATGGAGTCATCAGTGTATATGTATAGCGGAACATTGTCAGCAGTACCAATTATGGAACTGTCACGGAAAATATCCACTGACTCTGAATTTGCCCCGGACCAATTAAGGATGACATATCCATTATTATGGTTACCAATAGTCCAAGCTCTGAGATCGATAACTATCTGCTGACTATACTCGCCGCTGGTTTCGGTCATCTGATTATTGTTAACGGTTACCGTTTGAGTCGTTGGTTTGATCCAACCGGGTATCGTATTGAACTCCACCAGATGATTGCCTACTAAAAGTCCATTCTGCCTAAACTCACTGCGGTTCCAATCCCCTCCATCCACTCGCCATCTGGCACCTCCTGAAACCGCTTCGGGCGGGTAAATTGTCACCTTCAGAGAACCTAATGCAGGCTTTTGGTTTACCGTGTGGGTTTGACCGGCAATGGTGATTACCGCCGTTCGACGATCGCCGGTGTTGGGCGAAACACTGTAAGTTACCGTACCATCGCCGGTACCGCCGGGTTCGGAGGTGATGGTCACCCATTTCGCATTCGTTTCAGCATACCACGCGCAACTGTTCGGCGATGCAGAGACATCGAAACTGTTTGTTCCACCGCTTGAATCGATCGTGAAATCGGTGGATGAGATCGAATAGGAACAATCGAGGGTGATAAAGTATCTTGTTTCCGATTCAGCGCCAATGTTGGCATGTCGATCAACGGCCGAGATTCTCCAGTAGTATTGCGTGGATGGTATCAGGGTTGCATTTTCATAAGTAAAATTAGGCGTCGTTTGGTCAATTACGATATCATAAAAATCCTCGTCTGTTGCAACCTGCACAATATACTCCACAGCATCAACGCAAGGCTCCCACTCAAGAGAAAAAGCGTCAGGGTCAACGATATCGCCGTTGTTTGGAAAAATCAGGGAAGGAATAAACGGATACGTGTCAACGCCTACATTCTGGTTATTATTACCAGCGATGATCGTCACTCCGGTCACTTCCCCCCGCCATTTCACGTTGCCGTTGGTATCTTCCGCCAATACCACAAAAGTTCTATCTTGGCCTACCGGAATGCCTTTTACCGTACCAGTGTGTGCTTCACAGTCCCAAGGGCCGCCGGTGACCAGCAGGCTGTCGGTTGAAGTGTCGTATACATTGCAGACAACATGCTCAATGCCATTTTCCTGACAATTTAGAGGCGTCTGCAACGCCATTGTGTTTATAAAAAACTGAGTGTCATGCCATTGAATGGTCAGGGAGGTCGATCCGGTATCAGAAGGCCCTTCAGTCGAAACCTCTTGGGCATCATCTCCGCAGCCCCACAGCAAGGAGATGCATAAAAGAAGTATCAACGGGGCGAAAAAAAATTCGCTGATTGCTTTCCGAAAACAGGTCTGAGTCTTAGCGCGGATCATCTCTCTATTGTCATCCCCCCGAAATTGTGTAATCAGCTAAAATCACCAAGTAATTGGAACATCTCCCGTCCCGTCGCCGCCATCGCCATCCGCCACCGCCCCCGACATCACCACCCCCACCCCCATCGCCGCCCCCACCGCCGCCTAAGGCCAGGGCCGCGCCGCCAGCGACAAGTACCCCAAGGCCGATCAAAACCCACTTATTGAGGCCCGTTTTCTCCGTTTTTGCAACATTCGCCTGCGGTATATCTTTTTCAGGCGTGGACATTACCTCGGGCTCATGCTGGGTTTTGAAATCCAGCAAATCAGCTTGAGCATACAACGAAGCTGCATTACACATGGTATTACCTAAAAAATTGATCGCGACCATCGACACAATCACCCAGCCGATGATTGGCTTTGTTGACATCCTCATGGACACCTCCTTCGATTCGAGCCTTGGTGCCTCGCTGACCATCAAAGCGCAGATATTTTGTCCGAGTACAGTCAATACCCGAACAAAAACATTGTCAAGGATCGGATCATTCAGTCAGCGTAAACGGTTTTACATCCACTAACTCATCATCGACATAGACGGCAACCTTCCATTTACCAAGCATGGCGGAAGCAGGCTCGTATTTTATGGAAATTCGGTGCCAGGCACTGACCTTGGGCAGGTATTTCCCCTTGCTTGCGGCGATCGAGTAATCGTTGCTGACCAAATAGATTCCGCCGTCCGGTGCGATCCATTCCCATCTAAGCCTATGGGTGCCGGTCAGGTTGTCAAATGAGAGAAAGGCGACTGCCTGTTCGTCATTTATGGAAAAATTGCTGGTTAGCGTTACCGGGATACCGACCGTTCCCGATGTGTCGACCTCTTTTGCCAACACGATGCCGTTGAACTTCGGTTGCGGCGCCTTTTCGACCATTTTTTGGGATGCACACGAAAGCATGAGAAAAAACACACCAAACCCAATCAAGAAATGAGTTCGCCTAATCATTCTGCCTCTTGTAATCGACAATATCATCGGCACCAGTCTCGCCGCTGTGATACCCTTGTTCTAAAATTGGACGGTGCTTTTTCCAAAGGCAACGGCCTAAATTCTATTATGAACAATGGATTAAAAGATCATTCATCTGTAAACAATAACATGCAAGATAGAGTTAATTTGATTTTAATGACAACACAAGCATTAAAGACAAAATCAGCCGCTGCGGATCATGAGCTGCAGCATCTTGAATCGGACCTTGGCCTGCAGGGCATGTGTGCAAATAGGCTGCGTGCCATCGCCAGTTAAAAATGGACCCACCTGTCGACAGAAACCGGACCCACCTATCCGCCAAATTTAAAACGGTTGCAAGATAATATTTCGGACCCACCCCGGACATTGTTTTGGATCACATCAACAGCAAGCTTGGCATCTGAAAATTTTTCTCAAAATAGCTCCATCGCCAACCTGGTACGCAGAGGAAATCGGAGTGGGCGTTGCCAGCCCCGCGTGTCTGTATCCGTTGGGCTGGCATCTTGATTGCTGGGGTTTGAAATATACGGCCAGCGTTGATGTGAAGCGCTTTTTAATCGCTGCGGATCATGATCAGCAGCATCTTGAACCGGACTTTGGCCTGAAGGGCATGGGAGATGTTGGCGGGCATGATCAGCATCTGGCCGGCACGCACAACCTGAGGCCGGCCGCCGATGGTAATTTCGGCCTCACCGTCCAGGATCTGGACGACCGCATCGAACGGTGCCGTGTGCTCGCTCAGCCCCTGGCCCTGATCGAAGGCGAACAGGGTGATGTTGCCGATCTCTTTTTTGATCAGTGTCTTGCTGACGACACTACCGGCTGCATATTCGACGTGCTCCAGCAGATTGAATGCCTCGCCTTTGGGCGTTGGGGATGGTTCACTCATGCGGGCCTCCTTTTTTAGGTTTCGAGGACGCGTCCGTCCAACAGCCAGCCGTCGCAGCCGTGCGGGATCGTCCTGTTTGAATATGTGTCAAGAATGGTCACTCTTGCTGTGGTTGGCAACCCGTCTGTTTCCTAAGGCCAGCGGAAATAAATAAATCCACCGCTTTGCTTGTCTTTGCGCCGGTCTTCGGCGTTGCCCCAAATGTCACGGTTTCCAATACGCTTCATTTGTCGCGCCTTGAAGATCGGCACACATCCGGGGCAATTCTGGCGGATTTATTTATTTCCGCTGGCCTAACCCGGTGCCGACAGCCCTTAAACGGGGTCTGTCTGGCCGACAAATGGGCCGCGGAACGGATGCCCTGCACGGGTATGATTTTTGTTGTTTTCCCTGACTCCGACCCCATCCCAGAGGGCGAAGGCGTCAACGTATATCTTGTCAATTCATAGAGCGATGGTGAGGGGTCAGGGGCGATCGAAAGGCGGGCAATTCGGGAAATGTTGCCGGAGTTGCGGTCCAGCCCGGTGCCGCCGGATCGTAAGGGTCCAGCTTGCCGAAAGCGGTGGCGCCGGCCGCCACCCGTGACATGGGATGGCGGCCGGTTTTGGCCGGACTATTGGGTGCCGAAAATCTTGGCCGGTTTGGTGGTGTCGCCGGTCGCGTTGGGGAAGTCTTCGGCGATGTACGCCTTCTGGCCGGTTTCGATCAGGTGGTTGGCCTCTTCCATGAAGTTGGCGAAGCGCAGCTTGCACTCGTAGAAACCGTGCCACCAGGCGTAATCCGGGGCCATCATCATGGTGCCCATACGCGCCCGGCGGCCCTCGTGGTGCCACAATTCGTAATACTCCACCTCAAGGCGTTCGTCGAAAAACCGGGTTTTATCAAGAAGGCTCTTTTCGTAGAGCTCGTCGAGCTTGGCCTTGGCCGGCTTGTAGTAGACCTCGTTGTACTCTTCGACGGCCGTGTCAAAGCCCTGGTAAAAGTCCTCGATCCAGGAGTCGCCGTGGCAGGAGCGGCAGACGTTCTTCATCTTGTCGCGCTCCACCTGCCAGTCGGTGCCAGAGGGGAACGGCTTGAAATCCTGGGGCCGCACCGTCAGTGGGGCCTGGGTTTCCCAGGAGATGCGTTCGGTGACGTCGTGGGTGCCCATGACCGTGCCGGACCCGCTCATGTGGCAGGCCGCGCAGGTGGGCGCCCGGTAGTCGGTTCCGGGTGTCCAGGTCCCGGCGGCCGAATCGAAGCGGAACTCATCCTTGAAGGCATTGTAAATGGTGCCGTGTTTGGACTCTTCGTAAATTTCGATCTGGGGATGATCCGGGCCCAGGTGGCAGGAGTCGCAGGCTTCCGGCTTCCTGGCCTCGGAGACCGCGAAGCGGTGGCGGGTGTGGCAGGTGGTGCACGACCCCTTGCTGCCGTCCAGATTCAGACGTCCCACTCCGACGTTGGGCCAGGTGGTGGGATCCAACCTGCCCGATTCGTCGATGGCCAGCACCGTGCCGTGGCAGTGGAAGCAGCCGACTTTGCGTTCGTTGTCGGAATTCATGCCCTTGTTCAGCCAGGGGTCCAGCTTCCACATGATCTCGATGGTGTTGGCATGCTTGCTGCGGCTGTACTGGGTAACCTCGTCCGGGTGACAGCGCGAGCAGTCCTTGGGCGTGACCACGGTGGCGATGGGCACCTTGTACTTCTGCTCGCCAAAGGGCAGGTCGCTGCGGCTGTAATATTGGTCGTGCCCCGTGGCCACGTCCGCGTCGCCGGGCTGGGCCAGGTGGCAGTCCAGGCAGGTGATGCCGGCGTTGGCGTGGCGGCTTTTGGCCCAGTCGCCGAAAATGCCGGGGTTGGTCTGCTTGTGGCATTCGATGCAGGCCACGGCCTCTTGCGGCATGCTGCGCTCCATGCGAAACTCCCTGACCTTGGGGAAATTGGGCGGCTGGTCCGCTGCCGCCGCGGGCATCGCGCCAGCTAAGACCCAGCCAACGGTCAGTAGGCCCCATACCATCCACACATTGCATCGTCTCATGGCTTTGGCTCCTTTTGGATAGTGCCCGTCCATAAATGGTTATTTACAGTTCTCGCAGCCCCTTGGCCTGATATGGCAGGTTGCGGTACTGTTTGTACATCATGGCGACGGTGTCGTTGTGTACGAGGTCATAGTGGCAGTCCACGCACTTTTTTTCATAGCCGGGACGTGGATAGAGCACCGTGCGGTGGGCCAGCATGGCCCCGCGCCGATGGGGCATGCCCAACAGGTTGCGGTGGCATTTCTGGCACTGGGCGTTGTCGAACGACCGGTAGGCTGCCGCGCGGTTTTCCTGGCGGTCGTACTCATCCATGGTGAAATGCTTGATCACGTCCTTGACGCCGTGAAAGGTCTTGGCAAAAAAGAAATCGAAGGTTTTGTGGGGGGCGGGCAGGTGGCAATCCATGCAGTCGGCCACGAAGCCGTGGGCGTTGTTGACGTGGGTGGAGGCCCGCCATTGGTTGACCGCCGGTCGAATTTCATGACATGAGGCGCAAAAATCCGGTGTGGATGTTCTCACCATCGTGTAGTATGTCATGCTGAAAAGGGGAAAAGCGATGAGTACGCCGATGCCGACCAGGATCGCTGCGATCGCAAACTTCTTCATGACTGCCCCCCATGAACTGCGGTCGAGTGTTTAAGGCCAGCGGAAATAAATAACTCTCCCGCCTTGCTTGACTTTGCGCCGGTTTTCGGCGTTGCCCCAAATGGCACGTATTCCAATACGCTTTCATTTGGGGCGCCTTGAAGACCAACACACATCCGGCGCAATTTCAGGGGATTTATTTTTTCCCGCTGGCCTAAGTCTGCCGCCGGATAGCATCGGAGAAAAGTCTCCAGGCGTTTTTGCTGTGGGCGGTAAGATCGAATTCGCCGTCGCTCAGATTCCAGATGATCGCCGCCGGTTGTATCATTCCCAAAAAAGAGACAGCGATGTTCTCTGCCGGCAGATCCCGGCGGATCCTTCCCTTTTGCTGCCCTTCGATGACGATGCTGGCGACATTGGCGATGACATCGCGGATAATGCCGTACAGTTGTTGCTGCTTGTCCGGCATGCCGCCGAGTACCTCTTCGGAAAAGATCAACCTGGGTATGGCGTTGTTGCTGCCGATCAGTTCGATGTGCCTGTCCAGCAGCATTTGCAACTTGTCGACCGGATCGATTTCCAGCGCCACTGTTTCCTGGAAATGGGCCTTGAGTCGCGTTTGAATCAGTTCGAGGACGACGCTGACAATTTCACTCTTGTTCTTAAAGTGTCGGTAGACGGCCGATGGTGCGATGCCGACCCGCTGGGCCACGGTGGCGACACTCAATCCTCGGATGCCGTCAGCGCGGACGATGTGAAGCGCCGCTTCGGCGATCTGCTCCCGGCGAATCTCGGTGCCAAGCCGTTTGGTGGCCATTGCAAAGATGATGTGAATACTTATTCACATAGAAAAGATTCGGTTGGTTGTCAAGACAATAATCAATTTCAGATGAATGGTGCACGCTGTCAAAATCCTATATGGCAAAAAGGGTTTTGGCAACTGTCTTTATCGATGGCCTTGCCTTTGGGGCGATTTTTTCCTAATCTATCTCACCCACGGTGTATCTGGAAAGGACGATGATGACCCGCAGCGAGGACGCAACCACCCGGCTGGTTTACTCCACCGAATTTGGGCGCACCTGCCCGGCCTGCAAGAAACAGCTGAGTCGGTGCAGCTGCGCAAAAAAGCCTTTGCAAGCGGCCGCAGACGGCATCGTCAGGGTCGGCAGGTCCACCAAGGGACGCAGGGGCAAAGGGGTGACCGTGGTCACCGGCATTCCCCTGGACGACCGCCGCCTCAAGGCGCTGGCCAAAACCCTCAAGCAGAAGTGCGGCAGCGGCGGTACGGTCAAGGCCGGCGTCATCGAAATCCAGGGCGATCACCGAGATGTGCTGATGGCCGAATTGGAGAATCGGGGATATAGGGTCAGGCGGTCGGGGGGCTAAGAGGTGTTGGCCTTGTGTAAATTTCACACATCATAGTGCAGTACGAGCCCCACGCCGACCTCCTGAAGATCGGCGACCTGCGACAAGGCCAGCTTAGATTTCAAGTCGGTACAATGACAGGCATGCAGCGCTGTCGGCCGCCAGTCGGCCAGTTGGGCGATGGTACGCTGCAGTTGCGACGCGGTCGGCGCCAGTAGATGAAATCCACCGATGATGTCCGCCAGACGCTTTTCTGTGCAGATCTGCATGGCCTGAGCCACCGTGTTGCAGATACCGGCGTGGGCGCAGCCGGTAACGATCACCAATCCCTGCGAAGACCGGTAGGCCAGCGATGAATCATCGAGAATGAAGTCGTCGCTTTCTGTGTTCGCCTGCCGAATGCGGCCGATAGGATGGCCGGCCTCGAAACTGTTGGTTCTGGCGATCTCTCCCATAAATGCCAGGTTCGGGTGAATCCAGATCGGTTGAGCGCTCAAGTTCAGCTCGAAGTGCGCGGCGACGGTTTCGGCGCAGACCATGCTGCCGATATCGCCGACACCGGGCATCAGACGACGGTCGAACAGCGTGGGGTGGGCGATCAGGATCGGGCGTTTGCAGGGGCGTTTTTCGAATTTTCGTTCGGCGTAGGCCTGGACCAGATGATGCAACCCTCCGGTGTGGTCCAGGTGGGCGTGCGACAGCACGACCGCATCGATGTCGAACAGATCGATGTCCATCTTGGCGGCATTACGCATGAACACATCCGAGTAGCCGGTGTCGAACAGGACTTTCATCCCGTCGATTTCAATGTGATAGCAAACGCCCGGTTCGGCCAGAAAATAACGATCGATCAGGGTGCTGTTGTCGACCAGGACGGTTAATTGCATGGGTTTGCCTCGCTCATGTCAATGTGCAGTTCGCTGCTCAGCCAATACGTACCAGATATGGTAAAATTTGAATACGATCAGTTGGCCGCATGGCGCCGAATGCAAATCATGATTATCATACCTTCAATGACAAACCACACATCGACACCTGTGGATCCGGTGTAAGCATGAACACCGCCGGCTTGGCAAATATCGCCAGTCGGTAACCGGCCGACAGGACCGACCAACTACATACAGGGGGATGCGTGATGAAAGTGTTAATCGTATACTACTCGACCTATGGCCACGTGCATCAGATGGCCGAAGCCGTTGCGGAAGGCGTCAAGGCGGTGGATGGCGCTGAGGCGATGGTGCGGCGCGTTCCCGAAACGCTGCCCGAGGCGGTTCTCGACAAAATGGGCGCCCTCGATGCCCAAAAGACCATGGCGCACGTGCCGGTTGGCACCGTAACGGAGCTGGCGGCGGCGGATGCCGTCATTTTCGGTACGCCGACGCGCTTTGGCAACATGTGCGGCCAGATGCGCCAGTTCCTGGATGGGACCGGGCAGCTGTGGGCCGAAGGGGCCCTGATCGGCAAAGTCGGCAGCGTGTTCACCAGCAGCGCCACCCAGCACGGCGGCCAGGAGTCCACCATACTCTCCTTTCACATTACGCTGTTGCACCATGGTTTCGTGATCGTGGGGCTGCCTTACGCCTTTCAGGGGCAGATGCGCATCGACGAGATCACCGGCGGATCGCCCTACGGCGCATCGACCATCGCGGGCGGGTCCGGTGAACGCATGCCCAGCCAAAACGAGCTGGATGCCGCCCGCTTCCAGGGCCGGCATGTGGCCGAAATCGCCGCCAAGCTGAAGGCGTGAATGCCATACCGAAGCCGCGGTTGCCCCATGGGTGTCAATGGTGATACCGGCTTCGGCGACGGCCAACCGGATGCCACGTGCCCCTTGCAGGAGACTCATCAGCATGTCGCTCAAAACCCAGATATTGATCTATATTGTCGTCCTGGCCGTGTTTGACACGCTCATTCCGATTCCGATAACGGCCTTGATCCTCATCCACGTTTTATATCAGAAGCCGCGGTGGTTTAAGGAGTGGGTAGAGACGATCTACCGCTCCTGAATGCGGCGGCATCCGTTTTAGATTTCCACCGGCCTAAAACGGCAAGGCGCCGCCACGCGCCCGCTGGCGTCCGGCCTGAGCCATATCCGGCCGGCTAATTCAGGCAAACGTCGCTCTGGGGGGCGCGGCTCAAATTTCTGGCCATGGACTCATACTTGGCCGAAATCAAACCAAAGGCCTTCTTCCCGGACAGCTCCTGCAAATAGAGGTCGGGAAGGTACCAGCGATCGGTAAACCTGCCCACGGTCCTGAAAATTTCGCAGTTTCCCGCCACCATCAGATCGAAGGCTTTGCGCTTCATGCCCAAGGTCCGCGAGGCCATGTCGAAGGGCGTGAAGCCGCGCTGTGGATTGCCGTATTCACTGCGCGTGTGCGATGGCCTCAGGACTCGCTTTTCGAAGTCGATGCCCTCCTTTTTGGACAGCAGTTGCCCGGAGCGGGCCACCAGCACACCGACCAGCCCCTTCGCCCAGGCCTGTCGCCGCAAGGGCGGCAGGTCGGCCAGACGAAGGGTTGGCGACTGCCGGATCAACCGATCGCAGTCGTCGCGTATGTGGTCGGCCCGCCAGGTCGCTATCCGCCTGGCATTGCCTTGCTCATAGGTCCACGGGCTTCTTCCCAGGTAGGCCTTGGCCCCTTTGGGGGTGTGCCGGCACAGAAACCGCAAATCATCCCTGATGTCGGCGTACAAGGTGTAGCCGGGTTTAGGCCCGACAATTGATTCGCGAAGGTTGTTCAGCTCCCGGCTGCGATTGGCTGCCAGGGCGCGTCGTGTCTGCCGCTCGAGGGACAGGGCCCGGTCGAAAACAGCCCGGGAGACCTGTTTGAGCGTTCCAGTCTCGTATCTGACCACGGATTGATTGAGCACCGCCGTGGGATGTACCTTCAATTGGGCCTCCAGGAAACGCAGCACCGGCCGGATGCGCGCATAGGGAATCATCTTCTCGTGAGGCACGCTTTCGAATTCCGCCAGCCATTGCTCCAGCAGGTGGCGGTCGACGCCGGCCGTTGCAAAGCGTTCACGCATGCGGTGTTCGATTTTGGCGTCGACGCTGCCGACCTTCCCGCTGAAAATCCGATGATCGATGCGCTGTTCTTGCCCCGGGTCGAACAGATGCCGGTACAGATCCGATTTGGTGGCGCCGGTGTTGAGAAACAGCCACAAGTCGGCCATGGCCCTGAAGGTGGTGCCGTCCACTTTCAAGGGCACCTGCCGCGGGGCGGGCCGGCCGAAAAGCGCCAGGTAGTGCCGGTTGCTCAAGGATGCCAGCCGGCCGTGCACGATATTGTATACCGTCTGGTAGGGCAAGCCCGAGCGCTTGACCAGCTCGGGCACGGACGCAGTGCCGTGGATCTCTAAAAGGCGGTTCAGTTCCATGGGCGTTATGGGGATGCGGGGCTTGGGGCCGGTTTTCCGATTCGGTTTGTCATTCATGGTCGCTACCCATTCATCTGGTTGTCTTGGTCGTCGAGCCGCCGGTCACCGCTCGAGGCGGGCGGTGCGACGAGTCCGTCGATGCGTCGCCGTCATCGTTGGCCGCCGGGTGACGGCGGTTGCGCGGGCGGTTGGAATGGTTCGGTAGGGTGGTGTAAAGGTCGTTTGCCCGGTGGGAAGGAGAGCTGCGGTCGGTCACCCACTCCCGTGCGCTAAAGCGATCCACCACCGATAGGGGCACGTGTGGTCTGCAACACGCCCAGGTCTACCGGTCATTCCGCATTTAGTCGCATGGTTGTCTCAGGAGCCGTGCGCACCACGTCTTGGCAGACAAGATCCATACGTTAGAATGTTATTGTAGGCATGCAAACAAGCTTGTCAAACCAGCTGCGGGAGCGAACTGGCGGCGGTCGGCAAACCGACCACCAGGCGGCTCAGCGGTAGACGACGGTGTTGTCTTCAACGGCGAACGGCTTTGGGCGCAGTGCATAAAGGCATCGACAAAGGGCCTTGGCCAGTGGTCATGTGCGAGCGATCGCCGCAGCAGGGCGGCCAGCATGTCGCGTTCATACGCGGGAATGATCCTCAGGCAGTGGGCGGCCGCCAAGGCAGCCAGTTCGGTCTGCAATCACGGCCCCGCCCCGCCGGGCTCATTTACGGCCCGAGACCGAGAGCCATTGCCGCAAGGTGGGAACCGTGTCCTTGGGGCTGATCCGGTACCCAGTGGCGGCGATCTTGCCCTTCTCATCGATCAGAAACGCTGATCGGACGATGCCCATGAAGGTCTTGCCGTACATTTTCTTTTCTCCCCAGACGCCGTAGGCTTCGGCGATCGCGTGATCCTCGTCGCTGAGCAGGGGAAATCCCAGGGCGTGTTTGTGGTCGAATTTTTTCTGCTGGGCGATCTTGTCTGGGCTGATGCCGACTGCGGACACGCCGTCAGCGGCCAGTTCGGGCAGTGCGTCCCGCACCGCCTGTGCCTGGGTCGTTCAGCCGGAGGTGTTGGCCTTGGGATAGAAAAATACGAAGAGCTTGCGGCCCGCAAAGTCGGTCATGTCGACGGTGTTGCCGTTTTGGTCCGGTGCGCTGAAGGCTGGGGCCGGATCCCCGGGTTGCAGTTTGTCCATGAGTCGATCCTCCTCCATTGAAAGTGGTTGATCTGCGAAAGATAAGACGGTTGATGCCCGTTGCCATCCTACCATCGGTTTTTTATGGGGTCAAAGCAGGCGTGCGGCTCGTGGTCGAAAACCGTTTCAGATAGTGCTGCACCATTTCCCGTGCGGTGCGTGTGTTGGCTCGCCGGACAACCGGGTAGATGCGGCGGCAATCGGCAGTCGTCAGGTCGTCGGTAATCGCAGCCGTTTCCAGTTCATCGCGGGTGTGCGGATAGGGCTGCCCGGTTCCGGTTATCTCTTCCTTGATGATGATTTTATTGTAAATCAGGGCCTGCGCCGCAAGCCGGTCGGCCTCACGGAATTGACCGTTGGGGTGAAATCGGTACAACAGGGTCAAGCGGTCGCCAGGGCCGTACAGATGCCGTTGCCGCCCCATGGCGCGCACCGCCTGGGCCATCAGAAAATGGATCCGCAGCGTAAATCCCGCCGGTAGCCGCCGCCGCAGTTCCCGCCAGAGGGGGTAGTGGATCTGTCCGGCTTCGATGTAGGTGTGGCCGGGTCGTTTGAGCACATCCAGCATGGCTTCCGCGCGCAGGCGGTCGCGCAGGGCGAAGCGGCGGGCATCGGCCCGGGCGAAGCGTTTGACCGCCGCCATCGTGGCCGCGAAGCTTTCGCCGGCCGACGTGCTGTAGAAGTCGATCAGGGCTTTGGTGGCGGCCCGTTCGGCCAGGTAGACCTGGTGCAAGGTGGTTCCTGCCGGCAGGTCCGACGGTCCCTGGCCGTCGGCGAAGCGGTCGTGAATAACCAGCAGGTGCTGGATGAACGGCTCGACCTGGTAGAGCCGGGTGCCCAGACGGTGGCGTTCACGCAGCCCGTGAGCCATGCGGCGGCTGAACTCCGGGTATTCCAGATCCTGGGTCGCCAGGTAGGCCCTGATGCCGAGCCGCCCGCTCAGCATGGCCTGAAAGCGGGGGTCCGGCGGCTCCTCCAGGATGACCGCGTCGTGCTCGGCCATCAGGGCCAGGGCCGCCGGAACCGTTTCAGGTCGGTGGTTGGCAAGCACGAGGGTGGCCTGCGAGATCATCGGCGCGCCATATCGCTAGGCCACCTGCCAGGCGTCCCAGGCGGGAAGGTCGGCGGCGAAGGCGGCCTCCATGGCGTCGTCGATCCGGTCCACCGTTACAAATTCGATCTCATTGCGGACCTCCTCGGGCAGATCGTCCAGGTCGGACTGGTTTCGGTTGGGCAGGATAACCGTTTTCAGTCCGGCGCGATGGGCGGCCAGGGCCTTCATTTTAATGCCGCCGACCGGCAGCACGCGGCCGCGCAGGGTGATTTCACCGGTGATGCCCACAGTGTCGCGCACCGGTCTGCCGCTGAACAGGCTGGCCAGGGCCATGACCATGGCAACGCCCGCCGAGGGCCCGTCCTTGGGCAGGGCGCCGGCCGGTACGTGCACATGCACGTCCGACGTCTCGAACACGTCCCGGTCGATACCCAGTAGGCCCGCCTTGGCGCGCACATAGCTAAAGGCGATCTGGGCGCTCTCTTTCATGACGTCACCCAGCTGGCCGGTGATGGACAGGCGCCCTTTACCCGGCATGCGCGAGGCTTCGATGTACAAGATGTCGCCGCCGACCGGCGTGACGGCCAGGCCCGTGGCAATGCCCGGCATGTCGAAGGTTTCCGACCGCTCGGATTCGAAGCGTTCTTTTTTCAAATAGTCGCGCACCATCTTGGATGTCACCACCACGTGGGACCAGCCGTTTTCACTCAGCTGGACGATGCCCTTGCGACAGATGGCGGCAATGTGCCGTTCCAGATTCCTGACGCCCGCTTCGCGGGTGTAGTCGTGGATGACTTTGAGCAGGGCATCTTCCATGAAGGTGACCTCGTCGTCGTTCAGACGATGAACCTCGAGCTGGCGTGGGATCAGGTGCCGTTTGGCGATCTGCAGCTTTTCGAGGGCCGTGTATCCGTCCAGCTGAATGATCTCCATGCGGTCGCGCAGGGGGCCCGGGATGGTGTCCAGCTGGTTGGCCGTGGCGATGAAAATGATGTCGCTCAGGTCGAAGTCCACATCCAGGTAGTGATCGCGGAAGGTCGCATTCTGGGCCGGGTCCAGGACCTCGAGCAGGGCGCTGCTGGGATCGCCGCGCCAGTCCTGTCCGATCTTGTCGATTTCGTCGAGCATGAAGACCGGATTGCGGGTGCCGGCCCGCTTGATGGCCTGGATGATGCGGCCGGGCATAGCCCCGATGTAGGTGCGGCGATGGCCGCGAATTTCGGCTTCGTCCCTGACCCCACCCAGGCTCATGCGGGTAAACTCCCGGCCCAGGGCGCGGGCCACGCTGCGCCCCAGGCTGGTCTTGCCGACGCCCGGAGGGCCGGCCAGGCACAAGATGACGCCCATTGCGGTGCGCTCCCCCACATCTTCTTGGTGTGGTCCGCGCTTGTTGACGATGCTGCGCACGGCCAGGTACTCGATCAGACGCTCCTTGACATCTTCGAGGCCAAAGTGGTCTTCGTCCAGGATCCGGCGCGCGGCCGGAATATCGTCGTTGTCCTGACTGAACTGTTTCCACGGTAGGTCGAGCAGCCAGTCGAGATAGGTCTTGATGATCGGGTATTCAGCCGACTGGGGAGACATCTGCTGCATGCGCTCGAGCTCGCGGGACGCTTCCTGGCGTGCTTCGGCGGACATCGTTGACTGGGCGATCCGCTCGGCGTAGGAATTGTCCTCTCCCTGCGTCGGTTCGCTTTCACCGAGCTCCTTGTGGATGGCTTTGAGCTGTTGCCGCAAGAAGAACTCGCGCTGGGATTTGCTCATCTCCTGATTGACGTCTTTTTGGATCTTTTTGCTGATGTCCAGCATCTGCTTTTCGCGTGACAGGTGCGTCAGCAATTCACGGATTTTCTGACTGACACTGTCCATCTCGAGCAGGGCCTGGCGGATCTCGGTGGTCAGGTTCATGTTGAATGCCGTGACATACGCCAACTGGAGCGGATCTTCGATGCGGTCGACGGAGTCGATCAGTTCCCTGGGCACGTGGGGCATCATCGCCAGGACCTCTTTTACGAGAACATGGAGCTGGTGCTGCAGGGCATCCAGTTCCAGCCCCGCCTCCACGGTCTCGGGAGCGTTGATGACCCGTGCGCTCAGATAGGGTCCCCCGGACTGCCAGCTCGCGACACGGAAACGGTTCACGCCATGCACGACCATGACCATCATGTCGTCTTCATTGCGCTTGGTGTGCAGGATCTTGGCAAGGGTACCCATATCGTAAAATTCACCCGGCACCGGGCTTTCGGTGTCGGGGCGTTTGGTCGTCAAAAGGCCGACGATCCGATCGGACTTCATGGCCGCTTCGATCACGGGCGTGGATTTGGCTGAAATCAAAAACGGGACGCTCATCTTCGGAAATGCCACCAGCCCGCTGACCGGCAAAATAGGGACCGGGCCCGCAAGCCCGTCCGGTGAGACCACCTGGGCATTAGCGGCGTCGGGCGGCTGGATATTGGGGTCGGTTGGTTTCATCAACGCTCCTGTTTGCATTGGGTTGGCATCAGTGCCGTTTAAGTTAAACAAATACTAAACATTTTATTGACACTGGCAATTTTATTTTTTAACTTCCGGTCATGAAACCAGAACAGCGCTACTCCATCAAATACGTTTGCCTGCGAACGGGCCTCAAACCGCACTTGATCAGAAGCTGGGAGAGCCGCTACGACGCCATCTGCCCCCGGCGTTCCGCAAGCAATCGGCGCCTGTTCAGCGACGACGACATCCAGCGCCTGTATCTTCTCAAACTGGCGGTGGCCAGCGGGCATACCATCTCCCATGTGGCGCGGCTGAGTGACCGTGACCTGAATCGGCTGTTGGCAAGGGGCGATCGCCGCACCGAAGGCTCCGACCGGCCCCCATCGGCCGTCGGCGCCGCTCCCGGAGATGCCTTGCCGGCTGATGGCCAGGAGATCGTGGAGGCGGCCTTGCACCACATCGTCGGGTTGGATCCGGCGGCGCTCGAGAAAACACTCAACCAGGCCGCTGTCGACCTGCCCCGCCAATCGCTGCTGCAGTGGGTGATAGCGCCCCTGTTCGCACGGGTCGGCCAATTATGGCGCCTCGGAAAACTCAAGGCGATCCACGAGCACATCGCATCGGTCGTCGTGCGGTCCATGTTGTCGCAGATGCTGCGGGCCGTGGTGGTCTCAGAAAACGCCCCTCGGATCGTCGTGGCCACACCCGTGGGGCACTGGCATGAGCTGGGGGCCCTGTCCGCGGCCCTGGCGGCGTCGGAGTCGGGTTGGCGGGTCGTCTATTGCGGTCCCAACCTCCCGGCCGATGAAATTGCCTATGCGGTCGTCAGGCTGCAGGCCCAGGCATTGGCGCTGGGCATCGGCCACGCCCTTGACGACAACCGGTTGGCCGGTGAGGTTCAGCTGTTGCGCCGCCTGGTGGGCGATTCGCTGCCGATTTTCGTTGGCGGCGGCGGCGCCGCCCGGGCCCGAAAGACGATCCGTCGCGCCCATGCCACGGTCTGCCATGACCTGGGCGAACTGCGCGACCGGCTGGATCGATTGTCGGGCGCGGCCAGTCTGCTCCCCGCCCCAGGCGATCCGCGCCGCTTCCACGTCCGGGGCACACAAGATCGCTGACCGTCCGGCGGCCGGCATGGTCGACCACCATATTTTAAATAATGTCTAAAGAATTTGAATATCAGGGTCTTAAGAGTAGAAAAAACATCATATTTAGTCTTGTCAAATATTTAAACGGCTTTTAGCCTGGAATTAGACGCCAGCCGGCCTTGATTTATCTATACAAAACATTGACAATTGCGTGCGCCGCTCCATTGTAATTCTACTGGTGTCATGATGGGCATGGCATCGTGTCCGGCGATCATCGGGGTTGGGTTATTGTTCCCGGTGGGCGCCGATACCCACCCGAACAGGCAAGGAGGATTTATGCCGAGTTTCGTAATCGCTGAAAAATGCGATGGTTGCAAGGGCGGCGACAAGACCGCGTGCATGTACATCTGCCCCAACGATCTGATGGTCCTGGATCCGAACCGAATGAAGGCGTACAACCAGGAGCCGGACCAGTGTTGGGAGTGCTTCTCGTGCGTTAAAATCTGCCCGACGCAAGCGATTGAGGTGAGGGGTTACGCCGACTTCGTGCCATTGGGAAGCAGTATCATGCCCATGATGGGAACCGAAGACGTGATGTGGACCTGTAAATTCCGCAACGGGACCATCAAGCGTTTCAAGTTCCCGATTCGCACCACACCCGAAGGCATGGCAAACGCCTACACCGACCTGAAGGGCAAGGACCTCGAGAGCAACCTGTTGTCTACCCAAGAAGCCGACGGAACGATTATTCCGCGGCCCAAGACGACGGCCTAGTCTCGGGCGTTCAACTCTCTGAGGGTCGACCCTCGATCGCGCACGGGGGGCCGTTCGGTTCCCCGTGCCCCATCCTCTTAGCGTCACTTAAAACGCGACCACCATCGGGAGATAACCACTATGGACGAAACTGCATTTTTGAATCTGCTCAAAATGACCGTGGAAAACCACGGTTGCACCATCATCGATCTTGACCTGGAAAAGCACATCATCAACCTGGACGGACCCGACGAAGCGGTGGCGGACTGCGCCCGGGCGATTGCCCAACTGGTCGACCCGTAACCCGCGCCATGGCCGATTTTTGTGTTGAGCGGCCCTTGACTGCAAATTCCCCTTGAGGCCCTTTTTCTGGGGGAGCGGGTTGGGGTGAGGGAAAAAGCGAAGATTGCGGCCGTTCACGGTGTGCCTTTCCCGGTAAGCTTACCAACCAAGGGAGGTGGTCATGCCATCGCCAATCGGGTTTTCAATCGGTTATGCCAGTTCGATCACGGGTATTTCGACCCATGCCATCAGGGCCTGGGAGCGACGCTACCGGGCCGTCTCCCCCGTGCGTTCACCCGGCGGTCGTCGGTTGTTCAGCCAGGCGGAGATCAACCGCTTGACGAGGCTCAAGCAGCTGATCGACTGTGGGCACAGTATCTCTCACATTGCCGGTCTTGAGGACAACGCCCTTAGCGAGCTGGCCGACCGGAGTCGGCCCTTGCCCCCACCGTCCGTCGGCGCCGGCAGCGCTACCCCGGAACAGCTGCTGGATGAGGGTCTGCGGGCCGCGGCCATGCTTGACGCTGCGACATTGACGCGGGTGCTCCAGCAAGGCGCCCTGCGCCTCAACCGCCAGGCCCTGCTGACCCGGGTCATCCAGCCGCTGATGGAAACGGTGGGCGATCGATGGTCCCAGGGAACGCTGCGCATCGTTCACGGCCACCTGGCCGCGGCGGTCGTGCAGGCCCAGCTCAGCACGATGTTGACCCAACCCATTGACGACGGCGTCCCCAAACCGTCTCTGCTGGTGGCTGCGCCGGCCGGCCAGTGCTGCTACCTGGGCGCCCTGGTGGTGGCGGTCACCGCTCAGGAGCATGGCTGGCGGTCCTGTTTTTTGGGACACAACCTGCCGGCCGAAGAGATCGTTGCTGCGGTGGAGGTCCTGGCACCGCAATTGGTGGCGCTGAGCATCACCTGCCGTATCAATGACCTTTTCATGCAAAACGAGCTGCGGCGGCTGATCCAATTGATCGATGGCCGCTGCCCGCTGGTCATCGGGGGCCGGGCCAGCCATGACTGTCGAGGTACCGTCGCCGGGCATGCCGACGTCTACGTCAAAAATACCGAAGGCCTGATCGGCCTGCTGCAGTGACTGGCGGCCTGTCGATGGCCTGGCGTTACCCCTTCAACTCGAAAGGTATGCCATGAAGACTAACGAAAACAGCATCGACCCGATCCCCATCGAAGACCGGCTGCTGGACCTCGCCCTGGATCTCAAGCGCTCCGGTCTGCCCTGGACGCCGCATGTCGGCTGTTTCGTGTGGGACCCCGAGGGTCTCATTACGGCACCGTCACCGTTTGCCAAGCGGGTCTATTTCATCCTCAGCATGCAGCGGTTTTTGCGGATCTTTGGCGACATTGAAACCATGCAGGATCGGCTGGTGTGGCTGCCCACCTGGTATCAGGCTGCACAGCTGTGCCGTCAAATGGGCATCCACCCATCTCAGGATTCGGCCGATACGTCCGAAAAATCGCCTCACTTTGCCGCGGACGAACTGGTACGGCGCTACCGCGCCATCCGCGAACACCTCGCCTCGTCGCCATGTGCACCGGACGGCGGTCGGGCCCAGGTGTCCAGCGATGCCGAAAGCCGCTGGATTCTTGGGGTGATCGCAGCCGAGCTCGGCTGCCTGTCCCACCTGCCCGACGCCGTTCGGCGCCAGGTCGAGTTGGTGTATCGGGAGGTCGCCACGGTTTACCTGGGCTGGCGCCGCATCCAGGCGCATCAGGACAGCGCATGGCTGCCGCCGGAATCTTCCTTCGACGCAGCACTGATCGGAGAACTGGGACATTTTTACTCGGATTATCAGCATCAGATCAGGAGGCTCGAAACGACCCGACGCACGGTCAACCTGCTCAGGTCCGTCGACCCGTCCAGGGATCCGGAAGGCCATAATCAGCTGGTTCGGCTTCTTGTTGAGGGTGCTGGCAAAGATCGATCGCCATGCCCGATCATGGCGCAACTGACCACGCCCGACGAAACCCATGCCGCTTCGTGACGCCCGGCGGCTTCCGCCCACTATCTCGTGGGGCGGCTGGATGATAGTTTCAGCCTATTACCAAACGCTCACTGCGCTCGTATTGTTATCCAGGGTGGTTTTCCGTAGAATGGGAGCATGATTTGCGATGTCGTCAATGATGACCACAACGCCAGCCACAATTCCAGCGCCCAAGGAAGGTGACCCATGACCGGAGTCGACCGCACCATCGCCATCATGACCTATTTTCTGAACAATTGCCACTTCGACCAAGACGGCAACCCCAGCTGTGCCGAAATGCGCCAAGACCATGGATCGGCCCCGGATATGGCGGCGACCGCCGGGCCCAGCGTGCGCATGTCCGCACCATGCCATCGCGCTTGAAAGGGGACGGCGCGTGATTCGATTGGGCCTGTGCTGTATCTTCGTCGAGACCCCCATCAAATTCCGGCGGACCACCGCGACCTACCAGTCCAGGTTTTCCCGGGACGACCAGCGTCGCAATCTGGCCGAACTGTGCCTGCACAACGCTCAGGCACTGATGAAAGCGCTGGCCTATTGCCGGGAGGCCGGTATCGGCGCCTTTAGAATCAACAGTCAGATCCTGCCATTGATCACACACCCGTTCCAGGGCTACACCGTCGACGATCTGCCCGGCCACCGCGAGATTGTCGATGCCTACCGCCAGTGCGGCGCCTTTGCCCGGCGGCACGACATCCGCACCAGTTTTCACCCCGATCAATTCGTGGTGATCGCGTCACCGCGCGAGGCGGTGCGCCAAAAGTCCCTCCACGAATTGGTTTACCAGAATCGGGTCGCCGAATGGGTCGCGGCCGATGTCATCAACATCCACGCCGGCGGAGCCTATGGAGACAAGCCTGGCAGCCTGAAACGGCTGGTCTCGGCCATCAGGTCGCTGCCGGCCGACCTGGCCTCGCGATTGGCGATCGAAAACGACGATCGCGTCTACAGCCCGGCCGACTTGCTGCCTGTCTGCCGGGAAACCGGCATCCCGCTGACATATGACGTGCACCACCACCGCTGCTATCCCGACGCGCTGAGTGTTGAAGCGGCAACCCATGCGGCTCTCAAGACCTGGTCTCGGGAACCCTTGTTTCACATCTCGTCGCCCCTGGACCGGCGCTGTGAAAGCGTGGACCGGCGGCATGCCGACACCGTCGATGTGCGGGATTTTCCCGACCTATGGCGGTCGCTCGACATCACCGTCGATGTGGAAGCCAAGGCCAAGGAGGTGGCGGTCGACCGGCTCAAAAAAGATCTTCAGCGAACGAGACCCTTGCATTGATCGACGGTTGACAGCAGTGCTATAATCGGTGCGGTCGGACTGCCCCGACCCTTTCGGAAACCATTTCTGCTCGCCAAGCAAAGGAGTTGCAACGCATGACTCGTGAGAAATCGACCCGGGACACCGTTCGCAGGTTGCTGCGTGACCAGCAGCTCGGCGTACTTTCCACGGCCGGTGGGGAAGGCCCTTATGCCAGCCTGGTGGCGTTTGTTGTCTCCGACGACGACCGCCGCCTGTTTTTCGTGACCCCGCGGGCCACCCGTAAGTACGCCAACATCACGGCCAACGCCCAGGTGGCCCTGCTGGTCAACAACAGCGTCAACCACCCGCAGGACTTTCACCAGGCCGCGGCCGTTACGGCCATCGGCACCGCGGAGGCCGTCTCCCCGTCGGAACTGGTGGCCATCCGGGACCGATACCTGGCCAAACATCCCTATCTGGAGGTGTTTGCCCACAGCCCCAGCTGTGAGTTCGTGGATATCCGCGTATCGCGTTACATCATGGTGGAACGGTTTCAGAACGTCACCGAGTATCGGATCGCCCCATGAGCTGGATCCTGCCGCTCGAAGCGCTGCCGTCGGGCAGCGGCGACCTGATCGGCGGCAAGGGCGAGGCCCTGCATCGCCTGTCGGCCAACCATCTGCCGATTCCCCGTACCCTGTGCGTCACCACCCGGGCCTACCGTGCTTTTGTCGATCACGCCGGGCTCGGGGAGAAGATCTTTCTCGAGATCAACCGCAAAATATTCTCCCAGATGCGCTGGGAGGAGGTCTGGGATGCCTCCCAGCGAATCCGCCTGGCGTTTTTACGGTCGCCCATGCCGCCCGGCATGCAGACCGCCCTGGCGCAGGCCATATCCTCGGCCTTCGGAGATACGGCGACGGTGGTGCGTTCTTCGGCCCCGGACGAGGACCGCGGCGGGCACAGTTTTGCCGGACTGCACCGCTCGTTTACCCATCTGCGCGGCACCGACGCGGTGATCCGCCACGTGCGGCTGGTGTGGGCCTCGCTGTGGTCGGATGCGGCCCTGCTCTATCGCCAGGAGTTGGGGCTGGACATACTCACCAGCACCATGGCGGTCCTGGTTCAAGAGATGGTTCCCGGAAGCGTCTCCGGAATTCTGTTCACCCGGGACCCCAGCCGTCCGAACCGCGCCGTGATCGAGGCGGTCCACGGCATGAACCCGCCCCTGGTGGATGGCAACATTTCGCCGGACCGCTGGATGCTGGACCCTGTCAGCGGCAGCGCTGTGGAACACATCCCGCCTGAAGCCAGAACCCAGTGGCAGCCGCCCGACAACGCCAGCGATGATGACCGGCTCATGCCGCTGCCCGAACCGCTTGGCCGCCGGCCGCCCTTGCTTCCGGATCAGATCGTGACCCTGTGGTCGGCCGGCAGCACCATCGCCGATCTGGCCGGCCAGCCCCAGGACATCGAGTGGACCTTCAGCGACGATGGACTGGTCGTGCTGCAGGCCCGGCCCGTGACCGCAGCGGCCCAACCGGCAAAGGGTGACCAGCGGGCCTGGTACCTCAGCCTGCATCGCAGTCTGGAGAACCTGCTGCAACTGCGCTGCAAGATCGAAGAGACCCTGATTCCCCGCATGCAGGCTGTGGCTGAGGAACTGGCAGGTGTCTGCCTCGGCGATTTGAGCGATGCCGCCCTGGCGTCCGAGATCCGTCGCCGTTGGGAGATCAATCGTACCTGGGCCGCCGTATACTGGGACGACTTCATCCCCTTTGCCCACGGCATGCGCCTGTTTGGCCAGGTTTACAACGAGATCATGACTCCCGAAGACCCTTATGCCTTCATGGCACTGTTAAAGAATGCCGATCTGATCAGTATCCGCCGGAACCGTTCCCTGGCCGAATTGGCGGCCGCCGTTCGCGGCCACCCCCAGCGGCTGCGTGCGCTGGCCGAAAACGATCTGGAGGCACTGGATGCCGATTTTCAAGATAGGCTGGACGCCTTCGTTCGGCGCTACGGCGACTTGAGCTGCACGGTCACCGGTGCCGTCGACTGTGCGCCCGATGCCGGCACCCTGGCGCATGTACTGCTCGAAATGGCGCAACTGCCGCAGGCGCCGCCGGATGAAAATAGCGGTCGATTCGGCGCCAACCTGGAATCCGAATTTCTGGCGGCGTGTTCATCGTCGGCCGCAAGGGACTGCCGGCAGCTGCTAGACCTGGCGCGCTCCAGCTATCGCTTGCGCGATGACGACAACATCATTCTGGGTGCCATCGAGGCCCAGTTGATCGCGGTTGCGCAGGCCGGGCGCCGTCGGGTCGCAAACGGCAGCCCCATGGTAGCCCAGGTGCTGGCCGAACTCGGGCTGGACCGTGAGGACGATGCGAGGGTTCCGCCCAGGGCCTCGCCCCCAGCCGCCGTGCGCGACCGCCAGATTACGGGGCAGCCCGCCGGGCCGGGCCTGGCGCGGGGAAAAGCCAGGGTGATCCATCGGCACACCGACATCGCTCGCTTCAAACGCGGTGAGATCATCGTGTGCGACGGCGTGGATCCCAACATGACCTTTGTCATGCCCCTGGCCGCCGGCATTATCGAGCGGCGCGGCGGCATGCTCATTCACGGTGCCATCATCGCCCGCGAATACGGCTTGCCCTGTGTGACCGGCGTGGTCGATGCCACCACGCGCATATCTACCGGCCAGTCTATTACAGTGGATGGGTACCTGGGGATCGTCACCCTGGCCGACGACACCGGGACCATTGCGTCGAAAACGGAACCAAACCAACATCCCAGGGCAGGGTCGATCTATATCGCCGTCACCGACCGTGATCGGTGACGGCGGTGCTTATGGTCAACAGAAATTGCAGATCATGCTGTCGTTGGGAACGAAGGTCCGGTATTTCCTGCCCGACAGCTTGGCCAGGTATCCGGGAACGGCCATGCCCGAGTCGTACTCGGCATAGTTGACGAATGTGCGTCCGTCGATGCGAACTTTCATTCCTTGCTGCGGATCCTTGAGCGGGATGATCGCGCAGGCGGTTTGGTATTGGTCCAAGCCGGCCAATCCCATTTTGCGGGCCTGCGCGGCAAGGTTGACCTCCAGATAGTGGCGGGCTCCCTTTTTAATCTTGCTGCCATATTCCTTTTCGAGGTGACCGAGCAGTAGTTCGATTGGGTTTTCCATGATACGTACTCCTTGTTTGTGGTGTTATCCGGGCAGCCATTCGGGTTTCAACAGGTTCTGGATGATCCAACATGAGGCCGCAGCGGTGCTGCCGGTCAACAGGGTTCCCCAGATCATGTCCACCACCGTGACGGTGACCGACCAGTTTTTCAGCAGGGCCAGGGCGGTCAGATCGAAGGTGGCATAGGCGAACAGACCCAGCAGGCCCCCCATCACCGCGACCCGCAGGACGCTTGACCCGTTCTCCAGGGCCGGAAAGAGCACAAAAATCAAAATGCCCCCGATGTACATGAGGTAAAAGATGATCGCCGCAGGCCAATTGACCTGATCGCGCAACAGTGCGCCGATGGTCGAGGAATAAAAATCCTTGGCGATAAATCCGATCCAAACCAGATCGATTGTAAAAAAAACGATCAAGGTGATACCGTAAACCAAGGCTATTTCGAAAAATCCGGCTTTCATGAACTGCTCCCAGGTGGCATTTAATGATGAAATATACCTCAGACCGTAAACCTAGGGGTTCAACCGGAATCTGCAATGAGGGATGCAAATGGGGCTATTGGTAGGCTAAAACTGGCGATCGCCTAATACGGAAAAATCCTGGTAAATCATGTTGCGAAAAGGAGGCAAGCGTGCACCGCCATCTAAAAACCGTCGTTTTTATTTTCCTGTTGGCGATCAGTTTGCCAGCTTCTGCAACGGGCCAAGCGGAATGAAAACGGCTTGGCATCGAACTCGAACAGGCCGGTGTAATAGCCTCGGACAACAACGTCGGTGTTGCGCCACTGGTTAATTTTTCGACGGAATGGTCGTTTGCCGACCGTTGGACAGCTATCTTGGATGTTGACGGACTTGCTGGCGGGCCTGGCCGGGCATTGGACCTGGCATGGATGGGTGTCCTCCAAAAAGAGTCCGATCCGCGATGGAGGACTTGATATGGTGTGTTGAACGTACTAAAATAACATTTCACGCCGACCATTCAATACCGGCCCGTCGGCGATGACCCGCAACGTTATCGCCCTGTCGGTCGCTGGTGAGCGCCTTCGCATCCTTGGCCGGCACTCATTGCGGTGCGGCCGAGGCATTATCTGTTACGAACCCCATTTGCATGAAAGGAAAACATTATGGATACTAACCATCTGGTCGCCAGGGTCCTCGAGTTGCTTACCGTTTACGGCATCAAAATTATCGCCGCCCTGGCCATTTTCATCATCGGGCGGTGGGTTGCCAAAGGCGTCACGCACTTTCTGGACCGGATGATGCGAAAAAGGGGGGTCGATGTGACCCTGACGACCTTCGTCATCAACCTGAGCTACGTTGCCCTGCTGGCCTTCGTGATCATCGCCGCATTGAATCAGTTGGGTATCCAGACGGCTTCATTCGTTGTCGTACTGGGCGCCGCCGGCCTGGCTGTCGGCCTGGCCCTACAAGGCTCATTGTCCAATTTCGCGGCTGGTGTGCTGATGATCATCTTCAAGCCATTCAAGGTGGGGGATTTTGTCGAAGGGGCGGGCGTGTCTGGAACCGTGGAGTCAATTCAGATCTTTACTACCCAGCTAAATAGCCCCGACAACAAAACCATTATCGTTCCCAATTCCGCCATGACCAGCGACAACATCGTCAACTATTCCACCAAAGGCACCCGCCGGGTCGATTTTGTTTTCGGCATCGGCTATGGCGACGATATCGACCAGGCCCGTCAGATCATCGGGGACATCATTGCGCAGGATGAACGGGTGCATAAGGACCCCGAGCCGGTGGTGGTGGTATCCGAGTTGGCTGATAGCAGCGTTAACCTGACCACGCGAGTGTGGTCCAACTCGGACGACTATTGGGACATCTTCTTCAACGTCACCGAGAAGGTCAAAAAGGCCTTCGATGCCAACGGCATCAGCATCCCCTTTCCGCAGCGGGACGTTCACATTCATGAGCACAAGGCCTGATGAGAAGATTCGCACACCGGTGTCGTTTTCTTGCTGACGTGTGAGGGCCCTGCGGCCATCCGTGCTGTTAGGAGGTATCGTATATCGTGGTTGGTCGATCAAGGCCTGGCGGCTCGGCGGCGCTTGGGAAAAGCATCCAGGACCAAGGCGTCCGATCCGTGCACACACCTCGCCGCCATCGCAACATTTCGGTAAAGCGTTTGTTGCTGGATGCCTACCAGTTCGTTCGTGCGCAGTCAGTCGTCTCCACACGCTTCGGCAAGCCGTTCCGGCCAAGCCGTGACTATGTCGAGATCGACATCACCTATCGATGCAATCTCAAGTGCATCAACTGCAACCGATCCTGTACCCAGGCCCCGAGCAAAATAGAAATGCCGGTGGCTGATATCAACGCCTTTCTGGAGCAGAGTATCGAAAGGCAGATCGTCTGGAAACGCATCCGACTGTTGGGCGGAGAGCCCACCCTTCACCGTCGGCTCTTCGATATCATCGACCTGCTGATCGACTATCAACGGGTCTACAATCCTGCCGTAAAGCTGGTGCTGGGCACCAATTATTTTGGGAATCAGGTTCGTCAGAAGCTGGGACGGCTGCCCGACGCAATCCACATCAAAACTACGCTGAAATCCTCGCGTGTGAATCTTTTCCGGCCCTTTAACGTGGCACCCGTCGATACGGTTTGGAACCGTTTTTCGGATTACGCCTGTGGATGCCGCATTATCGAGGATTGCGGTTTGGGATTAACGCCAAGCGGGTATTACATGTGCGCCGTTGCCGGTGGTATTGACCGGGTTTTTGGGTATCGACTGGGCCGAAAAACAGTGCCGGATGAATCCGATGCGATGCAGGACCAAATGCGTGCATTTTGCGGCGTATGCGGCCATTTTGGGTTCCAGTGGCCGACGCGAACGGCCAGACTGTCGCCAACATGGCGTCGGGCATACCAGCGCCTGAGTAAACCGGAAAGGACATCCGACTTTCAGGATTGAGAAAACCTTCAAGCCACATGGAGCATCTTCGCATATTGCATGTTATCGGGCAGCGGCCCGAGATGACCGGCAGCGGCATCTACCTCGAGGCCATGATCAGAGAATCTGGCCAGCGTGGTCTCGTCAATTACAAGATTGCCGGCCTTCCTGCGGGCAGCATCCATCTCGCGACGGCAAATCCGCCATCTAACGGTGCCTTTGTATTTTTCGAATCGGCATCGCTCGACTTCCCGGTTGTCGGGATGTCGGATGTTATGCCCTATAAAAGCTCTCTTTTCAAGGACTTGAAAGGCCGGCGCCTGACGGCCTACAAGGCTGAGTTCTCACGATCGCTGCAAGCGGCAGTTGTGGAGTTCAATCCGGATCTCATTCACTCGAACCACCTGTTTTTACTGTCGGCCCTGGTGAGAAAACGATTCCCGAGCCTGCCCGTCGTGGCAACCTGCCACGGCACCGACCTGAGACAATACCACAACTGTCCTCACCTGAGACCATACGTAAAGCGCTACTGCCGGCAATTGGACCGGATCATCGCCCTGACCGCCGATCAGAAGACGGAGATCAGCGGTTTGTATGATATCCCGGCCGACAACATCGTCGTTGTCGGCGGCGGCTACGATGAATCCCTGTTTACCCGTGCACCGAAACCGCCTGCCGGAACCGTTCACATCCTCTACGCCGGCAAATTGAACCGCAGCAAGGGCGTTCCCTGGCTGTTGAGGTCGCTTGAGAAGCTCAAAGACGCGGACTGGCACCTTCACCTGGCAGGCAGCGGAAACGGACCGGAGTTCCTTGAGTGCCTTGCCCTGGCGGAAAAACTGGGCCGCCAGGTGACCCACCATGGATACGTGACCCATCATCGCCTGGCCACGCTAATGAAACAGGCCCACGTGCAGGTGCTGCCTTCGTTTTTCGAAGGCCTGCCGCTGGTGCTCTTCGAAGGCCTGGCATCCGGCTGCCGAATAATCGCCACCAGATTGTCCGGGTTCGACGAAATTTTCGGGCAAGCCAAAGACGACACGATCGATCTGATTCCACTGCCGCCCCTTGAGACCATTGATCGGCCATTTCCCGAGGATATGTCCTCGTTGGAAAGCGCACTGTGCGAGAGCATCCAGAAAATGATCAACCGCGTGAGAACCGCTGCGGATATCGACGATCCTCAGGCAGATCGTATTGCCGCCCAATACACCTGGCCGCGCGTGTTCGAGCGCACGTTGTCTGTATACAGGGGTGCTATCGCACGTCGTTCGCCCTGATGGGGGTCTCTTCTATCTGGCGTCCGTTCAGATATCGAGCAAGACAACCATTTATGGATTGGCACATCTATCTGAGCGGATCGGGCGCCGGTTTGCCCTGTTTCAGCAAGGCGATGCTGTCAAGGATGCGCTGGTGGGCGGCAGGCGATATGGGAAACGCCAGGGCGATCGCAAACGCAACCGCATTGCACACGCTGGGCACCAGGGCGTAAAGGATCTTGAGGGCTTGAATCACCTCGGGCGGCTGGGCCTGGCCCGCCACGTAGCCCGCGGCGCCCAGGATAGTCAATCCGGCTCCCACGCCGACGGCTGCGGTCAGCTTCTTGACCACCGACCAGATGCCGATGTACCAGCCCTCCTGTCGTTGGCCGGTCAGGAATTCATCGTAGTCGATCACATCGGCCTGAATGGCGGACGGCAGCGCCAGGGTAGCGCCGAATCCCATTCCGGAGATGACCACCAGCACGGCGTAGCGCCACTCGTCGCCGGCGCCCAGGAAATAGACCGCGCTGAAGGCGCCGGTGTTGATGGCCATGGACGCCAGCCAGGCATTTTTCTTGCCGAAGCGCCGCGACCAGCGGATCCACATGGGCAGCATCAGAATGCCGGAGGCGAAGTACAAAAACAGAAACAGGTCGGCCCGGTTGGATTCGAGTACGTATTCGACGTAATACAGGATCAAGGTTGCCGGCAGGTTGCTGCCGATTGCGCCGATCGTATACGATGTCAGCAGAATCAGGAACGGCCGGTTGCGCAGGACCGCGCCCAGGTCGCGCAGATTGGTCGTCATGGCCGTGCCGGCGGCGTCCTCGGGTTCACGAATCCGAAAGGCACACCACCAGCAGGTTCCAATGAGCATGGGGGCGTAGATCAGGGCGATCCACAGAAACTTCTGCCGCTGGCCCTGCGCGCCTGCCGCCGGTCCCTGCAGGGCATCGATCAAGGCCGGCGACGCCGCCGCTAGCAGCGTGCCGGCGATCAACATGCCGTCACGCCACGCGAAAAGGGAGGTGCGTTCGGTGTAATCCCGGGTCAAGGCTGGCCCCAGGGCTTCGTATGGCACGGTTACAACGGTCCAGAAAAAAAAGAGCGCTGCGATGCTGCCGGCAAACCAGACCAGTGCCGATGTGGTCGCCATCTGCGGCGGGACGAACAACAGGAACATGGCCGCGGTGAGGCAGACGCTGCCTCCCAGGATGAACGGCCGCCGTCGCCCCAATCGCGTGCGGGTTCGATCCGAAATGATGCCCATCACCGGGTCGGACAAGGCGTCGAAGACGCGCGCCAGCATCAGCACCGCACCAACCCAGGTAATGCTGACGCCGACCACGTCGGTGTAGAACTTGGGAATGTGAACATAAACGGGTATGCCCACCACCGCCAGAGCCAAGGCCGGCAGGCCATAAGTGATCTTCTGGCCCAGGCCGAGGTGGCGTGGTGGCGGGGGGGGGCTCATGAAGTCCCCAGCAGGCGGTCCCTGAATCCCCGGTCGATGGGATTGTCGCCCAGCCAAATGGCAAATACGGCGCGTGCGAAGTCGTCGCCGGGGATCGATCCCAACGCTTCCCCGTTCAGGGACAGTACGGTGCCCTCTCCCGGGAAGTAGGTCAACGCATAGCGGTCGCCGGGCGCCACATCGCGGTACATGTCTGACAGCAGGTCGATGCGTTCGTGCAGTGCCGCGGCCTGGTCGGCGGATACGTTGTCGAGAATTTTGATGCGCGTGGCGCTGGCAAAGTCCTCGCCTTTGATGGGATGGTAGTATTCGAGTTCCAGCCGTTTGGCCACAGGTTCCAGGGCCTGATCCGGCTGCGCTGATTCGGACAGGTAGAGCGCGCCGGCATAGGCTTTGATGAACGCCATGTATTTGAGGATCCCTGCACCCTGCAGGTGCAAGCGGCCATGATCTGCGTCAATGGCCTTGGCAAACTGTACGCCGCCCACGTTGACGGCGGCGGGTGTGCTTGCCGGGAGCGTCACCAACAGCATCGCGATCATTGTCATTTTTATTTGTTTTTGCATATTCAGCTCCGTTTGTTCCAGATCATATGAATTCATTTGCAATTGCGCGGTTATTTATTAAGTTAATTTCCAACGCCGGTTTGACAAGCGTGAACAGCGGTTAAAGATTGGGTTAATAATGCGGTGCAAATGATAGGTTTGACCCGCCATTACAATACTTTGCCGGCAGCTTTTCCGTGTGACGCGGCGCTGTTGGCAGGGATGGGAGGCGCCCATGGGTGGGGGCTGGCGAGTAGAGAAGACGATTGATGTGGATCACCCTCCCGAAAGGGTCTTTGACTACCTGAGCCGCTGGCATCTGGTGGGCGAGTGGGACCGCAGCGTGGTCGCCGCCCACAAGCGATCACCCGGTACGCCGGCCGTGGGCAGTCGCTTTGAACTCCGGCTGCGTTTCGGCTGGCAGATCGTTCCCATGACCTACACCATCACTGCAATGCGCCGGCCCCGCTACCTGGAGTTGTCCGGACGCGGCCAACAGTTCCAGGTCCTGGATTGCATCCGTATTGGCGCGACGCCGAACGGCACACGCTTGACCTACACTGTCGACGTCGGATTCGACCGCCCGGTCAATCCCGTGGTCCATCGCATCGGCGAGCACGTTTTCAAGCGGTCCGCCGGAAAGGCCATCCGGCGGCTTCGGACGATGCTGTGCGGGGCTGCGCAGCCGCCCGCGCTCACGGCGTTGACCCGTATGGCCGATCAGGCCATCCTCCCTGGATTGATCGGGTTCACACGCATCGGCTACTGCATGGGCAAGCAGCGCCGGCCGGTGGCGTCAGCCCTGTACACCGGCCGTACCATCTTGCTCACCGGCGGTACGTCGGGCATCGGAGGTGCCGCCGCACGGGCGCTGCTGCGCAACGGTGCCCACCTGGTGGTGGTGGGCCGCGATGCGGCCAAGCTAGACCATTTGCGCCGGGAACTGGCGTTGCAAAGGGCGGCCGGCACCATCGCCACGGAACTGGCTGATCTGAGCCTGATGGGTGATGTGCGTCAGCTGGCTGAGCGCCTCAACCGGCGCTGCGGCCGCATCGACGTGCTGATCAACAATGCCGGCGGGCTGTTCAACCAGTATGGCCGGACGGCCGAGGGGGTCGAACGGACCATGGCGACCGACCTCGTCAGCCCTTATCTGCTGACCCGCCTGCTGCTGCCCGCGCTCAAGGCCGCCGGGTCGGCCCGCATCGTCAACGTGGCTTCCGGCGGCATGTACACCCAGGCCATGCGTGCCGGCATGCTCGCGGTCGAACCGGATGAATACGACGGCCCGACGGCCTATGCGCGTGCCAAACGCGGCCTGGTCATGCTCACCGGGCACTGGGCCCGGGAGCTGGCTCCCTGGGGCATCACGGTGCATGCCATGCATCCCGGCTGGGTCGACACGCCCGGTCTGGAGAGATCGCTGCCGGCTTTCCACCGTCAGCTGTCCCCCTGGTTGCGTTCGCCCGAGCAGGGCGCCGACACCATCGTTTGGCTGGCGGCCGCACCTGATGCGGCGCGGTCGTCCGGTCATTTTTGGCTGGACCGCAAGATCCGGGCGACCCACGTTTTCCCGCATACGCGCAGTACACCTGCCCACGTAATGGCGTTGGTAAAGGCCCTGGATGTCATTTCAGGTCTGTCATCAACCGACTAGAAATGCACGATTTGAAATCGTTGCAAGCCTTTTTAATCCAGGCGTCTACAAGGATTTAGCAGTTTAGGCCAGCGGAAATATGATCTGATTTTTTTGGCCGTCCCCACGCAGTCCCCACCTTTAAAGAGTGGTTTTGAGTCTGACGATGACCTGGAGGAGGCTTCGCCCCGCGCACAGCAGCATCCCCGTGATACCCAATCTTTCGTTTCCTCTCCGAGAAATACGAAGCGGTCTCTTACCCAAACTGAGCGATTGTCGACCTTGTGAGGGCATTTCTTTTCAGACCATCGATCAGACACACATGAATTGGTAGCTTTAACCTATCGCCATACGATCAACGGGCTCGCATTGCAGGTATCATCATCAGCTGATTATTGTAGGGTAAGATTAATTTGGATGTCTACATGCGAATTCAGGCGCCATGAGCAACTGATGGTAGTGATATGAAAGCATTAAAAATAGGAAGTAAGGGCGGGTCTAACGCGCAAAACAGCGGATCGTGTCGACTCATCGTATTCAGTGTTGGTGCCATCCTCCTGCTCACCGGTTGTCAACCCCATACCATCAACCCGTCTCCGGAACCGTTGCAAAAAGGGGGTGCTGCGTACAGCATCCCATCGCCGGCTTCAACACCCGTCGATCAAAGTTGGTGGTTGTCGTTCAAGGATGCCAAGCTCAATGTACTGGTTGAGGACGCATTGAGTGGCAATTTTGACATCATGCGAGGATTGGCCAGGCTCGATCAGGCCGATGCTCTCACTCGCCAGGCTAAGACGGCCCGCCTGCCGCAGGTTGACCTCGAAGCCAACATGCTGAGGGATTGGGCCGACGGCGATACGCGCAATCGTTCGGATTGGATCGGTGGCGCTTTGGCCTGGGAAGTGGATGTCTTCAATCGGCTGGGATCTGCCGCACTGGCCCGTGAACGTGAACGGGCCGCACGCGTGGAAGATCTGCGAGCCATCCGGCTCAGCCTGTCCGCCGAAGTCACAGATGCCTATTTTGATGCGGTCGAACAGCGCAGCCAGCTGGCCTTGCTCGAACAGCAGATTGACCTCGACCGGGAATTGCTGGAACTGACTGAGCTTCGTTTTCAGGCGGGGCTGACGGCCTCGGTGGATGTGCTGCAGCAAAGCAGTCAATTGGCCGAGACAGAGAGCCTGGTGCCCCCCACCGAAGCATTGCTGCGGGTTTCGGAGAACCGCTTGGATGTGTTGATCGGGCAGGCACCGGATGCATTGGATCGCGTGGACGATGAAGACCGGTTCGTTGCCATTGGAGATCTGCCGTTAACCGGTGTCCCCTCGGACCTGCTGCTCAACCGTCCGGACCTGAGGGCTTTAAAAAACCAACTCGTCGCCGCCGATGCCGAAATTGGACAAGCGATTGCCGAACGCCTGCCGCGGATCATGCTGGATGGGTCCTTTTTTTATGGCAACGGTTCGGATTTCACCGGGCCCGCGGGAATCTTGTTGGGATCGATCGTACAGCCGCTGCTGGACTGGGGAGCTCGCAAGGCGGAGGTCGAACGCAGCCGTGCCCTGTATGTCGAACGGTTGGCGGTATTCTCCAAGGCCTATCTGCAGGCCATCGAAGATGTTGAAAACACGCTTTACCAAGAACGCAAACAGCGGGAGTTTCTAGACCGACTGGAGCGTCGCCGTCGTTTTCTGGAACGCACCGTCGAAGAGACCAGGGATCGATACACCAACGGCTTGACAGATTTTCTGCCGGTTCTGGATGCGCTCAAAGAGCTGCAACGGATCGAGCGCATCATCGTGCGACAGGAAAGAGCCCTGTTGGGCTTCCGCATTCAACTCCACCGCGCCCTGGGGGGGCGGGTCAACGCGAACCAAAATGGAGATACGCTATGATGACTCATAAACCCTTGGTTAGCCCATCGTTGTGGATGGCCCTGGCGGGGATCATCGGCATGCTTGGTGTTGGTCAGGCAAGCGCTCAGGCGGTCGTGCCCGTGATTGTCAAGCAGGCAGCCATCCATCGCTTCGTCGATCGTGTGGAAGCTCTCGGAACGCTGCGCGCCAACGAAACCGTGGTGTTGAGCGCAACGGTTTCCGAAATCGTGACCGATGTCCACTTTGAAGACGGCCAGCGGGTGAAAGCCGGCAGTATCCTGGTTGAGATGACTGACGAAGAGGAGCATGCGCTGATCGAAGAGGAACGCTCGACGGTTGCCGAGGCCGAAAAGCAATATGACCGGCTGCTCCCCCTGGTTCAACGCGGGGCGGCATCTACGTCGCTGCTCGATCAGCGACGGCGGGAGTATGAAACCGCCAAGGCCCGCCTCCGGGCTATCGAATCCAAGCTGCAGGATCGCCTGATCACGGCACCGTTTGCCGGGGTTGTCGGCCTGCGCAATGTTAGTGTGGGTGCACTCATCGAACCGGGTGACGTCATCACCACCCTGGACGACGACAGCGTCATGAAGCTCGATTTCACGGTGCCGTCGATTCACCTGGTGAGCCTTCAAGCCGGCTTGCCCATTGTTGCCACATCACCCGCCTTCGCCGGTCGCCAATTCGAGGGCATCGTTGCCACCATCAACAGCCGGATCGACCCGGTTACCCGTGCCATCGTGGTAAGAGCGATTCTACCCAATCCGGAGCGTTTGCTAAAGCCAGGTCTGCTGATGAATGTCACCTTATTGAAAAACCCCCGGGACGTATTGGTCATTCCCGAGGAGGCACTCATTCCGTCCGGTCGCGAAAACCACGTGTTGGTCGTGGATCGATCCGCAGAACCCACCCTCGCCCAGCGCCGCCAGGTGACCACCGGCGGCCGCCGTCCGGGTGAGGTCGAGATTATCGACGGCCTTCGGCCCGGTGAATTCGTGGTGGTTGACGGGACCTTGCGCGCCCGACCGGGACAACCGGTGTCCGTCATCGCCGTGGACAGCGGCAACGAACCCCTGGCCCAGCTCTTAACCCAAGGACGGAAAGACCCAGACCAATGATCCTTTCCGATGTCTCTGTCAAGCGGCCGGTGTTTGCTGCTGTGATCTCGTTGTTGTTGATCGTTTTCGGTCTGGTCTCGTTTGACCGGCTGCCCCTGCGAGAATACCCGGACATTGACCCCCCTGTCGTGACCATTGAAACCCTTTATCCCGGTGCGTCCGCCAATGTGGTGGAGACGCGCATCACCGAATTGATCGAAGAGCGTATTGCCGGCGTCGAAGGTATTGAATTTATTGCCTCGACCAGTGAAGACGGGCTTTCTACGGTAACGGTCGAATTCGATACCGGGCGGAATGTCGACGGGGCGGTCAACGATGTTCGGGACCGTGTCTCGGCAATCTTAGGCGATTTGCCTGACGAAGCCGATCCGCCGGAAATCCAGAAAGTCGATTCCAACAACGATGTGATCATGTGGTTAAATCTGGTCAGCGATCGCATGACCGTTCCGGCCTTGACGGATTATGCCGATCGCTATCTGGTCGATCGGTTTTCGGTTTTAGACGGCGTCGCGCGGGTGCGAATCGGCGGCGGTCAAAACTATGCCATGCGGATCTGGATCGACCGCAGTGCCATGGCGGCGCGGGGGCTTGTCGTGGGCGACGTCGAAGATGCGCTGCGGGCGGAAAATCTCGAACTGCCGGCCGGAAGCATCGAGTCCCAGGCACGCAGTTTTACGGTGCGGGTCAAGCGTACCTTTCGAACAGCGCAGGATTTCAGTCGGCTGGTCCTGGCTCGCGGCACCGATGGCCACCTGGTCCGCCTGGGTGACATCGCCCGCGTCGAGCGCGGCACCGAAGAGGATCGGACATTCTTTCGCGGCAATGGCGTGGCCATGGTGGGCATGGGCATCATCAAACAATCGACCGCCAACACGATCGATGTGGCCCGCGGCGCCAAGGCGGAGATGCGTCGCCTCAACCCCACCTTGCCCGAGGGAATGGCAATCAAGCAAAGCTACGACACTTCGGTTTTTGTCGAAGGTGCCATCAAAGAGGTCTATAAGACCCTGTTGATCGCCATCAGCCTGGTCATCCTGGTGATATATCTCTTTTTGGGCAGTGTTCGGGCCACGCTGGTGCCGGCGGTGACCGTTCCGGTTTCCATTATCGCCAGCTTCATCATTTTGAACATGCTGGGTTTCTCGGTCAATTTGCTGACCCTGCTGGCCCTGGTGCTGGCGATCGGATTGGTGGTGGACGATGCCATCGTGGTGTTGGAAAATATCTACCGGCGCATGGCGGAAAAAGGCGAATCCCCTCTTGTCGCTGCTTACAGAGGCACCCGCCAGGTCGGTTTCGCCGTGATCGCCACTTCCCTTGTACTGGTCGCGGTATTTGTACCCATTGCTTTTCTGCAGGGGGATGTGGGTCGCCTGTTTTCCGAGTTTGCCATCACCATGGCGGCGGCAGTCTGCTTCTCCAGCATCGTGGCCCTGAGCCTCTCACCCATGCTGGCATCCAAAATCCTCAAACGCAAAACCGGCCATCGTGTTAGGCACACCCGTATGGACCGCTTTTTCGGATCCATCCGCAACCGCTACCGCCGTTTGCTCAGCCGCACCATGAAGCGCCCCCTGTTGGCGGTGGGCCTTTTTGCGATGCTGCTCGCAGCAACGGTGTGGCTGTTTGGGCAGATTCCCACGGAATACGCCCCCAAGGAAGACCGCGGCGCTTTTTTTGTGATCGTCAACGGGCCTGAAGGCGCCTCCTATGCCTATATGCAGGAGTACATGGATGAAATCGAGCGGCGGCTGATGCCCTTTGTCGAAAGCAAAGAGGCCACCCGGCTGCTGGTCCGCGCACCGCGGACGTTTTCGAATTATGAGAACTTCAACACCGGCATCGTTATTTTTGTGCTCAACGACTGGGAACAGCGGCGATCCGCATGGGCCATCATGGACGAGGTGCGCGCCGAGCTGGCAGAGCTACCGGGGGTGCGCGCTTTCCCCGTCATGCGCCAGGGCTTCGGTGCATCCATTCAAAAACCGCTTCAGTTCGTCATCGGCGGCGGCACCTACCCCGAACTGGCCCAATGGCGTGACACGCTGCTGGATCGGATCGAAGCCGACAATCCGGGACTGGTCGGGATCGACTGGGATTACAAGGAAACCAAACCCCAACTGCAGGTGAACATCAACTATGATCGTGCGGCCGAACTGGGGGTAACCATCGGCAATGTCGGCCGCACCCTGGAGACGATGCTGGGCTCCCGGCGGGTGACCACCTATATCGACGCCGGTGAAGAATATGATGTGATTCTGGAAGGCGAACGCGAGCGCCAGCGCACGCCGACCGATCTGCAGAACATCTATGTGCGTTCATCACGCGGCGGCGACTTGATCCCGCTGTCCAATCTGGTCACGCTGGCGGAATTCGCCGACTCAACCGCCCTGAACCGCTACAATCGCGTCAGGGCCATCACCATCGAAGCCAACCTTGCCGACGGCCTGGCCCTGGGCGATGCGCTGGCCTATATGGAAGGCTTGGTCAAGGCCCACCTGCCGGAAAACGTGATCATCGACTACAAGGGCCAATCCCAGGATTATAAATATTCGACCCAGTCGATTATGTTCGTTTTTCTGCTGGGGATCCTGGTGGTGTTCCTGGTGCTGGCTGCCCAGTTTGAAAGCTATCTTAATCCGCTCGTGATCATGCTGACGGTGCCACTGGCGATTGCAGGCGGGTTGCTGGGGCTTTACTTGACCGGGAGCACCCTGAATCTTTACAGTCAGATCGGGTTGGTCATGCTGGTCGGCCTGGCGGCGAAAAACGGCATTCTTATCGTCGAGTTTGCCAACCAACTCCGGGAACGGCGCAAATCATTTAATTATGCCATCCTCAAAGCATCCGAAGTCCGGCTGCGGCCAATCGTGATGACCGGCATCACAACGGCCACCGGCACGATCCCCCTGATCCTCTCCACGGGTGCAGGGGCCGAGACCCGCATGGTGGTCGGCGTCGTCGTACTGGCCGGTGTGCTGTCGGCCACCTTGTTTACCCTCTTTATTGTACCGGTGGCCTACCGACTGCTCTCCCGGAGAACGCATCCACCCGGGCGGGTCGCCCGACGGCTTGAGCAAGAGCGGGCCATTTTGAAAACAGGCCCAGACAATTAGCCGATGTCATGGTCATTTGCAGCTTTGGGTGACCTCAAACCAATCTTCAGGCAATGGAGACGTGATTATGAATCGATTTGCCGGATTTACACTCACACTAGTATGGGTTCTGTCAGGAGGATCGCATGCAATGGCGATCGAAGAAGCCAGCTATGAAGTAATCAGGAAAACCAACTCATTTGAAATCCGCAATTACGCACCTCACATTGTTGCCGAAACGGTCGTGGCAGGCAACCTTGAGGATGCAGGAAGTGTGGCATTCAAGCTACTGTTTGGTTACATTTCAGGCGACAACCGATCGCGCCAAGATATCGAGATGACAGCTCCCGTTTCTCAGCAGGTTAAGCGTGAGAAAATCAATATGACGGCGCCTGTCGGCCAGCAGCCATTAGGCGATAAGTGGGTCGTAAGCTTCATGATGCCGGCCTCATACACAATGGAAACGGTTCCAGTTCCTGAAAATCCCAAGGTAAAATTGCGCCAGGTGCCAGGTCGCCGGATGGCCGTCGTGCGATACACCGGGTTTTGGAGTGAAAGCGGCTATCTCAAAAACAAATTGAAGCTTGAGGCGTGGATTCGCGAAAATGAGTTGACGGCTGTCGGCGATCCAATATGGGCACGCTACAATTCCCCGTTTACCCCGTGGTTTTTGCGGCGGAATGAAATTTTGATTCAGGTAGCTCCGGATGAAAACAAACAATATAGCCGATGCTGAATCCTTGGTATTCAAGCGGTACACTTTTGAAAGCCTTGCCAGTTGGGGATCTGATCGATTCGGCGTCTATCGGCTGTCATCAGCCCACCAATTGCGAATTGCCCTCACGGGTCAGCACGATTTGCAGGTTGCCCAGCACACGCTCACGGAATCCGGCTTCGCAAATACCCAGGTAGTAGTCCCACTTGCGCTGAAAAACGCGGTCAAACCCCAGTTCCGCAACCCGCGTCCGGTTGGCGTGAAAGCGCACCTGCCACTTGGCCAGGGTGGTGGCATAGTGGTTGCCGATGTTTTCCACGTGGTCGACCATCAGGCTTGAGTGACGGGTCAGGTTGTGGGTCAGAATCGTCAGGGACGGCAGCAGGCCGCCGGGAAAGATGTGCTTTTGAACCCAGTCGTGGGATTTTCGATAGACCTCGTAGTGTTGATCGGGAATGGTGATGGTCTGGATTACGGCGATGCCGTCCGGGGCCAGAAGGCGGTCCAACTGCCGGAAAAAGGTCCCGTAGTAGGCATGGCCGACGGCTTCGAGCATTTCAATGGAGACGATCTTGTCAAAGCGGCCACGGATCTTGCGGTAATCGCGAAGCAGGATCTGGATGCGGTCCTGCAGGCCGGCGCGGTGGACCCGCTCGCGGGCCAGGTCGTACTGCTCCCTGGAGATGGTGATGCCGGTGACCCGGCAACCGGTGCGCCGGGCGGCTTCGATGGCAAACCCGCCCCAGCCGCAGCCGATCTCGAGCAGGTGGTCCGTGGCTGACAGGCGCGCCTTGTCGATGATCGTGTGGAACTTACGCAGCTGGGCCGTTTCCAGGCGTTCTTCGGGGTGGTTGAAGATGGCGTTCGAATAGGCCATGGAGTCGTCCAGGAAGGTCTGGAAAAAAGCGTTGGACAGGTCGTAGTGCCGCCGGATGTTGCGCCGGCTGCCCATCAAAGTGTTGGCGTGCGTCAGGTAGCGCAGCTTTTCAAAGGCCCGCATCAGCAGCGATTCGCGGAATTCTCCGTCTTTCAGGCTGTCACGGTTTTGAATGAAGAAACCGACTGCCGCAGGAATGTTGTCGGTGTCCCACTCGTCATACATGAAGGCTTCCCCCAGGCCGATGTCGGCGCTCAGGACCACCCGCGAGAAAAAGCGGTAGTCGTTGATCCGCATGCGGGCCGGCCGGGCCTTGTCCGATCGGCCAAAGGTGTGTTCCGTGCCGTCGGGCAGCGTCACCTGCAGCCGTCCCTGGGTGGCCCGCGCCAGGTGCGCCAGGGTCAGCTGCATGCACCGGCGCTGGAATGGGGTCGGGGGTAGCCGCCGGATGGTCATGGGGCTGAGCGGGACCGGTTTGTCGTGGTAGTCGAGTTTGCGGTGAAAGCGCAGCTTGAAGGCTTCCTGATATATTCTGGGAATTGTCAGGTGCGGCATGAAAGGGTGCCGCAGCAGCGTCTTCAGGTGGCTGCCCGCGGTCAATGCGCGCGGTTGGCCTTGCAGTTGCGCCCGCAGGATGTGATGCCCGTCGCGGTGCAGGTCGATGCATATGTCCAGCTCATGGCGGATGTCGGCGAAGGTGAACTGGTAGGTGCCGCCCATGGTGTTGAACGGTGAGACATGAAAGGCCTTGTCGACCTGGAAACGGGCCGGGAAGCCGTTCCCGTTGCCGTTCGACACCGGAAGCACATAGACATGCTTTTCGCCGAAAGTGTTGTTGACCTCCGCGACCGCGGCCAGAAGGCCTCCGTCCGCCGAAAAGCAGTAGTAAAAGCTGACCGGATTGAAAATGTAGCCAAGCAGGCGCGGTGAGGTGACCATGATGATCCGGTCGATCGCCTCGCTTGCTACTTGCGGGGCCAGTCGATCGAGCAGCTTGTGGCGGATGTCGCCGGGTTGCCGATCGAGGTAATCGCGGTCGTACAGCGCAACCGGTCGACGGCGATTTGTCCCGAACAGCGGCAGGCGACGGCCCAGCAGCGCCAGTTCGGACAGGTCCAGCGCGTAGACGTATAGCCGGTAGTCGAGCCGGTGTCGGGTGGGATAAAAGCGTTCGTGGGCGACGTTACCCATGTAGAGTTTAGAATTCATGGCTTACTCCCAACGCGGCGGCAGCCTGCACGCCGGACCGGACCGCGTCTTCGTGGAATCCGTATCCAAAATAACTGCCGCAATAATAGGTGCCGCGAACGCCGTTGAGGCCGGGAAGGGCCTTTTGGGTCATCAGGCTGCCGCGGGTGAAGACGGGATGCGTGTAGGTCATCCGGGCCGCGATCTTCTGGCTGTCAATGGTTTTGAACGGGTTCAATGTGACCAGGTAGTCGTAACGGGTTTGCAGCTGCTGCAGGCGATTCATGTGATAGGTCAAGGTGACCGGTGAAGCGGTCCCGGCCCGTTTGGCACGCACCACGTTCCACGAGGCCCAGGCTCGGCGGTTGGATGGCATCCAGCTGCGGTCGGTGTGCAGGACAGTGTCGTTGGTGCTGTAGCGCCAGGTGCCCAACAGGCGGCGTTCGTCATCGGTCGGATCCGCCAGCAGCCGCAGGGCTTCGTCCGCATGGGTGGCGACGACCACCCGGTCGAAGTGTGTTTCCCTGCCATCGGCGTCTTTCAGAACCACCCCATTGGCGCCGCGCCGGATCGACACGAGACCGGCCCTGGTGATCACCTCGCCGCGAAAGCGGTTCAAAAAGGCCTTGACGTAGGTGTGGCTGCCGCCGGCCACATAATACCACTGCGGCTGGTTGCGGATGTGCAGCAGTCCGTGATTGCTGAAAAAGCGCGCGAAGGTGAGCATGGGAAAACGGTCGACGGCCAGGTCCGGCGCCGACCAGATGGCCGCCACCATGGGGTAGAGGTACTGCTTTTTGAACCGATCCGAAAACCGGAGCCGGCCCAGAAATTCGCCCAGGGTCAGCGTTGGCGATAGCCCTTTTTGCAGCCGGTCGAGCACTATGCGGTTGAACAGCAGGATCTCGGCCAGCATGCCCCAGTGCCCGGGGTCGACCAGATTGCGACGTTGGGCAAACAGGCTGTTGAAATTGCGGCTGGCGTACTGAAAGTGGCTGGTTTCGTCAAAATAACTGAAGGACATATCGCTGGGGCGTGTCTGTACGCCGAGCTCGCCCAAAAACCGGTTCAAGAGGGGATAGGTGCGGTCATTGAGAACGATGAAGCCGGTGTCCACCGGCGTCCCGGCGTCCGGGCCGTCCGGTATGGTGACGGTGTGCGTGTGTCCGCCAATGGTTGGGTTCTGCTCGAACAGCGACACTTGGTGGCTGCGTTGAATGATGTGGGCGGCGATGATACCAGCCACGCCGCCGCCGACGACTGCAATGCGCATTGGCAAGTTCTCCTATACTAGTCAGTTGTTGAGTTCGCCACAACGTTGCAAAGGCTGGAGGATTTCAGATCCCGTGTTGTCAAGGGATCGCGGTAGCTGATTACAGCGCCACCCTTGACGTCTCGGCTCTGAAGCCCTCCAGCTTTCCTGGAAGGTAAACACAATGAGAAAAACTGAGCCATTCTTGCAAATCACCGTTTGTGACATCCAGAAAATGTTAGAAATCTGGCTATCTTCACTATAATACCGTTCATTTGGCAATATTGGCAAATGGATATCCACGTACTCCGGTGATTGGTCGTGGTGCCGATCCAAGCGCGGGATAACACCCCGGGTTCATCTGCCGGCGTCGACAATGTTCAACTGCCCGGCGTAGCGGCCGATCACGTCGCCTTCAAAACAGTCGTCCAGTTCAGACGTGCTGACCGATTTGGCGTCTCTGAGTGTGTTCAGCGGGCAGACGAACTCGTTTCCAGCCATGTCTTTCACTTTTACAAACACGTTGTCATTGGATTCGGTCTTCATAGTATCATCCTTTGCTTGTGTGGTTAAATTGGGTCCAGTCTGTTTTTTCGGTGGTGTTCAATCAACTGCCGGGCAAATTGGCCGTAATCAGCTGGACGCTACTTGAATGTCCGCAGCGCGCCCATGCCGCCATCCACCGCAATCACCTGACCGGTGATCCACGAGGATGCATCGTCCAAGAGGAACGTCGCTGCCGCGGCGATGTCCCGCGGATTTCCAAAACGCTTCAACGGATGACGCTGCGCGGCGGCGGAGCGCTGGTTCTCGTCCGACAGCAGTGCCTGGGCCAAGGAGGTGTCGGTCAGCGAGGGTGCTACCGCATTGACCCGGATCTTGGGTGCCAACTCGGCCGCCAGGGAGCGCGTCAAGCCTTCGATGGCGCCCTTGGCGCTGGAAATGGAGGCATGAAAGGGCATGCCGGTCTGCACGGCCACCGTACTGAATAAAACGATGGACGATGCGGTGTCGGAGCGCTTCAACCCCGGCAGGCAGGCCTGGATCGACTTGACTGCGCCCAGTACGTTGATTTGAAAGTCCACCAGGAACGCATCCGGGGCCAGGCGGTTGAACGGGCGCAATTGGATCGAGCCCGGGCAGTACACCAGCCCGCTGATTATCTCTGGAATGGCCAGCGGGTCGATCTTGTCCTGGAGGATGTCAAGGGGCAGGTGGTTGACCGCGTCCACAGCATCCAGTTGGCCCTCCGAGCGGGACACTACCGTCACCTGACTGTTCAGGTCCAGCAGACGCCGGGTGATGTCCAACCCGATGCCCTTGCTGCCGCCGATCACCACATAGTGCTTGTCACTCATTGAATTTTTTTCCACTGGCAACCGTCCTATCACTATCCTGCTTGGGGGTTCAACTTTAATTGAAGGTAAAATTAGGCACCCGGCGGGTATCCGCAACTCTTCCGGCGGGCTGGGAGCGCAATCGGCCGGCAAGCGTGTCCATTGATAACGCATTGAATTAAAATTAATTAATTCGATTTCAGATTTAAGATGATAGGTATCGCCTATCACTGAGTGACCAATCTACCCCTCGGCTTCAGCGAACATTTTTGCTTTGTTCGCTAGTCGACGGCTGTGGTATGGCCAAGTTAATCGAGCGACCATTGCAAGGAGCAACCCATGAACATCGCCCCGCAGGCCACCGTGAACCCCACAGCCATCATTTTCGACTTAGACGGCACCTTGCTGAACACCCTGTCGGACATCGGCGATTCAGTCAATCAAATGTTGGCCGAATCCGGTTTGCCGGGCCACACGCTGGACGACTACCGGCGGTTTATCGGCAACGGCATCAAGATGCTGGTGAGGCGCGCCCTGCCCGAGGGGCAGCGATCTCCGGCGATGATTGCCTCATCCGTGCGCCGGGCCCGCGAAATTTACTGGAAGAACTGGAATGTCAAGACCCGGCCCTATGACGGGATCGTCGGATTGCTGGAGGGCCTGAAGCGCAGGCAGGTGCCTCTTGCCGTGCTGTCCAACAAGCCGCACGATTTTACGGTGCGCTACGTGGATGCCTATTTCGGCCACGAGGCCTTCCAGGTGGTCATGGGACACGGCGACCGTTTTCCGGTCAAGCCAGATCCGTCGTCAGCGCTGGAGATCGCACGGTTGATGGACGTGCCGCCCTCGGCCTTTCTTTTCGTGGGCGACAGCGCTGCGGATGTGCAGGCCGCCGCGGCAGCGGGCATGCATTCGGTCGGCGCCGGCTGGGGATTCAGGGGGCCCAAAGAGCTCGAGGAAAACGGCTGCCGCACGCTGGTGCAGCATCCGCTGGAGATATTGTCGCTGGTCGGTGGTAATCCCGGATAGGCTTTTTTTCGTTCACGAGCACAAATAACCAGTGCTCGCCCAGAAACGAGGGATTCTGGTCGAGATCAAGGCGCGCTAACAATATTTCGAAAAGTAGACTTTCCAAAATGATGCTGGAGCGGCTTTTGGAACTTCCAGATGGAGCAAAACTCCTCAAAGAGAATGTAACGCTGCGCCTCGGTGTGATCGGTCAAATATCATCCACCTGCGAAATAAACTTAGCCTGGAACGAAACCAAAAAGAAAGCCGCCAAACTTCATCCTGACAGATTCATCCTTGATTCGAGAGGGGTATTAGGCCAGCGGAAATAAATAACTCCCCGCCTTGCTTGACTTTGCGCCGGTCTTCAGCGTTGCCCCAAATGGCACGTATTCCAATACGCTTTCATTTGGGGCGCCTTGAAGACCAACACACATCCGGCGCAATTTCAGGGGATTTATTTTTTTCCGCTGGCCTTACACTGGAATGATGGCAGCGTTAAAATTTTGGACAAAAATAGTCAGAGCTATTTTTTGAAGGCTAACTCTTTACAGGAAGCACATGTATTGCTTTGATCACCAGTTCAATGTTGTCTCCTGGTTTAATTTGTAGATCCTCGACAGATTCTGTGGTGAGAACTGAAGACATTTCATGCGGTATCGTGACATCGAATTTTACGAGTGACATGACGTCGCCGTTCTTCACACTTTTCACTTTGGCTTGGATTCGATTTCGAGCACCGTATTTCATTCTGTTACCTCCTCAAATTGGTAATGCTTAAATGTTGATTACCTTATCGGCCAGCTGCATGGCTGTGACGATATCCAGCATGTTGGTGGTCTCGCCGACCTGCTTTCGATCCAATAGGTTGAAGTGATCCAGGCAAGTGCCGCATACCATTATCTTGAGGCCATTTTTTTCGTAGTCTTTCAGATCCTCGAGCACATCCGAGTCATCGATGGTGAGTTTGACGCCGTTGTTTACGAACACCAGTCGCCACAGCTCGTCGCCCATTTCTTTTAACGTACGCAGGAAATTGACCATCAGTTTCAGGCCCAGCGCGTCGTCACCAAAACCAAGTCGGTCCGTGGCGCACATCACCAGGATCTTCTTGGTATCGCTGGATGGCATTGGGGTGGGTTGTGGTTGGGCTGAAGGCATTGAATCACAGCTTCCGACAATAAAGTAGTCCGAACCGTCTTGTTCCAATACCGTTTGAAACCCTTGGGATTCCAGGAACCGCTGAACATTCTGTTGGGAGGCTGCGTTGTCGACGACCACTTTCACCTTATTCGGAGTCTCTTCCTGCAATGTAGCCTTTGTTTGAAGGACGGGTGCTGGGCATGCCAAGCCTCGCGCATCAATTTCTTTCATATAAGTACCTCCTGTTCAAAACTCGTTGAGTTCAACCTTGGCGTCCAACGTCTTGTTGCCGGATGAATCGATTATGATGCCTTTATTTTCTGTGACGTTAAAATCGGCACTTTTAAATGTCATATTTCGCTTCACACAGAAAAAAATGAATTCCATGGGTTACACCGATCAATCTGTTCTGTGATTGTCGTGATTGTTATTTTGGCCCTGGACCAAACCCGAGAAAACACGGCGAAGGTCCTTATCCGTCAAATGCTCGAGAACGTCATAGTCATCCGGAATGTTATCATCACGTTTGTTCATTTTCGAAATTATTTTTACCGGCTTCTTTTTAACAACACGGATCATCCTTCCTGACCCGGCATTAAAATCCTTCAAGCGACTGTTGCTTTCCAGCCAGCGGTGGCTCTCATCGTGGGTTCCCAGAAAAGGCATGAAAACGGTCTCACCGCGCTGCAAGGTGATCAACCGATAGCCGCATCCCAAATTGTACTTGCGACAATGTTGAATACGTTTTTCTCCATATTTAGTGTAGCTTCCAATCGCATCCATATGGTTCTGGAAATCACCGGATGTCAGCTTCTCAATGATTCGGATTGCTTTTTGGGCCAGGGCAATGCCTGCTTTCCCGCTTTTGTTGAGGGCCTCGATCCGGCTTTCGACTTTTGAGCTAACAAATAAAAATTTCATGACATTTTTTCGACCCAAGCTGAGCGATTCACCTTTTTCGGAAATGTTCGAATGGAATCGATTTCAGGATGTTATGATCGATTGGGTTCCTAAAAAGGTGAAATCCATTGGGTTGCCGATCTCACCACATCTTCGGCGTTAGATATCGCCGCGCATAGTCTATAGCGCGACGACATCTGCCTTGAATATGCGGCAAGCTCGACAATCGCTCAACTTGGGTTCGACTAAATGGATCTCTTTTCCTTTCGATCCATATTGATTTCGTAGATCAGGGTGATTTTTCCTTAACATCGATCAGGCCGTCATTTTCGAGTGTCATGACGATATCCCCGATTCTTCGCACTTGATCCAAGTAATGCGAGACCACGAGAAGGGTGCAATTTTTTTTTAGGCTCACCAATAGACTCTCAATAATCCCGGCGGCCTTTGTATCCAGCGAGCTTGTCGGTTCATCACACAATAGAATCTCAGGCTCCAAAATTAGTGCCCGGGCGATGCAGAGCCGTTGTTTTTGCCCCCCGGAGAGATTCATTGCGCTTTCCTCCAAACGGTCTTTTACTTCCTCCCACAAAAAAGCCTGTTCGAGCGCCCGGCGAACTTTCTCTTCTATAAGATACTTATCACGAAGGCCGGCAAGCTTCAGTGGAAACGCCATGTTTTTGCCAATGCTCATGGGCAGGGGATTCGGTTCCTGAAAGATCATTGCGACCTTCCGACGCAAATGCGAAAGGGAAATGTCTTTTCCCAATGGTGAAATCCATTTGCCCCCCAGTAAAATTTGGATGTCGCCGGAACAACGAGCATTGGGAACCTCGTTCCACATGCCGTTGAAAAGGCCCAACAAGGTCGATTTTCCCTGACCAGATGGTCCGGTAATCGCCGTCAGCGTATTGCGGTAGAATGTGGCGCTGATGTCATTGAGCACCTGCCTTGTGCCGTAGAAGAAATCGACACTGTTAAAAATTATTTTTTCATTATTATCCGTTGGCACTCTGTCCACACCCATTCGTTCCATCCGACGCTTTCTACAGTCGGTAAAGCGCCAAATGAAATAGCCGATTTTTCATTCCATGGGCAACCATGAACAATACAGAACAGATTCCCAATAGCACCAGACAAGCACCATATCCATTTGAGAGCTCCGCAGGACTTGTGTATTGGCTGGATATGTAAAAAATATAAAAGGGCAAGGCTTCATATTGCGAAAGCAGCGAAGACGGCACGCCAGCTGTGGCCACCACCCCAGTCAAGAGAATTACCGCTGTGTCTTCGGCACATCGACCAATGGCCAAAATCACACCTGAACTGATGCCGGAAAGGGCGTTGGGGATCAGCACATAGACGATGTTTTGCAGCCGGGTAGCACCCAGTGCCGTGGCGGTGTAACGAATGTGTGCCGGCAATCCTTCCAGGGACGTTTGGGTACTGCGAACAATATAGGGAAGGACGAGCACGCCAAGTGACAACGCACTGATCAACAGACTAGGGCCCAATCGGTCGGAAAAATGGTGATGCAGGAAAATGGCGACGCTGAAACCATAAAGACCGACAACGATGGATGGTATCCCGGCCAAAACGTCGAACAGGCCACCCACTGCTTTTTTCATCACCGGCGTCGCATATTCCGACAAATATACGCCTGAACATATCCCCAACGGCAGAGCCATAAGGGTGGACAACACAACCAGGCAAAGGGTTCCGATGATTGCCGGAAAGATGCCGTCAAAGACACGCTCCTGACCGATCAAAGCGCTGAGCGGATCCGCCTTGCCGAAGAACAATTCGCTTCCCAGGCTGGGCAGTCCTTTTATCAGCAAGTACGACAAGAAAACTGAAACAACAACACAAAGCAAGAACGCCAATGCCCATGATAGGTATGCAACCATATTTTCCACAAACTTGCGTATCATGAGACCGCAACCTTTTCCCGTGACATCATCCTCACTGCAATGGTTGCCAGGATCGTGAACAGGTAGAGGGTGATGCCGCAGGCAAAGATGGAGCGAAACTCCATACTGTCAAAATCGGCGGCTTTGACCAGTGCGATATGGGCGGTCAGGGTTCTCGCCGGATCCAAAAAGCCTTGGGGTGGACGGATGGCATTTCCTGCCAACATCAGCGCGATAAGCGTATCACCCAGTGCTCGGCCCAGAGCGAGGACAAATCCAGACGCCATGCCTCCCAGCGCCCTGGGCACCATGACATATAACAATCGTTGGACACGATTGGCGCCGAGCGCCTTGGCGGCTTGGACATATGTGGCATTCACGGCCAGCAGGCTGTCGGTAAAAAAAAGAATCATGGTGGGGCTGATCAGAATGGCCAGCATGATGCTTGCGGTGAGCACACTCATCCCCGGTCCACCGAGGCCTTGGCGTATCAATGGAACCAGGAGGAAGATGCCGACAAAACCATAGATCACGGTGGGGATGCCGGTCATGAAGCGGACCAATGCCCCCAACAGGTTGCGAATACGCCGTCCACCCAGGCTGGAGATGACAAAAGACATGCCAAGCGAAAGGGGAAGACAAATTATTGTCGCCAAAAGGGCGATCCAAAATGTTCCGGAGATCATGGCCCATATCCCGTAAGCCCCCCGATGCGGCGCCCAGGGTCCGAGCCAGATAGCAGAAAATGGACTTTCCCTGAACAGCGGAATGCCCAGTGCGACCATAAATCCCAGTATCGCCAGGATAATGGCCGCACTGGCGATGGCGCAGCACAAAAATACGCGCTTCGCAAGGGCATCTTTAGACGGCATCATTTTACCGGGATAAATCCGTTTTCCGCAGCAATTTGCTGTCCCTCGGGTGTTAGAAGATAATCGATAAACAGCTTCGTCAAGCCGGTGGGGTCGCCTTTGGTGTTGCTGTATAATCCTCGGGCAATGGGATATTGGCCGCTCTTGACGGTTTCCAGCGTCGGCGCAACCCCATCAAGAGCCACCGGCGCGACGGTTTCATCCATATGGCCGACGGAAACATAGCCGATGGCATGGGGATCGTTGGCAACGGCGGTCTTCATCGCCCCGTTAGAGGGGACAAAAAGCGCACTTGTCGCTATTTCGCCCTTATCCAGGGCCAACCCCCAGAAAACAGCGCGGGTGCCACTGGCCTCATCCCGCGTGTAGATGGTAATGGCGTGGTCCGTGCCACCAATCGTTGACCAGTTGTCGATTTCACCCGCGTAAATCCGCTTCAACTGGTCCTTTGTAAGGGATTGTACGGGATTGGCTGGATTGACCACCACGCCCACACCATCAACAGCCCATTTGAACATCTTAAGACCGTACTTTTCAACCTCTTCCGGCTTGGCCGGGCGACCTGAATTGCCGATATCCACGAGTCCTTCACCCACCTGCTTGATCCCCACACCGGAACCGCCACCGGCCACGGTGATCACGATATCTTTGTTGCGCGTCATGATCCGTTTGGCGGCTTCTTTCATCACGGGGATGTGGGCTGTGCCCCCAGCGATCTTGAGGGTTCCTTTTTGCCCATCAAACACATCTAATGCGCCACCCAGGCAGGGGTTGCTAACCAATAGAGAAAACACCAGCATCATTCCAATTCTGAAGCCATGCATTACCATTTAATGTCCCCCTTTTTCATGAAAAAATGGTTGTAGTTGTCCAATATCAATGTTCCGATTATTTTCGGACCGGCCTTGATCCCCGGTTTTACTCAAGAGATTCTTGCAATAAAAGCGCTGCCCCGAGCGCACCAATGAATTGTGGAGTTTCTGGAATCAACACCCGGCGGCCCATTTTTTCAGCCAGAAACGCAACCATGCAGGGGTTGTTGGCCACACCGCCGGTAAAAACGATATCGCCCTGTGAAGAAACCCGATTGATCATTCCGGCGGCACGGCGGATCACACTGGCGTGCAACCCCCGCGCGATCTCCCGTCGGCTATTGCCCTTGGCGATCAGGGACGTCACCTCGGACTCGGCAAATACGGTGCACATGCTGGAAATGCTGAGATCATTTTCGGCACGCAGCGCTGCGCGACCAAACTGCTCAATGTCATATCCCAGGGTTTTTGCCATAACCTCTAAAAATTTACCGGTGCCGGCGGCGCACCGGTCGTTCATTTCGAACTTTTTCACTTTGCCGTTTTCAGATAGGGAGATCGCTTTGCTGTCCTGACCGCCGATATCCAAAACGGTCAGCGCCTCGGAAAAGATGGCCCGTGCGCCCCTGGCATGGGCCTTGATTTCGGTGACCGTTGGTGCGTCAAATGCGATCTCGAACAGGTTGCGCCCGTATCCCGTGGCCATAATTCGATCGTAAGGGATTCCATCCACCAACTTCTGGGCCTCGGTGATGGGGTCAAAGCCCGTGTCCGCCTGACGACTGGCTTCGATTTTACCCGACTCATCCACCACCACCAGTTCAATGGTGCGAGAGCCAATGTCTATACCGGCAAAGCGCATCCGGCCTCCCCTTGCGGCCGCCAAAAAGCCGTTTTTTCGGTTTTCCTCAAATGATCGACCAGCAATTGCCGGGTGAGTAAAACATCCCGGGTGTCTTCCAACTCGATGGTCCACCAGCGGCAAGAGGTCGTGATCAGCCTGTCGACAATCGGCCCCAGGATTTCCATGTTTCGCGGGGCCCAATGACGATCCGTTTCCGATTCATAGACATGCACTTCCACAAGTCGCGCCGCCACCAGATCGATGATCTTTCCCACGCGGATCGTCTTGTTGCAGACGCATCGACTGGATACGGCATGACCGACGTCCAGGGTAATCCCTGCCCCAGAACGCCGGGCCCAGTCGAGCAGGATTTGTGGATTGGCCGTGGGGCCCCGGCGAAGATTTTCGAGGCTGATGGTTACACCAATCCGTTTTCCATGTTCAACGAGCCGGGTGAGGTTTTTTACGGCGCGATGGTGATCCAGGGGCAGGGTTCGATCCAATCCCACGTGAACGGTCATCAATGGTTCGCCGATACCCTGCAAGGCCTCCATGGCCTTGAAATGGAGTTGCATGGCATCTTCGGCGGCCGCAGTATTGGCGTGCCCGATCTCTTTACCCGGAAAATAGCCATGGTGCCGCACTGCCATGCCATGATCAATGTAGGGAATGAGTTGCTGGGATATCAAATCCAGCTGATCTGGATTCGGTGTAAAGGCACAGGCCAGACCGTTTGCCGCGATCCAATCCAGACGTCTGGCACCATGACGCCAGGTTGCCGATACCGCCAACGTCAATTCCGGCCATGCCGGCAGCCGGCGGTTAATATTCAACGCCGGCGCAGCTTCGTAGAATAATTGAAACATGGTTATCACTGCCGCGATTTATCTGAGTTGCTCAACAAAGGCTTCGACGCGTGTCTTCAGCTGGCCGAGATCCTCCATGCTGTAATCGGTTTCGATGCGCAGGCAGGGGATTTGCTTATCCTCCAACGCTTTTTCCACCGGTATGGCCTCCATCAGGTAAGGCTGGCAGAACTGCAGACCGTAATGGATGACGCCGTCGGCTTTGTAGGCGGCGACCATTTCCTGGATGTGATTCAGGCGGTCGGGATTGGGCGTAAAAATGGCGCAGTCCACCTGAAAATAGCGGTCAACGATGGCGTCCAACATGTCATCCACGGTCTCACCCGAGTCATCGGTCAGGTTGCGGGTACCGCGTTCGCCGACGCACGACTCCTCGCCCACAATGACCGCACCGGCGGTTTCCACGATCATGGGCAGTTTCCAATTGGGCACGGCCTGGGGGCATCCGGACACGAGAATGCGGGGGGTGTTTTTGGGAAAGACACCCGCCTTGGCTTCAATCCACTTTTCCAGTTCATCACAGATCTTGTTCACGGATTCCGTAAACCGGGCCGGGTTGTCGTAAAAAAAGACCTGGTTGGCCAACAGGGCGTCCAGACCCGAGATCGGCGCCGGGTCCGCTTTGCGCAAAGAAGAAAGTCGGTGAATGGCGGCACGCTTGGCGTTGACCGTGCGGATGGCTGTTTTCAGCGACTCGGCAGTGATCGAGACGCCAGTCAAAGTTTCGACTGCCGTTTTGAAACGCTTGTATTCAGATTTAAGAAGGTCTTTACCGTTTTCTGTTTTGACCTGGGGCAGATCCATGACATAAAGATTTTCTACCAGGTCATTAAGGGATTCATAGGCCTTCTTCTTTCCGTCACAGGTGTTTTCACCCACGATCATGTCCGCGCTTTCCAGGTAGGGGCACACCTTGCCGATCTTGAACCCGAACGACGATTTGATCAGGGCGCAGGTGTTGCGCGGCAGCAGTCTCTCCACATCCTCAGTAGCGAAATCGGCCCCTGAACAAAGGCCGACCAAGGTGGCGTTGGCGGCCAGGATGATCTCTTCGGGGACAAACACACAATAGGACCCGATGATTTTGCGTCCGGCCGCTTTTTCGTCCAGCAGCTCCTTGATGCGCAGCCCGTGGACCTCGCTCATGACAAAGTCGAAATAGCCCATCCCATCGGGACGGTTCTTCTGGGCCAGATAAATGTCTTGATAAGCTTGACCCAGAACGCCCAATAGCGCGTCATGCGCTTCTAAATCGAGCCCTAAATCGGCCCACATGGATCGGTAATCTGAACTCATGCGTTGCTCCTTTCCTTGAGATGTCTGATTCCATTCCAGCAAAAGCGTGGAATGGTTTATGCTTTTCAGTTGATTTGGATCCGGGAGAGTTCGATTGGGCTATCGCATTTTCAACACAATTGAGTGGCCCAGTGACGATTCGGTGGTGTTAGGTTGGATATGATGCCGGCACACGGTTTCGTCTAACAAACCCGGTTAGATGGGTAAAAACCTCAGGTAAAGCCAGAATCATATTTCATATGGAGGACACCTTAGGAGGATGGATTAAGAAATTGGTCAGTACCTTGGTATGGGTGATATGTCCAATACTTAGTATCGATATCGTTGTTAAATTGTATTGATTATATCTATTTATTTTCTGGAGTTGAGATGAAAAGGGCTTTTGGCAGATAACGGCCCACTTTCACGAAATTGTTGCATTGGAGGCATGTTGCTGTAGGAAAGGCGGTTAAGAAAGGTCGGAATCTGCTACGTTTTAAATAAGGCCCGCGTGATACGAGTTTGCGAACTTTGCACAATTTCGTCTACAGCTGAAATGATAGATCCTTGATCCATAAACAAAAAAACTTGGCAGTGTTCATCCATCCTGATCCTCGGCGCAAGAATTATTTTAAGTGGGCGTTGCTCCGAACAATTTTAAAACTGATTGATTGTATTGACTGCTTGTGCAACAAAAACATTACCCACCTGCATGCCGATCATTACAGCTTGGTTTCCGAACTGGCCACGCCTGCCACCCGGGTATGGTTCAACCGGCCGGACGTGGAAATTGTGGAGTCCTGGGACGGTCTGGAGTGGATGTTCGACTATTCCAGCAGACACGGGTTTCCCGTAGACCGACTGCGTCCTGCTCTGGCCGCCCATCCGGCCAGCAAGTTCGGGTGCGAGTGGAACCCCGAGTTCAAGATCATTGCCGATGGGCAGCAGATCCAGTACGGCGAATATACCTTTGCCTGCGTCGAGACTCCCGGTCATACCCTGGGACATACCTGCCTGTACGAAGCGGAAAAGAGAATCCTGATTTCTGGGGACCATCTTCTCATCGACATCACCCCCAACATTCAGTGCTGGGCGGATGACCGCAACCCACTGGACAGCTATCTTAAGAGCCTGGAAAAGGTGGTTGAACTGGATGTCGACCTGGTATTGCCCGGCCACCGCCGGTTGTTCAGCGACCACCGAGGCCGCATCCGAGAGCTTCAGGATCATCATCAGCGCCGGCTTGACGAGGTGATGAATATCCTGGACGGCTCGACCCTGTGCGCCCATGATATCGCCTCGCTGATGACCTGGGACATCCGGGCCGCGTCCTGGAATCATTTCCCCGTCGTTCAGCAGTGGTTCGCCACGGGTGAGGCCATCGCCCACCTGCGCTACCTGGAGGAGATGGGACAGGTGGAGCGTCAGACGCATAACGGGGTCATCCAATTCCATAAAACAGAGCGGCCGTTTGGCGCATAATTACCTGACGACCGGGCAGGTGAGTGATTCGCAATGGAGTGCTTCACATATGAAATTATCCGCGTTGTCAATATCACCGCTGCCGCTATAAATCGCAATCCGGGGATAAGGCCAAAGGGGGCGTGTGCGATCGGCTATTTGCCGCTAATAACTGGTATATAACTTTATCTGCGTGGGAGACATGAAGGAGGAATCGTGGAAAATATTGACTATGCTCAGATTACAGATGCGGTTCGCGATGCATCGCGGCTTAAGACGTTGCCTTTGGCTGTCAAATTCAATAAAAACCCTGAAAATTTTCCTCAGAAAACGCGACGGCCCTCAAAGGATCTAAACAAGCGTATCACAATTTGCCAGGCGGTTTCCATGGCACGCCTTTACGGCTGGACAATTGGACTGACAAAAGAAGATATAATCTGCGTTCCGGCAATGATTGCTTTTGGTTTCAGCGGGGCTGAGGATATCGGGAACACGCTGGGAGAGCTGTTCTGCGAGGTCGGGTTCCACCCAGAAGCCGCCACTGCTGCAGATGAGGCCGACAGTATGTGCAAATTCGATAACGACGAATACCCGGCGGTCCTGATGGCGCCTTTGCACAAGGGCCTGTTAAAACCGGACACTGTGGTTTTTTATGGCAACCCAGCGCAAATCATGCGCCTGTCCCAGGCAGTCATTCATGCGTGTGGCAAACGCATTGCTGGTAATTTCGGCGGCAAAGTCGAATGCACCGAGTACCTGATTGCACCGTTCAAGACCGCAACCCCGCGCATCGCTATCCCAGGGTTGGGTGATCGCATCTTTTCAATGACGCAGGATGACGAACTGGTCCTAAGCATTCCCGGAGAGCTACTGTTGCCTATGTATGAGTCACTTAATGTCGTGGGGAAAAAGGTCGGCCTCCGCTATCCAGTCCCAGGTTACTTGAATTACCAACCCGAATTCCCTCCGATTTATAAGGAAATGGCTGAGAAACTGAAATTATTTTAATTTTGTGTTGGAGTATGCATTTGCTCAGCATGGGCATTATATGGATTTCCAGTGCTGAGAAAAGTCCTAAATGATTTGAGCAACTCCCAAGCTAAGCCTGTGTTATCCAGTTGCTAAATGAAAATTTCATTTCATTCTTGATAGATACAACCGCTGGAAAGTAAACTCAAGTTTCGGTGTGGTGCGTTTTTGTGGGATATCCATCCGATACCTTGATATCAAATCCTTTACTCAACTTAAGTCCCAAGCAGTGCGCCATTAGTAAAAAAGCCAACTTCCAGTAATTTATTCTCGAAATTAGATTGCCTGTTCATTATTGCATCATCATCTGCCTTCCATTATATTTCAGCATGACAATGCAATCATATTAACCAGATTCCCGACACAACCAAAACCGTAAAGCAATGCCCACACCCATCATACGAACAAAACTGCACCGGCCGCCGATTGATAGGGCTCATCTGCACCGCGAACATTTGTTGGACAGGCTTAACCAGAGCCGGTGTCGACCGCTGACCCTGGTCTCGGCGCCGGCCGGTTATGGCAAGAGCACCCTGGCAAGCTGCTGGATGGAGGCCTGCGATGTTCCCAGTGCGTGGGTGTCCCTGGACGAGAATGACAACGATCTCAGAATCTTTCTCTCTTATTTCGTCTACGCGATCCAACAGATTTTCCCCGCTGCATGCACTGAAACCCAATCCATGCTCGGGATCGACCCGTTGCCTTCGGTTTCAGTCCTGGCCAGGAATCTGATCAACGAACTGGATCAGATTGATAAATCATTTATCCTGGCCCTGGACGATTATCACATGATCCGGGACAAAAGCATTCACGAAATAATTGCCAAACTATTGCGCCATCCATCTGCATTCATGCATCTTGTCCTGATTGGCCGACGCGATCCGCCGTTGCCGCTGACTGCGCTGCGAGCCAAAGGACAAATGATAGAGATGCGGGCTCAGGAACTGCGCTTTTCTTTGGAAGAAACCGTAGTTCTCTTGCAGCAAATGACAGGGGTGAAAGTAGACAAATCTGCCGCCGCCATCCTGGAGGAAAAAACCGAGGGCTGGGTGACCGGTCTGCGCTTGGCCGCTCTGTCAATGAGGGACCGCAATGATTTAAAGCGTGTTTTGGCCAGTCTGCCGGTGGAAAACCGTTTTGTAATGGATTATGTCGTCACCGAGATCCTCTCCCACCACTCGCCGGCCGTACAGGCGTGTTTTTTAAAGGCCTCGGTTTTAAATCGCTTCTGCGCCCCCCTCTGCGATGCGGTTTGTTTTTCAGGTGCGGAGTCAGGCGAATGCGACCTGAATGGCCGCCAATTTGTGGAATTGTTGGAAAACGCCAACCTGTTTGTGATCCCACTGGACGATAAACGAGAATGGTTTCGCTATCACCATTTGTTTCAGGCGCTGCTGAAACGCCAGTTAAGGCAAAGGTACAATGCGGAGGAGATCGTTACGCTCCATAAACAGGCCAGTGCCTGGTTCGCCGAAAACGGATATATCGAAGAGGCCCTGTCGCATGCCCATGAGATCGGAGATAATGAGGCCGCCGCGCGGTTGGTAAAACAATATCGGCACGATATTATGAACCAGGAGCAATGGTACCGGTTGAATCGCTGGCTGCAACGATTTCCCCCCGATTTTATTCAGCGACACCCCGATTTGCTGTTGGCCAGGGCGTGGACGTACCAGCGACAGGCCCGTTACTCAGAGCTCTTCGCTATTCTGGACGAACTCGAACCTACCAAATTCATCAGCAAAAAGAAATCCATGGACGACAGTATCCTTTGGGGGGAAGTGCAGGCCTTGAAAAGCTTTCAGTATTACGCAACCGCCCAGGGGGAGCTTTCCGCAACCGCAGCCCGGGAGGCCTTAAACTATCTTCCACCCCGGTATCACAGCATCCGTGGAGCCACTCTTGTTTTTCTGTCAGCGGCGCTCCAAATGCAGGGAGACCCGGAGCAAGCCCGGCAGGTAGTGTTGGAAGCCCTGCAGCAGGAAGCGGCATCGATCGCCGTTTATAAATCCTCGTTGCTGGCCGCTCTGTGTTGGATGAGCTGGATTTCCGCCGATTTAAACGGCCTGAAACAGACCGCAGACCAATTGCGGAAGCACGGGCAGAAGCACGATCTGCCGGAATCCACCGCCATCGGCCGCTTTTTTACCGGTATCCGCCATTATCAGCAAAACGACCTGGATCTGGCCGAACGATTTCTGTCACCGGTTTTCGCAAATACGGGTACCGGCAAACACATTATCCCGACTGTCGTAACCTACTGTCAAAGTGCGTTTGCCCTCTCTTTGACGTACCAGGCAATGGGCCGCGCCAAAGAAGCCGACCGGGTCATCGATTCAGCTATCGCTTACATGCTGGAAACCGGAAATGCCGATCTGCTGCAACTCTGCCAGGTGCTTTTGGCCGACCTGGCAGTGCGTCAGGGAAATATTGCCGAAGCCAATCTTTGGGCCCGGAATACCGCCCCCAAATCGCTGGCACCCGCATACCGTTTTTTTACCCCCCATTTAACACTGCCCAGGGTGCTTCTGGCCAGGCGAACGGCAAAAAGTCTAAACGAAGCGGGGGCGTTGCTTTCTCGAATGTACGATTATTATGTATCGATCCACAGCACCCGCGTGCTGATCGATGTTCTCATTTTGCAGGCCATGGTCCACGTTGCACAGGGTGGCCCGCCGCAGGCAATAGAAAAGCTGGCAGAAGCACTTTCCCTGGCCGAACCGGGCGGCTTCATGCGACCTTTCCTGGATCAGGGGCAGGAAATGGCGGATCTCTTGGGCCGTCTATTCGAACAAAATCCCAACCATCGATATGCCTGGAAAATCCTGAAGGCCTTTAGGGGCGGGAAAACCGAATGCTTTGGCCGCCGCGCGAATGATCGAAACATGCCGGGCGCAACTTTACCGGTCAAGGCGTTAATTGAACCGCTGACAAACCGTGAAATCGAAGTGTTGCGGCAGCTGACGAAAGGATTGAGCAACAATAAAATTGCCGACAGCCTGTTTATCTCAACCCCGACGGTCAAAAGGCATTTGTCCACCATTTACGGCAAGCTGGGGGTAAACAATCGTCTCCAAGCGATTGTCAGAGCCAAATCCATTGGGATTTTGTGACCGCCTGCCTTGCATCTCCCACTTTCCCGTAACCCACCGCTGAGTGACCCGATCCTGACCCAAAATACATCTTTTTTACAACTTTCGGATGATGACATGGCCTGCTCATTTCGAGTATAGTTGAATATCAAAAACCCGTCAGAAGTATCTCCTGAACTGTCTACCAGCGATAAAACGAACTGCGCTTTTCCATTAGGCTGGGCCTTGGATTGAAATATTTTCTGACCCACAGATTGGCCTGGTGTTGGACGGCCTCATTGGCTTTATTTTTATCAAGGCTGGGAGTGGAATGATGCTGTTGTATCTAATCATCCAGATCGGGATGTTTTCACTATTGTAGACCAGCTAAATATCTAAAATATGGGGGGCAATGCATATGAACGAACTCAATGCAGAAAAATTTAAGGCCTGTTTCGCGGAGCGCCAGCTTCCCAAAGGCAAACAAACCACCCTTGGTCTGTATGTGACCGCCGCGCAGGCTTACGAAATGTGGAAAACCGAACCGGAGAAGGTGAAGGTCATCGACGTGCGGACCCCTGAGGAGTACGCATTCATCGGCCACCCGGAGATGGTCTGGAACATTCCCCTTGCCTTTGTGACTTATCAGAGAAAGGACGGCAAAACCGAATACGGCCCGAAGATGAATCCGGATTTTATCGCCGAGGTCACAAAAATAGCTGGGCCGACCGACACCCTTTTGGTCATGTGCCGGTCAGGTGACCGCAGCGCTATGTCAGTCAACAATCTCGCCGCAGCCGGTTTTAAAAACGCCTTCAACATCATAGATGGTTTTGAAGGTGACAAGGTGACGGACCCCGAAAGCGTCTTCTACGGGAAGCGGATGAGAAACGGTTGGAAGAACTCGGCCCCTTGGGTTTATGACATTGATCCCGAGAAAATCATCCTTGAAGAAGGTGCGTCGAAGCAACCACAATAGTAGCGCGTGCGTGATTGGATACACGACCACGCGATTAAGCTGAAAACGGTGCCGTGCAATAAATCAGGTTTGTCCAGGCGTCTTAAGAATAGGTGATTGCCGCCTGTTGTCTTGGGGACCACAAAAGGAAGGAGCACGATATGCCTACAGAAAGAGTTTCTACTACTGTACCATTGAACTGGAAAGAAGTCTGGTACACCAACTGCCCTATGGTATCTGCCAACAACGTTGACCAGGAACTGGGTTGGTGCAAAGAGGAGTTCAAGAAGATCGGTGTTGAATACGCCTATTTCCGCTCCGCCCCCGAGAACAACTGGTACCCGCACTACACCCACAACCTCGACAACCTCATCCGCTTCGGCGGACTGTATCCCCCGATCCATGTTCACGCAGACATCCGCCGTACAGTACTGCTGGGTGCGACGTGGGTCTACGAGGGCGGGGTGATGCAGGTGCGCGCCCGCGACAAGATCTTCCGCGTGAAGGATCTGAAGGGCAAAAAGATCGGCATCACCAAAAGCCTGAACACCATCAAGAATGACTGGTGGCGCGTCCAGGAGCACATGGGTATCGAGAACATCCTGATGCTCAACGACATGACCATGGATGACATCGAGCTCGTCGAGTTCCCCTATCCCGATGACTGGTATGACAAGCCGGAGATGCTGACCCCGCCGATGAACAACCCGTCCGAGTTATGGATGAGGCGTGACCACAAGCATGATTACGCTTTCCGCCCGTTGGAGAAGGCACTACTCGACGGCACCGTCGATGCTATCTACAACCAGATGGGACAATTGGGACAGCTCTCGGAGGCCACGGGCAAAATCAAATCAATCTTCGACCTGTCCAAGCACCCGGACTGGACGATTCAGGTCGCCAACACTCCCGCCGTCATTACCTGCACTGATGTGATGGCGAAGGAGCACCCTGAACTGGTCGTCGCTTACATGAAGGCCATGGTCAAGGTCGGCCGCTGGTCGAACCGGAACAAGCATGCCGCCGCAGAAATTCTTAACCGGCAGACCTTTTACCTGGATGCCGAGCAGACCTACCAGGGCATCAAGCACGTCGACATGGTGCCAAGCCTGAGTGCACAGAACCTGGAATGCATCAAGATCGGCAAGGATTTCATGTTGAGCCACGGCTACATCAAGAACGACTTCGATGTGGAAGCGTGGGCGGCGCCGGAATTCCTGGAGCAGGCGGTGCGGGAATGGCTCGAGGAGGAGTGGGCAAGTAAGAGCTGGAGCAAGCTTGCCGAGGGAGGCGGGCTCGAGACAGAAGGCGTGCGGATCGGCTAGTCGGCGCCGTGTAAGGTCAAACAGTTAAAAATTAGACGTCGGGGCGGGCCCCCTCAATATTGAAATGCCCTCGGGTACCTGACGTGGGCGTCGTATTAAGGAAAATTACCCATGCAAGATCACTCCTTGAAAAAGGCAGTTAAAAGCAGAATGGAACATCGTGATTCGCTCAAGTGGCGGATTTTAATGGTGTCCGTGATGGTTGTCGCCATGGTGGCGGCCGGCCCCACACCTGCATCATTGGCCCAGTCAGCGGCCGACCAGTGGCGCTTTGGGATCACCCCATACTTCTGGTTTCTCAACCTGGAAGGGAACCTGAGATACAGTCCCATCGCCGGTGGCAGTCCGCATGTGGAAATCAGCAACAGTGATCTCTTGGACAGCCTCGACTTCGGTGTCATGCTCTCAGGAGAGGCGCGCAAAGGCAGGTGGTCGATTTTCACCGACGTGATCTATTTAGATCTCTCTTCTCTGGACAGCCGGGTGAATGACATCGATTTCAACCTCGGTGGTCCCGGCAATCCGACCAGCGTCGAAAATGACGCCGGGACATCGTCGTCGCTGGAGGCCTGGTTGTGGACGCTTGCCGGAAGCTACGGGGTGGTCGAGGAACGGGCAGTGACCCTCGAGGTTCTCGGCGGATTTCGCTACCTTTCATTAGACGTTAACACCGACTGGCAGTTGACTACCACGGTCACCGGCCCGGGCCCGGGCCAGGTATTCCAGCGAACGGGGAGTGTCTCAGAGACTCAGGATGCCTGGGACGCCATTGTTGGCGTGCGGGGTCGGGTGCGGATAGGGGATAGCAACTGGACCCTTCCCTATTACCTCGATATCGGGACCGGGAATTCCGACCTTACCTGGCAGGGTATGGTTGGATTGTCCTACGGATTCAATTGGTGGGAGATCATGATCAACTATCGTTACCTGGATTACGATATGGATGGGGGGGGACTTTTTGAAGATTTGACCCTCGAAGGTCCGGGGATCGGACTAACATTTCGATTTTGACACCTGCACGTCGATATCTTGACCACCCTAAAAAGCTATGCGCGAGGCGGTCCCAGCCAATGGACTGCCTAAAAATACATCTTTTTTACAACTTTCGGATGATGACACCGCCAGTCTACATGACTTAAGATGGTTTTAGAATTTCTAGAAGAGATGTGACTCGTGACACCAGGACGCGAGGAAACATCGCGTCAGTCGAACCGTTTGGGAAAAATCTGAGATTTGAGATTCCAGCCACCTATCAGATTCGCGTGAATAACCACAACCACATCCTGGTCGGTCACGTGAGTGATCAGGCAGCCCTATCCGGCATATTGAACGAACTTTACGAGCTGTACCTGTCGTTGTTGACGGTAGCCTCCCTATCATTTGGAGAAAAGATCAGGAAACGGTTACCAAGCTGTTCTCCATTGGCCTGATCATGGTCATGGGCGGTGCTCTTGATGGGATACAGATACCCGTTTAATCGAACATACACCCGCGGTCGATACCGCCGCCGCTGTATAGAGAACCTAAAGGAGGTGATTTGAGGTACAAGGACGGTCTGAGATTCAAGCCCAGGTTGGAACAAATAAATTAAAAGGAGAAAAAGAGTATGAAGACCATTTCCATTTTCAGTATTGCTATCTGTGCGATGCTTCTGTTTACATTTTCAGCCGGGGCTGAGGAGACCCTGCTGGAGTCTGTGGCCAACGGTTGCCAAGCCGAACTCGAGACCTATTGCAAAGATGTTACTCCTGGTGAAGGACGCTTGCTGGCATGCCTTTACGCTCGTGGCGACAAACTATCAGGCAAATGTGAATATGCCCTCTATGATGCCGCCGCACAGCTGGAACAGGCCGTGGACGCGCTGGCATACGTGGTTAACGAATGTGGCGACGATTTGGATCAGTTCTGTCAGAATGTCGCTGCCGGCGAAGGGCGGCTTCTGGAATGCCTCGATAAAAACGACGCCAAGGTCAGCGCGCGCTGTAAGCAGGCGATAAAGGATGTCGGATTGAAATAATCAGAATCGATCTTTTCCCACCAGTATGAGTGCGAAGAATGTCTCCATCGCGGAGTTTCTGTCGAAAAGAGGAAACAGGTTAATTTCATGGAATGCGGGTGCAGGTAGAACACCCGGTCAATGGCTGCAAATAATTAAAAAGGAGAATCCAATGAACCCAGACGACCTATTTGTTTACGCAGCGGCATATGACAATGAAGCGGACGCACTTTCCGATTTAAACTCATTTTTTGATCTGGCTGCGGTCGGCGCCGTCGGCAAATACGACACCGCGATCATAACCAAAGGGGCAGACGGCAAGGTCCACGTTGAGAAGCATGGCACGGCCGCCAAAAGCGGTGCCTGGAAAGGCGCCATTGCCGGAGGAATTGTGGGGCTTCTCTTTCCACCTTCAATTTTAGCCGGCAGCCTTGTCGGTGGTGCTACAGCGGGACTTGTTGGAAAGCTTTGGGGCGGCATGTCCCGTTCCAATCTTAAAGAGATCGGTGAGGCGCTCGACGAACAAGAAACCGGGCTGGTCATTGTGGGTGAATCCACCGTTGACGCGTTGGTCGAGAAGGCGCTGAAAAAGGCCAAAAAACGAGTCCGTAAGGGGTTGAAGGCCACGCGTAAGGAACTTGAAAAAGAGATTGGGTAGAACTGAGGCCACCTCTTATAGACCCATTTCATCGATCTGTTGGAGGAAAGAAGCGCCGATCAATTTCATTGACTATGGGTATATTTTTCACAAATTGATGTCGGGAAGGCTCCGCGAGCATCTTGGTGTAACTCACGCAGCCAACCCGACTCCATCTGTGGGGGCAGATGAATTCTCAGGCGCTTTACTGGCAGTGAACAATTCCCTCCGTTATTGAAATTAGGATTGCCCACCATAACGCCTATGAGTCGTTCAACGCAGGTGCTCCGGTGAAAAAGCGCTTTACTCCCTCCGAAATTAGTAAAATTGTATCTGCAGAAGAGTTGGAATCTACTTGCCTTCAACAATTGGATAAATTGACCCAAATACCAAGACATGCCATCGCTACCGCACGGCATTTTTTACAACCGAATATTGATGATCTATTCAAGCATATCGATGCGAGCTTCGAGAGTGGCTTGCGAAACGTTTATGAAGCAAAGACATAGTAAACCCAAGAATACACACCGTACCCGCGCTGCCTGGCCGATTTTCCATTTTGGCGTAACTGCAGCCGCAAAGTGTGGTCCGGTCAGGAGTGCTCCTACATGAAAGATTGCAGCGGTTCTTCAGTTGACCAGGGGTTTGTGGCCAATGCCGTCGAGGCAGCGATCCGTATCGTCGTACTCGGTCTGCTCCTGGTTTGGTGTTTCAAGATCGGCCGGCCATTCATCGAGCCGATCGCTTGGGGCATCATCATTGCCGTCGCCATCGATCCGCTCCACCGCCGGCTGACCTCGGTGCTCGGTGGACGGGGTGGTCTTGCAGCGGCCCTGATCACCCTCCTGGCACTGGCCATTCTGATCATTCCGACCATTCTGCTGGGTGGGTCTTTGGCTGACACGGCCCATCATCTTTCGGCAGAGTTCAAAATGGGTAGCCTGAATGTGCCCGCACCGCCAGAGAGCGTCAAATCCTGGCCGATGGTTGGCGAACATCTATACGCTTTCTGGGTTCTGGCGGCAGATAACCTCGAGGCCGCCTTGAGCAAAATGGGTCCACAGATCAAGGCATTGGGTGAATGGTTGTTGACGGCCGCGAAAAGCGTCACCACCGGAATTATTAAGTTCCTGGTTTCGATCATCATCTCCGGTGTTCTGCTGATACATTACGGCGCTGGTCAACGGTTTGCCCGGTCAATCGCCACACGGCTTGCAGGCGACCGGGGAACAGAATTGACGGATCTCGCCGGGTCTACGGTGCGAAGCGTTGCTCAGGGTGTATTAGGGGTCGCGATCATCCAGGCGATTCTCGCGGGGATCGGTTTACTTGCCGTAAAAGTGCCTGCCGCTGGCCTTTGGTCCCTGCTGGTATTGCTTTGCGCGGTGGTCCAGATTCCACCCCTGCTCGTATTGGGGCCGATTATTTTTTATGTGTTTTCCACCGCCGGCACAACAACAGCGGTCGTTTTCGCGATTTGGAGCGTTTTCGTCGGTATCAGCGACTCCTTTCTGAAACCACTCTTATTCGGCCGAAGTGTTCAGGTTCCCATGCTTGTTGTGCTCATAGGGGCTATCGGGGGAATGATGCTTTCGGGAATCATGGGGCTGTTCTTGGGACCCGTCATTCTTGTGCTCGGTTACCAGTTATTCGAGGCATGGCTGGAACAGGGTTCTTGGAGCATAGATGAACAGGGAAGGTCCGATACATTGGCGGCCGATGCATGCCTCGAACCGGACAATGAGTGAAACCAAAAAAGATGTTGCCTGTGACAGTAGAAAGCAAGGGAAACATCATGTCAAACGAACTGTTTGGGAAAAATCTGAAATTTGAAAAACCAGCGACCTATCGAATTCGGGTGACGGGCCACATCGATGACAGCCTGTCGGATCAGTTGGGCGGCATGGTCATTACCCGTGCGTTCACCTCTGAGAGCCGCCCCATAACCATCCTGGTGGGACATGTGCAGGATCAGGCGGCCCTTTCCGGTGTGCTGAACGAACTCTACGAGCTGCACCTGCCGTTGATTACGGTAGAGTCCCTCACGTAAAGGAAATCAACAAGTGGACAACAAATGATTCTCCGTAGGCCTGATTATGATCATGGGCAATCTATCAGGAAAACCGGAAGGGTAAAAGAAAGAAAACGCCCCATTCTGCCAACGATGGGAGGGATTATGAATCGGTTGACGTTGACTATTGTTCTACTTTGCATCGCGCTTCCGCTGCCGGCGATTGCGCAAAAAGCCAAGACCATCGACGAACTGGTCGAAATGTTCGAGGCATCGCGTTGTGCGGAATGCCACGGCGTGATTTATGAGCAGTGGGAAAAGTCTCACCACGCGCGTCCCTTGATGGGAATCCGGGGCACACTGAATATGACGCTGTTGGCTAAAGCTGGAGCGACGCCGTTCTCCCCGGATGATCCCAAGCAGGCAACGCTCAAGACCTATCCGTGTCTCAAGTGCCACCTCCCGCAGGCCGTCGAGTATGCTGAAGATTCCGTCGCAGTTGAACTCACCGAAGCCATCCTTGCGCAGGATATCGAAAAAATCGCCAAACTTCAAATCACCTGCATCGTCTGCCACAACCAAAAGGCGATCATCCATCAACTCGAGGAAGGCCAGCCGGATCCGGGTACGCTATACGGTAACACCGACTTAGATGCACATGAAGACGAGGTGTTCGAGACGGTGAAGACTAGCGCCGTCATGAAACGATCCCTCATGTGCGGGCAGTGCCACGGCCTGGGTCCGAACCTCGAGTTCGACAACCCGGTGCAGTGTGCCAATCTCTACGGCAGTTACCTGCATGCCTACATTCCCGCTGGTGGTTCCCAGACCTGCCAGGAATGCCACATGAAGCCTATTGACGACCTGGCCGATCATCTGATGGCGCCGAACTTTGACGATGTCCCGCAGACAACCAAGCTCCTGCAGGCAGCGCTTTCACTCGATGTTCAGACCCTCGGTTACGAGTGGCGTGAGAACAGGAAGACATCCGTTCCGAAGGTCGTCGTGAACACGAAAATTGCCTCAACTGCCGGACACCGAATCCCCGACGGGTGACCGTCCCATAATCGCGTGGTCCTGGAAGTGACCGCAAAGACACCGGCTGGAAAATTAATCAATACGCAGTCGCACCATTACCATCCTCAGGCAACCAACGAAAAGAATTCGAAGCAGCTATACGGCGCAGAGATAAAAGTAGCCAACGTCCGGGATACCAGCATCCAACCCTATCAAACGAAGACCGAATCCATAGAATTCGTTCTCCCCGAAGGCGTCCGGTCGGCTGACATCACCGTTGATCTCAGCTACTATCTCGGTAGCCCCGATCCCGACCAGCGGTACGCGCTCCATAAGGTTACCAGACGGGTTGATCTGGATCGTTAGCTTATATACTGCCATTCAGGTCGTATAGGACAGCCTGAGAATTAACCAAGGTTGGAACAAACAAATTTAAAGGAGAAAAAAATCATGAGGAGCATTTCCATTTTAAGCATTGCTATCAGTGTGACGCTTCTTTTTGCGATCTCAGCCGGAGCTGAGGAGCAGACCCTGCTGGAGTCTGTGGCCAACGGCTGCAAGACCGAACTCGAAACTTACTGCAAGGATGTCACTCCTGGTGAAGGACGCGTGCTGGCATGCCTTTACGCCCGTAGCGACAAATTGTCCGGCAAATGCGAATATGCCCTCTATGATGCCGCTGCACAACTGGAGCGGGTCGCGGCCGCATTATCCTACGTGGTCAACGAGTGTGCCGATGATTTGGATCAGTTCTGCCAGAGTGTTGCTGCCGGCGAGGGGCGGCTTCTGGAATGCCTCGATAAAAACGACGCCAAGGTCAGCGCGCGCTGTAAGCAGGCAATAAAGGATGTCGGATTGAAATAAATCGGTACGTTTTTTTGCGTGGCGACCGGTGACGGACCCGGTGGTCTTGCCGTTGAAACCACTTTGGGTTTTGAGGGCACGACCGCCGGGATCGGTGCCGAGGTTTCAGTACGAAGAAATGGGGGCGCCTCCGACCGGCTAACCGGTTTTCGGTTGCGGAGAGAATCATGTATGAAAACCTGATGATTCTGGGCGTTTTCATTTTTCTTTACAGTATTTCGAGCAAATGGCTCGAAACCACGCCCATCAACGGCGCGGTTTTATTTACCGCCGTCGGGCTGGTCCTGGGTCCGCTGGGGATGGACCTTTTGAAGTTTGAGATAGAGGCGGAAGGTATCAGCACCCTCGCCGAGCTGACCCTCGCCCTTGTCCTGTTCACCGACGCCGCCAATGCCAATCTCGGGGTGCTGAAAAAAAGCTACCTACTTCCTCAGCGCTTGCTGCTGATCGGCCTGCCGCTCACGATCCTCATCGGGTTCGGCGTCGGTGCCCTCGTGTTCGGCGGGTTGACCATGATAGAGATCGCAATCCTTGCGACCATGCTGGCCCCCACTGATGCCGCACTCGGCAAAGCGGTCGTAACGAGCGAATCCGTTCCCGACAATATTCGCGAAGGGCTGAATGTGGAAAGCGGACTCAATGACGGCATCTGCGTTCCGATTCTTTTCGTCTTTCTGGCGATTGTCATCCAGTCCAATACCGAGGGTAGCACATCGCTGCTTGCCTTGAAATTGGTGTCCCAGCAGATCGGGATCGGGATGGCGGTGGGGGGCGGTGTCACGATTGTGGGTGCCTGGCTGCTAAGGTGGTTTTACGACCGGGGTTGGGTGTCCGAAACCTGGCGCCAGCTGCCTGTGGTCACCCTGGCGGTGGTCTGCTTTGCCATGGCGCAGTTGCTGGGCGGCAGCGGATTTATCGCCGCTTTTGTCGGCGGACTTCTGTTTGGTGGGATTGTAAAACGCCATAAACACGCACTTCTGCTGGCAGCGGAAGGCACAGGCGACACCCTGGCCCTGCTGACCTGGGTCGTCTTCGGTGCAGCCGTAGTGGGACAGGCAGTCCCACATTTCAGTTGGGAAATCTTACTCTATGCGCTTTTGAGCCTTACCGTTGCCCGCATGCTGCCGGTATTTCTGGTGCTTGCCGGAATGAACCTGCGAACGGATGAAAAACTGTTCATGGGCTGGTTCGGCCCACGGGGTCTGGCCAGCATTGTCTTCGCCGTAATCGTGATTAACACGCATCTGCCGGGCGGCGACATCATCGTGACCACCGTCGTCTATACCGTTATTCTGAGTATCATCGGGCACGGCCTCAGCGCCAATCCACTCGTGGCAGCGCTGGCTGCCAGGAACAAGCGTTTGTCAGATAAAAGGTGAACATTACGCCCATGGCCCTTTCCAGAAAAGCAAAAGAAGCCATCAAAACCGCCCTGGCCATGACCCTTTCCTACGGCATCGCCCTGTCATTGGGGTGGGATAAGCCGTATTGGGCAGGGTTCTCGGTGGCATTCATCAGTCTGGCAACCTCCGGTCAGTCGCTCAACAAGGGTGCCTATCGCATGCTCGGCACCCTGATGGCGGGGGTCGTCTCCCTGGCGATCATCGCACTTGCGCCTCAGAACCGGTGGCTGTTTATCACCCTGCTCTCCGCCTGGGTGGGCTTTTGCACCTATATGACGTGGGGCAAGAGACACCCGGATTTCTGGAGTTACAGCGGGTATGTCTGCGCCGTCGTCAGCATGGCAGCGGGACCCGATCCCGTCAACGCCTTTAACACGGCCGTGCTGCGCGCTCAGGAGACCGGGCTGGGCATCCTGGTCTACAGCCTTTTGGCCATACTGCTTTGGCCGGTGAACAGTCGCCCCAAATTCGAAGCCGCCGCTGCCAAACTAACAGCGACCCAGCAGCAACTGCTGCATGCCGGTATGGATTGGATGACCGGGCATTGGGACCCGGCAGCAGCCCAAAAATTAAGGGTCCAGGAAATGCAAGAACAGAATCAGGTCGGCAAGCTTTTCGCCGCGGCCGAGACAGACAGCTACGAAATCTGGGAACTGCGCCACCACTGGCATTCCTATCAACACCGGGTGGCGGAACTGTCCGAGACCATGGCACGCTGGCGGGAGAATCTTACCGGAACGCAATCACTCGATCTGCCGGGTCTGATGCCCAATTTAAACGGCTTTGCAACTGAACTGGACGGCCGGCTGACCCAAATCGGCCGCATGCTGGCCAATCAGGAACCCGCACAGCAGCCATCTGCAGTCGATCTTGAAATAGATGATTCACAGGTCCGGCACCTGTCCCATTTCCATAAAGCAGCCCTGATCGTCATCCGGGACCAGTTGCGGCGCATGGAGTCGCTGACCCGCTCCCTGTTTGACCGTGTTGGCTATATCAAGGGATTCAGCCCCGAAGCGCCCTCATTGAGCGACCAGCCCGATGCGGCCGAGGCGTGTGGATTGCCGGACCCGGATCGGATGGCCGGTGCCGTCCGGGCGGCCCTGATCATGTGGATCGCCTATCTTGGCATGATCTATATTGACCGTTTCCCCGCTGGTGCCGATGCTGTCGCCGTCGCCGGCACCTTTGGATTGGTCATCGCGGGAATTCCACAGGTATCGATCTGGTTGCTGTTCCTGCCCGCGTTTCTCAGCGTCCTGGCCACCGGTCTGATATACTTTTTGGTGATGCCGCAGCTGTCAAGTTTTCTGGGGCTTGGAGCGCTCCTTTTCGGGGTCACCTTCGCCATCTATTATCTGTTGGCCGCGCCCAAGCTGAATGTGGCCAAATTATTGTCCATCAGCATGTTTATGACCGTTATCTCCGTCTCCAACCACCAGACCTACCATTTTCTGGTTGTCTCCACCACGGCCCTGATGCTTCCCGTGGTCTTTATCTGCATGGGCGTCACGGCCTACTTTCCGGTTGACCTGCGCCCCAGGCAGTCCTTTCTGCGTCTCCTCGGCCGCTATTTCCAAAGTTGCGAATACCTGATGGACGCGTTGCACCAGGATCCGCAAAAGAGCGCGTCGCGCCTTGCCCGCTTGAGAGCAGGGTTTCATCTGCGTGAAATTTCCAGCCTACCGACCAAGCTGGGGGTCTGGTCCAAAGTCCTGAGCATGAAGGCACTGCCCGGAACCACGCCGCAACAGATTACGGCCATGATCACCGCCTTGCAGGGGCTCAGCTATCGGATGCAGCAACTGGTCGAAGACCGCGGTCAACCGCAGGCACCGTTTCTGATACAGGAACTGCGCAATGATCTCGTAGTCTGGCGTACGAAAATGACAGAAGCCTTTCGATGTCTGGCCGTGGAACCATCCGTGGACAACCAAGACCGGTTTCATACGGAAATGACCGGCATCATGGAGCGGTTGAACCAGCGCATCGAAGAGACCGTGGATAAAGCGGCCAAAAATATTACCGACCAGGAGGGTGAAAACTTCTACCGCCTGCTGGGCGCCTGTCGGGGTGTTTCGGATGCGCTGGCCGACTATGTGACCAGCGCTGGTTCCATCGACTGGGCCCCATGGCGTGAAGAGAGATTTTATTAATTTACAAGGGAGCGATTGATATGAATCCCATGCCCCATGAACTCGCCGTTGGCGGGGTTTATTTCCCACCGTTGCTCGTTGCGGCCACCCTTGCCACGATCGCAGCGATTCTGACGGCCCTTTTACTCAACCGGATTCGACTGTCCAGATATTTTTTTTACCCGCCGCTGGTATTCTTGGCGCTCTTCATCATTTACACTGTACTTTTGGGAACATTCGTTGTCAGGATATAGAAAATGAAAAAATATGGTAAAGTCCTACTGACCGGAGTTGTTGTTCTTATCGCCGCAGGCGCCATGCTTTTCAAGTATTGGGATTACGTCGCCAATCCCTGGACTCGTAACGGACAGGTGCGCGCCAGCGTCATTCAGATCACCTCAAGGGTGTCCGGCCCGGTCATCACCCTGCCGATCCGCAGCAACCAGTTCGTCAAGGCCGGTGACCTGCTCTACGAGATCGACCCGCGCACGTTCCAGGCCAGCCTCGACCAGGCGCGCGCACAGCTCGACCAGACCGGGGGCAATGTCCATGCCCTCGAGAACCAGGTCGAGGCGGCCCAGGCAGGGGTCAATTCATCGGAGGCCGCCATCGAGGAGGCCAAGAGCATGATCGCCCAGCTCGAGGCCGCGATCACCAAAAACAAGGCGGATTACGAACGCAAGCAGGAACTGTTGCCCAAGCAGGCCACTTCGCAACGCTCATTGCAATGGTCCAAGGCCAATTACGAGGTTTCCCTGCAGCAGAAAAACGCCGCGATGGCCGCGCTCGACCAGGCTCGGGCCGCCCTGGTCAAATCCCAGGCGACCCTGGCCCAAACTAAGGCCCAGCTGGGCGCAGCTGGGCGCGGACAACCCGCAGCTCAGAGCCGCATTGGCCGCGGTCCAGCAGGCGGAACTCAACCTGGAGTTCACCCGGGTGCATGCGCCGGTGGACGGCTACATCACCAACCTCAACCTCCGACTGGGCGGCCAGGCTGTCGCCAACCAGCCGGTGGTGGCCCTGGTCGACGTCAACAGCTATTGGATTGACGGATACTTCAAGGAGAATGCGATTGCCGACATCCGCAGCGGCGATCGGGCCGTTGTGACCCTGATGACCTACCCGGACAGCCCCATCGAGGCCCGTGTCGACAGCATCGGCTGGGGCATCTCCCAGCAGGACGGCAGCACGGGTTTCGAACTGCTGCCCGCCATCAGCCCGACCTTCGAGTGGATCCGGCTGGCCCAACGGGTGCCGGTGCGGGTGCAGCTCACCGATGTGCCCGAAGGTATCCAGCTGCGCGTGGGAACGACCTGCTCGGTTTTGGTGATGGCCGGCAGCGGAGATGGCGGTCACGACCAATCGGTACCTGCCGCGCCCAAGGCGCTGCAGTAAGGAGATCACGATGAAACGTCAGCTAAGATTGTTGACTATATCCATACTGGTCGCGGTGCTTGCCGGCGGTTGCGCCATGGTGGGCCCCGACTATCAGGCGCCGACGGCCCCGGTCCAGGAAGACTGGCTTGAATATGAAGACCCCCAGCTCGACAGCACCGTACCGATGGCACCGGAATGGTGGAAGGCAGCCTTCAACGATCCCATCCTCGACCGGCTCGTGGGGACCGCCCTGGCGCAGAACTACTCCCTTCGCTCGGCCGGACTGCGGGTACTGCAGGCGCGCCAGCGGCTGGCCATCGCCATCGGCAACCAGTATCCCCAACAGCAGCAACTCAGTGGCCAGGCGGGCATCGCTGGGGTAAGCAGTTCGGCGGCATACGAGATTTACGACCTGGGGTTCAACCTGACCTGGGAGGCCGACGTCTGGGGCCGTTTCAAGCGCCAGATCGAATCGGCGTCGGCTGCGCTGGAGGCCAGCGTCGGCAGCTATGACGGGATCATGGTCTCGCTGATTGCCGAGGTCGCGCGGACCTATCTGCTCATCCGCACCACCCAGCAGCGCCTCACCGTGGCCGAAACCAACCTCGCCCTTCAGCAAGAGAGCGTGCGGATCACCGCCGCCAAATTTGAAGGCGGCGAGGTCAGTTCCCTTGACGTCGAACAGGCCCAGACCCTGTTCTACAACACCCAGGCGTCCGTAAGTTCACTCGAGTTGTCCCTGCAGCAGTTCAAGAACTCGCTGGCGATCCTCCTCGGCCGGCCGCCACACGACATGCGCACGATACTCGGACCGGTGCTGCCGGTGCCGGCCGTATCGCCTGCGGTCGCCGTGGGCATGCCCCAGAACCTGATCCGCCGCCGACCCGACATCCGCATTGCCGAGCGTCAGCTGGCCGCCCAGAGCGCCCAGATCGGTTTTGCGGTCAGCGACCTCTATCCGCATTTCGCGCTGGGCGGATCCGTCGGCACCAGCGTATCAACCAACGGCAGCCTGAACGCCAGCGACCTGTTCAGCCCCGAAACCATTGGCTACAGTCTCTTCGGCGCCTTTCAATGGAACATCTTTCAATACGGACGGCTCAGGAACAACATCCGGCTGCAGGACGCGATCTTCCAGCAATTGCTGGAGGACTACCGCCAGACGGTACTGCAGGCCCAGGGTGAGGTCGAGAACGCCATCGTCGCCTTTTTCAAGAGCCAGCAGCAGATGGAGTCTCTGCAATCGGCAGCGTCAGCCGCCCAGCGTGCAGCCGATGTTTCCACCGTGCAGTACGAGGAGGGGGAAGTGCCCTACAACACCGTCATCACGACCCTGCAGGCGCTCGTTGCCCAGCAGGATCAGCTTGCCGCGATCCATGGGACGGTCACCACGAACCTCGTCGATCTCTACAAGTCGCTGGGTGGCGGCTGGGAAGTTCGGATCAGCCCGGACCCCCTCGATCTGATCGACGTTGAGACCCGGCAGGAGATGCTCGAACGCACCCATTACTGGAACAAAACCTTTCAACAGGAGTGAATCATTGACGGTGACGATAACTGAAACCCAAATTGAGCGGTTGTCGAGCTTGCCGCAGATGCAAGGAAGGTGGCTTTCAGCTATAGTCGCCTATGCGGGAAGGCATCTGACACTGCAGATGGGGTAGCGGGCATGCTGTTGAACATCACCATCGCATCGTTAATGATGATGGCCACAACCGCCGTTCATGCCGGCGGGATCGGCCTGGTGGTCATTTTTTTCCGGCATCATTCAGGTCATTGGGCATCCCGACACCCACTCGTCCGGTTGCGGGCGATCAGCAGCATTGTCCTGCTGATGTTCGCGCTCTCACTGGTGGAGATGGCCGCCTGGGCGGTCGTTTACCTGTATGTCGGTGCGCTTGGCGACCTTGAAACGGCCATGTATTTCTCCACGGTCACATTCACCACGCTCGGGTACGGGGATATTCTTCTCGATGCCAACTGGCGGCTGCTGGCTGCCTTCGAATCCGCCAACGGCATCATTATTTTCGGATTGACAACGGCGGTTGTCGTCTCTGCTGTACAACTTGTGTATTTTCCCAAGTCGACTCGAGATGATACGTAACAACTTAAGGCAGAATCGAAAGAGATACCGTGGAAAGGAATCATGGAACGTGCGCCTGGATAAAAAAAGTAAAATAATCCCATGCCTCATCGGTTGTTGCCTGATGTTGATCATCGGCTGTTCCGACTTGCCGAAGGATATCCACCGCCAACCGTCCACCGTCATCAGTGACGGTCACAAAACCGCCCTTGGCCGGGAATTCGACAGCCAGCGTACGGGTCACCCGGGTCAGTCCGGCGTATTTCTGCTGAGCCACGGCCTGGACGCCTTTGTCGGCCGCGCGCTTCTGGCAAGCTTGGCCGAGCGCAGCATCGATGTGCAGTATTACATGTTCCACCAGGATACGGTCGGGCAACTGCTTATCGACCAATTGATCAAGGCCGCCGACAGGGGCGTGCGCGTGCGCATGCTCATTGATGATATTTACGGTGACGAAGCCGACGATGTCTGGACGGCGCTGGATGCCCACCCGAAAATGGAGGTACGCCTGTTCAATCCTTTTGTCCGCAGCTCGTCCAAGAATCTGCAGTGGATCAGTCGGTTCAAGGATGTCAACTACCGCATGCACAGCAAGTCCTTTACCGTCGACAATCAGGCGACCATCGTGGGCGGCCGCAATATCGGTGACGAGTACTTCGATGCCGATCCGAATCTGGCATTTGCCGACCTCGACATGCTGGCCATCGGCCCGGTCGTCCCCGAGGTCTCCGATGCATTCGATCAATACTGGAACAGCGACTATGCCTATCCCGCATCCACATTGACCCGGCCCGCCACATCCGAGCAGCTTAGCGACCTCAAGGATCGAATGGACCGTGTGCCCCGGCAGGAGAAGGCCGCTGCATACGTAGGGGCTTTGAAAAACTCGGAGCTGGCCAACGCCCTGCGCGCCGGCAGCGCCCATTTCAAATGGGCTGAAGCAAAGGTCATCCACGACTCATCGGAGAAAAAAGCCCACGGTGAAAACTGGCAGGCGGAGCTGCTCATTTCTCAGCTGTGGCCCTACATGCAGAAAACGAACGACGAGCTGATCATCGTGTCGCCCTATTTCGTTCCCGGGAAAAGGGGGGCGGACGCATTGTGCGCGCTCAGTGAAAAAGGAGTGAAAGTGCGCATCCTGACCAATTCCCTGGCCTCCAATGACGTCTTTGCGGTTCACGCCGGCTATTCCAAATACCGCAAGCAACTGCTCAAGGCCGGGGTGATGCTCTACGAACTGGACGAGGAAGTCAAGAAAACGGCACAAAGAAAATTCACCTGGCTGCCGGGGCTGAGCAAATCAAGCCTGCATGCCAAAACCATGGTGCTCGACAAGAAAGCCATGTTCGTGGGATCCATGAACCTGGACCAGCGCTCCCTGCACATCAACAACGAGATCGGCATCCTGTTCCTCAACCCGGAGACCGCTGGCCAAAGCGCACGGGATTTCGATCGCAACATCGAAAAAGTGGCTTTCCGGCTGGAACTTGACAACGACAAGGAATCCATTCGCTGGCACCTTAAAAAAGAGGATGGGGAAACCGTTTACGATTCTGAGCCGTACGCCAGTTTCTGGAAGAAGTTCGGTGTTTGGGTGGTCCGGCTGTTGCCTGTCGAATCCCTACTTTAGCGAAGACAACCTATCTTATGGCTTCAACGATTGTCACTTTTTCCTCCCGTAAATTGGGTAAAACATTCTAAAAAGATATTCCATGGTAGAAGAACAGCATGAAAAAAGTTTTTTGAATTTTATCAATCGTAGGAATCGAAGTTTTTAGAAGCAAAACTTTGAGATGTAAGTTACATAGAGAGGTCACCCTATGAGTGGGTTGAAAATCAGCCGAGAGCGTTTTGAGGTTGTTTTCAAGGATATTGCAGATGGGTCTGAACCGGCCCCCCGGTTCTATATTCTGGTGGTCGTCTCGACATTGATTTCCTGTTTCGGTTTGATCGCCAACAGCACCGCCGTGGTCATCGGCGCCATGCTGGTAGCACCGCTGATGACCCCGATTTTCGGCATATCGTTAGCGCTGGTCAGGGGAGAATCGGACCTGCTCGGGCGTGCCGCCCAGGCCGAAATTGTCGGTGTTACCGCAGCGATATTCATGGCTATTATTCTCGGATTGTTGATCGGCGAATTCGAGGCAACCCCCGAAATGCTGTCGCGAACACAACCGAATCTCTTTGATCTTTTTGTGGCGTTGCTGGCTGGTTTTGCCGGGGCCTACGCACTCATCGATGAAAAGATCAGCCCCGCCCTGCCGGGTGTAGCGGTTGCCACTGCCATCGTCCCCCCTCTGGCCAATTCAGGCCTTTGCTTCTCATTAGGCGAAGTGAACGGCGGCATCGGTTCCTTTTTGTTGTTTTTTGCCAATTTTCTTTCAATTCTGATCGTCAGTTCAACCACTTTCATATTATGCGGCATGGCGGAGTACTATGGCACTCAATCAAAGCGCAGGACCTATATTCGTCGCTTTGGAATTCCCATCATTGCCTTTGTCCTGATTGCAGCTTTTCTGGGTCACTCCCTGTTTATAATTAGCCGGGAACGCAGAAGAACCAGAGCCATAAAAATGACGTTGATCGAAAATTTGTCCCATATTCCAGCGACAACACTGGATAAGGTGTATCAATATTTAGACGATGACAAAGTCCAGGTGATGGCCAGCATTAAAACCCCAACGCTTCTAAAACCGACACAAGTGTCATCATTACAGGAAGATCTGTCACAGAAGATCGGAATGCCCATAGAGTTAACTATGCAGTGCATAATAAGCAACAATGTTTCGGCGTTAGGCTCAGTCAAAAACATTATTGCACCAAGGCTCGACGGAACCTTTGTCAAATCTATCAATAGTGATATGCTGAATCATATCGCTACTACAGAACAAATGGTTCGCGAGTATTTTTCAAATGATGAGACAATGGATCTTTTAAGGGTTGAGAATCTGTCCGTCGACCAAAACAAGGTGATGTTGGCGCACGTGATTGGAACACGACAATTAACCGGTGAGGAAATCGCACTTTTGGAAAACCATATCAGAAAAGTCACGAAGGACGATAGTCTTGAGCTTATAATAAGCACGATACTGAGGACCCTGAGCAATAATGAAGGGCTTCTATCTACAGAAAAAATGAGCCGGTATTTTGATTCAGAACGAATGGAGAATTAAAAACTTCCTATGGAGGACAGCCTGCATGCTAATTGTTTCTTGCTCGACTGGGAAACGGCATTTATCGGTTCGCTCAACCTGGACCGCCGCTCCGTCGAGTAGAACACGGAAATCGGTGTGGTCTTCAAGTCACCCCCCATCGCAGGTCATGTCGCCGAAAGGCTTGACCGTAAAAATGACAATGTCGTGTTTCGATTGGAATTACATAAAGCGAAAACGGCAGCGCGCAATTACTGTGGCTTAGCCTCGTGGACGACCAAAAACAGCCTTTCGACCATGAGTCCTAAATTGAAATCTTGAAACGCTTTGGGATCGGCTTCATGGGTTTCCTGCCCATCGAATCGCAAATTTAACCATGTTATCTAATTTGGAAGGGAAAGAAGATGATAGGATTTTTTATTCTACTGTTTCACATTTTGGGGCTTATCTCCTCCATCCACTCCGTAATGAGCACGAGAACGACCCAGGGGACGATTGCCTGGGTGATTTCCCTGAACACCTTTCCCTACATTGCCGTACCGGCCTATTGGATTCTTGGACGCAGCCGCTTTCAGGGATACGTTAGAGCGCATCAGGTGAGTGGGCGTACCATGGAAAAACTTGAGGAGATGATTGAAAGGGATTTGGCTCCTTACCGAATTCCTGAAGTCGAACATACAGCCGGCTGGCCGGGCGGCGGAGAAACTGGCTGATATGCCCTTTCTGAATCAAAATCATGTGACGCTGCTGATCGATGGCGAGGCAACATTTGACAGCATTATCGAAGGTGTCGATGAAGCCAAGCAGTATATCCTTTTCCAGTTCTTCATCGTTCACGATGACGATATCGGACGCCGGGTCAAGACCCATCTGATCGGAAAATCCCAGCAAGGGGTGCCGGTTTATTTTCTATATGATGAAATCGGTAGTCACAGCCTGCCTGCCGCCTACAAAGAGGAAATGCAGGCAGCCGGCATCGATGTCTCTGCATTTCACACCCGCAAAGGCAAGGGAAACCGTTTCCAGATCAACTTCCGCAACCACCGGAAAGTAGTTGTGGTGGACGGCCGTGTGGCATGGATCGGTGGCCACAATGTCGGCGATGAATACCTGGGAAAAGATCCTAAGTTCGGTCACTGGCGGGACACGCATGTACGCATCGAAGGCCCCGCGGTGCTGGAAGCACAGCTTTCTTTTATTGAAGACTGGCATTGGGCGAAAAACTCGACGCCGGAGTTGAACTGGTCACCCGTTGCATCGGCTGAAGGAGATCAGCTGGTGCTGGTTGTACCCTCTGGTCCCGCCGATGAACTGGAAACGGCAACCCTGATGTTCCTGCATGCCATCAATTCTGCAAAAGAGCGCATATGGATCGCCAGCCCGTATTTCGTTCCCGACGATTCCATCGTCAACGCCCTGCAGTTGGCCGGCCTGCGCGGCGTCGATGTTCGCATCCTGATCCCGGACAATCCCGATCACCTGCTTGTCTATCTGGCGGCGTTTTCCTACTTCGAAGAAGCAGGCCGAACCGGTGTTCGGTTTTTCCGATACACCGACGGTTTTTTGCACGAAAAGGCCATGCTTATCGATGACCAAACCGCTACTGTTGGCACGGCCAATTTCGACAACCGCTCCTTCCGGTTGAATTTTGAGATTACGACCATTGTGGCTGATCCGGCATTTGCAATGGAAGTAAAACAGATGTTTGAAAATGATTTTAAAAACAGCCGTGAGATGCACCCCCAGGAACTGGAAGAGAAGTTTATAGGTTTCAAGCTGGCCGTACGCCTGGCCCGTTTGACGGCCCCGATACAATAGGGGGCGGAAAGGGATTCCCAGTATTTTTTATGATGAGGAAAATCAAATAAATGGGGTCAATATAAACACAAGCATGTAAACAAACCATAGTTGTAATATTGTTGAGGATTTGATTACTACTATCTCAAGCAACTTGACACAGTATCAAGCCTGAGCCAGATTACAATAACAAACCTAAATATATTGTTTTTTTTAATGGTTGGACGTGTGGCACCCATTGAAAGCCTCCTGTCATTCGATGAAGACCGGAATTGGCGACGGTATTTTCGGGTACGATTGACATTATAATCACTGAACTTAGTTTGTTGCAGCTCGTTTTCGATATCGAACGCATCGCAGACGACAAGGTCATTATCTTCTTGCCCAGATCCCCCGAGCCATGGTCCGGCTCGGTCAGCTTGGTAACCGACGATCGGGTGGCGCCGCTTAACGTTACCAGCCAAATCAGCAGCCAACCTGATGAAACGGTTCTGCAAGGGAACCACCGATACCTTACAGAACGCCGTTTAATTCAGAAAAGCAAAATCATAAAGGAGGGGTTCAAGGTCAACTACATTCACATTCCAAAAAAAGGAGAGTCAGCATGAAGAAACGAATCACTTTTATTTCATTGATGGCAGCTGTTCTGGTTGTTTTCTTGTCGGGCCCTGCACTGGCCGACAAGTTTGCCAACACCATCGAGGTCTTCAAAAAATCCGAGGCCGTTCAGCCTTTTTTTAAAAATTCATACGGCTATGCGGTGTTTCCAACCATCGGTAAAGCTGGTTTCGGTATTGGTGGTTCATATGGGAAGGGCGAGGTATACGAGGAAGGCAAGGTCACCGGTGAGGCCTCTTTGATAAAGGCGACCTTTGGTTTTCAAGCGGGAGCTCAAGCCTTCAGTCAAATGATCTTTTTTGAAGACAAGCGGGCTTATGACGAATTCACCAGCGGCGAATTTGAGTTTGATGCGGCGGCTTCAGCAGTAGCGATTACAGCCGGCGTTCAGGCCAAGGCAGGCAGCGAAGGGGCCACGGCGAGTGCCACTGCCGGCCCGGCCACCGGTGCCCAGGCCAAAGCCAGCTACCACAAGGGCATGGTGGTGTTCGTTCACGCTAAGGGTGGGCTGATGTACGAGGCGTCCATCGGAGGCCAGAAATTCAATTTTAAACCGAAAGAGTAAACCAAAGTCAAGCCGGCGATGAATTCGAAGAATGTTTTTGGCCTTGAATTTTCGCCGGTTTCAATTATCGAAAAATGACAGGTTTACAGAACGTACTACACGAATTACTGAACGGCAGATAGCTGCTATCTAATTGTAATTTAATGCAATATTCAAAAACCACTATATAATGTGGTTTATCTCTGCCTATAGATGCCCCACTCACATTGCATGTATGTGCTGAAAACCACTTCAATGAATCTGTGGCGAATAAGACCTGTATTTCCACACAATCATGGATAACTCACTTTTATTATTGACATATTCGTTCGTCTGGTTTTATTCTTCAACAAAATCAACACCTATTATTCCCTGTGGTAAGATAGTCAGGAGCACCTATCGCATGAACAAGCTCGAACTGATCCAGGCATTGAAGGACGCCACAAACCTTTCCAAATCCCAATCTGCCTCTGTTGTAGACATTTTCTTCAATGGAATGACCGATGCCCTGGCCAAAGGTAATCGGGTGGAAATCCGCGGGTTATGCTCTTTTTTCGTCAAAGAATACGATGGATACACCGGGCGCAATCCCAAGACCGGCGAGAAGGTGAAAATCAAACCAAAGAAGCTGCCGTTCTTCAAACCAGGGAAGGAATTGAAGGAGAGGGTTGATTTTTAGGTCCCATATAACAAAAGGACAGACCACGATATAGAATGAAAAAGAAAAAAAAACGAAAAGGCGCTACCAAACAATCGTCTGCTGCGGCCGCATACAAAAGAGGCGAGTATCTGTATTACGAAAAAGGTGATCCTGATACCGCACTCAAATATTTCATAAAAGCTGCCAAGGCTGGATATACAAAAGCATATGGAGAGATTGGGACAATCTTGCATCGCGAGAAGAATGAACCAGAAGAGGCAGAGGAATGGTTCATAAAGGCTGAAAGATCAAATTCTTTATTTCCAGCAGCACGCTATGAATACGGGATGTTGCATTATCTAAGGGCTCGCGCAAAAATAACTTCACATTTTTGATGGAGAAATAGAATAGTTCCAATTTGGCCGTTGAGTATATCGTTTCATGTTTATTTGCTGCATTTGTTTGTCTGATACCTTCACACCTTTGCGGTATTGCTTTTTTATAAGAATGGCACGGATCTTTAAACCAGTAGACGTTTTAGTCGTCCGAATGAACTTCAAAACCGTTTCGTAATTAAGGACTCACACAAAAATTAATTCACATTTTTCATGGGGCTGATGGAGTAGTTCCATTTCGGACGCTGGGTGTAATTCTTCAAGTTAACCTGTTTCATCTGTTGGTCACAGATACGAATGCCTTTTTCGTATTGCCGGGCATGAAGGACTGCTCGGATTCTGAGACCGGTTGCGGTTTTTGTGGTCCTGATGAACTTCAACACGGTTTCATAATCGGTCAACGGTTGGGCCGCCCAGTTGTTGGTGATAAAAGAAAACATGCGGTGCTCAATCGGATTCCATTTCGATGCACCAGGCGGATAATGGCACACTTTGACACAAAGCGCGAAGCGATCCGCAAAGGCGACTTGCAGGCGGTGTTTCCACAGCCGGGTACGATACCCGTTGCTTCCACCGCAGTCGGCCAGAATAAGCAACCGATCGGCTTCGGGATATCGTATCGAACCGACCTTTTGCCACCAATTGCCGGTGGATGCCACGGCAAACTCGGCGGTGTCACGGCTTGTGCCCAAGTTTACAAATCCCTCGTTGCGACAAAAATCATATATGCCATAGGGGATGGCCACGCCCTTGGCATCGGAAGGAAAATCGTGGTCCAGCACCGCAATGGGTTGTTGGCACCACCGGCGCCCGGCTTGATGAAACGGGCCGATCAGCTCGCGGCTTTTGGTATCCACACTGATAACCGGAAATCCGTTGGCCGCATAATCGTTGATCTGCGAGCGAATGTAGCGAAACTGGTCATCGCGCTGGCGGGGCGCGGGGGGATTTCTTATTCCCGATTCAAGGCTTTTCAGGTTTCTGCGAAGTCGATAGTCCATCTTCTTGAGCAACCTTCCCACCGTGCCGGCCGACACATCAATGCCCAACCGGTGGAGCTCTGTGGCGATCTTGCCGGTAGTTTTACGGGTCCACTTGCAACCGCTGACCGGATCGCCAGCGGTTTCGAATTTCATAATCTCGTTGATGGCATTCAGGATTTGGGGGGTTTTTTTTCCTGCGACAACCGCCCCGCACCCGTTGCCCGCAGTCGGTCAGAACTGGACAGATCCGCATCCATCAACTCTTTGCGCCCCTTTGCAACCGTGTGCGGATCGAGACCCAAAAGGGCGGCGACATGCGCATCCCCGCCATGGCCCAGCTTGAGCGACTCAAGACCGGCATACAATCGCCGCTGCTTTTCGTTGAGCAGGCTGCAGAACAACACCAACAGCGCCCTTGCTTCTTCGGCAGCCAAATCGGGGTTGGTGACGAACAAAGATGCCGGTGTTTCACGCAAAAGGGCTTTGCGCGCCTTGATCTGTCGGCCGGCCATCAGCTTATCCGCCGACAGGTACACAAATACGGAATTGAAGATTTCACGGACAAGCCGTCTTTCTCGCACCAGTTGGGTCAGCGCATGCTTGGTTTTAACCTCGAGCACATCCTTGAGCTCAGCGGCACTGTACCCGGCATCGGAATGCTGCACGAATGCTTCGGCGGTTTGCAGCAAGTTGCCGAAACGAGAAAACCAAACACGGCTGTAGGTCCAAAGCCCTTGTTTCGAAAACCGGGCAATGGATTTGAGGGTGTAAAATTTACCTCTATGCGAGTAGCTGCTCAGATAGTGCAGATCGGTCAGCTTGCGGAAAACCGTAGATCGTGATGGGCCTCCCAGCGCTTCACGCAGCTGGTCAATGGTGGCGATCTTGTTTTGATGGAAGAACAGCTCGATGGCTTGGGCGCGGTATTGTGGAGTTTTCATAATGATATAATTAGCCCCAATCGCCACAACTGTCAAGGCCAATCGTCTCATTTTAAAAAGACTACGATTATTCATTTTAGAAAGGTTTGTAGGCTATCGAGAGCTTCAGAGGGGCTGCTATAATGATGAAGTTAGCCCTACATTGTGTTAATTTATATTTACGCGGCCCCTAAGCAAAGGTTGGGCTGCCCAGTTGTTGCTGATAAAAGAAAACATGCGGTGCTCGATAGGATTCCATTTCGAAGAGCCAGGCGGATAATGGCATACTTTGACCTGAATCACTCAAGCGTTTGCAAAAGGCATCTTCCAGCTGTTTCTTCCAAAGACGACGTCTATAACCATTGCTACCGCCACAATCTGCAAGGATGAGTAAACGATCCGCATTGGGGTAGTGGAGGGAACCGGACTTTTGCCACCATGTACGGATCGAATCCACTGCAAATTCGGAAGTATCATAGCTGGTGCCAACACAGACAAACCCTTCATTTCGGCTAATGTCATAGATGCCGTAGGGGATCGCAACGCCACTTGCGTCAGAAGGAAAATCATGGTCCCAAACGTTTATCGGTTCCTTACTCCATGTGCGACCGGTTTGATGGAACGGGCCCACCAGTTCACGGCTTTTGGTGTCAACACTGAGCACAGGCATTGCACTGGCTTCATAACTGCGTATTTGGCTGCGAATATAACGGAACTGCAGATCGCGATGTCTTGGATCTGGTGGTTTGCTCTGACCAGATTCGAGGCATTTAAGGTTCATTCGCAGAGAATAATTCATTTGTTTCAACAGCCTGGCTACCGTTTTGGCCGAAACCCGTATGCCGGTACGTTTCAACTGTTGAGCGATTTTTGCGGTGGTTTTGCGGGTCCATTTACATCCGCTTATGGGATCGCCGGCGGTTTCATGCTCCATAATGGCAGCAATCGCATCTATGATTTCCGGCGTTTTTTTTCCTGCAAAAGACGGCCGCCGCCTTGTGCACGGATAGTTTTGGTACCCAAATCGTCGCCGATCAACTCTTTTCGGCCGCGTGCTACCGTGTGGGGGTCCATACCAAGTAAAGAGGCAATATAGGTGTCCCCGCCGTAGCCAAGTTTTAACGATTCAAGCCCTGCGTATAGCCTGCGTTGGCGGTCATCGAGCATACTGCAAAAAAGAACGATCAGAGCCTTGGCCTCTTGTGCAGCCAAATCCGGATTGCTTACGACAACAGAGGCAAATGAGCTTTTTAAACGGGATTTACGAATTTTTTCCTGGGTACGGGCAACAGTGCTTTGAACCGAAAAATAGATGTAAACCGAGCCGATCTTATTCCGTTGAAGCTTGTCGCAACGCACTAACTGGGTCAATGCATGCTTGGCTTCAACGTGTAAAATATCTTTAAGTTCAGAAGCGCTGTGTCCCGCTTCGGAGCTCTCAACAATGCTCTGGGCAGTTTGAAGCAAGTTGCCGAAGCGCGAAAACCAAACCGACCGGTGTGACCAAAGGCCGAATTTGGTAAATCGCGCAATGGAGAAAAGAGTGTAAAATTTGCCTCGATGCGAATAGCTGCTCAGGTAATCCAACTGTGCCAACTTTCGAAACAATGTGGCGCGTGCTGGATTTCCAAGGGCGTCTTTAAGCTGATCGAGAGTGGCGATTTTATTGGTACCAAAGAAATTTTCGATATCTTGAAGCTCGTACTTTGGCTTATTCATAATGGAACAGTTATCCCACAATGGAATACTTGTCAAGGCTAATTGTCTCACAATAAATGACCCATCAAACGCTGTATTTATTGATGTAAAGGTTAAATTGATAAAGAGGCCTCTGGTTTATATGAGACTGTTCACCCTTTATATTGTTAAGTTATTTTTGCGCGAGCCCTTAGCACGATGCAAGGGTGTTGTCCAGCACCAATTGGGTTGCCGTCGTAATTCATTATGACGGCATGTTTCCTTGAGCAGATAACCTGATGAAGCCAGCTGTTTATAGGACTCGATGGGTTTGACGTTGCGAAAGATTATTTTCCCCGAGCCTGAAAATGTACGACAGTGGCGATGAAGGCTGTTCAGCCAGAATTGCTGGTTGTGGCCCAAGCCGATGAAATTTCATCGATACAGATTGACAAAAGAAGGCCTATAGTAAAACAACTTAGGTTTTTTCTGGCATAGTCTATGCTGTGGTGACGCCGTTTACTTTACAATTGACGCGCTGGACAATCATTTAGATCTTTGATACATCCATAATGCAACCAAATACCCTTAAGATTAGGAGAGGTTTATGGATGTATCCGAATACAAATTCGATGATGACGAAATTCAAAGGCTACATGAACGCAGGGACAATCAACCGGATGTCAGGCTGAGGGTACGGTTCTTTGCCATGCTGATGCTGGCTGAAGGCATCGAACTCAAAACCATTGCATCTGTCATCGGCAAATCGGCTAAAACCATTGAAAACTGGCATCATCAGTACGTAACCAAAGGAGTCGACAGTTTAAATTCGTTTCATTACAAACCCAAAAAGTCCTACCTGACGCAAGCGCAGATCGATCAGGTGGTCAACTGGGTAAAAGAAACGAACCCTGGGAAAACCAAAGAAGTCAGAGCGTATATCAAAGGACATTTTCAGGTTGCCTACAGCCACGAAGCGGTCAGAAAAATACTTAAGAAAAAGGGGCTCAAGATATTGCGGCCAAAGGTGTTTCCGGGCAATCCACCCAGCGAAGCGGACCAAAAAAAAGATCGAACACTATTTCGCGATGAAACAGACCAGCGATCCGGGAACGGTTTTCTTATTTGGAGATGGCATGCATCTGGTCCATCAGAATGTCCCCGGGCTGTGCTGGGGAGACCCCAAAGATCCGCCCATATTGAAAACCAATACCGGCCGCAAACGTCTTAACATTTTGGGGGCATACAATCCGGATTCGCACGAATTTATTCATCTGACCGGAGAAGAAAACTGCGATGCGAAACGGGTTATCGAATACTTTGAGGTCATCTTAAGGGCGTATCGACGAGCCCCGACCATCGTTCTGATTTTGGATAATGCGACGTATTTTAAGGCAGAAATTGTCACGACATGGCTTGATGATCATCCTAAACTCAGATTGGAATTTCTACCTTCATACTCGCCGAATTTGAACCTGATCGAACGATTCTGGCGTTTTGTCAAAGAACGTCTTGTCAGAAATACATACTATGAGAAGTATAAAACTTTCCGTGCCAATGTGTTTCGATTCCTGAACCATGTTGATGAATACATCGATCAACTGAAGACGCTGATGGTAGAAAAGTTCGAGATCGTAAAAGTAAGGGCATAGACTATGCCAGAAAAAACCTAAGTTGGACCACTATATTAATATTTCTTCATGACCTTCTCCTTGCGGTTGTATTTTCGCCTATCAACCGTTCGGTCTCTTTCTTGGCTTACCACTTCGAATCGACTTTTGGATGATCCTAAGATACGATAAGACATGATCCAACAGGATGCGTCATCGACCGGGATGTTCGGCCTTGAGCTGTTTCAGCTTGCGCCACAGTGCCGCGCGACTAATGCCCAGGATTGCTGCTGTTTTGGATTTGTTTCCGTGCGTGGCGTCGAGGACTTCGACGATGTACCGTTTTTCCAGTTCTGCCAGCGTTGAAAACTGGCTGACTTTCAATGATCTGGCCGGCTTCGAGTCTTCAAGAAATCGTATCGGCAGGTGCTTGCGCTCGATGGTGCTGCCATCAGCAAGAATCATCGCCCGTTCGATGATGTGCTCCAGCTCATCGACATTGCCCGGAAAACCGTAATCAACCAGGATTTTTATGACCTCCGGTGCAATCGTATCCACTGGTTTGCCCAACTCCCGACGGTACTTGTCAAAAAAATATTGGCACAGGGGAGGGATATCGTCGTTGCGCTCCCGCAGCGGCGGAATGGTCAATTCAAACACCTTCAGCCGTTCAAAGAGGCCTTTTCGGAAGGATTTCGCATTCACCCGTTGCACCAAATCCGCATCGGTGGCGACAAGAATCCGAATGTCCGTCACATCGAGAATGCTCAATAATTGATCCTGTATGTTGTCCGGCATCGCTTCAATCCGGTCAAAAAAGAGTGTCCCCACCTGGCCCGCACTGAAGATGCCACTGCGGGTTCGAATGGCTTCGTACAAATTTTCATTTTTATAGCCGAGCAACTGTCCGGCGGGTTGTTCACTGGCGAAGTTTGCGCAATTGACGGCCAGGAAACGCTGCTCTCGGCGCATACTCCCGGCGTGAATGGCTCGGGCGGCGAGTTCCTTTCCGGTGCCCCGTTCTCCGTGCAGTAGCACCGTGCAGTCCAAATGCGCCACACGATCAATGTTGTTGCGTAGCTCCTGCATGGCCGGTGTTTCGCCCACTATCCGCAGTCGGTCCATGCTCCAGGATGGGTCTGCACCCACGGGAAAGCCATCGATCCGCTGACCGGTTTTAACAAGGTCGGGATGGGGGTGAATTTCAATTTCATGGGCAGGGAAAGCGACGGGTGGCGTTTCACCGCCGGCCTGGGGTTGGCCAAAAGTCCCTGAAGGACGGATGACCACCACCTTGCCATCGGTGTTCAGTTTTTTGATAAACCCCCAGAAATCCTGCATCTCATCTTTTTCGAAATAGAGCGTATTGAGCGATTCGGTGGCCTGCTTGACCTTATCGTTACCGTGCCCGGTCAGCAGGACGGTTTTCAGGTCGGGTTTGATCTCCTTGAGCTTGGTAATCGTCACCAAGCCGTCCATGTCGGGCATTTGAAGATCGACGATGGCCAGGTCGATGGGGTGCTTCATGGCGATATCAATGGCGCGCATGCCGTTGGTCGCCGTATGGGGTACGAAACCCAGTACGGTTAGACGCTGGGCAATGGAATTGAGCAGTTTTTCTTCATCATCGACCAGGAGGACGCGTTTTGTTTGGACGGTCATGTTCTTGTTCCCTGCTGTGAGATCCAAAAAACAGATGTTCTTGAAAATGAAAGCCGGGTTTCATCCCGCGACAGGCCATTTATAGCACACCATTTAGCACATATTTTGAGCATATGCAGCCTTGTTGCGGTTTTTTTTTGCCCGAAAAATTGTTGTTTCATTTACAAAATTTTACCAACAAAGTGTTTACAAATAAAATCTTTTCAGATAATACGTTTCATATAATTATATTATACGTTCCGTCAACCCCAATAACAGTTTAAAAATGAAACACTGTGATATATTAATTGTCGATGACGAGCAGCGTTATGCCACCATGCTGGCCAATCGCTTAAAACTGCGCGGTTTGGCCTGCCTAGTTCGTTACGATGGCCGAACAGCTATCGATATCTTGGGAAAGGTATTTTTTTCATGGGTTATTTTGGATCTAAGGTTGCCTGACTGTTATGGCTCGGAAGTTCTGTCTCAAATTAAAAAAATCAGCCCCGATACCAACGTTGTTATCCTTACCGGGCACGGAACGGAAGCGGATCGGAAGCAGTGCCTGGTGCTCGGAGCGCATTCATTCGTGAACAAGCCGATGGATATTGGACAAATGATCGCCATCATGGGGCAGGATAAAAAATAATCGGTACCATGGATAAATTAAAGGCCAATCTAAAATCCTTATTTCCGCACTTTCACGGGCAAAACGATGAACACCTGAATCCTTACCACACCTTCCAGGATTATCGGCAGATCTGGGGGCTGGGGGTCTTTTTTCTGATGGCGACGGCGCTTTTGCCGCTCATCGCCATGACGCTGATTTACTATCAACTTGTTGACCAATCCATCGACACCGAATCGCTGCTGCGCACCGAGCGCCTGGCCTCAAACGCCCGCAGGGCGGTAACCTTCTTTCTGGAGGAGCGTCTGGCCGCATTGACATTTGCCGTCAATGAAATGGGCTATGAGCGCTTGAGCGATCCCGACCGGCTGGAGGAGGTGTTCAAGAACCTGAAACTGGGCTTCGGTGGATTGACCGACCTGAGCGTGATTGCCGACACCGGAACCCAGGTGGCCTATGCCGGCCCCTTCAACCTGGAGGGGAAAGACTACAGCAAGCAACCCTGGTTTATGGAGTGCCAGCAGCACAATGCCTGTGTCAGTGAAATTTTTTCAGGCTACCGCGGTGTCCCGCATATCGTCGTGGCCGTAAAATCTTTGCGTTCGGACGGCCAGTTTTTCGTCCTGCGGGCGACCCTGGACACGGAACGCCTGATCCAGACGCTTTCATCTTTCAAGACAGGGGAGCATGCGGACATTTTTCTTGTCAATCGCAGCGGCCTGCTCCAGACGCCTTCGCAGTTTTATGAAGGTGACGGTCTACATATGAATATCTCCCTGCCGGCTTATTCCGATCGGACCCAAGCCATCATGTCGACGGATCACAACGGGCAACCCATCGTCGTCGGCTATGCATTCATCGACACGAAAATCGCCCCGACATCGTTTGTCCTCATGGTCGTCAAACAAAAAGCCGGCATGATGAAGGTCTGGATGGATCTGCGCTCCAACATCAACTGGTTCCTGTTCGTCAGCGTACTCGTCATCGCCCTTGTGATCGTTCTGACGTCCTCATTCATGGTTAACAAAATGTTTGATGCCGATCGGGAAAAGGCCCGCACGATGTCCGCGGCGGAGCAAAGCTGCCAATTGGCATCTATCGGCCAGCTGGCAGCCGGGGTGGCCCACGAGATCAACAACCCGCTGGCGCTGATCAACGAGACCGCCGGATATATCAAGGACCTCTTTACCATTAAACAGCAATACCGGGATGATCCGGAACTGATCGAACACATCGATTCGATCATCGAAACCGTAGAGCGCTGCGGCACCATCACCCGGCAGTTGCTTGGATTCTCTCGCCGCTTCGATGTCCAGATTCAACCCATCGATCTTCGGAGCATGGTTTCCGACGTACTCAATTTTCACAAAAAAGAAGCGGAATACCGTGATATTTCGATCCATGCAGAGATCCCCGACGAAATTCCATTGATTGAAACCGACCGGGGAAAGCTTCAGCAGATCCTACTCAATCTAGTGAACAATGCATTCCAGGCCACTGAAAACGGCGGCGCATTGGATATCCGCTGTGATCTGGATGGGGATCAACGCGTGCGCCTGGCCATCCGAGACAACGGCTGCGGCATTTCCGAAGCGCATCTCAAAAAAATTTTCGAACCTTTCTTTACCACAAAAAAAGAGGGTGACGGGACCGGGTTAGGCCTTTCCATTACCTATGGCCTGGTTAAAAAACTTCACGGCGAAATCACGGTTCAGAGCAAACAGGGCGTCGGCACGACGTTTGTGGTCTCCCTGCCGGTTCAGATCGAAAAGGGCAATTGGGCATGAAGATTCTATTGGTGGATGATGAAAAAAAATTCGTGACGATGCTGGCCAGACGACTCGCGTTGAGGGACTTCGAGGTGAATTTCGCCCACTCCGGTGCGGATGCGATCGAAATGGTAAAAAAAAGTGCGCCCTTTGATGTCGCGGTCCTGGACGTAAAAATGCCCGGGATCGGCGGCATTGAACTGCGGCGCGAACTGCAACGGCTGAATCCCGACATGAAGTTTATTTTCCTCACCGGACACGGTTCAAATGTCGACTACTCCGTTGGCACCAAGGAGGCGGCGCTTTATCTGCCGAAACCGCTCAAAATAGATGATCTGTTGAATGCCTTGTTAAACGTGACCGGAAGCACATAGGTCAGCCTGAGCGGGTCACGCGTCAAGGTGAAAACCGGTCAATTTTGTTCTCAAAGGTATCGTCTACCGATAACGGGAGGAGCGATGAAAAGCAAACAAGACCTTTACAACTATGACAGCCTGGCTTTTTTCGGCAGTGTCAATGCCGCCATCTCACATGAATTGAAAAATATCCTGGCCATCATTTCGGAAACGGCCGGGCTGCTCGGCGACCTGTCGGAGATGGCCAAAGGGGGAACCCCCATCGATCCTGATATGCTATCAAGCAGCACCGACAGCATCATCGAGGAAATCCAGCGTGGTTTCATTACTATCCGGCAGATGAATCGATTTTCTCACAGTGTCGATACCCCCGTAACTGCCATCGACCTGATGCAGATCCTGGATCTGGTCCGCAACCTTTCCGGGTACCTTTCCTTTACCGGTAAAATGCACATTCACCCTGTTGAGGGAGTTACTACTCCCATTGTCCTGACCTGTCCGTTAATTCTTCAGGCAGTTATCTATCAGGTTGTGGTCCAGATGTTCCAGAATGCCGATACTGGGGCCGAACTGAATGTATCCGTCCGGTCCGAGGACGTTCCGACCTGGCAAATCCTTTTGGACGGTTTCCCTATCAAGGAATTTGAGTCACTTGCCAGTGACCGCATTAAACGCATGGCGACATCGATCGGTGTTTCCACCCATTGGGATCGTGTTGCGGATCGTATGAAAATTGATGTCCCATTTTCCATTGAAGGCATTGCATGACGGCGAAAATCACCGGAAATGCCGATGGGGGTATCGGCAGCACGACCGGGCATATTCCACAGCAGGTTATCACTTATCCCTTACAGGTGGAGGTTGGCATGGAAACCATAAACAAGATTAAAATTCTGATGGTCGATGACGAAATCAAATTCTTGAAGGCCATTTCGGAACGGCTGAGCCTGAAAGGCTTCGAGGTCACCACCGCACCCAATGGTGACGACGCCGTCCGTGCCGCCAGAAAAGGCAGTTTCGATGTGGCGGTGGTTGACCTGAAAATGCCCGGGATCGACGGCTCACAGGTTCTCAAAATTCTCAAGCAGAACCACAGATTCATTGAAATCATCATGCTGACCGGGCACGCCTCCGTGGACTCAGCCGTTGAATGCACCCGGCTCGGGGCCTTTAAATACCTGGAAAAGCCTTACGATTTCGACAAACTGGTAGATGCGCTCAAAGATGCCTATCATGTCAGGCTGCAGAAAAAATTCGAAAACAACCAGAAGCGAATGGATGCCATTCAGAAACTGTCCATGCACCAGTCCCCGCTGGGGCTGCTGAGGGCCATGGCGCAGCTGGACGATGGCCGAAAATAAAACAGTGCTGCACGGGCAAGGGCCTCCGCAACGAAAATTCAATCACAGGAGCGGCACATGTTGGTAAAGGTATTCCCCTTTTTGGCGTGGTTCAAAGACTACGACAAAGCATCTTTGCAGCTTGATGCGCTTTCGGGCCTGACCGTGGCCCTAGTACTTATTCCGCAATCAATGGCTTATGCACAGCTTGCCGGACTGCCCGCCTATTATGGGCTTTACGCCTCTTTTCTGCCGCCGATGATTGCCGCACTGTTCGGATCCAGTCGCCAGCTGGCCACCGGGCCGGTGGCTGTCGTCTCGCTAATGACGGCCGCCTCGCTTGCGCCGCTGGCCACGGCAGGCAGTCCCGGGTACATCGCCTATGCCATCATGCTGGCCCTTTTGGTCGGTGTTTTCCAACTGACCCTGGGCATCCTGCGGTTGGGATTGGTGGTCAATTTTCTGTCTCACCCGGTGGTCAACGGCTTTACCAACGCCGCCGCCATCATCATCGCCTCTTCCCAGCTGTCCAAGATGTTCGGCGTGACCGTCGACACCGCACCGCACCATTACGAAACCATTATCCACGTCGTCAAAGCGGCTACCCACTACACCCACTGGCCGACCTTGCTGATGGGGATTTTCGCCTTCGGCGTCATGTACGGCCTCAAGTGGCTTTCGCCGCGGATCCCCAATGTTCTCGTGGCCGTGGTCCTCACCACCTCCATCTCTTGGGCAACCGGGTTCCAGCACGACCGCAACACCAACATCGAAGCGATTGAATCTTCGACTGTCCGCAACCTGATCGCGCAGTATAACAAGGCGACCGCGTCACTGCCGGCGTTTGCCGAAGGACGAACCCAATTTGGCGAAGCACTGAATCAGGCCAAGCAGCGCCATGACGAGATCGGTGTCCTGGATGCTATCCACCAGGTCGATGTGGTCAATCTCAATATTTCCCGTATGCAGGCAAAAGCCCACGGCTATCGTGAGCAAATCAGATCGATCCTGCTTACCGGTGTTCCCCAGTCCGATGGATCCCTTGCATTTTTTCCAAAAGATCAGGTCCGGGACGGCCTGGAAAGCGACGGACGAACATGGCGCATCAAGGTCGGCAACGAACCCTTGGACACTGGCAACCTGAAGATGATGGGCGGTGGCGCCGTGGTCGGCGCGATACCAAAAGGCCTGCCGTCGCTGACCATACCGCCAATCGACATGGGGGTCATGCTGCATTTGCTGCCGTACGCAGCGATCATCTCCCTGTTGGGCTTCATGGAGGCGATTTCGATTGCCAAAGCCATGGCCGGCAAAACCGGCCAACGACTCGACCCCAATCAGGAACTGATTGGCCAGGGACTGGGTAATATCTGCGGTTCGATCGGAAAGAGTTATCCCACGTCGGGTTCTTTTTCACGCTCGGCGGTCAATCTTCAGGCTCGGGCGGTTACTGGACTGTCAAGCGTTTTCACCAGTCTGGCCGTCGTGATTGTGCTTTTATTTTTTACGCCGCTGCTCTATCATCTGCCCCAATCCGTGCTGGCCGCGGTCATTATGATGGCCGTTATCGGTTTGCTGAACGTTTCCGGCTTTATCCACGCCTGGAAGGCGAAATGGTACGACGGGGCCATCTCCATCATTTCGTTTGTGAGCACCATGGTGTTTGCACCCCACCTGGACAAGGGCATCATGATCGGTGTCGGACTCTCCCTGATGGTTTTTCTCTACAAGAGTATGCGTCCCAGGGTGGTTTTTTTGTCGCGCTCGGAGGACGAGGAGCTGCGCTGCGTGACGACCCATGGGCTGGAGGAGTGCCCCTATGTGACCCTGGTGCGCTTCGACGGCCCCCTCTTTTTCGCCAATGCCAGCTATTTGGAAGACACCATATCCGAAATCATACGCACCAAAGAGGGCCTCAACCACATCCTGATTGCGGCCAGCGGGATCAACGATATTGATTCATCCGGTGAGGAGACCTTGTCGCTGCTGGTGGATCGGGTCAGGAGCAATGGTATCGACATATCGATGAGCGGGGTCAACGAGTCGGTTATGGAAGTGTTCGGCCGCACCCACTTCCTGGCCAAAATCGGTGAAGACCATCTTTTCCCGACTTTGGAAAAAGCGATCGTTTCCATCCATGAATCCGCTCACGCGCTCGATCAGGGCGCAGACTGTCCGTTGTTGACCGCTTGCCGGCTTGTTGAAGCCTAAAAGGAGGAGTCGTCCATGCCAGTCATTTCCCTATTCAGCGGCAGCTATTGCAACGAGCAGCAGGTCCTTCAGGAAATTGGCTCTCGAACCGGTTATCGGTTGATTTCTGACAGAGAGCTCGTTGCCGAAGCCAGCCGCCGCTCCCATATCCCCGAAAACCGGATCAAGCGGGTCTTTTCCGATAAAACCTCGGTGTTCAACCGGTTGACCCGCGAACGGGAACGTTCCTTGGCGTACCTGCGCGCGGTCACCGCCGAACTGATTTCCAAAGACGACCTGATCATCAGCGGTTTTACCGGTCAGCTCATCCCGCGCGACATCAATCATGTGCTGCGGGTTTGCCTGATTGCGGACATGAACTCGCGAATGGCGGTTGCCTCAGCGCTTCACCAGGTTGCAGAACCCGAGGCCCTTAAAATCATCCACCGGGAGGATGAGACGTCTGCCGCCTGGATGCACATGCTTTTTGGCACCCACGATCCCTGGGATGCATCCCTTTATGATATCTCCTTTCCGACCGACAAAGCCCCCCCGGATGAGATCGCAACAATCATCGAAAAAAGTATGGCCACGTCGGTCATCAAATTGGCCGGTCGATCCCAAACCGCTGTCGATGATTTCAATATCGCTGCCCGGGTGGAAATCGCCCTGGTCGAGAAAGGTCATTCCGTTGGGATCGCGGTCCACGAAGGCGCCGTAACGCTGACCATTAACAAGCATGTGTTGATGCTGAATCGACTGGAAGAAGAGCTAACGGATATCGCCGGCCGGCAGCCGGGGGTAATATCGGTAAAGACCAAAGTGGGGCCAGGCTATTATCAGGCCGACGTCTATCGCCGCCAGGATTTCGACAGACCATCGAAGATTCTGCTGGTGGATGATGAAAAAAAATATGTCCAAACCCTGTCCAGGCGTTTGATGATGCGCGAAGTTGAGTCCGCGGTGGTTTATGACGGGCAATCGGCTCTTGATCTGGCCAAAGAAGACGAACCCGACGTCATGATTTTAGACCTCAGAATGCCCGGAATAGATGGCGTCGACGTGTTGCGGCGTGTGAAACAGACCCACCCGGCCATCGAGGTGATCGTATTGACCAGTCAAGGTTCGGAAACGGATAAACGGATTTGCTTCGAACTAGGCGCGTTTGCGTTTCTTTCAAAATCGGTAGATATTGACGAACTGAGTGAAACCATTAAAGCCGCTAACGAGAAAATCCGCCAAAAACGAGCGATGCAGAAGTCGAATCAATCTTAACCAATACAGGTGGAGCGTGTCATGGAAACGGAAAACAGGATTAAAATTCTTTTGGTCGACGACGAAGTCAAATTTTTGAGGGCGGTTGCGGAGCGACTGTCCATCAAGGGCTTCGACGTGACGACGGCAACCGATGGAGACGCGGCCATCCAAGCGGCCAATGAAGGAGGCTTCGATGTGGCGGTGCTGGACCTGCAGATGCCCGGCACCGATGGCGCGCAGGTTCTCAAAATTCTTAAACAGAACCACAAATTCATTGAAATCATCATGCTGACCGGGCACGCCACTGTGGACTCAGCCGTTGAATGCACCCGGCTCGGAGCCTTCAAATACCTGGAAAAGCCCTACGATTTCGACAAGCTGGTGGCTGCGCTCCAGGAAGCTTACCATGCCAGGCTGCTTAAGAAATTCGAAAGCAACCAGAAGCGAATGGCGGCCATTCAGAAGTTGTCCATGCACCAGTCCCCACTGGGCCTGCTAAGGGCCATGGCGCAACTGGATGATGGCAAAAAATAGGAAGTGTCACCCGGAACCTCGGTGGTATGTCAGGCCCCGTGATGGGCACCAAAATGAGATGATGGGGTGCAAGACCGTTTTCGTTAACGAACCGGCTTGCATCCCGGTCCGGCCGGCCCCATGTGGGCCATTGGGGAACGTTCACCGACGGCCCCTGGCACACGCCAACCTGTCGGTTTCACAATAAATGCCGAATATCCACACCTAACCTGAAAACCATAGGAGCATAGTCATGAAAAACTCACTGTCGATGCAAGGCGTTATCCTGGCCGCTATTTTTTGCCTTCTCTTTTTGTCGGTCATCGGTTGCGGCGGCCAGACCAATATGGAATCGCAGATCAGCGGTTCGTGGAAGCGTTCCGGTAACGATGGCACCGTTGATATCAATCTGGCCACCGAGCCAAAATCAGTGGTCGTCGACGGGCATTCCTACAAGGCTGCGGTCGAAAAAACCGAAAAGGGATCTTTCACCACCGTGGTCAAGGTGGAAACCGAAGACGGCAAGACCGACGTGTGGTCCCTCCGCCAGGTGTGGAATGACAACGGGTCGGCATTCAAGCTGGAATTCAAGCACAACGGTACGCAAGAGACACTGGTTCCTGTGGGCCGATCTTGATCGCTGTCCCGAAAAATAGCCAGGGGTGAGATTTATAATGCATTCCAATTTGCTCCATGTCTTTCGAAACACGCCACTGGGTCGCGAAACCCTGATGCAGTCGCTTTACTTTTGCCGGACCGTGAATGTGGGATTGACCATATACATCCCGGATGCGGTGCGTTTTTTGATGTACTTCGACCGCGACGCTGTTCAGGTCGACCTTGACCGGTCCTATCTTAACGAGCCGGAAACAGCTGCCGAACGGGCGCGGGCCCTTGCTGCCGAGGCTGGCTTAAAACCACGGTTTCTGATCCTCAAAAACCATACTGCCAGCGATCTGCCGGATATCCCCACCCATTTTGCGTTCATGTGCTGCCCGCGCAGTGTCAGCGACCTGTCCTCAAAGATCGGTTTGGGCTACATCGGCCCGAAGGTCAGGCGCATCATTCGATCGGCGGATTTTCCCGTTCTGCTGACATCACCGGTATTCAAACCCTGGAAAAGCGTCGCCGTTCTATTCGGCGGATCAGACAGTTCCGTGAATGCGCTTCGATCAGGCATTGCCGTCACCAGGCGCTCCGGATACCCGCTGGACCTGTTTATCCAACAGGAGCAGGACGCAACATATTATGAGCAGCGAATCCGGGAGGCCGGCCTGGAGAAATCGATCGATAGGTATGTGCGTCACCGCTACCAATTCGACAATGGTGAGTTCATTCATAACCTTTACACCCTGCCTCATGACGCGTTGGTTATTTCGGGCGCCTATGGGCACGGGTTGATAAAAAACATGCTCTTCGGAAGCAAGGTGGAACTCGCTCAGGCTACGCTGACCAACAGCATGCTGGTCAGTGGTCCGCATTCCAGGGTGAGTTTGAACTGAGTTCAACAAGAGAAGCAAAGCGCTTCGAAGCAAATCAACCGAAATGCGGTTTGCCCCAATTATTTGACACCCTGTGGATTGTTGGGAGCGTGCCGCCAGGGTTCTTCAAAAATGAAACTGACGACTGCAGTTTCGATCTGCTTTCTGACCCTGGCGCTGATGCATTTGCATCTCGGGGTGTCGATTGCCAGGGTGGATTCGACCCTCCAGGAGATTCAGACGGATACCGTGTTTTCGTATCATGTCGGTCCGGGCGATTTACTGCATACCTCACGCGCCCTGGCCCTTTTCGGTGCAAAATACAAGGCCGTCTTATTGTCGGCCGACCGTCTGAACGACAGGGGGTTGCTGAAAGATTATGCGGACAAGCAAATGGAGGTTTTCTGTCTCGTGGCAGATGAACTGCAACCCAGGATTATTGATGAATCGCTTTCTAAAAACAGCCGTATCTACAAGGTAAGGATTGCGAGCCGTCTCTCGCTGGCAGACTTTGTGAAAGCCGAAATCAGGAACGCGGTGCTTGAGAAGGAAGAGATGCATTTCTCATTGCAAGAAGAGATGGAGCCGACTGTTTCGCCGACGATTGCTCCGGCACAAGAATTGTCCAGAGCATATCGCTATATCGAAAAACACCATTGGCGAATGGCGGTTATCTACCTGGATCATCTTGAAAAAAAATATCCGCATTGGGGTGCGCTTTTTTTTGCCAAAGCGAATGCTTTTCTGGGGATGCATCAAACCGAAAAGGCAATCAGCGCCCTTTCGGCGGCCTGTTATTTGGGTGAAGAAAAAGCCTGTCTGAAATTAGATGAGTTGGATCTGCCGGAACCCTAAAGCCATCATTTTTGACCTGGACGGCACCTTGCTGGACATCCTGGCCGATATCGGCGCCGGCTGGGGATTCAGGGGACCGAAGGAACTCGAGGAAAACGGCTGCCGCACGCTGATGCAGGATCCGCTGGAGATATTGCCGCTGGCAAGCGCCCACTAGGCGCTGGTGCTATTGGTCCAACATCTTGGCGATGGCCGCTTGATCATACCACCGCCCGGCTGCCATCACACCGATAATGTGGCGGGCATTGGCCACATCGTCCAGCGGGTTTTGGGCCAGCAGGAGCAGGTCCGCTCTTTTTCCGGGCACAATGGTGCCGAATTCATCCTTCCCATTCATGCGCTGCACAATTTTTGAAGCAACGACGGTGCCGGCAGCAAGGGCATCATAAGGGTTGAACCCGTTGTCCACGAGGATGCCGAGTTCATCGTGCACTGAGAATCCCGGTACGGCACCCATCATCCCGGTGCCGGCGTCTGTGGACAGCAGCAATGGGGTTTTTATCGTTTTCAAGGCCACCAGCAGCTTCTTGTCCAGCAGGTACTTGAAGGGCGCAAATTCCTCGCCGCCCTTGAACTGCAGTTGATGCTTGTCCAGGCCCTTTTGGAAGCGCTCCAGGTAGCTTGGCGGCAGGTAGCGGCTTTCCAGTCTTTTCAGAAACCCATCCGGGTCGAATAATTTTTGAACGATCAGATCATCGATCACCAGTGTGGTGCAGAATGGAACGGGTTTGTCTCTGAGTTTGTCTACGACCGAAGCGACCATGGTCTCAAGCGTTCGTTCTTGTTCCCTGGGCGTCAGATCGAACATGGGACTGAGTCGATCGAACATCGTTTGGATAACATAGCCCATCCAGGCGTCCTCGCTGTCGAAGTAACGCCGGCGATCCAAATTGGAAAATTCCCAGATCAGCTCTTCGATATGTGCAATTTCGTTCATGCCTTCCGACAGCACACCGTCCAGACCGACCTGAAAGGGGATGTGCCCGGCGGTGTACATGTTGAGCTTTTGGGCCGTGGACAGGATCGTGTGATACTCTTGCCGGGTAACATAGGCGTATATCTTGATGAAGTCGAAATGCTGGTATTTTTGCCGGATAACAATCTGATCCGGGGCCTCCCGGAAATGACCGCGTAGCTGCGGTCCACAGGCTGTCGGGTTCGTGTCCGCGCCAATGGCAACGCCAGAAAGGTTAAGGCAGAGGAGTGTCCACATGGTGACCATGCACAACAGTCGCAGTGGCGGGCCAGTTGACATGCCAGATCTCCGGTTGGTGAAGATTGCCGATTGAGATCGATTCAACGGCATAAAAGCCCCGATCGTGATCGTCGTTGCTTTTGCGATGCAGACCGGTTCAGACTACCGTGGACCGGGAAGGATTGTCAAACGGAGGCATCAAAAACCAAAATGATTGGGCGGCCGGCCGGGGCAACATTCCAATGGCTGCCCACGGATGGGATCGCCTGTTGCCCGTATGCTGGCGGAAGTGGATGAATTGGAGGGGTGAGCGCATCAGGCCAAGGGTTAAAAGCATCACGGCTGGATGGGAGTGCCGACATCCCTCGACCAGTCTCTCCGGTCGGTTATTCCATGCGAGCCAACACCTGGCAGACCGAGGCGATCAGTTCGACTTGGGGTACAACGCTGTCCAAGTCCACATATTCGTCCGACCGGTGGGAATTGGCCCCAATCGGCCCCATTCCATCGATGGTGGGAATGCCCAGGGCAGACGAAAAGTTGCCATCCGAACAACCGCCGGTGGTGATCGAAGCGATAGACAGGCCGATCTTCTCGGCCTGCGCCTCGAACACTCGGAAAAGCCGTACGGTTTTTTCGTCGGCCTCCATGGGCGGCCGCTCGACGCCGCCATGTACTGCCAGCGTCACACCTGGCACGTGAGTAAGACCCGGCAGGAACCGAAAAAAGGATTCTACTTCAGCGACCTGGTCCCTGCGGGCCACGCGAACGTCCACGTCTGCCCATGCTTCGTCGGGGATGATATTGGTCTTCTCACCACCACGGAGCACGGTGACATGCGCCGAGACACCCTCGGGAGCCAACTGGTTAAAGCGTTGCACGGCTAACACCTGGTGGGCGATCTCGACGGCGGCGTTGGCGCCCTTTTCCGGCGCCACACCGGCATGCGCCGCCGCCCCCCGGACCATGATCCGGAAACTGCCGCCACCTTTGCGGTTCAGAACGAAGCGATGCTCCGGTCGACAGGGCTCGAAAACGAACACCCGCCGACTGTTGCGCGCGTGATTTTCAATCCACGCGCGTGACGCCGCCGACCCCACTTCCTCATCCCCGTTGAGACAGACCCGAGTCGCCAGCCGATCCAAAACTCCATAGCAATGCAAGGTTTCAAGGGTGTAAAGGGCCACCAACAGCCCGCCTTTCATGTCGCAGACGCCTGGGCCGGTGGCTTTTTTACCGTCAATGGCAAAGGGTCGCGCGGTCGGTTCTCCCGGCGGGAAAACCGTGTCCATGTGCCCTAAAAACATGATGTCGGCAATCTTGTCCGCCGGTTCGTTAGAGGCATGCACGCATGGTACACCGCGTTTGCCACGCTTTTGAAGGCGTGTGTTGAAGCCGATGGCCTTCAGGCGGTGCAAGAAAAATTGCGCCACCTCACAGATCCCGGCAGGGTTGTCGCTACTGCTGTCGATATTGACCAAGGTTTCAAGATCACGGATGTAATCGTTTCGCTGACCTGCGATAACTGACGTCATGTCTGTCTGCATGGATGCTTTTTTCTCCGACTATGTTTGGCGCGCCAGCTTGGGGTTGAGCTCATCCCGCAACCAGTCCGAAAACAGGTTGATTGCCACCACCAGCAGAATCAGGGTCGCACCCGGAAAAAGGGTCAGCCACCACATGCCGGCGTAGATGTAATTTTTGCCGATGGAAATCATCATGCCCATGGACGGTTCGGTGAGGGGAACGCCGACCCCCAGGAAACTTAATGTGGCCTCGAGCATGATCGCCACGGCCAGGTCCACGGCCATAACCACGAAAATCGGCGGTAGGGCGTTAGGCAGGATGTGACGGAAGAGAATGCGGAAATCACCGGCGCCCGAGGAACGGGCGGCGACCACATAGGCGTTGTCCTTGATTTCGAGCGCGCTGCCCCGGATGGTGCGGGCGTACTTCACCCAGTTGGCGATGCAGATGGCAAAGATCACCGTGGCGAGGCCGCGGGTTTCGAGGGCACCCAACAGCAGCACGGCCAGCAGGGTGGTGGAAAAGGCAAAGACGGTGTCGGCCAGGCGCATGATCACGGCGTCCAGGATGCCGCCATAATAGGCGGCCAGCATGCCCATGACGATGCCGATCACGCTGGAGATGCTCACTACCGAAAAGCCGACGATTATGGATGTGCGTAAACCGAAGAGAATCGTCGACAGGATGCCGCGCCCCTGGTCGTCGGTGCCCAGGGGGAAGGTCGCCACGCTGCCGTCCATCCAGGCCGGCGGAAGCAGGTAATTGCCCAGGTCGACGGTTGTCAAATCATAGGGATCCATGGGTGCCAGCAGCGGTGCGAAAAGGGCACCGAAAATAAAGACGAGCAACAACAGGCTGCCCGCGAGGGCGGAGGGATCCCGCAGGAAGTTGCGCAGTCGCTGGGATTTAAGTTTGCCGGCCATGTGTGTTTCAGTACCTGATTTTGGGGTTGAGCAGGGCGTACATGAGATCCACTAGGATGTTGATGGTCAGGATGATGAATGCCGCCAGCATGATGTATGTGACGATCACCGGCTGGTCGGTCTCGAAGATGGAGGTCAGCAACAAGTTGCCCATTCCCGGCCACTGGAAGATGGTTTCGGTGACGATGGAAAAGGCGATCAGTTCTCCGAAAGAGAGTCCAGCGATGGTCACCACCGGGATAAGCACATTGCGCAGGGCGTGTTTGACGATCACGTTGAATGGAGAGAGTCCCTTGGCCCAGGCCGTCTTGATGTACTCCTCGGAGAGCACTTCCCGCATGCCGGCTCGGGTGAGCCGCAGGAGCACGGTCAGCTGGTAGCCCGAGAGGGTGAGTGCCGGCAGGACAATATGCCTCCATCCGTCGGCGGTGAGCAAGCCGGTGCGCCAGAACCCGATCTGGACGGTATCGCCGCGGCCGAAAGCGGGCAGAATTTCCAAATAGACCGAAAAAACCATCACCAGTAAAATTCCAATGAGAAAGGTCGGAATCGAGATGCCCAAGATCGACCCGGCCATGATCGCTCGGGCGATCAACCCGTTGGGCCACACCGACACCACAACCCCCAGGCCCACCCCCAGGATAAACGAGATGCAAATGGCGGTGAAGGCCAGTTCCAGGGTCGCGGGCATGCGCTCCACGATCATTTTGAAGGCATCCACCTGGCTGATGTAGGACTTGCCGAAGTTGCCCTTTAGCGCGCCGCCGATAAAGCTGATGTACTGAATGTGCAGGGGGCGGTCCAGGCCGTAGGCTGCACGCACCATCTCGCGCTCCTGCTGGGTGGCATATTTCCCGGCCAGCATCAGCACCGGATCACCGGTGTAGCGGAAGATGATAAAGCAGACGAAGGAAACCGCCAGCAGAACGACGATTCCTTGCAGCAGGCGTTTGGTCAGATAGGTGGCCATGGTTTGTTTACCGCCCGGTGATGCTGCCTGGGTTGATCTGGTGAAGGAATTGACACCTCCAGAAAGGGTCGGTTTCGGTTTAAGGCCAGCGGAAAAAATAAATCCCCTGAAATTGCGCCGGATGTGTGTTGGTCTTCAAGGCGCCCCAAATGAAAGCGTATTGGAATACGTGCCATTTGGGGCAACGCCGAAGACCGGCGCAAAGACAAGCAAAGCGGGGGAGTTATTTATTTCCGCTGGCCTAAGCCACGGCCGCCTCGAAGCTGAAACCTTAGGCGCAACAGCGCTGCGGCTATGATTTCAGCTTTGCGAGAAGGCCGGGCTGAGCCGAAAGATGCCATTTCTGGATGGCCGCTAGTTGATCTCCTTGGCCACAATCCACTGATCGGGACGAGGGGTGAACACAATGCCGGCGTCCTTGACCACAGCATAGATGTCCTGCTGGTAGTGCAGCGGAATCCAGGCCACATCCTCCACCGACTTCTTGTTGATTGCCTGAAGGGCTTTCTGGCGCTCGGACCGGTCGATGATGGAGGACGATTCGATGATCATCTTGTCCAGTTCGGGGTCGGAGTAGATCGCACCATTGTAGGCGCCCATGCCTTTGTCCTTGTCCGGGGTGTGCAGCAGTTTTTCGGCTGAGCGTCCAAAGTCGTAGGATCCGTCGAACCAGCCGATCAGGTAGAAGCGGTGTTTGTACTCGGATAGCTCGTCGAAGAATATCGACTTGGGCTTGGCATCCAGGTTGACCTTCAGGCCGATCTTGGACAGATATTTGGCCACGGCTTCACAGATTTTCTCATCGTTGACATAGCGATCGTTGGGCCCTGCCACGGTAATCGCGAAGCCGTCAGGGTAGCCCGCCTCGGCCAGCAGTTTTTTGGCCAGTGCCGGATCGTAGGGCAAGCGCTGCAAGCCGGGCAGGTAGCCCACGGTGGGCGCGTCGGGCACCTGGGCCGTTGCCGTGGCCTGGCCGCGCATCACCTTCTCGATGATTTCGTCTTCGTTGATGGCATGGGCGATGGCCTTGCGCACCCTGATGTCGGCAAAGGGTGTACCAGGTTTGTTAGAGATGTCCATGTAGATGGCTCGCCTGGCCGGACGTGAAATCAGGTCGACGTGGGGCATCTTTTCGATGCGTTCGATCAGGGTGACGGGGACGCCGTTGACGATGTCGGCCTGTTTGCCGGCCAATGCCGCAAAACGTGTGGCCTCTTCGGTGATCGGGCGTATTTCTACGGTCTTGTACTTGGGCGCGCCTTCCCAGTAGTCTTCATTGGCAGCCATGCTCACATAGGAGCCTTTTACCCATTCGACAAACTTGTAAGCGCCGGTTCCGATGGGTTTGGTGTTGTAGTCGCCGTCGTCGCGGTCTTTTGAGGATTCCATGTCCACGATGAAGTTCTGATGCATGGTCTCTGCGAACCAGGGCACGGGTTTGACCGTCTTGAAGATCACCGTGTAGTCGTCCGGCGTCTCGATGGCGGCGATGGAATTGGCGATGTTGAGCAGTTTGGAATACTGGGGGTCCTTCATGCGTTCGAAGGTAAATTTGACATCGGCGGCGTTAAAGTCATTCCCGTTGTGGAACTTGACGCCCTTGCGAAGCTCGAATTTCCAGGTCAGGCCATCCAGACGCTCCCATTTCTCGGCCAGTGCCGGGGAGAGCTTGCCATCCGGAGCCGGACGCTGCAGTAAACCGTCGAAGAAGTTGGACATGTAGGAAAGGTTGGCGTCGGAAGAAAACGCATGGGGGTTCATGGATTTGGGTGGGGTATCGGTGACCACCACCAGGTCCGCTTTGGCTATCGCCACGGCGGGCAGTATCAGAAGAACGGCAATCAGGATTAGGGTGATACGCTTCATGGGTTCTGCCTCCTTTATCGGTTGATGGGTCATTGCGCTGTCGCGCGGGTATACAGATGACAGGCGGCTGAATGTCCGCCGCCGAAATCGATCATTTCCGGTACCTTTTTGTCGCAGATGGGCATGCGCTCGGGACAGCGGGTATGAAACCGGCAGCCGGGCGGAGGATCGATAGGGCTGGGCACATCGCCGGCAAGGAGGATGCGCTCCCTTTTACGCGCGGGGTCCGGTACGGGAACCGCCGAAAGCAGGGCCCGGGTGTAGGGGTGCTTGGGCGATCCATAGAGATCCTTGTAGGCGGCCGATTCGACGACCCTGCCCAGGTACATGACGATGATCCGATCGCAAATATATTCCACCACGGCCAGATCGTGGGAAATGACGATCAGTGACAGTTGGAAATCGGCCTTGAGTTTCATGAGCAGGTTGATGATCTGGGCTTGGATGGAAACATCCAGTGCCGACACGGGTTCGTCACCGATGATCACCGACGGGTCAAGCGCCAGGGCTCGGGCGATACCGATGCGCTGGCGCTGTCCTCCCGAGAATTCGTGGGGGTAGCGGCGGCCCTGCTCCGGGGAAAGGCCGACGGTGTCAAGCAGGAAGGCCAGCCGTTCGCGGCGCTGCCTGCCGGTGAACAGGTCGTGGACGTCCATGGGGTCGGAGAGGATTTCGTTAACGGTCATGCGCGGGTTGAGCGAGGAATAGGGATCCTGGAAAATGAGCTGCATCTCCCGTCGCAGACACTTCAACGCCTTGCGGTCCATTTTGGCCACATCGTCGCCTTTCCACATCACTGTCCCGCCGGTGATGGGGAGCAGCCGGGTGACCGCCATGCCTGCCGTTGTTTTACCGCAGCCCGATTCCCCGACGATCCCGAGGGTTTCCCCCCTGGCCAGTTCGAAGCTCACCCCGTCCACGGCAAAGACATAGCCGATCGTGCGGGAAAGAATCCCTCGCTTGATGGGGAAGTGGACCTTCAGGTCCCTGACCGTGATCAGGTGCTCGTTCATGATGACGGCAACTCCAGGTGCAGCCAGCAGCGGACCCTGCGACCGCCGGCCATGTCGCTGAGCTCGGGTTCCACCTGGCGGCAGACGTTCATGACGCTGGGACATCGGTCGCCGAATTTACACCCTTTTGGAAGGGCGGTAAGGCTGGGAACCATGCCCTTGATTTCTCTCAGCGGTTTGGATTCTCTGGCCGATCTGCTACCCAGAACGGGAATCGATTTCAGCAAGCCGATGGTGTAAGGGTGCAGGGGATCCTGGAAGATCTCCAGCGTCGGTGCCTCTTCAACCACGCGGCCGGCGTACATGACCACGATGCGCTGAGCCATTTCGGCGATGACCCCCAGGTCATGGGTAATGATCTGCACGGCGGTGCCGAAATCTTCCTTCAGTTTGAGCATCAGGTCGAGGATCTGGGCCTGAACGGTCACGTCAAGCGCTGTGGTTGGCTCGTCGGCAATGAGGATTTCCGGATCGCAGGCCAGCGCCATGGCGATCATGGCCCGTTGACGCATACCCCCAGAGAGCTGGTGGGGGTACTCGTGGGCGCGACGCTGGGGGGCTGGAATCTGGACTCGGTTCAGCATCTCGATAGAGGCCTCCAAGGCCTCCTTCCGGCCGGCGTTGCGATGCAGGATGAACATCTCTGAAATCTGGTTGCCGATGGTGAACACCGGGTTAAGAGAGGTCATGGGCTCCTGAAAGATCATGGCGATACGGTTGCCGCGAATGCGTCGCATCTGGCGGGGTGAAAGATCAAAGAGGTTCTGTCCGTCAAAATCGATCCTGCCCGCCACGACCTTGCCGGGAGGATCCGGTATCAGCTGCATGATGGACAGGGCGGAAACACTTTTTCCGCTCCCAGATTCGCCGACCACACCCAGGACTTCTCCCGAATTAAGGTGAAATGAGACACCGTCAACCGCCCGTGCAGGGCCGGCCGACGAGTAGAAATAGGTTTTCAGCCCGTTAACCTCGAGAATCTTTTTGGCGTCAGATGCGTTCATGAGGGCGACTGTCGTTCACCTGTTGGGGGATAACTTCAAAATAATAGTTAACACGCAGGAAAGTCAATAAAAATTATTTAACACGGTTTAAAATTAATTTAAACTAGTCAATAGTTATCCTTTGGTGTTGACCGTATCGGCGCAGGCCACCAGGATCGAGGACAGCCGTCAACTAGTGGAAAACCAGGTCCGGGGTCGCCATCAGTTCGGCCAGCGCGGTATCGAACCGGTCTTCGACCCCGAAGGACCTGAATTGGTTCCTGATAAACGCATGCAACCCGTTTGGGGTGTGTCGGTCATCCCGTCGATCGAGGGCAGTCATGCAGTGCCGCACTTCATTGGTAAAGAGCGCCAGGATGGCCGCGTCATCCGAGAGGAAGCTTTCCAGGGTGAACTGGTCGTAAGATTCATCGAAATCATGTCGGCGCAAGGCGGTATAGCAGACCTTGGGCGAAGGGCCGTCGGCATCTTGTATCTGGAATTGAAAATGGCCGCAGCGATTGACGATCCGGTGTATGTGCTGTTCGGGCCATTTGAGGGTCGCCGCAACGGCGTTGGCGTAAAATTGAGCGACCAGCGCGACTTTTCGGGGATGCGCTGCCTGGGTTTTAAGACCGATGTTGCGATGCAGGCTTTCCTCAAGGCACGTCTGGCACATGTAAGTTTCGAAGCGGTGGCCCCGCCGACAATTATCCAAAAACAGGGTCTTGCGTTCCGCCACCACCTCTCGCATAAACGTCTGGAAGAAAGGCTCCGGTTCACTGCCCGAACCGGCACGAAATTCCTTCATCATGTACAATTCCATTGGCAGGTAGATACCGGAAGGGCGGTGTTTGACCAGAATTTTGGTGCCACCCATATTCTCCAATGCGGCCATGAGTAGTTCGAAGTAGATCTTGTCGAACTGGGGCAGGATACGACCTTCAAATTTGCGCCGGCGGTTGTTGTCGAGGATTTCGGGAATGTCCTGCCGGTTCAGGGGCATGTAGTCATATTCGGCCAGGACGGCATTGATATCCGCGAGCGGGTGATTTAAGGCCAACAGAATTGAGGTGATTTTGTCCTTGCCGGGTTTGTTGATATTGCCCTTGATGAGTTTGGTCAGATAGGCATTGGAAATACCAGACAGCTTGCTGATCTGATTCAGATTCAGACCGCTGGATTGAATGGCCGAAGTGAGGGTTCCCGAAAATTTTCGCATGGACAAGCACCCATTTAGGGTCCCTATAATAGTCGTGTTTCAGGGCACAGGACCGATGGGTGGTGAGGTCGGCAACGGGTTCGAGTGCACCTTGCTGGCAGACTGACACGGTATCATGTTTTTTTCAACCGTCTTTAAACATCTTTTTTTTCTAACACAGGGCTGTGTTCAAATGAGATGGTTGATAAATTCATTTTTGAGTTTTTCGAGGATGTCGTGTAGGGTAGCCTATACAGGCCTTTAGGTTTGCTCGACGAATGGAAAAATAAAATTAAGGAGAAGATGATGCGAGACGTTGTCATCGTCAGCGCCTGCCGCACGGCCATCGGTGCCTTCGGCGGCACATTGAAAAGTCTCAACGGCGCTGTTCTGGCCAGTGTGACCATGCAGGAAGCCGTTCGTCGGGCGGGCATCGACCCTGCCGTCATCGATGATGTCCGCTACGGCTGCTGCCTCGAACACCACGACACCCTCAACGTCAGCCGCGTCGGCGCGCTGATGGCGGGCATTCCGAACACCGTGCCGGCGGTCACGATCAATCGGGTCTGCATATCCGGTATGGAAGCGGTCGTATCCGGCATGGCCATGATTCAGGCCGGCATGGCCGATGTCATTCTGGCCGGGGGCGTGGAGCACATGTCCGGCGTGCCTTACAGCGTGCCCAGTGCGCGCTGGGGCTGCCGCCTTCAGGATCAGTCCTTTGTGGACGCCATGATCCATGCCCTGCACTGCGGCTCGCACCTGTTGCCGCTCGAAGCGGCGGCCCCTGTGGACACCACCCAGGCGCCGGCCAGCCATTTCGTGGGCAAACCCTATATCATGGGCCACACGGCTGAATTTGTGGCCCAAAAAATGGGTATCAGCCGTGCCGAGATGGACGAGGTCGCCCTGCGCAGCCAAAACAGTGCCGAGCGGGCCACCGGTGACGGATCGTTTGCCGAAGAGATTGTCCCCGTGCCGGTTCCCCAGGCAAAACAGGCCCCGCTGGTTTTTGACAAAGACGAACATTTCAAGCCGGGGCTGACCATGGCGCAACTGCAACGATTACCGCCCGTGTTCGTTCCCAAAACCGGGACCGTCACCGCCGGCAACGCCAGCGGGATCAACGACGGCTCGGCCGGCATGCTGCTCATGTCGGCTGACAACGCCCACGCGCTGGGGCTGACTCCCATCGCCAGAATCGCGGCGGTGGGAAAAGGTGCCTGCCACCCCGCCGTTATGGGGCTGTCTCCGGTGCCGGCCGTGCAGGACCTGATCAATCGCAGCGGTCTGACGATCGCTGACTTCGAACTGGTGGAGGTCAACGAAGCCTTCGCCGCCCAGTACATCGCCTGCGAACGCGAACTGGGGTTGAATCGCGAGATCACCAATATCAACGGTTCGGGTATCGGGCTGGGGCATCCGGTAGGCGCCACCGGCTGCCGAATCATGGTCACCCTGATGCATGCCCTAAAGCAGCAAGGCAAGACCATGGGGTTGGCCACGTTGTGCGGCGGGGGCGGGGTCTCCATGGCCTGCGCCCTCGAAATGATCTAAGGCCAGCGGAAATAAATTAATCCCCCGCCTTGCTTGTCTTTGCGCCGGTTTTCGGCGTTGCCCCAAATGGCACGTATTCCAATACGCTTTCATTTGGGGCGCCTTGAAGACCAACACACATCCGGCGCAATTTCAGGGAATTTATTTTTTTCCGCTGGCCTAAACCGCCCGACCCGCATGGCCCTAATTGCGAGCGGTTGAACTCAACTCCGGAAAATCCCAGTAGAAGAACTCGTTGGTCCCAGGGCCGCTGCCGTTGGCTTGCCGGGCGATTTCGTTCTCCCTGAGTTCGATGCGGCGGATTTTGCCGCTGATGGTCTTGGGAACCTCGCTCACGAATTCGATGATGCGCGGTCGCCCGTGTAGTAGGTGTTGTCCACGAAGACGTTGGCCATCTTTTCCGGGCTGCCGATCTACTCGGTAAACAGGCCCAGAGCGCGCCGCGGTCCAGCCTGACCACGATGTGACCGGGTTCGTCCGGCACGGTGACCGGTTCGCCGGCGTCATTGACCAGGGCTACGTCGTACATGAAGGAGGGATGCCCGAAGGAGCCGCTGCGCATTTTGCCCGTCATCCAGGGCGGGTTGCCGATCATGGCGGAGGTGGACAGATGGCCGATGGGATAGGATGCGGCGGTGTGGCCGACTTTTTTGGGAAGCCCGGTGGTGCCCGAAGTGAAAAAACAAAAGAGCAGATCGTGGGGTTTGGTACGGGCGGCCTCGGCATGCACGGCTTCTTTTTCCAGCTCGCGGTGACTGACCCAGCCCGGCCTTTGGCCGATGACGATTTTGATTTTTGGCGCAACGCCGGTGGCGGCAATGGCCTCTTCCATCATGTCCGTGAAGGCGGCATCGCACACGATGGCATCCGGGGCGTAGTTTTCGAAGCGGTACTGCAATTCGCGCATGGTCATGGCGGTGGCCGTGGGGACGATGACCAGGCCGCCCTTGATGCAGGCATAGGTGGCAAACCAGGTTTCCGGTGCGATGGGGACCATCATGACCATGTTGTCCCCTTTTTCGACACCGGCATGACGCAATGCGTTGAGCCATTGATTGCCCCTGGCGGCCAATTCGGTGTAGGTGTACCGTTTTTGTTCGCCGGTGTGGATATCGGCCCAGACTAGGGCGGCTTTGTCGCCGTGCGCCGTGACATGCAACCCTTCGAATATGTCCGCGGCCCAGTTGAAATACGCTGGCAGCGTCATGGCGTTCAATTTCTCGAAAAAGGATCGGGCGGCGGCCGCTTTATCGGCATCGTCCGCCATCATGTTCAGCGCCATGACCTCCTTGAACAGTGACTGGATCTCTATTGTTGCCCTCCTTGACAAGTTTGCCGGTTAACAGATCGTGAAACTTCGCCTTGGCGAAGAAGCTGACTTATCACCAGGACCGTACGGATTCAATGGATGCTTTAACTGATTGATATTTATTAATTTCAATGAACTCCAAAAGATAGAGGGTGCTAAATGATCGTCGATACGGATGTCCTCATATGGTATATGACCAAAAAATACCGTCCTTAATGGTTCACCACCGCTTGGGGGTTTGGGTACAGGAGGAAGGAAGGCGCCGATGAACGATGATCGTAAGTGGCTCGCAAACGCGATCGAAAAAGCCCGCCATCTGGTGGTTTTTACGGGCGCGGGGATATCGGCCGAAAGCGGTATTTCCACCTACCGGGGTGACGATGGCATCTGGAACCGATACGATCCGAAAAAGTTTGCCGATATCAATCATTTTCTCGCCGATTCGACCTATTTCTGGAATTTTTTCCGAGAGGTCCGCTATCCCATGATTGCCAAGGCCCGGCCAAATCCGGCCCATCTCGCTCTGGCAAACCTGGAGAGAAAAGGATCCTTGAAGGCCGTGATCACTCAGAACATCGATGGTTTGCACCAAATGGCGGGAAGTGATCGGGTCCTCGAACTGCATGGTAACACCAGGCGTATCAATTGCCTCAAATGCGGCCACCGGCATGCCATGGAATCCATTTTTGAACAACTCGACAAGCAGCTTCCACCACTTTGTGTGCGATGCTCGGGAGCCGTGAAACCCGATGTTGTTTTTTTCGGAGAAGCGCTTCCAGCGGCTGTCTTGGAAGCGGCGGTCGAACAATCCCGTGCCTGTGACCTCTTCGTGGTTGTCGGCAGTTCCCTGGTTGTTCATCCGGCGGCGGCATTGCCGGCCATGGCCAGGGACAATGGCGCTAAGCTGGCTATCATCAACAAGGATCCCACCCCCATGGACAACCTGGCCGTAAAAGTGTTCCGGCAACCGGCCGCTGCCCTTTTGAAGGAAGTGGCCTTATGACTTATCGAATAATTTTGACAACATACCAGCGGTCATGCGGTCGCCGGTAGTGTTGCCGTGGCCGTGTTACAACCCCCCCCCAAACCGGGGCAACGCTTTTTGATGTGCCAAGTCCGATGATTGCTTGGAAACGGATCGATACGGCCATCTTGCCCGATGGCCGTCGAATGCTGCACCTGATGCGGCGTGGCGAAGAATTTTCCATCCGCGGGGATGGATTCGAGCTGATGAACAGCCGGATGCACGACTCGGAGGAAGTTCTGGCGCGCCTGGTCTGCCAGCGCTTGACCGGGAGGTCGCATGTGCAGTTGCTGATCGGCGGCCTGGGTATGGGGTACACCCTGGCCGCCGCCCTCGGCGGGATGCCGGCTGACGGCCGGGTGACGGTCGCGGAACTGGTGCCGGCGGTGGTGGCATGGAATCGCGGGCCGCTGGCGCATTTGGCCGGTCGGCCTTTGGCGGACGAGCGGGTCAATGTTCGTGAGATCGACGTGGCCGTGGCCATCCATTCGGCAGCGGCGGATTATGATGCCATTGTCCTGGATGTGGACAACGGTCCCGATGGCCTGACGCGCCCGGAAAATGACCAACTCTACGGTTCGCGCGGGTTGGCGGCGGTTTTTGCGGCCCTTCGTCCCGAAGGCGTGCTGGCCGTGTGGTCGGCGGGGCCCGATAACGCCTTTGCCGCACGCTTGCGGCGAGCCGGATTTTCGGTTGAAACCATCCGTGTTGCCGCTCGTGGTCGACGCGGCGGCGGGCGTCACACGATCTGGCTGGCCACGCGCAGTCGCAAGGATAAAGACGCCTAAGTTGCCGCCGCACCCCTATACTGCCAACGTATGGCATTTGATACCAAGTTCTCCCTCGTCATGTCCGAATTCAGCCGCCGATCTGATCGAGCAGGTCGCCGTAGAGTCGCCGGGTGATCGGACCGACGGTGCCGTCACCGATTGTCTGGCCATCGATACAGGTAAGGGGAAGCACTTCGGTGATCGTACCGGTCAGAAAGACCTCGTCGGCTGCCAGCAGGGCCGCCTTATCGAAAAAACGCTCCTCGACGGGCAAGTCGGCGGCCCGGCAAAGATCCAGAATGACCTTGCGGGTGATGCCGGGCAGGATGCGGGGGGTCAGCGGGTGGGTGAGAAGTATCCCGTTTTTGACGATAAACAGGTTCGAGCTGGTCCCTTCACGCACCTCGCCGCTTTCGGCCACGAAAATGGCGTCGAAGACGCCGGCCTCCACGGCCTGCTGTTTGGCCAGCGCGTTGGGCAGTAGTTGAACCGTCTTGATGTCGCAGCGGCCCCAACGGATGTCGTTGACGGTGATGGCCGCAGCCCCCTTTTGGCGAAGTTCGGCGGGCTTTTCGTGAACCTGGCGCACGGTCATGACGAACTGCAGTGGGCCGGGAGCGGGAAAGGCGTGATCACGCGCCGCGATACCCCGCGAAATCTGAATGTAGACACCGGCCCGGTCGATGCCGGCCCGCTCGAACAGCGTCTCGATTGCTTGGCGGATCGCTGTACGGGAAAGGGGCGCAAAGGCCAGCTCCCGCATGGATCGTTCGAGCCGGTCCAGGTGAAGGTCCAGGCAGAAGAGGCGGCCGTGGTAGCTGGCCACGAATTCATAGACCGCATCGCCGAAGTTGTAGCCGCGGTCTTCGATGGGCACCATGGCCTTGCCGATGGGCATAATCTCACCGTTCAGGTAAGCTAATTCAGGCATTCGCCCTCCTTGTTTGGGATGTTTTACTCACCCGAAAACCCGCTTCTATCATATTCTACCGGTTCGGGACAGATTTTTCGATCAAAAACGGTGCGTGGTTGGACGTGAAAAAGGGCGGGTCGTGACTCAGGATGGGCCTGATCAGGGCCGATTTTTTAACGGTTTTGGACACAAAGCGTCGGACCCGGTCGCGCTGCCATCCGGCGGGGTGGATGAACTCCCGGTAGAGGGAGAGGTCGCCGTCGTAAAAGTCGACCGTCTCCAGGTCGCCGGCTTCGCGGCTGTAGGCCGGCAGGTTGAAGATGGCCAGATTGAGAAAATCGATGGCCCCGGCATGACGCTGGGTGAAGTCCAGCGTTACGTGGGCAGCGGTCTCGTTTTCCGCCGGTGTGCCGAAGAGCAGGTAGACGTAAGTGGCGATGCCTGCGCGGTGAATCGTGTGCAGGGCCTTGGCGACGGTTGACGTGTCGATCCCTTTGCAAAGGGAATCCAAAACCTGCTGATCCCCGGATTCCACGCCCAGTTTGAGCATGACACAACCCGAAGCGCGCAGGCCCCGTGCGAAGTCCGGTTCGCAAAGGTGTCGGGTGATCCGGGCAAAACCATACCAGGGTGCAGCCGGCGGGTGGTCGATCAGGTGCTGCATCAAGCGGGGGGCCAGGGCATTGTCCAGGAAATGGATCAGCCCGGGTGAGGTCCGCCTCACCGATCGATCCAGATCTTGCCCGATGGCCTGGGGATCGTCGCTCAGGTAAGCTGCGTCCTCGCTGTTTTCGGGGCAGAAGGCGCATTTCTTCCAGTAGCACCCCCGCGAGGCGCCGTAGGGCAGCACCCGGACCGGCGCGATGTAGCCGTCCAGGTCCATGGGCGTATAATCATAGCCGGTGATGGAAGGACGGGTGCCGGTTCGACCGGTGCACAGTTCAAGCAGCCGCTGTTCGCCGGGTCCGCAGATCATCTCGTCGACCAGGCCTGCGAACGGGTTGCCCAGCCCGGGAATGGCCATCCAGGAACTGACCAGTCCGCCGCCGCAGATCAGCCTGGCCCCCGGCAGGTAACGCTTGACAGCGCCGATCATGGCAAAGGCGCACAGGGCCTGGCTCATGAACCCGATCGACAGGCCGACGATGTCCGGCGTGCGCTCGGTGAACAGCACGCGCAGGGTGCCGGCAAAGCGTTCGTAAAATGGGTTCGATTCGAAATCCTCAGCGGCGCGGATCAAATCGGCGCTGCGCACCGGTGACAGCCGGGAGGTGGTGTAGTTGGACAAGGTGATGGCGGCATCAAAGGGCCGACCGGCCAGGTGAAGCACCCGGGCGGTGTCCATCACCGCCCGTTTGTAACGGTCGCGGTTGCGGTAGAGGTCACGGGTGCGCAAGGCGTCCAGATGGGCCTGCCGGTGGGTCACGGCCCGGCGCGACCAGGTGTCCTCAGGCGACCGGGGACGGGCGATGGTGTCAAGCAGGGCCTCGAGGTTGGCGTCGTAGGTGCGGCAGTCGACGCCGTGGGAGCGCAGGGCGAAGGCCAGTTTGGCCAGCCCGGCCGGTGGTTCGCAGGGTTTGGCGACCGGGGGGTAAATCAGCAGGATGGATTGGGTGTCCACAAGCGGGTCCGGTGGTTAGGGCCTGTCCAGAAATAACTGTAACGATCTGGCTTGTCTTCCGACCCATTTTCGGCGTTGTCATAACAGGCACAACCAACAAGGTTGCACCTGTTATGACGCCTTGAAAATGAACCGGAATCCGGCGTCATCTTGTCACACTTATTTCTGGACAGGCCCTTAGCGGCAGTGGCCCGGGATGGCCGGCTGACGGCGGTCACGCTTCCAGTTCGTCCAGCCGCTTTTCAAATTTCTTTTCCAGAAGCTGGCGCTGCTCGTCCGCGGCCTCCATCTCGGCAAAGTGCGATTCGATGATCTCCTGGCAGTTCCGGATCTGCTGGGAGAGGGGACCGATACGGCTGCCGTCACCTTCCTGGGAGGCGGCCACCATCTCCTGGTTCAACTTCTCCAGCAGGGCCTCGTTGGTTTCGATGGTTTTCTCGGCCGCGGCGATGGTGTCTTCCATGGGCTTGAGCACCTTGGACTTCTCGGTGATGATTTCCGAGCGCAGGCGCCTGAGTTCCTTTTTGGTCAGGCGCGGCAGGGCGGCCGCCGAGCGATCGTCGGCATCGTCATTGCTGCGCGTCATGGCCGGCGCGTCCCCCCAGCCGCCCTTTTCCAAAAATTCCTGGTAATTACCGTGGAACACACGCGCGCCGTCGTCTCCGAAAACGATCAGCCGGTCGGCCAGGGCGTGCAGGAACATTTCGTTGTGGGTCACCATGATGACGGCGCCGTCGAAATCGTCGATGGCCGCCAGCAGGGCGTCGCAGGCGTCCATGTCCAGGTGGTTGGTCGGTTCGTCCAGCATCAGCAGGTTGACCGGGGTCACCAGCAGCTTGCCCAGCATCACGCGGCTTTTCTCACCGCCGGAAAGAACGCCGATTTTTTTGAGGGCGCTGTCGCCTTCGAACATCATGGCGCCGCAGATGTTGCGGGCTTTCTGGCGATCCACGTCCGGTTGGGCGTAGAGGATTTCCTCTTCGACGGTGCGGCTGTCCACCAGACTCTGGACGTTGGTCTGTTCGAACACGCCGGCCTCGGTCTGGGGATTGAAGATGACCTTCCCCGAAGCCGGCGGCAGGGTTCCGGCCAGCACCTTGAGCAGGGTGGTCTTGCCTTTGCCGTTTTTGCCGACCACGCAGATGCGCTCGCCGGCCAAAATGGAGACGTCGAGGTCGACGAACAGCGGTCGGGAGGCGCCCCAGGTAAAAGAGAGCCCTTCAGCCGTCAGGACCTGCTTGGCCTTGAAGGGTCGGGTGCGAAAAGAGAATTCCAGCCCCTTGATGTGGTCCAGCTTGTCCTTTTTCTCCATCTTGGCCAGGGTCTTGATGCGCGACTGAACCATGTTGGCCAGGCGGGCCTTGGCGCGGAACCGGGAGATGAACAGGCGGACCTCCTTTTCGCGGCGTTCGTCGTTGATTCGGGTTTTTTCGTAAATCTCCTCGTCCTGGGCGATGCGGTCATAGTACGCTTGTGTGTTACCGTCGATCTTGCGGGCTTTTTTACGGTGGATACCGACGGTGTGGGTCACCAGCTTGTCCATGAACCCGCGGTCGTGGGTGATCAGCATCAATTCGCGGGGCCAGGCCAGCAAAAAATTCTCGATCCATCGGATAGAGGTGATGTCCAGGTAGTTGGTGGGTTCGTCCAGCAGCAGCAGATCCGGCTCGGAAACCAGAACCTTGGCCAAGTTGAGCCGCACCTGGAACCCGCCTGAAAAATCGTGCGGGTTTCTGGCCATGTCGCCGTCGGAAAAACCTAATCCGGCCAGGATCTTTTCGACCTTCCAGTGATGATCCCGTTCGGTCACCGGCAGGCCCTTCATCCCTTCGGCCAGCACCGTGTCGGCGGTGAAGCGGATGTGCTGCCGCACGTGGCCGATGCGATACCCTTTGGGCATGCTGATGCTGCCCTCATCGTAGCCCGCTTCGCCGATGATGATGCGAAACAGCGTGGATTTACCGTGGCCGTTGCGCCCCACCAGGCCCACGCGTTCCTTGGCGTTGACCTTGAAGCTGACCCCGTCGAAAAGGACGCGTCCGCCAAAGCTTTTACTCAGGTTTTCGATACTGATCATCTGTCAAACGGCCCAACGTCGTGAGCATCCTTGTGGTTGGCCGGCTGAGGCCGGGCGCTTTGGTTCCGGGGCTGATATAGTTGAAGGCCCTTGTGGTGTCAATGCCGTTGCGTTGGGTGCGGCCGGCAGGAGCGGCGGCCGGTCCGGTCCCGCGAAAGCCGGCGGCGCACCCAGAACCGGCCCAGTCGACCGACCAGGTTGAACAGCCCCAGGCTCAGGGGCAGGGTTTTTTCCGCCCACGGCGGCAGGTAGCACAGGCGGATCAGATCGCGGTAAAGCGCGTGCATGTCCGGCGCGGTGATGAACACGCGATTTCCGATGCGTTCGAAGCCCCAGGGATCGGCCATCTTGGCCGCCGCCGCGGCGCCGTCCCGGATCGTGATGGCAGCCGCAAAGGGGCCATCCGGGCGATAGGGGACCACGGCATGGTTGTCGAGCGCTGCCGCTGCCGCGCCTGCCAATTTATTTCGCCATTGGCGGGCGCCGAGTGCTTGTAGGGTGGTGCCTTTGTCGATGGCGCTGGTGTGAATACCGGGAATGCGTTCACGCGCCTGATCACAGGCAGCCGGGCAACCCGAAAAGAAGATGGTCGGCAGGTTGAAGGGCGATAGGGCGGCGCTGAACAGTTCCACTTCGGCCAGGGGGCGGCCGTTGACCGTCAACGATGCCAGTCGTGAGGTGAGGGTGTGGGGCAAAAATCCGTCGGTACCCGAGGCGGCGTGCATGCCGATCATCATTACCGCATCGGCGTCACCGGGATGGCCCAGGCCGGGCACGGGGCCCCGGCGGTAGCCGCAGATGATCCGGGCCCGGTGATCGATTCGTTCGGGCAGCAGGTTGTACCCGGTGCGGTGAAAATCCTTGACCGTCACCTGACGAACGCCAGCCGCGAAAAGCCTTTTGACGACCGCATCCACATCCCGGGACATGGCTGCACAGGCGTGGGCCCAGGGTCTGGTCAAAAATGCGGACGCCCGGTAACTGCTGCATCCGCTGCTGCCCTCGATGTCGGCCAGGATCAGGATGTGGCGATACGTCGATCGATCCTGCGCTGGGCCCATGGCCGTGAAATAGGCCGGGAGCGCGGTCATATCGTACCCATCCAGGCGTTTATGGCCCGCTTTTTGTCCTCGGAAAAATCCTTGTGCACCTGATCGTGCAGCCAACGCAGAGACGTGGTTTTCAACCGGCTGCGAAACAACTCCTCCGCTTCTTGTATGACCACTTTGATCAGGCAGGGACAGCTGGCGGTGAACACCGACGGGTCATCCACAAAGATATTTTTTTTGCGGATTTCAGCGCATTGAAAAAAAAACGAAGGACCTTCGATCGCCTCGATGATGTCCCAAAAGGAGATGTCTTCGGCCCGCCTTGCCAATTCGTAGCCGCCGTTCACGCCGGGAACGGATCGGACAATTCCCGCCTTTCGCAGTTTGGCGAAGATCTTGGAGAGATAACTATCGCGCATGCCGTGCAAATCTGCGATCTGTTTGATTCCGATCGTTTTGCCTTCCGGAAGGTCCACGATGTAAAATAGCGAATGGAAAGCATATTCCACTCCAATGCTGAATTGCATCCATTATCTCCTCTCGTCGTTTCAGCCCGATAATTACCGCATTGGCGAAATATTGTCTTGACCTTTTTTCGGTCTCGTGGTTATTTGTAGCTATCATGGATACCAGATATCCACAATAAAATTATGAAACGGAGAAAGTCATGTTCACAGATCGATTTAGGGAAGTTATCGGCAAAGAAGGCATCGTTTCGATTGTATCCTGTTGCGATGGCGAAGCTCATGTAGTCAACACCTGGAACAGCTACCTGGTCACACCGGACGACCAACGGCTGTTCATTCCCGCTTGGAAGATGCGAACGACCGAGAAGAAAACGCTGAAGAACGACAAGGTGTTGCTCACCATCGGGACCAAGGAGGTCGAGGGCCGTATGGGTCCTGGAACAGGATACCTGCTCGAAGGCACGGCCCGATTTATCAAGTCCGGGCCTGAGTTCGATATGATGAAAGCCAAATTTTCATTCTTGACACGGGTCCTTGAAGTCACCATCACGTCCATGAAGCAGACGCTGTAAGCGGATCGGGTTACGGTCCTTCTCAATCGCTTCCCGACCACCCTTTGTGGCCCGTTCGAAAAGGTCGCCGGAGCGCCCGATCGGGTCGCTTGTCGAAAAAAGAGAAGCCCCGTCACGGTGAGATCACCGGCGGGGCTTCAGCCGTTCGATGGGGTGGATGCTTTTTAAATGTTGACACTGCCTTTTAGTTGGTCTATTGGAATTCTTAAGTAAGAACCCATTCCATATTAGGGACCCCTTGGTGACAATCGACAGCAGCGAACTCAACCGGCGTATGGACCGTTTTTCCGAAGTGTGCCGCGAATCGGGTGCCAAATTGACCCATCAACGCCTGGAGATTTTCCGTGAGGTGGCCCAGACCGGTGATCACCCCGATGCCGAAACCGTCTATCAGGGCGTTCGCCAACGAATTCCGACCGTGTCGTTGGACACGGTCTACCGCACGCTGTGGTGGCTCAAAGAGCTCAAGCTGGTCGACACGCTCGGACCCGCCCGGGAGCGAACCCGATTCGATGCCAATCTGGACAACCATCACCATTTTGTGTGCCTCGCGTGCGGGCGGATGCATGATTTCCACAGCGACCCGCTGGATATACAGAACATCGCCGAAACGGTGCGGCCGATCGGCCGCATCGAAACCATACAAGTAGAAGTAAAAGGTGTCTGCCGTGAATGCACCGCTGACACACCAGCACCGCATTAACCCACTTATCAAAGGAGAAACAAGCATGCCAGATTTAAAGGGAAGCCAGACCGAAATCAACCTTTTGACCTCGTTCGCCGGTGAGTCCCAGGCCCGCAACCGCTACACCTACTTCGCCGGCCAGGCCAAAAAAGAGGGCTACGTTCAGATTGCCGACATCTTCGAAGAGACGGCCCATCAGGAGAAAGAGCACGCCAAGCGCTTTTTTAAATTCCTGGAAGGCGGCGAAGTGGGCATCGCCGGCGCCTTTCCGGCCGGCGTGATCGGCGCCACGGTGGACAACCTCAAGGCCGCGGCCGCAGGCGAGCACTACGAGCACACCGAGATGTATCCCGGCTTTGCCAAAGTTGCCAAGGACGAGGGCTTCGATGCCATCGCCATGATCTGGGAGTTTATTTCCGTGGCCGAAAAACAGCACGAGAAGCGCTATCTGGACCTGGCGGCCAACATCATGGCGGACAAGGTCTTCAAGAGAGACCAGGCGGTCATGTGGCGCTGCCGCAACTGTGGTTATCTGTTCGAAGGCCAAGCGGCACCCGAGATGTGCCCGGCCTGCGCCCATCCCCAGGCCCATTTCGAACTGCTGGGTGAAAACTGGTAGGATTCCGGTTGTCAGCCAGGGAACATCAAGGGCGACGGAGGGTATTTTAGATGCCTTCCGGCGCCCTTGCCCGTCTCTGACGAGCGCTTGGCGGCGCGGCAAGAAAAGGTGGCTCGGCCCGGGCGAATTACCGACAACAGGAGAATCACGATGAGCAAGACCCTGGAAAATTTACAGTCGGCCTTCATGGGAGAGTCGGAGGCTCGAAACAAATACACCTTCTATGCCGACGTCGCCCGCAAGGAGGGCTACCACTACATTGCCAAGATTTTCGAAGAGACGGCCGAAAATGAGAAGTACCATGCCATGGAAGAAGCCAAGCTGTTGTTCGGCAAGAGCTCTACCTTGGACAACTTGAAGGAGGCGGTGGGGGGCGAAAATTACGAATCCGAAAGCATGTATCCCCAGTTTGCCAAGACGGCCGAGCTGGAGGGCAACCAAGCTGCCGCCATTTTGTTCGGTCAGATCGCCAAAATCGAAAAGCATCACCGCGATCGGTTCCAGAAGCTCAAAGATCTGGTCGAAAAACAGATGGTCTATAAGCGTAACGAACCCATCAAGTGGAAGTGCAGTGTCTGCGGCTACGTGTACGTGGGCACCGAACCTCCGCCGCGGTGCCCCTACTGCAAGCACCCGCAGGAATACTACGAGCCGGCCAACCTGGACCTGTAAGGAGGCGACAATGGCCAGATATCGCTGCAGCGTGTGCGAGTTTGTCGTCGATGAAGAAAAAACCGATAGACTGTGGATCGATCTGCCCGATTCCTGGGGGTGTCCGGTTTGCGGTTCACCCCGCAAACTGTTCCAAAAAATCGATGGGCTGCCGGTTTCCGAGCCCGCCCCGGCGGTAAGCGAAGGCCTCCCGGTGCCCGAAGGCGGACCAGATGCGGCTCTGCTGCGCACATCCGACGAGATCGAGACTACCATGGCCGATATCCACCAGATGGCGGAGACCGGCCAGCCGGTCCTGGAGCCCATGCGCACCCGCATGCCGACTTTTTCATGGGACGATCTGCTGATCAAAGGCGCCCAGTTGGCCAAACTGCCCCTGAATCAGGACGAGCCGGTTGCCACGGAAACCGTCATCGGCCCTGGTGCCAAACGGCCGCTGGTTATTCAGACACCAGTCACCATCACGCACATGTCCTTCGGCGCCCTGAGCGCGGAAGCCAAAACAGCCCTGGCCAAGGGCTCGGCCGCCGTCAAAACGGCCATGTGTTCCGGCGAGGGCGGCATTTTGTCCAGTTCTATCGACAATGCCCACAAGTACATTTTCGAATACGTTCCCAACCGCTACAGTGTTAGCGAAGCAAACCTGAAACGCGTGGATGCAATCGAGATCAAATTCGGCCAATCCGCCAAACCGGGGATGGGTGGGCACCTTCCCGGAGAAAAGGTTACCCCGGAGATCGCGCACATCAGGGGGTTCAAGGCCGGAGAGAGCATTACCAGCCCGGCCCGGTTCAATGACATCGGCGACCGGGATCAGTTGAAACAGAAAATCGACTGGCTGCGTGAGGTGTCCGGCGGACGCCCCATCGGGGTCAAGTTTGCGGCCGGCAACGTCGAGGCGGACCTGGAAGCGGCCCTTTACGCGGGCCCCGACTTCATCACCCTGGACGGCAGGGCCGGCGCCACCGGTGCGGCGCCCAAGTATGTCAAGGCCGCCACCAGCGTCCCGACGATCTTCGCGCTCTACCGGGCCCGCAAATTTCTGGATGAGAACGATGCCAAATCGGTCAGCCTGATCATTACCGGCGGCATCCGGGTGTCGTCGGACATTGCCAAGGCGCTGGCTCTGGGGGCGGATGCCGTTGCCATCGGCACGGCCGCGCTGATGGCCATCGGCTGCCAGCAGTACCGGATCTGCAACACCGGCAAGTGTCCGATGGGCATTGCCACCCAGGACCCGGCCCTGCGGGCAAATCTGAACGTCGATAAATCCGCCCGACGCCTGGAGAACTTTTTGACGGTCATTACCACCGAGCTGGTCGATTTTGCGCGGCTTACCGGCCACAGCTCGCTCCACAGCCTATCGGCCGCCGATTTGTGTACGGTCAACTCTGAAATTTCGCAATACACATCGGTTGAGCACGTATAAGGCCAGCGGAAAGAATTAAATCCACCGCTTTGCTTGTCTTTGCGCCGGTCTTCGGCGTTGCCCCAAATGGCACGTATTCCAATACGCTTTCATTTGTCGCGCCTTGAAGATCGGCACACATCCGGCGCAATTCTGGCGGATTTATTTTTTCAGCTGGCCTAACCCCACCCGGTAAAAGATCATCTGCGATCAGGTTCACAGACGCGGAACCTGGGTTTGGGGGTCCATCAGGTTTTGACGAACAGCTGTTGCGGGAACCGGATGAGCTTCTCACAGCCATCGTCGGTAACCAGGACCGGTTCGCTGCATTCAAACCCGTAGGTGTCCAGCCAGATGCCGGGCATGAAATGGATGGTCATGCCCGGCTGCAGCACCGTTTTATCGCCTGGACGCAGGCTGACGGTGTGTTCACCCCAATCCGGCACATAGTTCAGGCCGAATGAGTAGCCGACCCGGGAGGGTTTGACCACGCCGGTGTGGGCAATGGCCTTCCGCCAGCGCGCCTCGACGGCTTCGGCCGTTTGGCCGGGTCCGATGAAGTCCAGCGTCTCCTGCAGGCCGGCGACCACGCCACGGGCGGTCTCGACCAGATCGGCGGGAGGATCGCCCAGAAAAACCGTGCGGGACAGCGGTGCGTGATAGCGGTGCCGGGCCCCGCACAGTTCAAGCAAGACCACGTCGCCCTGTGCGTAGCGGCGGTCCGGATCGTATGTCAGATGCGCGGTGGTGGTGCGCTCCGCTGCGGGCATGATCGGAAAAATCGCCGGCGAGGTGCCGCCGAATTGATCGGTGCCGGCGATCTGGGCTGCGGAGACCATGGCCGCCACATCCTTTTCAGGGACTCCCGGGGCAATGTTGTCGATGGCGGTCTGCATGACCGTTTCACAGATCCGGGCTGCCTGGCGCATGACGGCGATCTCCACGTCCGACTTGACCGTTTTGACCCAGTTGACCAGGTTGGTGGCGTCTTGCAGCGCGGCCCGCGGAAGTTCCTCCTGGAGGGTCAAATACATGCGGGCGCTGAACCAGTAGCCGTCCATCTCCAGGCCCAGACGGCGGTCGGCCAGTCCCTGATCGCGCAGCAGTCGAGCCACATAGCGCATGGTGTGGGTGGTGCGCGACTGGACATATTCGTCCGGGTAGCCGAAGATGCACGCCTCGGGCAGCCAGGTGGTCAGGCGGGCCCCGTTGGCATCCTGCTGGCGGCCGAACCAGATGGGATGCTCGGCATCCAGGGCCAGGACCACGCCCTGGTGGACGTAGAAGGACCAGCCGTCGTAGCCGGTAAGGTAGTTCATGCCGGCCGGATCGACCACCAGCAGCACCTGCATGCCGCTGCGGTCCATGGCCGCCTTGGTCATTCGAATGCGGCGGGCGTACTCACGTTGGGGGAAATTCAATTTTTTTAACATTGTTCGCTCACCAGATACCCGCGACGGGTTTGGCCATCAACATCCTGCAATGCAGTCGATCTCCACATCCAGTCCAGCGTCCAGGCCTTTGACGGCCATGGCGATGCGTGCGGGCGGCTCGTGGGGGAAGAACTTTTGGTAAACCGCATTCATCTCTGGTTTGTGCTCCCATTCCGACAGGTAAATGTTGACTTTCAAGACCTTGTCGAGTCCCGAGCCGGCAGCCTCTAAGATATACCTGATGTGGGTCAGGATGCGCTCGGTCTGGGAGGCGACCGAATCCTTGACCGGCGCGTGGGTCACCGGGTCGTCGGAGGTTTGGCCGGAAACGAACACCAGGTTGCCATACTTGACCGCCTGAGAATAGGGACCCGGTTGGGGCGCTTTGTCGCTGTATACAATCTCTTTTTGCATGCTGCCTCCTTCACCCGTTTTTTTCAGCGGGGAGCCTGCTTTGAATGATGCGGATATATTCGGCGGAATGGATGCTGCTGCCGGAAAGCAGGGCAACCACCTTTTTGCCCCTGACATCGATCTTCTCATGCAGCAGCGCGCCAATACCGACCGCGCCGGCGCCCTCGACAACCAGTCGATGCCGGTTGAAAAGATAAGCCATTCCGTCTTTGATTTCCGCTTCGGCGATCGACAGATGTTCATCAGTGAATTTTTCCACCAGCGACATCGTGTACCGGTTGTCACGGCCGATGCCGCCCAAAAGCGAATCGGCGATGGAATCTTTTTCCTCCACCTGAACGGGTCTGCCGGCCCGCAGGCTTTCCCGCATGGCAGGAGACCGCTCGATTGACACCGCCACGACATGAATCTGCGGATTGATGGCTTTGGCGGTCATGGCCATGCCGGCCAACAAGCCGCCGCCCGAAAGCGGAATCATCAACACATCCGTGTCTGGAAGCGCCGCCAATACTTCAAGTGCGATGGTTCCCTGTCCGGCGATGATCAACGGATCGTCAAACGGGACCACTGGAACCAGGCCCCGGGCCTCGGCCAGCTCACGGTAGTTGGCTTCGGCCTCATCCTGGGAACGTCCCTGCACGGAAACTTCCGCCCCCAGCCTGCGGATGGTTTCGACCCGGTCGTGTCCCACGTGGGCCGACAGGCACACCACGGCCCGGATGCCCGTTTTCCCGGCTACATGCGCAACGGCCTTGCCATGGTTGCCGGTCGAGAACGTGATCACCCCTTTTTGCTTCTCTGTATCGGACAGGCTCAACATTTTATTGGCCGCGCCTCTGATCTTGAAGGCCCCGGTGTGCTGCAGGCATTCCAGCTTCATGTACACCGCCCGGGCGCCGGTTTTTTTCGACAGATCGGCCGATGCCGCCAGCGGGGTCTGACGGACCATGGGCCCGATGCGGTCATGGGCCAGGTAAACATCGTGAAGTGTTGGTGGGTGGGTCATGTGATGCTTCCGTGGGTTTTCCAATAAATGCCTGTTCAATATCAATCCGTCGCCCAATAGAATCGTCCGGGAGGTCCGTGCCGATTATGTGCCCATGGCCATGTTTGGTAAAAACAACGCGATTTGAGGGAAGGTAATTAGGATGATTGTCGCCAGAATGAGCATCAGCAGAAATGGCAGCGAATGGCCGATTACTTCAAGGTACGGTCGCCGGAATATGAGCTGGGCGGTGAAGATATCGCATCCGAAGGGCGGCGTAGCCGAACCGATGGCCGCTTGCAGCGTCACCAGGGTGCCCAGCAAGATGGGGTCTACACCCGCGCTGACAACGTAGGGTTGGAAAATGGGACTGAGGATAAATATGGCAACGATGGGGTCCACAAACATGCAGGCCACAAAATAGACGACGATGACGATGGTAATGACCCACAACATCGACGGGTCGGTGCCGAAAAGCGGTGGCAGCAGTTTGGCCGGAATCTGAAGAAAACCAATCAAAAAGGAAAAGGCCTGTCCGGCTCCCACGAGGATGAAGACCACACCGGTAATGACACCGGTCTGTAAAAACGCATCCACAATGCGGGCAACGGTCAGGCTTTTATAGACAATCGTTTCCAGGATCAGCGCATAGAGCACGGCTGCGGCTGCGGCCTCGGTGGGGCTGAAGAATCCGGCATAGATACCACCCACGATGATCACGGGAAACCCCATCACCGGCAGGCCATCTTTGACTGCTGCCATACGCTCGGACCAGCTCGCCCTGGCAAGGGTGGGGATCTTTTTAACTTTTGAGTAGATGTAGCAGTAGATGGAAAACATCAACAGGATCATCAGGCCGGGAAAGATACCGGATAGAAATAGCATTCCGATGGAGGTGCTGGTGGCCACGCCGTAAACGATAAAACCGATGCTGGGCGGGATCAAAAAAGCGATGTCGCTGGAATTGATGATCAATCCCAACGTAAACGAGCTTTTGTAGCCCGCTTCCAGCAGCATGGGCCGCATGGTGCCGCCGATGGCCGCCACCGTGGCCTGGGTGGATCCTGAAACGGCACCGAACAGGGTACAGCTGGCATTGGTGGTGATCGGCAGGCCGCCCGGCAGATGGCCGACGAAGACCTTGAGCATGCGGATCAGACGGCTGGCCGACTCGCCCGAGGTGATTATGCTGGCTGACAGGATGAACATGGGTACGCACACCAGGGCTGGCGGCGTCACGCCCGTGATCACCTGCTGCACCATGGTGATGATCATTCTCGGCGCAAAATCGGGCATATAAACGAACAGGTACAGGATCAGCGACCCCAGCAGGGTGACCATGAACGGGAACCCGAACAGCAGCATGGTGGCCAGGGAGATTCCGAAAAGGGTCATGTCTGCGCACCTCCAATATCTTCATCTTCGTATTCGCTCTGTTGATCCGGAGATTGCCAAGGATCCTTTTCAATGAAATTTTTAAGTATGGTTCGCAGGTATTGGATGCAGGCTAGCCCGAATCCGATCGGGATAATCACATAAAAGGTCCACGTGGGCATCTGCAGGGCGGGGGTCATGTGTCCTTTGGACATGGCGTTGAGCAGATACTCCCAGGAGGCCCAGGCCATGATGGCCATCACCACGGCGCTGATCAGCGAGATGATGATGATAAAAATCTTTTCCATTTTGGGCGGCATGGCATCCAGAAAGGCCCCCATTCGGATGTGACGCGCCTTGCGAACGCCGTAGCTGACACCAGTGAAGGTCATCAGCATGACCAGAAATTTGGATACCTCTTCGGCAAAATAAATGCTTTGGAAGAACGTTCGCGCCAGCACATTCGTGATCAACAAGATGCCCAAAGCCGCAACGCAAAAGACCAGAATCGAAACCTCCAATGCGTTGACCACCTTGCCGACGGCACGGTTGAACCGTCGCAGCGCACCTGGTTCAGCCGAATGTTCAGTGTCACTGTTCATGGATTTGACCCTCGGGTGCTGCTGGAGCGCATCGCTCTGCCGCGGCCCTGACGGCTGCGGCAGAGCGAACGGGCTTGGTTATTTGATGTTTAAGGCTTTTTTGGCGTTGGCGATGTCATTGAGCATGGCATCCAGAACGGCCTGGGCACCCTCTCCACCGATTTGGGTGTATTGTGGGTAGACCGTTTCGGCCTGGGCCTTGAACGTAGCGATTGTTTCGTCGTCGAGGATATTGACTTTCAGCGACGGTTTGGCCGCTTTCATCTTCTCCAGGTCCGCGGCGTTGCGCTCGCTGATCCAGTTGCCAGCCGGGACGATGGCGTCGACCCAGAACCGCCGCATCTCCTCCTGGGCCTCTTTGGTCAGGCTGTCGAAGAAGGCCTGGTTAGCCGTGGGGATGCCAATGAAGGGTTCGCTTTTCAATTGGGTGAGGTAGTCCTGCACCTCGTAAAATTTCATGCTGTAAATGGCGAACAGCGGATTGACCTGGGCATCGATCAGACCCATCTGCAGTCCGCTGTAAACCTCGCCATAGCTCATGGGCGTTGGGCTGGCCCCGTAGGCCTTGTAGTCTTCCACGAGTAATTTGGAGGACATCAGACGCAGTTTGAGACCCTGCATGTCTTCCAGCGATTTGATCTCTTTCTTGGAGGTCACCCATTGCCAGCCTTCAAACATGATCGCCATGGGGACGAGATCGTTCTGGCGGAAGGCCTTTTCCAGAAGCGGAAAGAACTCGCCATTTCTGACCATCCAGTCGACGACCTCGGGCACCTGTTCGGTGGGGAAGATGTAGTTGAGCGCCAGGGCCTGGGCCTGGGGAACGAAAGAGCTGATCCAGGCGTGATCGGAAAAGACGAACTGCACGACGCCCATTTGGGCCAGTTCATTGATATCGCCGGTATTCCCCAGGGTGCCGTAGGGGTAGACCTCGATGTCGATCTTGCCGTCGGACCATTCTTTCATGTGGTCGGAGAATTTTCTGGCCCACACGGTCATGAAATCGCCCTCGATCTCTTCCGAGGCCAGCTTGGCCTTGACGGGCGGTCCGGTATAGTTGGCTGCCATGGCGGCGCCGAAAAGGGTGAGTACCAACAGGGCCGTTAGGAGTAGGGTTCGCTTGGTCATGGTCTGATTCCTTTCCGCTGAGGCTCGCTAAAGGCGAGCCGTTGGTTGTTGAAATTGACGGATTCGTAGAAAGCCCGATATCGGCGTTACGCTTCATCCCTCGTCACTGCGGAGTACGAAACAGTACGCCTCATTCCTCGGGATTCGCAAGCCTTGATCTCGGGCTTTCTACGAATCCGTCTGAAATGCGACTTTTACGAGTTCATCAAAAGTTTAACTTTTTTGCTGTCGTCCCCGGGCATCACCTCCTTGGTTGTAACTGGTTTGACATTTTGAAGAAATTCAGGGCGCCGTGAACATGCATGGCGACACCGCCGGTTAGAATATCCTCATCGATGTCGAAGCGCGGGTTGTGGTGTGAATGGGTGGTTCCTTTGTCTTCGTTGCCGGCGCCCAGGAACATGAAAACACCGGGGACGCGTTCACTGAACTCCGAGAAATCTTCACTGGCGATGGTGACGTTGTCGACCAGGGCGTTTTCCCCACCGAAAACTGCCGCGGCGGTCTGTCGGGCCAGGGCGACCATGCCAGGGTCGTTGATCAGGGGGATGTTTTCATGCACGATATCGATCCGGCAGGTGCAGCGGTGGGTCCGGCATACCGCCTCGGCGATGCGCTGGAAGCGTTCGGTGGGCCGCTCCGGGCTGTGCGGCCCCCCCTTGTACAAAAAGCGGATGGATCCTTCCAGTTCGACCTGGTCGGGGATGATGTTGCTTTTGGTGCCGCCGCAGATGCGGCCGAACATGATGATGGTTGACCTGAGGTCGCTTATTTCCCGGGTCTGGACGATCTGTACGGTCTGGATCAGGTTGGCCGCGGCAATCACGGGATCGATGGCGTCCTCGGGCACGCCGGTGTGGCCGCCTTTGCCGAAGATGGTCATCTTGAAGACGTCCAGCCCGCCCATGACTGGTCCGGCGGTGATGCCGATCGTACCCGATGCCAAGGGTGTCCAGACATGGATGCCCATCACCGCGTCGACCGTCGGGTCCTGGAGCACGCCCTCCTCGATCATGCGCAGGGCCCCGGCAATCTCCTCGTTGGGCTGGAAGACGAGCTTGACCGTTCCGGCCAGGCGATCCCGGTTTTTCGACAGAATCTTGGCCGCTACGAGCAGCATGGCCATGTGGGCGTCGTGACCGCAGGCGTGCATCACCCCCGGATTTTGAGATTGGTAGTCGACCTGGCTGGCCTCGGCCACCGGCAGGGCGTCCATGTCGGCCCGCAGCATCAGCACCGGACCGGGACGGCGGCCTTCGAGCAGCGCCACGACCCCGGTACCGGCGCAGCGTCGCGTGGGCAGTCCCAGCGTCTTCAGGTAAGCCTCGACCACCTTGGCGGTACGGTGCTCCTCGAAACCCAGCTCGGGGTGCCGGTGGAAATCCCGCCGCAGCGCTACCAGTTCTTCACGATGTGATTCGATCTGCTCGGATATCTGCATGATCACATTACCACTGGGTCGGTTGATGTTCATGTGCCGATCCGCCCTACACGAATCCGTTGTAGTCTCTTTTGACCACCGCCGAAAAAACAAAATTGATCATGGTGATGTAGTCGAATACCGGCATCTGAACCGCCGCCTGCAGGGCCGCGGCATAGGGCGGCAGCAGGCTGCACTCCAGCAGCAGGGCTTCCACGACCTGGTCGCGGGCCACCAGGTCCCGGCCGGCCGCGACCACCTCGGCCTCGACCCGTGCCGGATCCAGCATGCCGTTTTCCTCGATGGCAAAGCGGTAAAAGTTCGGCTGTGCTTCCAATCCCTGGATGACCAGTCGATCGACGTCGGTCACACCCGCGGCGGCCAGCAGGGCCGCGTCCAGGCTGCGCCCGTCGGCCGTAAGCACGCCGATCTTGGCGCCGGCGCCCACGATGGAGAGCACGAATGGAAGCTGCAGCAGGCTGGAGAGGAAGACCGGCACCGGCAGTTCCCGCGCCAGGCGCCGCTGGTGCAGGGCCATGAACCCGCAGTCTCCGGTCACGGCCCGCACGCCCTGGTCGACCAGTTCTCGGGCCGCCTTGTGCAGGACATCGTAAACCGATGGGTCCTTGCCGATGGCCCGGGCCACCGTAAAGCCGTCGACTTTGGCAAAGCGCACCGGAAAATCATAGGTCGTGGCGTTGGCCACGTCCCCGGGGATGAAGGGCACCGAGGTGTCCAGCAGCAAAATGCCGATGGCCTCCCCGCTGCTGGATTGTCCCTTTTTGGCGTGATAGATCATGGACTCACCATTGATATCGGCTTACCCCTTGACGAACAGTTTGCGGGGCACGTCGGCGAAGGTCTCGCAACCCGTTTCGCTGACGCAAAAGGACTCGCTGCACTCGAAACCGTAGTCGTCCATCCACATGCCCAGGATCATGTGAAAGGTCATGTTGGGCTTGAGCACGGTCTGGTCCCCGGGCCGCAGGCTGGCGGTGTGCTCGCCCCAGTCGGGCGGATAGTTGAGTCCCATGGCGTAGCCGATGCGCGACTCTTTTTCCAGCCCCGCCTTGGCGATGTGGGTGCGCCACACCAGTTCCACCTCCTCGGCGCGCAGCCCCGGTTTGATGGCGTCCAGGGTGAGCATAAGGCCTTCCACGGTGTGCCTGGCCAGTTTCACCAGCCTGGCCGGCGGGTTTTTGCCTAAATACGCCGTTCGTGCGATGGGGCAGTGGTAGCGGTGGCGGCAGGCGGCCAGTTCCAGGTTGACCATCTGTTCGTTCTGGTAGGGGGCATCGGTCCAGGTCAGATGGGGCGCCGAGGTCTTTTCGCCGGTGGGCATCATGGGTACGATGGCCGGGTAGTCGCCTCCGAACGCCGGCGTTCCCGACATCTGGGCCTGGTAGACGGCGGCCACGGCGTCGCACTCGCGCACGCCCGGTTCAAGGTGATCGATGGCCGTGGTCATCACCCGAGTGGCGATCTGGCCGGCCTCGCGCATCAGGTCGATCTCGGCCGCCGATTTGACCAGCCGCACCCAGTTGACCAGCAGGTCGGCGTTGGCAAAACGGGCCTTGGGCAGGTGTTTTTGCAGCTCGGCATAGGCCCGGGCGGAGAAGTAATAGGCATCCATTTCGACCCCGATGGTGTCGCTGCCCCAGCCGCGCTGATCGATCACGTCGCCCACGAAATTCATGGGATGCCGCTGCGGCGTCTGAACGTAGTTTTCCGGATATCCGACGACGTGTGATTCGGGTAAAAATGTGGTGTGCCGTGCGCCGGCCACGTCCATCTTGCGGCCGATCCACAACGGGGTGTCGGCGTCCAGACTCACCACAACGCACTGGGGTACGTAAAACGACCAGCCGTCATAACCGGTCAGATAGTTCATGTTGGCCGGATCGCAGGCGACCAGCACGTCGATGCCGGCATCGGCCATGCGCGCCTTGGTCTTGCCAAGCCGCTCCAGGTATTCACTTTTGTTGAAAAGGGTCATGAGTCATTCCATTCCTTCTATATCATCGAATCTCTGCCAATAGGCGCACGCTCGAGCATGCTCAATGTTTGTCCAGAAACGCGGGGCCTTCTACACCCAGCCTCTCAGCTGCATGGCCTTTTCGATCTTTTTCAGGGCGCTGATCCAGGTGCCGATCCGCAGCGTGGCGCCCTCGTGGATTCGCGCGGTTTCGGCCGCATCACGGTATGCCGCCAGAATTCGTTTTTCCAGCATGGCATTGACGGTCTTCAGATCCCAGTACTGATCGGAAAGCCCCTGGGTACGCTCGAAGTGACACACCGTGGCGCCGCCGCTGTTGGCCACTACGTCGGGCACGACGGTCACCTTTTTTTCGGCCAGAATATCGTCGGCCGCGTTGGTCACCGGCCCGTTGGCGCCTTCCACGATCAGCCTTGCTTTGACATCCGCGGCATTGCCCTGGTGAATGACGCTCTGCACTGCGGCCGGAACGATAATGTCGCAGTCGATGGCAAAAAGATCCTCGTTGCCGATCGGTTCGGTCCCCGGAAAGCCCACCACCTTGCCGGTTTCGGATAGATGGGTCTTGAGGGCCGCGATGTCGATTCCGGCGGCATTGGTGATGCCGCCGAAAACGTCGCTCACGGCCACGATTCGGGTTCCCGCGGCCTGCAGCAGCTCCGCCAGGGCCGAACCGACCTGGCCGAACCCCTGAACCACTGCACTGCTTTTGTTCAGATCCATCCCCATGTCGTCGGCGGCGGCCTTCAAGGTGATGAACACCCCGCGGCCGGTGGCCGCTTCCCCGCCTACCGATCCGCCCAAAATGGCCGGTTTGTCGTTGATGGCCGCCGGGCAGTGGTGGCCGGTGATCTGCTCGTATTCGTCTAGCATCCAGGCCATGGCCTGTTCGCCGGTGCCGATGTCGGCGCCGGGAACGTCGGACCAGGGCCCCTTGGGTGAGAGTGAACGCACAAAGGCGCGCACCAGCCGCTCCATGTCATTTCGGCTCAGTTCGGCCGGGTCGGCCTTGATGCCGCCCTTGGCGCCGCCGGCGGGTATAGCCGCAGCGCAGTGTTTGATGGTCATGAACAGCCCCAGGGCCTTGATCTCGTCCAGGGTCAGGCCGGGACGGATGCGCGTGCCGTTGCGGCACGGCCCCAATGCGTCGCAGTAGTGGACGCGATAGGCCGGAAAGACCTTGAAATCGCCGCTGTCGAGCTTCAAGGGGATGCGGAACACCTGAATCCGCTTGGGCGCCTGAAGGATTTCCATCACCCGCGCGTCGATGCCGCCAAGGTCTCCGGCCCGGTTGAGCGTGTTGATCGCTACCTGAAAAACGTTGTCCATATGGCTCACCTAAAGCAACCTGTTGTATTGGTGTTGATTAACCGACCACTGGCAGAATCAGGTCGGCGGGCCCCTGCGGGGAGGATTTCAACCCCGGGGCATGTCGGGCCATCAGTTCACTGACCACCTGGGCCATTTTGACTTTCTCACGCACCAGTTCCTGGTGAAACGACTCGAAGGCCCATGGCTTGTAGATGTCGCCTTCACTGGTGCCCGGTTCGATCTTGAAATAGACCGGGGCCGCCACGCGGGCGATCTCCGGTGCCTCGTAGGCCCGGTACATGCCGCCGAAGGCATCCACGATGATCACATAGACGTCCAGGGGAATTTTTACGGTTTTGCGAATGGCCGACAGGATCGGCAGGGAGACGTCGGAGAGCGGGTTGAAGGAATTGACCCCCATGGACTCGACCACTTTGGCACCGGCCGCACTGCAGTACCCGCCGAACACCGAAAATTTGAAGATGGTCTCGGCCGGTATCACCCCCTGGGCGCGCATCTTGTTGAGAATGAACAGCACGCCTTCGTCATAGACCAAAAAGCCGCGTACACCGGCTTCGATGTTTCGCATGATATCGGCGATGTGATAAGAGATGTGGTCCGAACCCCGCAACCGAAATCCCTGCATGGCGCCTTCGGGGGTGGGCATCTCCTTGGCGCCCGCATCCCAGCCCTTGCGGTGGCCGACCACCATGACCAGCTCGATCTTGGCGTCGTGAGCCATGCGGGCCATGGCCTTGAGCTCCTCGAAATCACAGTAGGTTGAGCCACCCACGGTGGCGATGGCGCGGTGAACGGTGACGTGGCGTTTTTGGGCTTCGTCGATCATGGCTTCCATGGTCGTGGCCCGTTCGACGCCGGCGATTTCGATTCGCCAGTGGGCGCCATCGGGAAAGGACTGGGTCGAATCCGCCAGGTCGTAGCCGTCCCGGCCGGGGATGCCCTCTTTTTCCATGAAGTCACGAATCGTCTTCAATACTTCCGACATTGCTGCCTCCTGTAGGGTATGAACTTCGACTTATTACGGGTTCGTCAAGTTTGGAGCCGACGAGTTCAGCCTAATAGACCGTCGTATGTTTCTCACTCACCCAGCAGCTTGTTGAGCTTGGCAAGTTCTCCATCGACCATCTGGTAGGCATGTTCTTCTCTGGGAAACCGGCCGTCGCGCGCATCTTGAGCGTATTGCCTGAACGCGGTGACGGTCTTTTCTCCCAGGTTCTCGTATTTTTTGACAAATTTGGGGGTGAAGGCCTGAAAGATGCCCAACACGTCGCTGCAGATCATGAGCTGTCCGTCGGCTTCCCACCCGGCGCCGATGCTGTAGACCGGAATGCGCAAGCGCTCCCGGATAATGCCGCAAACTTCGGGCGGCACCGCTTCCACCAGCAGGGCGAAAGCACCGGCGGCTTCGATGGCCACGGCATCGTCGATAACGTCCTTGGCCGCCTGTGCGGTGCGGCCCTGGGCCTTGAATCCCCCTTGCTGTCCCGAGCTTTGAGGGGTGAGTCCGATGTGCCCCATGACCAGCATGCCGCCATCGGCGATGGCTTGAATCTGTGCACAGACGCGGCTGCCGCCTTCAAGTTTGATGGCATCCACACCGGCTTCCTTGTGAAACCGCCCGGCGTTGCGAACCGCCTCCGGCACGCTGACCTGATAGGATAAAAAGGGCATGTCCCCGATGACAAACGTGTCGGGGGCACCGCGCCGCACGGCCTCGCTGTGCCAGATGCACTGGTCCATGGTGACCGGGACCGTGCCGCTGTAGCCGTAAATGCACATGCCCAGTGAGTCGCCTACCAACAGCATGTCCATGTCGGCCTGCTGTGCAAAAGAGGCCGTCCAAAAGTCATAGGCGGTGATCCAGACCGCCTTTTGGCCTTCCTGCTTCATTTTCTGCAAATCAATGCGGGTCAATTTTTTTTTGCCCATAGGTTATCTGTCTCCTTCACGGTTCGGTTAGTGTGGAACCTGATTCATGGCTTTCTCAGGCGCGCCGATCATGCGGGATATCCGATTGCACAGCGGCCGCAGTTTCGTCTGGATGGTTTTGACCTTTGATTTCGACATCCGTTGCGTGGGCCCGGACACACTCAGGGCGTAGGTCGGCCTGCCTTCGTGATCAAACACCGGCGCCCCCACGCAGCGCAGTCCCAGACTCAACTCTTCATCGTCGACGGCATAGCCGCGTTTCCTGATTTTCTGGAGGTCGATTTTCAACTGCTCTGGTGTCGCAATGGTCTTCGGAGACATGGCCACCCAGTCGACCGACTGGAGATATGCTTCGAGTTCACCCTCTGGCAAAAAAGCCAGTATCGCTTTGCCCAGGCCGGTACAGTAAGCCGGGGCGACCGCCCCCAACCCGACGTCGAGTCGTAGAATTTCAGGACTGTTGATCTTGTCCAGATGGACGATCGCAGTTCCGCTCCAATGTCCCAGATTAACGGTTTCACCACATTCACGGGCCATCTCCTGCAAAAACGGATTCACACTGTGGCGGATTTTAAACCCGTCGAGCTTTTTCATACCCAATTCAAGAACCTTGAAGCTGACCACGAACTTGCCTTCATCGGTTCGTTCGGCGTAGCCCAGGTCATGGAGCGTCGTTAAATAGCGGTGCGTGACGGCCCGGCTGGTCTGCAAGTGGTCCGCCATGCGAGATGCCGACATCTCGCCATGGGCGGCCAGTATTTCCAGCGCCCGAAGGCCTTTGGCCAGTGACGATACGAAATAGTATTTCTCACCCTTGCATGTCATTGAATCCACCGCTTCGATCACGGCCCATCCCGAATGGCCTTTTTTGCCTGGCCGCCGCCTGGCGCGAGAAAATTCGTCTGTTGAATATCGATCCTGTGCTTCCGGTAAAACTCTTCGTGCGCCTCGACTTCGTTTGCCATCTGCACGATTTCGGGCGAAAATAGAAAGCAGAGAAGATATGATGTCGGAAGTATAAAGAGCGTCTCTTATTGTGTGACAATCAAACTATATGTGTGACATGGTATCAATCACATGCCTCTTGTCAAGTCTTTTTGAGATGCCGCCGTGGGTGCCGTCGGATCGGCCCCGCGCTGAAATGGTTCGCCGGCCGTGATCGAGGCCCGACCGGCCGGTTCCTGGGCCGGCGCGGTGGCCTGCCTCCGGCAGCCGCCTTGTCGACCCGCAGGCAAAAAAAAAGCCCCGCCGCGGTGCGATCCGCGGCGGGGCTTGTGTCGATCGATGGGGTGAAGCGGTTTCGGAAGGTCAGGCGGCCGGCTGGCGGTCGCCGTGTTTCTCCCACTCCTGTACGTCGCCCTCCTCCACGTTTTCCCACCCGGTGACCATGGCCCTGACGTGGGCGGTGACGGTGTGGCCGGTGGTGGTCATGTAGACATGGACGATGATGAAACACAGGATGGCAAAGGCGCCGGCTGTGTGCACGAACGCTACCATTTCCAGCGAGAGCCAGGTCAATCCCCAGTTCGCCCAGTCGTTGTAGCTCCAGTACAGAAACCCCGACAGCATCTGCACGGGCAGCAAAAAGGCTGCCAGCGACAGGTAGACCAGCCGTTGAAGCGGGTTGTGCTTGGCTTCCCGGCGCTTGGGCACCGGGTGGCGTTCCCCCTTGAAGATCCCCCAGCTGTAGTAGCGAACCACCTGGAACATTTTCCTGGTGGTGGGGATGTACTGCCGCCACTCGCCGGTGGTGAAGACCCAGAAGACAAAGAAGGCAAACGCGATCAGCCAGGTCAGGCCGACCGTGTTGTGGACATTCACGGCCTTCGAAAAGCCGAGGAAGGGGAAGGTGCCGTGGATCTCGAAACCGGTCACCAGCAGCACGAAGATCAGCGCCATCTGCAGCCAGTGCCAGAAGCGCTCGTAGCGCGTGTAAAGGTACATGTTGACCGTTTTTTTGCTGGACATGGCTATTTGCCCTCCTTCCTGCCGTTGGTGAAGATGCGGGTCAGGCCGTGGATGGTCACGCCCACCAGATGGCCCAGCACCAGGATCCATCCGACGGCATTCAGCGTCTCGAATCGATCCCGTCCGGGCATATAGAATCCGGCCAGGTCGGCCAGGCGGCCCTCCTGGCGGGTGTGGCATTCGTTGCACGCGACCCGGTTCTCCTTGGGGGCCACCATGTGGGTGATGGGAAAGACATAGGTGGTATCCACGAAGTCGAACTCGCCGGAAAAGGGAATGTCCAAGGTGGCATTGCCCACGGCCAGGGCGTGATCCCAGTCCAGGGTTTTCCAGTAACCGTCAGGCCCTGAAAGCATGGGGGCCAGCAGGGTCTTGTGGACCTTGTCGTAGGGCTGCCTGCCCCGGTGGACCTTGAAGGGGAAGATGCGCGCCGTTTCGTCGTCCCGGGAGCCCACCGGGTGGCTGACCTGCACGACCCGGCTCGGGTCGATGGGGTCCCGGGCGGTGGTGCTGCCGATGGAGCCGTTGTACCAGAAATATTCCGGTTGGACGTTTTTGGCCCAGGTCATCTGGCCCTTGATGGAGAGGTAGCTGTCCTTGCCGAACTCATCCTGGGTTTTAAAGGGTTTCCCGTCCTTGGTCTTGCCCGCCTGGGACCAGTCCCAGGACATCTTGGTGGGGTTTACCCGGGCGAACTCGGGGATGTGGCAGCTCTGGCAGGCCACCCGGTCGGTGTGATCGTTGGCCTTGGTGTCGGTCTTGTGGGGCGTGGTGCTGTGGCAGGACTCGCAGGTGATCTTGGTGGCGAGGTCGTCTTCGATCAGGCTCTTGCGGTCGGTGGCCGCCGGCCTGGTGTAGACCCGGCCGGCAATGTTATGCAGGACCGTGGTGTGGCAACGGGTGCACTTGAAGTTGCGGCCGTCCGTTCCCATATGAACGTCGAGGGTCTTGCTGGGTTTGGTCAGGGAGGTGTCCAGGTCGCCGTGCTTGACGCCGTCGCCACCACCGCCCTTGAAGTGGCAGGAGCCGCAGTTCTGGCGCTCCGGCCGCACCACCGACTGAACGGCGGCCTGGATGGTGCCGCGAATCTCATCGGCGATGGCCTGCTCGTCGGGATCTTCAGAGCCGTCGAAGGCCTCCAGGTCCTCGAAAGCCTCCTCCCAGTTGATGGTTTTCTGGCCGTGGCAGTTGAGGCAGTTGATCGATTCGATCTGTTGACCCCAACCGGGATGGCAACTCAAACAGCCCTTGTCCTGCATGTTGTTGGCCGAAATGCAGAAGTTGTTGATGGAATCGCCGCCCTTGCCGTGAATCGTGCCCTCTTCGGTCGTGTAGGCTTTCCAGGTCCAGTGCAGCGTCTGGTGAAACTGGTTCGCCGCTTCGATGTGGCAGGAGAGACAGGCTTGGGTCACCTCGGGGCCGGAGCGGAACTCCTTCTGTAGGGCTTCGATCCGGGTGTGATCGGTGGTGATCCACAGCTCATTTTCTTTGGTGGCCTGGTCGGCCAGTGTGCGGCCGGGTGCCCGACTCTCCGTTTCGCCCGACCCAGCGAAAATCATGGGTATGCCAAACAGCATGAGCATGACCACGAACAGGGTGCCTGCCATGATCAAACGGCAACCACTGATTGCCTTCATCTTTGCCCCCTATGGGTTGTAAATGGTTACGGCAGGAACAACATCATCGACCCTGCGCAGTTGCGGCCGGACAGGCGCATCCTCCGGCGCCGGTGCCGCCGGAGGATGCCGCCGATCGGCTCTCTGGTTTTCGATTCAGGAAATCGGGCCTGTCCAGGCCCGGGTTCAGCGATCTATCCGTATCCCGGGACACCGGGGAAGGCAAGTCTTTAGATCGATTTTTTCAAGGTAAACGAGCCGTCCTTCTTGAAGGTCATCTGGCCCTCCACATAGTAGACCTCCTTCAATTCCGGCCTGACATCCTGAACCATGTAAAAGGCCTCACCGCTGCGGGCGCCTGTACCGCAGACGAAAATAATCGGCTTGTCGCCGGGAAGGGTCTTGATCTTGTCCTCCAGGCTGTCCACCGGAATGTTGACCGCGGTTTTAAGGCTGCCCTTTTTGAATTCATCCGCATCGCGCACGTCGACCAGATAGACCGATTCGGGGTCTTCATTGACGATCCGGTTGAATTCGTCGTGGTCGATGCTGCCCTCTTCGCTGCCGGCCTTGATGGCCGTCGCGGCGGCCGCGCCCGCGGGTGCGCTTCCGGCAAGCGCAACCCAGGCCGGATACCCTTCGGCAAAGACCTTGACGTTGGTGTAGCCCATGTCGATGGCCCTGGCGGCGCTTTTGTGGCTCAACTTGCAGTTCAGTCCGCCGCAGTAGAACACCAGCAGCGCGTTCTTGTCTTCGGGAAGCTGGCCTTTCAGCTCATCGAACGACATGTCGGGGATGCTGATGGCGGTCGGGATGTGGCTTTTGTCGTATTTGGACCGTTTGGGCCGAGAATCCACCAAGGTCATGGCAGCGCCCTTGTCGATCTGGCTTTTGACCCACTCGGCCGACACGGCCGGGTAGTGGGACTCGTCCGACATCCACTTGGGGAAGCCCTCGGCGAAGACCTTGACGTTGGTGTAGCCTAACGTCTCGGCCTTCATGGCTGATTTGTGGCTCAGTTTGCATTCCAGCCCCCCGCAGTAGAAGATCAGGAGGCTGTCCTTGTTTGCCGGCAGTTTGTCGGTCATCTTGTCGAACTGGCTGTCGGGAATACTGACGGCCATGGGAATGTGCCCCTTAATGTACTTGGGCTTGAAGGGCCGGGAGTCGACCAGCATGATGTTCTCCGGCATGGGAATGGCAACGTGTGCGGTCACAAATGCCATGTCCACGACGTCGTGAAACGGTTCGAAGGTGGTTTCGGTGGTAGCTGCGGCCGGTACCGCAACTTTCTGAGTGGCACACCCGGTCAGGGCGGCCGTGAGAAAAAGTCCTAATACAGCTGCGTGAATCAATCGATGAACCATTTTTTTCTCCTCGAAGGGGTTGCTCGGTATGCTCAGGAGCCAGCCAGATGCTATTTGCACTTGGCCGGTGTGGGTGAATCCGAGGCATGATCATGCAGATACGTGTAAATGTCGCTTATATCGGTTTCAGACAGGGCCTCCCATTCGGGTTGACAGCCGAATGGGCCCAGGTCCATGGTTTCGAATGTTTGGGTCCACTCGGCCTGGGTCTTAGCATCCGGGCTGATGGGCGGCGTTTCCGAAGCCACTTCGCCGCGTTCCATGCAAGCTTTGTAGACCTTGCGATAGGTGTATTTGCCTTTGCGTTTGTTTCCTTTTTCCAGGGCAAAGGTGATGCCGACCGAGGAAAATAGGAAAATCAGTGCGGTGATCATGAACATTCCTTTTCTAAACATGCTGCCTCCTTTTCAGATATGGTTGAGGTAATAAGACGGTCGTTTGCGCAATCGTTTTTAAAATACCAGATGGCGGTCCGCTGCTGCCAGCATCTCGGCAATTCTGGCCTGGGATGCAAAATCATGTCTGGTCACCCCAGGAACTTCGTGGGCTTTGCCATGCAGACCGTAGGCCCGGAAGCTGGTGTCGCAGATGCTCACGGTGGCCTTGCCGGCCAATTTTTTAAATCCGGGCTTCATGGTCAACAGCACCCCTTGTCCGGTGAAGAAAAGGCTCACCTTTTTCGATTTGGCAACAGCGGCCGCGGTCAGGTTGGCCACATGGTCCAAATGCCTGTCGGTACAGACCAGGATGGCCAGGGAGTGAGGAACGGATGGGGTTTCCGGATCGGGTAACATCACCACCAGCAGATCACCTTGTCGTTTGCAAATATAGCGTCAACCAGGGAGGGCCAGTCAATCGGCGTTTCGTAAAGCATGACAACCGAGGCCGTGTCTTCCATGCTCATGGAAAGCGTGAATTTCTCTACGATATCGTCTGGCTCGGACCTGAGAATGTGGAGAATTTTCAACGTATAGCCTTTTCCGTGATCTTTCAGAGCGGAATGATAATATCTGCCAGCTTTATCCTTGCGGCCGCTTCCGCGATGGTTATATGGTTAAACCCATATTTTTCAGTATTTTCAGAGTTGTTTGAAAATCGCTTGCCGCCGATTTCATCCATATACGCCATGTTGTCTTGAAACGCTTCATCCATGTTTTCGATTTCATAATGAAGAATGAACAGTTGGACCGCCATGCCCGCCAGCAGCAAACCGACACTGGTTCGCAGACCTTCGTATTGCTGTTCGGTCTCTTTGACGATGATAGCGACGCGATTCACGCTGCTTCCCTGTAAAACCTGTTAACCTGGCGACGGTTTCATCAATTCGCAACCGTTACACGCTGGTATGTTTCCGGGCGGGAACCCATCAATACGCAATGATTGTAGGGCTAAGCAGCGAGTGTGCCAAACCCGTGATTCTACCTCTCAAGACGATATATACATATGAAAAAAAAGAAAATATATAATTCGAGATATGGCTTGCGACCTGCTGGAATTCGAGCTAAATTAACAGCTGCTAACTTAACACGTTAACATGTCCGCTTTACAGGGTTAACACTATTGGGGGGTGATATGGACATTGCCAAATATTGGAAAACCATCGTGGATACCTTGCAGGACGGTTTGATGGTGGTCGACCCGAAGGGAAAAATTGTTGCCGCCAACCCGGCTGCCGAACGGGTGACCGGCTACTCGGCGGATGAACTGGTTGGCAAGTCCTGTCGGGTGCTGAACTGCACGGGATGCAAAATCATCGGCACGGGGGCCGGTACACAATGGTGTGCCCTGTTTAACAAAGGAGTCATCAAAGAGAAAAAGTGCCTGATCACGAACAAGGATCGCCATTCGGTGCACATCATCAAAAGCGCATCGGTGCTGCGCGACGAAAGCGGTGAAATCATCGGCGCCGTCGAGACGCTGACCGATATCACCGAGAAGGTTCGCCAGCAGCAGGAAATCAACAGCCTGCGTAAAACCTTTCATTTGGACGAAGGCTATCACGGCATTCTGGGCAAGTCCCCGCAGATGCTTACCCTTTTCGAGATGGTCGAGAATGTGGCCCAGTCGGACACCCCGGTCATGATCCATGGCGATAGCGGCAGCGGCAAAGAACTGGTGGCCCGGGCCGTCCACCGCGCCAGCGGCCGCAGCGACAAGCCCTATGTCAAGGTCAACTGCGCGGCCCTGAATGAAAACCTGCTGGAAAGTGAACTCTTCGGCCACGTCAAAGGGGCGTACACCGGTGCGGACCGCAACCGCGTGGGCCGCTTCGAGGCCGCCCATGAAGGCACCATTTTTCTGGATGAGATCGGTGACATCCCGCCCGCCATCCAGATCAAGCTGTTGCGCGTGCTCGAGGATTGCAAGATCGAACGGGTGGGCGACAATCGCTCCATCCCGGTGGACGTGCGCGTGATCACGGCCACGCACAAGAACCTGGAGGCCCTGATCGCGCAGGGCCTGTTCCGCGAAGATCTCTATTTCCGGATCAACGTCTTTCCCCTGGACTGCCCACCGCTGGCCGCGCGCAGGGAAGACATTCCGCTGATCGCGCAGAGCTTCATCCGTCGCAATGCGGCCAGCAGCGGTAAGAAAATCCTCGGGTTGACCCCCGACGCCCTGGAGGCCCTGATCGAATATGCTTGGCCCGGCAATGTGCGCGAGCTGCGAAACGCCATCGAGTATGCCTTCGTCCTTTGCCAGAGCGGGGGGATCGGTGTTCAGCACCTGCCCCACAAGATCGTTGACGGCCCCGGGGCGCCGCAGGTGGTTTGCGGGCCGGATCTGGCCTGTGTTGCGGATCGTCAAGCCCTCGTCGACGTCCTGCGCCGTGCCGGAGGCAACCAGTCCAGGGCGGCCAAGATGCTGGGTGTCAGCCGGGTGACCGTCTGGAAGCGGCTCAAGAAATTCGGTATCGACATCAACAAAGATGTTAATTGACATATATACCACGGTGTGACATCGATAATTGTCTGTTAACCTTTTGCCCTGCCGACCGAAACCGAATCCATGGAACCCAAAGCGTTCAGCGCATTTCGTAAAAAACTGAAAAAGACCCAGAAAGAAATGGCACAGCTGCTGGGGACGTCGATCAAAGCCATTCACAGCTACGAACAGGGCTGGCGCTCGATTCCCGTTCACGTGGAGCGCCAGATCTATTTCCTGCTGTCCCGCAAGATACGCGGCGGCCGGGAGGTCAGACCCTGCTGGGATATTCTCGACTGCCCCCAGGAAAAACGGGAGTGCTGCCCGGCCTGGGAGTTTTCTTCCGGAGATTTATGCTGGTTCATCAACGGAACCGTTTGCAACGGCACCGTTCACGGTTCATGGCGGGACAAAATGAAGTCGTGCCGCACCTGTGACGTCTTCAAACAGGCCATGGGTAAGGCCAGCGGAAATAAATAAATCCACCGCTTTGCTTGTCTTTGCGCCGGTCTTCGGCGTTGCCCCAAATGGCACGGTTTCCAATACGCTTTCATTTGTCGCGCCTTGAAGATCGGCACACATCCGGCGCAATTCTGGCGGATTTATTTATTTCCGCTGGCCTAAAGCCAAGTCAAAATAATTACCACAATGTGGTAATTATTGCTTGACAGGCAACAGCGGGTGGGTTACTTTGCGTTCAACACCCCATGCAGTACTCAATCCCTCTACCCTAGGCGGCTCTGCCAACCTACCCCACAACGGCAGAGCCGCCCCTCCTTTTTAAAAGCTGCCAAAATCGGATGTCGGTAAATGCAGGCTGGATCTCCGGTCCAGCGAGGTCACCTTCGCCGTATTGCAAAATCGGAATCGATTCTTAGCTTTGCTACATCGATCTGTATGATTAAAGCTCGCTTAAATGGAATGAACGATATGAAAAAACACCACTGGGTATTCGTATCAGTGCTGCTGATCCTGCTGATTGGTGTCTCCTGGAGTGTGGCATCGCCCGATAATGCCACTGTTCGTGATCTCACTCCCGAACAGTTCAAGGCCATGTTGGATCGGCGCGGGGATGACCCGGGTGTCATGCTGCTGGATATTCGTACGCCCAAGGAGTTCCAGCAGGGCCATATCGAAGGTGCCTTCCTGCTGGACTTCTATGCCGGCGATTTCATCGAACGGCTCAAGGCCCTGGACAAAAACAAGACCTACATGATCTACTGCCGCAGCGGAAATCGCAGCGGTAAAACGCTGGCCATGCTGGAACAATTGGGGTTCCGGCCTGCCTATCACCTCAACAGCGGATTGGTCGGCTGGGCCCGTGCAAATTATCCGCTGGCGCGATAGCGGCCTTTCCGATTGAGCGCTTCGAGAGATGTGCCTGACGGTCTTCCAGCGCCATTGCCTGGCCCCATAAAGCCGGTCCCGGTCATGGCGATGCCGGCGGTGGTTGAAAGAGACGGGGGTCATATGCGGTTGCAGGACGCGATCGAAAAAATGGCCGCACGGCGGCGCAAAGCGGGGTATCGCCCCCGCACCCGCCACCTGGATGACCAGGGGCGGCCCATCTACACCAACCGCCTGTTTCTTGAATCCAGCCCGTATCTGCTTCAGCATGCCCACAACCCGGTTGACTGGTATCCCTGGGGAGACGAGGCCTTCGACGCCGCCCGGCGCCTGGATTGGCCGGTGCTGCTTTCCGTCGGCTATTCCACCTGTCACTGGTGCCATGTCATGGAAGAGGAGTCTTTCGAAGACGAGGAGATCGCCGGCTACATCAACGCCAATTACATTGCCGTCAAAGTCGACCGCGAGGAACGCCCCGATGTCGACGCCATTTACATGAGTGCCGTTCAGGCCATTGCCGGCCGGGGGGGATGGCCCATGACGGTCTGGTTGAACGCCGACCGCGAACCCTTTTACGGGGGCACCTACTTTCCGGCCCGGGACGGGGATCGCGGATCACCGGTCGGGTTCTTCACCCTGCTGAAAAAGATTCGCCAAAGCTACGACGACCGCCGGGCCTTGGTAACCAAGTCTGCCGGCCAACTTTGTGCGGCGGTGCGGCAGATGCTGGCACCGGCCCATGGCGGCCGCCTGCCTGCCGAGGGCATCGTGGACCGCGCCGTTGCATCGGCCCGTGCGCAATTCGATCCCGAGCATGGCGGAATTGCCGGGGCACCCAAATTCCCCAGTTCCATGCCCATACGACTGCTGCTGCGCCACCACCGCCGCCACGGCGACGCGCAGAGTTTGAACATGGCGACCCTGACACTGGAGAAGATGGCGGCCGGCGGGATCAATGACCAGGTCGGCGGCGGATTCCACCGCTACGCTACCGACGCGCGATGGCTGGTGCCGCATTTCGAAAAAATGCTTTACGACAACGCGCTGCTGGTGCCGGCTTACGTGGAGGCATGGCAGGAAACGGGCAATCCCCGATTCAGGCAGGTGGCCGTCAAGACGCTGGATTACCTCGCCCGGGAGATGACCTCCCCCGAAGGCGGCTTCTATGCGGCCACCGACGCGGACAGCCTGTCACCTGACGGCCGCCGGGAGGAGGGCTGGTTTTTCACCTGGCGCCCCAGCGAACTCGAAGCCGTTCTGGGTGCCGACGATGCCGGCATTGCCGTATCGGTTTACGGCGTCACGGCCGGCGGCAATTTCGAGGGGCGCAGCATTTTACACCTGCCCCGGCCTGCTGACGATGCCGCCGCTGATCTGGGCCTTTCCCCCGCTCAGCTGGCATCGCATCTGGCGCGAATCAACGCCGCCTTGTACGAACATCGGCGGCAGCGTCCGGCACCGCTGCGGGACGACAAAATCCTGGTGGCCTGGAACGGGTTGACGATTTCAGCCTTTGCGCGGGCCGCATTCGCCTTCGATGACCCCGGCTATTGTCAGCGGGCCGCTCGGGCGGCGGATTTCATCCTCGACCGCATGCTGGCCGACGGCCGGCTGCAGCGCAGCTACAAAGACGGAATCGCTGCGGGAAGCGGATTCCTCGAGGATTACGCCTTCTTCACGGCGGCATTGCTGGACCTGTTCGCGGCCACTGCCGACCGCCGCTGGCTGGAGCGGGCCCTTGCCCTGGATCAGACCCTGGCCGACCATTTCGGCGATGGTGAAAAGGGCGGCTTTTTCATGACCGCCGACGATCACGAGGCGTTGATCACCCGCGAGAAACCGGTTCTTGACGGTGCGATGCCGTCGGGAAATGCGGTGGCCTTGATGAATTTGCTGCGCTTGCATGCCGTGACGTCGGAACCGGCCTTTTTGGAGCGGGCCCAAAAGGGGTTCACGGCCCTGTCGGCTGTTATGGAGAGCAACCCCTTGGCATTCGGCGAAACGCTGCTGGCCTACGATGACTGGCTGCATCCACCCGGCCAGGTGATCGTCGTCACCCCGGTTCACGGCGATGGGGCCGCATGGGCGGATCGCCTACGGTCGACCTACCTACCCGGCTGTCTGGCCATGGTGGTGCCTGCAGCCAGCATCGCCGACCTCTCCCGGCGCTATGCCCTGTTTCGCGATAAAGCCGTCCTTGACGGCCGGGCAACGGCCTACGTGTGCCAACAGGGTGCCTGCAGCCTGCCGGTCAGCAGCGAGGCGGAGTTTGCGAACCGGTTGAAATCGATAAGGGGTTAGGTCATGGCGCAGACGTTCGGATATGTGACCACCATCAGCAGAGACGGCCGCGCCACGGTCACGGCCGAAAAAGGGCAGGGGTGCGGCAGCTGCGGCGCCGCATCCCAGTGCCACCGCGGGCATGCCGCCGGCCGGCGGACCGTGCCGGTTCTCAACCGGGTCGGGGCGGGCGTGGGGGACCGGGTGGCCCTGAGCGTGGCCTCCGGGGCGATCCTGGCCCGCATGGCGGTCTTATACCTGGTGCCGGTTGCCGGCATCCTGATCGGCGCCTTCGTGGGTGAATTCGGTGCCGGCAGCAGCGTTGTCTGCGCACTTGCCGGCTTAGCCATCGGGTTTGTCTTTTCCGTGACCGTTTCCAGGATCTGGTCGGCGGCGCACCCGGTGCTGCCGGTCATCACCCGGATTGTCAACCGGCGTCCCGGCGCCGTTGCCGCCCCGGACCCGGCCGGTTGTGACGGCAGCGTTGACGGCCGCAAAACTGATCAAGCCCAAAACGGCAAGCGAGACAGCCATGCAACAAGAGACATTTGAATCGTTTAAAAAATCCTTTTTCTACGGCAGCCGGTCGGATTTGAGCTTCAAATTCCTGTCGCACCTGACCGATGATCAGGCCGCCAGCTTTTTTCAGGAGCTGCTGTCGAAACTGGTCGAGGCCTACGACAGCAAAGACAGCGCACCGGTTTATGCGCATATCCGCCAGGGCCAGATGATGGGGTATGCCAAAGAAGCCCGGGCTGTCTACGATTCCGGCCCTTTCACCCCGCTACACACCCCTTTGGCCCGTGCGCGCCTCATGCTGCTGACCTCCAGCGGCCATTTCGTCGCGGGTGACGACCCCAATCCGCTGGGGGCCGCCAACATGACCCAGGCCGAGGCGGAGCTTCGGATATCGGCCTTTCTCAAGGAGTCGCCCATTTTGAGTGTCATCCCGGTGGACACGGACCTGGAACGGATTCGTGTGCGTCACGGGGGCTACGATGTACGCGGCGCCCAAAAGGACCCGAATGTCAGCCTGCCGCTGCAGCGCCTACGGGAACTATCCGCCCAGGGGGTTTTCGGCGAGCTTTCCGATCCGGTCTACAGCTTTGTAGGGGCCTGTGCCCAGACCCGCCTGCTGAAAACGGACGGTCCGGCCTGGGTGCGGCAATTCGCGGCGCAAGCGGTGGATGCCGCCTTGCTGGTACCGGTCTGACCGGTGTGCCACGTGTCCGTGGGACATGTCGCCCGCCTGATGGAGGAGGCCGGGATAGCCACCGTAATCGTCGCCGTGGCCGCCTTCGAGCAGCCGCTGCGCAAAATGGCCCTTCCGAGGGTGCTCTTGACCCCGTTCCTGATGGGACGTCCGGTCGGACCGGTCGGCGACGCCGGGAAACAGCGTGCGGTGCTGCGTGCCGCCCTGAAGCTGCTGGAATCGGCCAGGCAGCCGACCATGTTTCATTTTACCTGAATGGTCGCCGCCACTTTGACGACCATCACCCGATCTCGCTGCCGGTCTGTCCCAACAAAGAAATCGGCCCGGCCGACGTCCATGAATCCAACCTTCTTGTAGAACGCCAGTGCGCGTGCATTGCGCTCCCAAGTGCTCAGCCACAGGTGACGGCCGTGGAACCGGCCTGCAGCTTCATGGACGGCCGCCATGAGCCGTTGTGCGACCCCTTTGCCGTGGGCCGGACGGTCAACGTAAAAACGGTGCAGTTCGATGGGTCGGTCATGGGTGACGCACGGCGGTGGTGTGTTGCGACGGACCTGGGCATAGGCCAGTAGTCTTTGCCGGTTTTCCGCCAGCAGCGTGATCACCGCCGGGTCGGCCAGTTCCGCGGTTTGTTGTGGGACTCCGAATGTTACCGCCAGATGGGTGCGCAGATCTTCGGGCCGATTGTCGGCCCCGAAGGCCTCGACGAACACGCGGGCCGCAAAGTCGGCCAAGGCCGTTGCGTCGGAGGCGAGGCCCTGGCGAATATTCACCTGTTGCCATCCTTCTTCGAGGGGGCATGTCTGCCGTTTCACTGACCACCTTTCAGCTATCGTAACGTTAGGCGCCTTTTCACAGGTGAGTGCGCTGAGCCGCCTGGATTTGGGCCATACGCGCATCGCCGACACCTGCTTTTGCGGCGTATTCTGGCCAACGGCGCACGCTTGCGACGACCCGATCAACCATTTCGTTGGCGGGCGACTTCTTGATGCCGGCGGCATTGGCCAGGGCGACCAAATCGTCACGGTCGAATGCATCGCGCTTGCCGTTGACGCTCATCTGGTGACGGCTCGTCCAGGCACCTTGCGGATCCCAGGCGTAGGAGATGTCGAAGGCCGGGGCGAGGCGCCAGCGCCCCCGGCGATCCATGAGAAAGGCAATATTCTTGACGTGATCGTCGTGATTGCGCCCGACCACGTTGAAGATGGTGCGCAATACCTGCTGCTTTAGATCCTCGCGGGGCAGCCCCAGCCGCCGGATGACCCGGATGGCCTGCTCGTAGGTATAGGTCGCCGGCTGGTTGTAGTCGTAGTGGGCCATGGCGCCCAGCGACTGCATGTGCCTTTTTGCGCCCGTTGCCGACCGGTCGAAACGCCGGGTCATGAAGTGGCTGCGGCCGCCCTCATGGTGAAGCCGGCAGGCGGACATGACGATGCCGGCATCGACGGCCATCAGATGGTAGGCGTACTCGATTTTTCCATAACCGATCGGATCGGCAACTTCCTTGTCGCGATTGTGGGCCACCCCGTCGAACTTGATCAGCCAGTGCTCGAAGCCTGCCTCGACATCGACCTGCCCCGATCGAAATTGATTGGTGTGCGGATTCCAGGCCACGATGGCCTTGGCCCGGGCACCGCCGGCCGAGGTACCGACACGCAAAATGTCCTCGATCACCTTGCGGTCGTCGTGGCCGGTGAACACGCCTCCGAGGCCGGCGCGTTCGGCCAGGATGCGGTTTGCCAGGTCGACCAGGCTGGCCACCTCGACCGCCTGCGTGCCGGACGACGGATCGTGGGTGGCGGGTTCGAATTCGAGTGCGCCCATGCCGCGACGGCCGATATAGCAAAGCCGTTCCACGGGGTGGAAGCTGGCCGCCGTTCGTCCCTGCGATGCCAGCCACGCATCGATGACAGCATTGCCGAATTTGTCGGGGAGCGAGTCGGCCAGCAGCCCCGGTAGCCCCTTGAAGGTGTTGCGTGCCAGGGCCGGAAATTCGTAGGGGAATTCGGCTAAAGGCATCATGAGGGGTGCCAGTTGAATGCCGCTGGCCAGAAAGGCGGGCAGATACTGGAAAACACCGATCTCCCTGTCTTCCAGCCAGGTGACGGCGCCGACCACGCTGCCCCACAGAATCACGCGGGCGTCGTTATTCATCGTCGTTTTGACCATCCCCCCATGACCAGGCTGCCGGTGGGTCGTCGGATGGACTGGGGCGCGCGCGTTTGCGTTCGCCGCCGCCGCTGGTGATCCGTTCGATCGGCCGTACGGTCGGGTCGGGCAGCAGGGATTGCAGATTCTGCTGGATGCCCAGTGCCCCCAGAACCCGTATGAAGGTGTCCAGAGAGACGCCTTGACCCTTTTCGAGACGACCGATGGTTCGAGGGGAGACGCCGGCTTCCCCGGCGAGCTGTACCTGGGTCACGTTGCGGGATAGTCGGATGCGTTCCAGGCGTTTGCACAGGGCCGCTTCGATCTGCTGGCTGGTTGCCGCGTTAAAGTCGATTTTATATGACATATATTATCAATTAAACGTTATTTGTAGGCTTAATGCCTAACAAAATGCTTTTTAAAGCAGGGCATCCGTGGTTGTGTGTTGTTGATAAAAAAGTGCCGGTTAACCCATCTAAGCGGCCTTATTAAGTAAAAAGTGGCTGATTCATCTACCGTCTTTAACCTGATTTGGGTCGATTTTCAATGGCTGTGGTCAAGGCAAGCATGAATTTATGGGTGGCCTTGTGCAGGGGCAGGCGGGTGAGCGATCGCAGGGTGACCCAGCGGTGGCCCTGGGCGCTTTTCAGCCGCACCCGTCCGGATAAACATCGGCACAAAAATACGTCGGCGCTGAGCTTGAAGTGGGTGTAGGCGTGGCGGATGCGGGTCAAGGGGCGCTCGATTTCGATCTTCAAGCCGGTTTCCGCAGACAACCGGTCTTCAATTTCGCGCTGATTCAGTTCCCGGCCGTCGGCCGGCACCGCCGGAAACTCCCACAGGCCGCCTAAAAAGCCCTCTGTCGGGCGCCTTACGACCAGCATCTTCCCCTGCTTGCGGATCACAGCGATGGCCAGGCGGCGCAGGGGTACTTTGGGGCTTTTGCGACGGTACGGGTAGGTTGCCGTGGTGCCGTGTCGATGGGCCAGACAATGGTGGCAGACCGGGCAGTGGGCGCAGGCGGGGTTTCGGGGGCGACAGATCAAGGCGCCCAGTTCCATGATGGCCTGGTTGAAATCGGCCGGGAGATCGTGGCAGATCAGTTCCATGGCCGGCTCCCGGAACACGGCGTGGGCATTGGCGCCGTTGACCGGCGTCTCCATCTCGAACAGGCGGGCCAGCACCCGTTTGACGTTGCCATCCACGACGGGCATTACCCGGTTAAAGGCGATGCTCAGGACGGCGGCGGCGATGTAGTCACCGACGCCGGGCAGGGATCGAAACGTTTCCGGGTCGTCGGGAACCCGCCCCTCGAAGCGGGAGACGACCTGGCCGGCGGCCCGGTGCAGGTTGCGGGCCCTGGCGTAGTAGCCGAGTCCTTCCCACAATTTGAGGACCTGCTGGAGGTCGGCGGCAGCCAGGTGGGCCGGGGTGGGGAAGCGATCCATGAAGCGCTGGTAGTAGGGGATCGCGGTGGCGACCTGGGTTTGCTGCAGCATCACCTCCGAGACCCATATGGCGTAAGGATCAGACGTTTCCCGCCAGGGCAGGCGCCGGCGGTGAATGGCGTACCACGCCAGCAGATTGGTGCGTATCCGGTTGCTTGACATTGATCGGATGCCTCTACCACAGTTTCACCAATCAATCCACAAGCCCAATAAAGTGTGCTGGGAAAACGGCGATAACGCTTATACGTCAATCAAAGACCGTGCCAGCCGGCGTAAACACCCTTTCTGCAAACACCGCTCCCCGTCGACGCGTCGGGCGGGAAGCAGGCAGGGCATGGTATAGGCAACTGAACCACCCGCGGCACCGCCGCGGTAAATGGACCCGTCATGGAATTACCGAAGCCGCCCCTACCGGACGACCCGCCCGACAAACGCCGCACCGCACTCTGCCTTTCGGAAGAGAAGTACCGATATCTGGTTCAAAACAGCCCGGATATGATTTACATGCTGGACACCGAGGGCAATTTCACCTTTTTAAGCGACGCCGTGGAGCATCTGCTGGGGTTTCGCGCCGGCGATTTGATTGGAAAGCACTACCGCACGGTTGTGTGCCCGGCCGATCTGGATAGGGCCAAATGGTATTTCGCCGAGCGGCGCTCGCGCGAACGCGCCTCTTCCGGTGTCGAACTGCGGCTGCGGGTGACCGGGCAGGCATTGGCAAAAAACGGCGGCTCACCCTATTTGTCCGTCGAGCTTAAATCGATGGGCATCAATGAACCTTCCACCTGCGAGGCCGGGAGGCGGCATGTCGGCACCCACGGGGTCATACGGGACGTCAGCGAACGGCAGCGTCTGCAGACACAGCTCCAAAATGCCGAGCGGATCGAGTCCCTGGGTACGCTCGCCGGCGGCATCGCGCACGATTTCAACAACCTGCTGATGGGTATTCAGGGCCGAACGTCGCTGATTTCCATGGATCTGGAAGCCTCCCATCCGCACCTGGAGCACCTGCATGCCATCAATGATTACATTCGCAGTGCCACCGACCTGACACGGCAACTGCTTGGGTTTGCACGCGGCGGCAAATATGAGGCCAAGCCGACCGAGATCAACGAGTTGATTCTCAAGAGCGCCAACATGTTCGGGCGTGCCAAGAAGGAAATTATCATCGAAACCAAGTTCCACCACGCCAACATCGTCGTGGAGGTCGACCACGGTCAAATCGAACAGGTTTTGCTGAACCTGTATGTCAATGCCTGGCAGGCCATGCCCGAAGGGGGGACCCTTTGCCTGGCAACTCGTCGTGTCACCCTGGACGATCAATATGGCAAGCCTTATGAGGTCGGTGGGGGGCCCTACGTTCACATAACGGTCACCGATACCGGCACTGGCATGGATTCGCAGACCCGGCGACAAATCTTCGACCCGTTTTTCACCACCAAGGAAAAGGGACGCGGTACCGGGCTGGGACTGGCCTCGGCCTATGGGATCGTGAAAAACCACGGTGGCCTGATCAACGTCGACAGCCAGGTCGGCAAGGGCACGACCTTCAACATCTACCTGCCGATTTCCGAAAAGTCGGTGGTCAGGGAAGCGGTCTCCGAGGGCAACATTGCCAACGGCTCCGAAACCATTTTGCTGGTTGATGACGAACAGATGATCATCGATGTCGGTAAAGCCATGCTCAAGCGTGTGGGGTATCATGTCATCACCGCAAAATGCGGCCAGGACGCCATCGATGTGATCACCCGGGCGGGCAGCGAGATCGATCTGGTGATTCTGGACATGATCATGCCGGGCATGGATGGCGGTAAGACCTTCGACCGTATCCGTGAGATCCGCCCACGATTGCCGGTGATGCTTTCCAGCGGGTACGCCATCAATGATCAGGCTTCGAAGATCATGCGCAAAGGCTGCAACGGCTTTATTCAAAAACCCTTCAGCGTTTCCGAGATTTCAAAAAAAATCAGAAAGATCTGGGAATCCAAGAGCCGTTCCGACGGCTGACCCGACCTCAGGGCGGCAAGGCCGGCCCGTCGCTGCCCGTCCCACCCTTTTTTGCTTTCCTTTCCCAGGTTGTGTTATTATTTCCACCGACCTAACGCCTGGTACGCGTTCAGACGCTGACGCACGGCCTGTCACGCTGTCACGCAAGCTTGCCCGGTGCCATACCATTGAAAGTGTCGGCTCATGTTTAAAAAGAAAACCCGCGTCTCCTCCGGGATCGATCAGCTCGATCGCCAGTTGGGGGGCCTGTTCATCGGAGACAACGTGGTCTGGTATGACGACGCCGGAAGCCTGGCATCGGTTTTCAGCCTCAACTTCATCCGGGAATCGCAAAAACGCAACCGGCCCCTGATATACATTACCTTTGATCGATCTCCCAAGACCGTGCTGGAAGATCTCGGCCCCCTGGCGGAAAGCCGTTACCTGACGATTGTGGACTGTTTCACGCACGGGAAAGGCGATGGCAGTGAGGTTTTCAGCCGGTTCTATGAAAAAGACGGGGCCCAGTGGCCCTTCCAGATCATTCGCGTCAATGCACCCGGGGACCCGGAGGTGGTCTCCGATGCCATCTACAGCCTTCACGCCACCATGCAAGGGGACGTGCGCTTCGTCTTCGAGTCCCTGACCGGCATGCAGGATGTGTGGGGCGGCGAGGAGGCCATCGCACGCTTTTATTCGCGGGCCTGTCCGCGGCTGTACGAGCTCGACACCATCGCTTACTGGATCATGGAAAAACAGGCCCATTCGACGCGCCTGCGCGCCGGCATCAACCAGATCGCCCAGGTGGCGATCGACCTGTCCATCAACCGCGGCAAGTCGACCCTGACGATTCTAAAGGCCGACAAGCGACGGCCCGACGCCCTGAACGTGGCCCTGATTTACTGGAATGAAGGCCTGGATGTGGACTTTGAAACCGAGACCGGCAAAGGGGGACATGTCGACTTGGGCGGGCGGGTCAAGCAGATCCGCAATCGACAATCCATGTCGCAAAAAGAGCTGGCCGGCCTGGTGGGGGTGACACCCAGTACGATATCGCAGATCGAAAGTGGTACGATCTATCCATCCATACCGGCCCTTTTTAAAATCGCCCAGGTATTGAATGTCTCGGCGGCCACCTTTTTCCGGGATCGGCCGACTGCTGCCGAACGGGTTGTCTTTTCCGGCGGCGGCAGTCCGATCGGCTTCAGCGACCTGCCCAAGCCGGACATCAGCGGCTACCGGCTGTCACCGCCCGATTTCGAGGCCGATGCCGAGCCCAGTCTGATCGAGATTCCGGCCGGTAAAAAATTGTCGGGGCATTTTTTCATCCACAAAGGCCAGGAGCTGGGCTATGTGATAAGCGGCCGTCTGGAGCTCAGCATCGGCGGGCGGACCCACCGGGCCGCCGCCGGAGATGTCATTTACCTGGTTGCGGATCTGCCGGCTCACTGGAAGAACATCGGCGACGACACGGCTCGGCTGCTCTGGATCAAGATCAGGAAATAAGCGCCGCAAGGCGGAATGGGCCGCCCATCCCGGTGATTTTGGCCTTCAGGCCGGGGTAAGATGGGCGGCCCCGTGGCATCAGGAGTTGAGTATTTTACGGGCGCTTTCGTCGTTGGCGTCCGACATGTGGCGGATTCCGGTTTCTCTGGCGGTCTCACGGTTGCCGGCAAAAATGTCGTCGCGCGTGATCTGCTTGACGTTGAACTTGCGGGCGCCGGCCAGCAACTGCTGCATGCCACAGTAGAGTTTGTCGACCAGGGTGTAAAAGGCGATGGCACCATAGGGAATGTGCTTCATTTCGTCCTTGCCGACGATTTTCTCCACGTCGAAATAGCAGGCGAAAATCTCCTTGGCCGACGATCCAACCTGTAAAACCGATTTGGGCAGTTCGTTCCAGTGGCCGTTTACGGCGGCCCGCTTTTCGTCAAACAGGGCCCCTTCGATATTGGAGCCCACGAAACCGGGGATCATGATCCCGCGACCCATGCAGATCAGCTTGGTGAACGGAGCGCCCAGGGCCAGACCCTTGAAGATGCTGTCCTCGAGTGCGAATCCGCCGGCGAATGACATATCCACCACCTTGAGTCCCTTGGCGGCCAGGATGCTGGCGTACTCGTAAGCCTTGGCGTGCAGGTTGATGGAGGGAACGCCCCAGCTTTGCATCATGTTCCAGGGGCTCATACCGGTTCCCCCGCCCGATCCGTCGATGGTGAGCAGGTCAAGGCCGGCATCGGTGGCGAACTTGATGGCCATGGCCAGTTCCTCCATGCCGTAGGAGCCGGTCTTCAAGGTGACGCGGTTGAAGCCCAGGCTGCGCAGGTATTCCACGCTGCTCATGAAATCCTCGCGCACCTGTTGTACGGATACGAAATTGGTGCTGCCCAGGCGGCTGTGCCGGGCAAAGGACTTGATGGAGCCGTTCTCGAAGGCTTCCTGGACCTCGGGGATAGTGGGATCGGGGTCCACCACGTAGCCGCGTTCCTTGAGGAAGACGGCGTAGTCGAGGCTGGTCACCTGAATCTCGCCGCCGATATCCTTGGCTCCCTGGCCCCACTTCAACTCGATGATCACCTTGTCCCCGTACTTGTCGGCCACGAACTCGGCCACCCCGTTGCGGGTGTCTTCCACATTCAGCTGGACGATAATGGCACCATAGCCGTTGAAGTAGCGAAAGTAACTTTCGATGCGCCGTTCCAGTTCGGGCGCCTTTTTGATCTTGCCCTTGCGCTCGGGTCCTTCGGCGATCTCCGACTCGCGGTCCACGCCCACCACGTTTTCACCGATGACGACCGGAATACCCACCAGGGCGCCGCCGATGGCAAACGAATCCCAGTAGCGCTGGGCCACGAAGGTGGAGCCCAACGCGCCGGTCATCAGCGGGATGCGGGCTTTGGTTTTGACCGCATTGCCGAATTCGGTGTCCAGGGTGACGTTGGGGAAGATGCAGTCGTCCGGGTTGTCGGTCAGGCCGCCGGCCAGCCCGTGGGCGCCGTAGGCATAGCCCTGAATGCGCAGCGAATTGTAGGAAACGCCGATATGGGTGGTGTTGTTGGCCCCGGCGGTAACGATGCCGAAGCTGCGCGGATAGAGCAGTTTGCGCCCCACCAGGCTGGAGAGCCAGGTTTCGCACTTGCCGGTGCAGTCGGCCCGGCAGAGGGTGCAAAGGCTGGATTCGGTTGGGTTGCCGCGGTTGACGGTGCCGAGGGCGTCGTTGTTTTTCGTGAATTTCATCATGGTGCGGTCTCCTTTCAAAGTATAAAACGCAAAACGGCGTCTGGTCGGGCAGACTGCTGCCCAATGCCGGACGCCGTTGTCTCGTTATATCGCGGCCGCCGCGCACGCCGTTGTGAAAGGCGACCGATGGTGATCACTGTATTCGGGTGACGATCAGTTGAAGTGCAATTGCAAGGATGATTATTTAGTTTTACTAAACCACAAAGTCAAGGGGAATTTAAGGCATAAAGCAAGTTTAACCCACGCATGTCAGGTGCCCGGTCGGCGCCGAAACCTCAGGCGTGTCAGGATCAATGGTCCTGGGTGATATCTTCGGCCAGAATAATGGCTTCGGCAATGTGGCGCAGCGGTTTGCGCGAATCCATGCTGCGCTTTTGGATCCACCGAAAGGCGTCGTCGCCTTTCATGCTGCGGCGATGCATGAGAATCTCCTTGGCGCGCTCCACCAGTTTGCGGGTTTCGAGTTCTTCCTGGATCACGCGTGTCTTGACCATCAGCTCCGTATTGAGGATGGCCAGGGCGGCCTGGTTGGCGACAGCCGTCAAGAGGTTGATTTCGGTGTTGGAGAAGCTGTGGGGGCTCGATGTAAAGCAGTTCAGAACGCCGGTCACCTTCTCGTCCTTGAGCTGCAGCGGGACGCCGACCATGGAGACCAGTCCGAGATTGCGGGCCATCTCCTTCTCCTTGAAGCGCGGGTTGCGCAGGACGTCGCTGATGGCGATGGGGCGTTTGTGGGTGACGACATATCCCACGACGCCTTCATCCAGGTCCAGCATGCGGTCCTTAACGTACTCGGGGTCGATGGACTGGGTGGCCTTGAGCCTTATTTTGGGCGGCTTCAGGCTTTCATCGATCAGCCACAGGGAGCAGATCTCCACGCCGGTGACCTTGGCGGTGACCATGACGATCAGCTTGAGCAGGTCTTCCAGGAAGAGGTCCGAGGCGATGGCCCGGCTGATATCCGTCAGCGCTTTGATATAGCCGTCGTAGGTCGTCTGATCACTGTTTTCCATGCCGGGATGGTACAACCGCGAGATAGATTTTTCAACGCTTTGTTGGCAGCCGTGCGGGTCGCCGGCGCTTTACCCTTGACATTTAGTGGAACTGAAAATAAGTCAATTAAATTCAATCAGACGAAACTTTGTGTTCCGGTTCTCCAGGAGGGTCGTGTGTGCCGACTGCTGGCGATTTCGAGCAGGGACCATCTTACCCCGGAGAGGGCTGTCGCCGGGCTTGCCGCCATGCGTGAAGGCTACGATGGTTCGGGTGTGGGGATGCTGCTGCGGGATCTTGGCGGCCCATTCGAAGGCATGCGCGACATTCCGGTCCTGTCCGGCGTCTTCTCGGCATCCGGCCTCAAGCGCCTGGACCGGTTCATGATGGACAGGGGCTTTACCACCAAGTACAAGATTACGTTCAAGACCAACGGGTCGCGGCCGGCCGGCGTTCCCCGGCGCGACGTCTATCTGGTGCGGGCCTATGACTACCCGGCCGACTGGGAGGCGGATGCCGATCAAGAACGTCGGCAGCGCCTGATGCCTATCCGTCTCCAACTCAGGGAGATGGGCGAAGCGCACAACGACATGGTGGTCTTCTCCTTCTGGCCCGACACGATCATGATCAAAGAGGTCGGGGATCCGGTGGCCGTGGCCGATTACCTGCAGCTGGACCGCAAGGACCTGCTGGCCCGCGTGATTCTGCTGCAGGGACGCCAGAACACCAACCACGAGATCGACCTGTATGCCTGCCACCCATTTTTTCTGCAGGGATTTTCGACCATGACCAACGGGGAAAACACGGCCTTCACCCAGAACCGGGAATTTCTCATGTCCCGGAAGTTTGCCGGCTACCGGGGATACATGTCCGATTCGGAGGTGTTCACCCACACCTTGCACTACTTCGTTTCCTACCTGGGCCTGGGGCTGGCGTGCTACAAACACGGTATCACGCCGCTTACGGATGATGCCATCAAAGCCCATCCGGACGCCGCTTTCCTGACCCACCTCAAGTACGCCTGTCGCAGCCTGATCATCGACGGTCCCAATTGCGTGGTCGGCTGCCTGCCCGATACGACGCTTTTCATGGTGCAGGACCGCAAGAAGCTCCGGCCCGGTGTCATCGGCGGTGTTGATGGGACCTACGTGTTTTCGTCCGAAATGTGCGGCCTGGACGCCGCCATCCCCCAGCGGGACAAGCGACTGGATCTGCAGCCCATGCACCTGGACACCGCCATCGTCGGCCCTGATCGGCGGCAGGTGACCCTGGTCCGCCAGACCGACCCGCTGCTGGCCAATTAGGCCGGTGGATTTATTTCCTCCGGCCTAAATCCGTTCTCGAACCGAATTGGCGATAGGGGCGCAGCCTCGAATCCATCCTGAGCGGGGTGGTCGAAATCCGGTTGGTCACGGACCGCCCGACGGCGCCAGTCCCAGTTCCCGGGCATTGACCACGCTGGGGACCGCCTGCGGGGGAGGGGTGTCGAGGAAGGGCAGCACCGTCGTCTTCTGCCAGAGCGGGAAGCCGTGAATCAATCCGGCCACGTTGCAGGCCGCCAGGACGGCCATGCCTTCACGGGTCCAGCCGGTGGCCGAGGCGATGTGCGGTACGATGACCACATTGTCCAATTCCGGCAGGCCGGGTGCCATGGCCGGTTCGTGCTCGAACACGTCCAGTCCGGCGCGAAAGGCCGGATTTTTATGGCAGTGCGCCACCAACGCGGTTTCGTCGATGACTGGCCCGCGGCTGGTGTTGATCAGGATGGCATCGGGTTTCATCACGGCCAACCGCCGCGCGTCGATGAGGTGGTGGGTGCTGTCGTCCAACACGGTGTGAATGCTGACGCAGTCCGCAGACGCCAAGAGGGCTTCCACGGATTGCGCACGCCGGCATGTGACCGGCGCCTGGCGGTGCGCCATTCGGAACCGGCTGATGTCGGCCACGACCGTTTCCAGCTCGGTGTTGGGGACCAGGTCATGGTAGATCACGTGCATGCCGTGCCCCTGGACCATCATGCCGGCGTAAGCGGCACCGATTCGGCCGGCACCGACGATGCCCAGCGTTTTGCCGTTCAGCAACGTGCCTATAAACAGATCGGGCAGCCATCCCGTAAAGCGACCGGCGCGCAGGTAGCGCTCCGCCTCGCCCAGTCGGCGGGCGGCGGCAAAAGTGAGCGCCACAGCCATCTCGGCCGTGGTTTCGGTGAGCACGCCCGGTGTATTGCCCACGGGGATGCCCACCCGGGTGGCCGTTTGCAGGTCCACGTTGTTGTAGCCCACGGCGTAGTTGCTGTAAGCCCGCCCGCCGGCACCCTCGAGCCTTTCGAAAAGACGCGCTCCCCACTGCTCGGTGAGCTGTCCGATGACGGCGTCACAGCGCTTGCCGATGGCGGCTTCGATGGCCGCGGCGTCCAAGACGGCCCGCTTTTGGCACACCTCGATGCGGCAGGCGGCCCTTGTGAGAATGTCGAGCCATGCTTGGCCGGGAAGCGGCTTGGTGACAACCACACGAAAGCGGCCATCGGGATTGTAAATCTGCCAGGCATGCCGATCCATCTCTCCTCCTGCTTAGGCCAGCGGAAATAAATAAATCCACCGCTTTGCTTGTCTTTGCGCCGGTCTTCGGCGTTGCCCTAAATGTCACGTATTCCAATACGCTTTCATTTGTCGCGCCTTGAAGATCGGCACACATCCGGCGCAATTCTGGCGGATTTATTTCCGCTGGCCTTATCTGCCGCCCATGTCGCCAAAAGCATACTGCACCAGCGTGCAGGCCGCCAGGACGGCGGTCTGGGCCCGCAGCACACGGGGGCCAAGACCGGCGGTGGAAAAACCGTGTTTCCTGGCCTGCCCGATCTCCTCGGCGGTGAAGCCGCCTTCGGGTCCGACGGCGACCATGACAGTTTCAGGCCGCTTGGGAAAAGGGCCTGGAATTCGGAAGGCCTGCGGGGTCTCTTCCCAGAAAATGATCTTGAGGTCGACCGTTGCCGATGCGGCCAGCACCTGCCCAAAGGTGTCGGCCGGGGCCATGCGCGGGACGCGGCCGCGCCGGCACTGTTTGACCGCTTCCAAGGCGATTTTCTCCCAGCGGTCCAAGCGGCTGCCCCACGGCTTGCTTCCGGGCAACGGGACCGAGCGGGCCGCATAAAACGGCATCCAGCAATCGATGCCCAGTTCCGTCAACTGGCGAAGGACGTCGTCCATTTTGCGGTCCTTGAGAATTCCCTGGGCGACGGTGATCCGGGCGGGCGACTCGGCCAGCAGTGCGAACCTGTTTTCGATGCGCATCCGCACGCAGCGGGGCGAGGATGAGACGATTCGGGCAAGGTAGCCGTCTCCGGTGCCGTCGAACAGCTCCACGGCGTCGCCGGCACCCAGACGCAGTACCCGGCAGATGTGCCCGGCCTCGGCACCGGTGATTTCCGGCTCTGGCTGCTGGACCATCTCGGGTGCCATGTAAAATCGTCTCAGGGCCATGGTCGCCGTTTGCCACGTCTCAGGACAGGTTGGACAAAATCGAAACCAGATCCTTGCCGAAGGCCTTGATCTGCCAGTTGCGGATTCCGTCGATGTCGCCAAGCGCGCTGATGCCAGCGGGCCGGTTGACGGCGATGGCGGTCATCAGCGCCTTGTTGAACAAAAGTGCGGGATCCAGGCCCAGGCGCTCGGCTTCGGCGTCGCGCCAGGTCTTGATGGCGTTGATCCGCTCTGGCACCTGGGGTGCAACGGGCCGACGCCGCTTGCGCGGATAGACGGGCAGGTCGGCCGGGGCGATCGATTTGGCCTTGCTCACGATAGCGCCCAGGGGCTTGCCGTAAATGCGGATCTGCTTGGCGCTCAGGCAGCCCGCTTTTTCCATGGCCTGGGGGGTGTCGGCCATTTCGGCGGCGATCTTCAGCAAGGCGGTGTTGGAAAATACCTTGAACAGGGGCCGATCCTTCTGGGCGGCCAGCTTGGTGCGATAGTGCAGTAACCCCTCCAGGGCCGCCAGGTTGCGCCGCGGCAGGCGGCCGGCCCCGCGAAACCTGAGAAACAGGGGCTCGCCGTTATTTTCCACCGGCCGCACGCCGGCCAGCAGCGCGCACTCCTCCTTGACCCATGCCAAGCGGCCCTTGGCCTTCAATTCTTGCCTAACGGCACGGGCCAGCGGGACGAGATGATACACATCCGAGGCGGCGTATGCGATCATGCCTTCGGGCAGGGGGCGCTGGGACCAGTCCTTTTTCTGGTAGCGCTTGTCCAGTTTGACACCGAAACGGCTGTTGACGACCGCTCCCAGGCTGGTCTCCTGCTGGCCCAGAAACATGCTGGCCAGTTGCGTGTCGAACAGGTTGTTAATCTCAATGGTATAATCGCGATAGAGGGAGCGCACGTCATAGTCCGCCCCGTGGAACACCTTGCAGATGCCCGGGTCGCTGAAAATCGGCCCAAGCGCCGACAGATCGTCGATTTCGAGGGGATCGATTACCACATACTGATCGCCGGCGGCCATCTGCACCAGGCAGACTTTCTCCTGGAAGTGAAACATAGAGTCCGCCTCCAGGTCCACGGCAATCATTTTTTCCCGGCCGATCCGGTCGACGAATTCATCCAGTTGGGCAGGCGTCCTGATCAAGCGGTAGGATGGGCCGGCGGCGGGGTTCATTTTTTTACTTGACCTAGTGGGGTAGATCCCATAATTTTCGTACCTTATTCAATTACCGGGGCGATTTGATTCCCTTGCCTGGTGTTCAACTCATTTGGAAGGCGCTTTAACCAATGATCCATATCACACTTCCCGATGGAAGTCGAAAACCCTTTGACGATTACCCCACGGGTCTGGCCGTAGCCAAGAGCATTTCCGAGGGCCTGGCCCGCGATTGCGTGGCCATGGAGATCGACGGCAACCTGGTGGACCTGAACCGGACCATCGACAAGGATGCCGCCATCCGCCTGATCACGACCCGGGACCCCGAAGCCCTGGAGATCATGCGGCACAGCGCGGCGCACGTCATGGCCCAGGCCGTGACGACCCTTTATCCGGATGCCAAACTGACCATCGGCCCGGTGGTGGAAGAAGGGTTCTACTATGACATCGACATGGAGCCGCTGTCCGAGGAGGCCTTTCCCGCCATCGAGGCCGAAATGCAGCGCATCGTCAAAGCCAAGCTTCCCATCGAACGCAACGAGGTGTCCAAGGCCGACGCACTGAAATTCTACCGCCACGAACCCTACAAGGCCGAGATGATCGGAGAACTGGCCGACGGCACGATCTCTTTTTACAAACAGGGCGCTTTCACCGATTTGTGCCGCGGGCCGCACGTGCCGCACACCGGCTTCGTGCGCGCCGTCAAATTGATGCGCGTGTCAGGCGCCTACTGGCGGGCGGATCAGTCCAAGGCCCAGCTGCAGCGCATTTACGGCACGGCGTTCTTCGACAAAAAAGCGCTCAAGCATCACCTCAATTTCCTGGAAGAGGCTAAAAAACGCAACCACCGCCGGATCGGCCAGGCCATGGACCTGTTCAGTTTTCACGACGATGCGCCGGGCATGCCGTTCTTTCACCCCAAGGGCATGGCCGTCTGGAACGCCCTGTTGGAATACTGGCGTGATGCCCATCGCCAGGCCGGCTACGTGGAGACCAAAACGCCCATCATCCTCCAGCGGACGCTGTGGGAGCGCAGCGGCCACTGGGAGAACTACCGCGAGAACATGTACACCACCGAGGTGGACGACCAGGCCTATGCCATCAAACCCATGAACTGCCCGGGGGGGATGCTGCTCTACAGTACCCGGCCGCACAGCTACCGGGAGCTGCCCATCCGTGCGGCGGAGATCGGGCTGGTGCACCGCCACGAGCTGTCCGGTGTGCTCAACGGCCTTTTCCGGGTCCGGGCCTTCCATCAGGATGATGCCCACCTGTTCATGATGCCGGACCAGATTCAGGATGAAATCACCGATCTGTTGCGGCTGGAAGAGCGTATTTATGCCAAATTCGGTCTCGGCTTTCACCTGGAACTGTCCACCCGGCCGGAAAAATCCATCGGCACGGACGAGCAGTGGGAAACGGCCACCAACGGTTTGCGCGCCGCCCTGGATGGCTATGGCGCCAACTACCGTGTCAACGAAGGTGACGGCGCGTTCTACGGGCCGAAAATCGATCTGCACATCAAAGATGCGTTAGGGCGGACCTGGCAGTGCGGTACCATCCAACTGGACATGAGCCTGCCCGAACGATTCGACCTGACCTACGTCGGCAGGGACAACGACAAGCACCGGCCCATCATGCTGCACCGCACGGTGTTCGGCTCCATCGAGCGCTTTTTGGGGATACTGATCGAACATTTCGAAGGGAAATTTCCCTTGTGGCTGGCGCCGGTACAGGCGGCCGTGCTGCCCATCAACGACGACCTGAGGGTTTTTGCCCGGGAACTTGCCAAACGCATGTCCGAGACGGGGTTGCGGGTCGAGGTGGACGATCGCACCGAGAGTCTCAATCGCAAAATTCGCGAAGCCCAGCTGGCCAAGACACCCCTGATCCTCACTTGCGGTGCCAAGGAGCAAGCCGCCGGCACCGTCTCCGTGCGAACGCTGGACGGTACCGTCCACTACGGCATTCCCACGGACCGCTTCCTGCAGCAGGTGGCAGCCCATGTGACCGATCGCCGCTTGAACCTGGATCTGTTCGACGACTAGGTCGACATGCCGCCTACCGCCGGTGATGCCGCTGTGAGACCCCGTTCCGTAAAGGCCTGGCTGTGCTGGTTTGCGGTCATGGCGCTGTGCGCGGCCATCTATGTGCAGTCCTGTTATCCGCCCCTCGAACTCGGCCCTCGGTTCCAGTTCAGAGACAAGATCCTGCACGTCCTTGTCTACGGATTGCTGGCGGCCCTTTTTTCACGCGCCTGCCGGGCCAGCTGGCCCGACCGGATGGCTGCAGTGCCGCTGCTGGTCATCAGCGTCGTTTTTGCCACCCTTTATGGCGTGAGCGACGAAATTCACCAGTCCTTTGTGGCGTCGCGCCAACTGGATCTGGCCGACGGCGTGGCCAATTTCGTGGGCAGCCTCCTGGGCGCCGCGGTCGCCATGCGTGCTGCCGCCAGGCGCGGCGGCGGTTGATGGCTATCACCACGGCAGGCGTCGTGCGCCGCCGACATGTCAGCGGCATTCACGGATTGACAAAAGGGCCGATTTTTTATAGGGAAAATAGGCTGATCGATGGGCATTACGCCACCGCCGGTCATTCTCAACCCACCTTTTCCCAAAGGAACCCTGTTTATGGAATCGAAGAACCTGTTGGTGATCAACGGCAACGAGCTCTCCTTCGAACCGGGAGAGACGATCCTTGACGTGGCCAGGCGGGGCCATATCGATATCCCGACCCTGTGCCATCTCAAAGGCACCACCGCCACCGGCGCCTGCCGGATCTGCGTGGTGACGGTCGAAGGGGCGCGCACGCTCCTACCGGCCTGCTCAACCCCCGCGGCGCCCAACATGGTGGTGCGGACCGAATCACCGGAAGTAGTGGCCTCCCGCAAGGAGATTTTGCGCCTGATGCTCTCATCGGGGAACCACAACTGTGCCGTGCGTGGACGGGATGACAGCGACTGGACCCGATTCCAGCTGGGCGTTGAAAAAGACGACGGCAGCGATGCCCTCTGTCCGGTGTGGGGCGACTGCCGGCTTCAGGACTTGGCCTACCGCTATCAGGTCACCGGTGAGGGCTTCGAGGGTACCCCGGCCCGCTATCCCATGGAGACGGTCAATCCGTTCATCGTACGGGACTTTTCGCGCTGTATCCTCTGCGGCCGCTGCGTTCAGGCCTGCAATGAGGTGCAGGTCAACAATGCCATCAGCTTCGGATACCGGGGGGCCGCCACCAAGATCATCGCCGCCGGCGACCGTCCCCTGAAAGATTCCGATTGCGTTTTCTGCGGGGAGTGCGTTCAGGTGTGTCCGGTCGGCGCCCTGGTGGAAAAAGATGCCCGCTACCGGGTAAGGCCCTGGGAGACCGAAAAGATCCGCACCACCTGCAGCTACTGCGGGGTAGGGTGCCAGCTGTTTTTGCATGTGCGCGATAATCGTGTGGTCAAGGTGAGCGGTGTCGAAGACGAAGTCCCCAACTACGGCAGTTTGTGCGTCAAAGGGCGATTCGGTTTCGATTTCATCGGCAGCGACGAGCGGCTTACCGATCCCCTGATCAAAGAGAACGGTGAATTCCGCAAGGCGACCTGGGAAGAGGCCATCGGTATGGTGGCCGACAACTTCAAGCGTATCCGCGACACCCATGGCGGAGACAGCATGGGGGTGCTCACGTCAGCCCGTATCACCAACGAGGAAAATTACATCGCCCACAAGTTTACCCGGGCGGTGCTCAAGACAAACAACATCGATCATTGCGCCCGGCTCTGACACAGCTCCACCGTGGCCGGTCTGGCCGCAGCGTTCGGAAGTGGCGCCATGACGAATACCATCGCCGACATCGAGGAGGCCGATGTCATCCTCATCACTGGATCCAACACCACTGAAAACCATCCCGTCCTCTCTTCTTTCGTTAAACGGGCGGTCACCCAGCGCGGTGCCAAGCTGATCGTGGTGGATCCGCGCCGGATCAAGATCACCGAGTTTTCTGAGCATTGGCTGCGACCCAATTTGGGGACCGATGTGGCCTGGATCAACGGCATGATGCACGTGATCATCAAGGAGGAGTTGCACGCCAAATCCTTTATCGAGGAGCGTACGGAAAAGTTTGACGAGATGAAGGCGATCGTGGCGAAATACACGCCGGAGCATGTGGCGTCGATCACCGGCATCCCGGCCCAGCAACTCATCGATGCCGCACGGCTCTATGCCAATGCACCGGCCGGGAGCATCCTTTACTGCATGGGCATCACCCAGCACACCACCGGCACCGACAACGTTAAATCCCTGGCCAACCTGGCCATGCTCTGCGGTAACCTGGGCATTCGGGGGGGGGCGTCAACCCGCTGCGCGGGCAGAACAATGTCCAGGGGGCCTGCGACATGGGCGGGCTGCCCAATGTGCTGACCGGCTACCAGGCCGTGGACAACCTGAACGTCATTAAAAGGTTGGAGGATCTCTGGAAGGTCACCGGTCTGCCCACCACGCCGGGCCTGAAAGTGACCGAGATGATTCCCAAGGCTCATGACGGCGAATTCAAGGCCATGTACATCATCGGTGAGAATCCGCTGGTGTCCGACCCGGATTTGAACCACGCCGAAGATTGTTTCAACCATTTGGAGTTTTTAGTGGTTCAGGATATCTTCCTCACCGAAACCGCCCGAATGGCCGACGTCGTGCTGCCCTCCAGGTGTTTTGCCGAAAAAGATGGCACTTTTTCCAACACCGAGCGACGGGTCCAGCGGGTCAGAAAGGCGGTGGATGGGCCGGGCGTTTCCAAGGACGACTGGCAGATTACCTGTGAGATCGCCACCCGCATGGGCTACGACATGACCTATCCGGGCAGCGAGGCTATTTTCAACGAACTGGCCAGCGTCACGCCCTCATATGCCGGTATCAGCTACGCGCGCATCGAACACGAAGGGCTGCATTGGCCCTGCCCCACGCCGGAGCACCCCGGCACGCCAATTTTGCACGGTGCCCAATTCACCCGCGGAAAAGGCCTGTTTCATGCCATCGATTGGATTGCACCGGCCGAGTCCACCGATAAAGACTACCCGATGTATTTAACGACCGGCCGGGTGCTCTATCACTACCACACGGGTACCATGACCATGAAGACTGACGGATTGAACGAGCGGGCGCCGGAATCTTTCGTGGAGATCACGAGGACCGATGCTCAGGGAGTGGGTGTCGAAGATGGTGATCAGGTTACGATCACCTCGCGTCGGGGTGAGATTCAAGCCAAGGTGCGGATCTCTCGTAAGGCCGTGGACGGGACCATTTTCATCCCCTTCCACTTCGCCCAGGCGGCTGCCAACAAGCTGACCAACGCGGCACTGGATCCGGTTTGCAAAATTCCGGAGTTAAAAGTGTGCGCGGTGAGGCTCTCCAAAGGGGCCTGAACCCGATTCATCGATATCGGCTGCCTCAAAAAAAATCCGGCCCCCACCAGGGGGCCGGTTTTTTTTGAGGCGCTTACGCCGCCTAAAAGTTCGACGATTCAGGATGAAACACATCCACATCCTTGAGGTCGTCGCCCAGGTATTCGCGCTCGTTGGGTCCCAGAATCCCTAACGAGAGGCACAGCAGGGTCCACAGGTGAACGGTCTGCCAGGCATGCTCGTTTTGGTCGGCCAGGTCGTGGATCTGGGCGTGGCAGTTGTGGCAGGGCGTGATGGCATAGGCCGCCTTGGTACCCAAGATCTGGTCCGTTTTAAGCTGGCCATAAGCCCGCCGTTCGTCCGGAAATCCAGACTGCAGGAACCCGCCGCCGCCGCCGCAGCAGAAGTTGTTGGATCGGTTGGGCCACATGTCGACGAAGTTTTCCTCGCCGACGACCGCCTTGACGACAAAGCGCAGGTCTTCGGCAACCGGGTCGCCGAAGCTCTTGCGCACCAGCTGGCAGGGGTCCTGGACGGTGAACTTGATCTTGCGGTCCTTGTTCCACGCCGAACTGGGTTTGAGTTTGCCCTCCCGGATCCACTGGGCGTAGTATTGGATGATGCTCTTGATCTCGAAATCGTAGTCGAGCTTGAATTTATCCAGTCCGAACCGGACTGCGAAGAGTTCGTGCCCTCACTCCGTATTGAGCCAGACCTTGCAGCCCAGGTCCTCCACGGCTTTTTTCTTGACCTCGACAATGTGCTTCCAGGCCTCGTTATCACCCAGAAACATGCAGTAGTTTTCGGCGGCCCACCCTTTGGTGCCATAGGTCCAGTCCGCGCCCACCAGATGCAGGATTTTCCACAAGGGCACCATCTCATCGGGTTCGGTGACCGGCTCTCTGGAGTTCTGATTCAAAAAAAACTCGGCACCTTTTTTGTTGACGGGGGCCTGCATCTCCGCAAACTCGGGCTGGGCTTCCTGATACTCTTCCAGCACGTCTTCGACGACGAACTGAAAATCTTCTTCCGTGGCACCCATGGCGCTGCAGGTGTCGTTGCGCAGGGCCACATCGCACGAGCCCAAAATACCCTTGGGTCGCTGGTCGCGGGGCCACTGTGCCCGCGCGTTGAAGACCAGCTGGGGAATGTTGATTTTCATGGGGCAGACATACATGCAGCGGGTGCACATGCTGCACATCCAGACCCATTTGGTGCTCAGGACCTCTTCGTCCATGCCCAGGGCTGCCATTCGCAGAAATTTTCGGGGATCCATTCCCTCCAGACCCGTTGCCGGACACCCAGACGAACAGGCACCGCAGGTCAGGCAAAGGTTCAGGTTGCCTCCCTCGGGGAGGATCTCCTTTACCTTGTCGATGAAAACGGATCGTTTTTTTCCACCAAGCTTGATCGCCTCATCAGCCATACTGTTTTGTTCCTCCATTTTTAGTTGACAACCGACATCGATTATTTTGATCGATTAAATCAAGTTAATACTTATTTACGAATCCAGGGCAAATTACAAGGAAAAAATTGAATCCACGCCGCTGGAGGGGCACCCGTGGCAAATCTGAAATCAGTGTTCATCCAGAAATGATCAATTTACCCGATATCTGTGTTTCTATATGGGCACGAAATTAGTGAATCGGTGCTCATTTTCAATCGGCCCTGGTCAAGCCCTGTGGCCCGGCCGGGTGGGTTGTCCATGGCGGTCACCCATCGACCGCCTGACATCGAGGATGTTCGTTGAGGACGACGACAGCAAGGCCCTGGACATGGTGACCTTTACGCTTGACAGTCTGTTTCGACCTTTGATAAATGAATGAGTATTCATTCATAGCGAGTTGCCGGGAGGTTCGCCATCCGATCGAAAAGCAAGAATACCGACAAATACCAACGCATTCTCGATGCCGCCATCCACGTGTTCGCCGACCAGGGGTTCTTTCAATCGACGATCGCTCAAATCGCCAAAGCAGCTCGTGTGGCGGACGGGACCATCTATCTCTATTTCAAGAACAAAGACGACATTCTGGTTCAGTTCTATGAATACAAAACGCGCCAGATTTTCGAACGGTTCCGGGATGCGGTCAGCCGGTCCACGACCGCCGAAGAGAAGCTGCGATGTCTGATCCGCGTGCATCTCGAGGAATTTCAAAAGGACCGCAACATGGCCATTGTCTATCAGGCCGAAACGCACCAGAACCGTCGGCTAGGCGCCGAGCAGATCAAGGAGATGTCCAAGATGTACCGGGATATCATTTCCGAGGTGGTCGAGCTGGGGCAGGAAGAGGGGTCCATTCGTCGGGATCTCTACCTGGGGCTGGTCAAACGATTTATCAACGGTGCCGTGGATGAGGTCATCAATTCCTGGATTCATTCGGGCGGACAATACGATCTGGTGACCATGGCCGATCCGCTGGTGGATCTTTTCATCAAGGGGATCGGGGCTGCCGAGAAAACCGCGGCCACAGCGTGACATGACAATCGGATGATGCCGACAAGCATCGGATTGTCGGCCCATCCCATCACTTAAAAGGAGCTTACATGGCACAGGTAATCGCAGACAGAAGAGATGTGGATTTCGTGCTGCACGAGCAGCTCGGCGTGGGGCGGCTCAGCAAGCACGATACGTTTGCGGAATTCAACGACAAGACCGTGGATCTGATTATCAGTGAAGCGCGCAATCTGGCGATCAAGGAGATCTTGCCAACATTCAAGGATGGTGATGAACACGGCTGCCGTCTGGAAAACGGGCAGGTGTTCGTCCCGGAAAGTTTCAAGCGTGCCTGGGAGTTGTTCCTCGAGGGGGAATGGCTGGCCATGCCTGAGGATCCCGAATACGGCGGCCAGGGCATGCCGCGGACCGTGGCCTTGGCGGCCGGAGACTATTTCAACGGTGCCAATTACGCATTTATGATGTACGCCGGGTTGACCCACGGCGCCGCACTGCTGGTGGAGGCCTTTGGGACCGAGCGTCAGAAAAAACGCTACTTGAAAAATATGTTCACCGGCCGCTGGACCGGCACCATGCTGCTCACCGAACCCGAAGCCGGATCCGATGTGGGCAATCTGTCCACCAGCGCGGTTAAAAATCCCGACGGCACCTACCAGATCTCCGGCAACAAGATTTTTATCTCCGCCGGTGAGCACGACCTGGCCGAAAACATCGTTCATCCGGTACTGGCCAGAATCGAGGGCGCACCGTCAGGCACCAAAGGAATCTCTTTGTTCCTGGTTCCCAAATATCGGGTCAACGCGGACGGCAGCCTGGGCGAGGCCAACGACGTCGTCTGCACGGGCATCGAGCACAAGATGGGCATTCATGGCAACGCCACCTGTTCGCTCACCCTGGGGGGCAAGGGCAATTGTGTGGGTGAACTGCTGGGCGAAGCCAACAAGGGAATGCGCGCCATGTTCCTGATGATGAACGAGGCGCGCTTGCTGGTGGGCATGCAGGGCTTTTGCTGCGCCAGTGCCTCATACATGAACGCGGTCAATTATGCCCGTGAACGCATCCAGGGCAAAAATCTGCTCAAAATGATGGATCCCGACGCACCGGCGGTTCCCATTATCCAGCACCCCGATGTCCGCCGAATGCTCATTTCCATGAAATCCTATGTGGACGGCATGCGCAGCCTGCTCTATTATGCCGGCTATTTGTCCGACCAGATCACCGTTGCCGATGACGACGCGGAAAAGACCCGGCTGCAGGGAATGCTGGACCTGCTCATTCCGGTCTGCAAGGGATACGTCACCGACAAGGCCTTCGAGGTGTGTAGCACCGGTGTACAGGTTTTCGGCGGCTACGGGTACATCAGCGAGTACCCCCAGGAACAGCTGCTCAGGGATTGCCGTATTACCATGATATACGAAGGTACCAACGGTATTCAGGCCATGGACCTGCTGGGCCGCAAACTGGGCATGAACCAGGGCAAGCCCATCATGGACCTGATGGTGGAAATCCAGGGCACGATCGCCAGGGCCAAGGCCGCGGACGGCCTGGAAGCCTTTGCCACTCGCGTGGAAAAAGCGCTCAACCGCCTGGGCGAGGTGGCCATGCACCTGGGCGCCGCCGCCATGTCGCCCAACGTGATGAGCGCCTTCGCCTTCGCCCATCCGTTTCTGGAGGCTTCCGGAGACGTGGTCATGGCCTGGATGCTGCTCTGGCGGGGAACGGTTGCCGCCGAGAAGCTGGCCAAGGGCGCCAAGAAAAAAGATACCGCCTTTTACGAAGGACAGCTTAAAAGTTTGCAGTATTTTACCCAGGCCGTACTGCCCGTCACCATGGGCAAAATGGATGCCATCATGGCTACCAGCGATGCGGCCGTTGACATCGGCGAAGATGCCTTTGGGGGTAAATGACCCGTGGGATTCGAAAGGATGTCACGAATCGGTCGCAGCGGCCTTTTCATGCTCCATCGCCCTGAGGTCTTTTTTCAGTATCTTGCCGACGTTGGTTTTGGGCAGCTCCGCGCGGAACTCGATCTCCGTCGGCCATTTGTATTTGGCCAGCTTGCCTTCACAGTACCGCATCAGTTCGTCGGCTGAGGCGGTCTGGCCCTGCTTGAGCACGACGAACACCTTGACGGCTTCGCCGCGCCGGTGATGGGGGATGCCGATGGCCGTGGCCTCCAACACCTTGGGGTGTTCGAAGAAGACCTCCTCGATGTCCCGGGGATAGACGTTGAAACCGCCCGAAATGATCATGTCTTTTTTGCGATCCACGATGTAAAAGTAGCCGTCTTCATCCATTTTGGCAATGTCGCCGGTGTGGAGCCAGCCCTCGGCAAGGCTTTCGGCGGTGGCTTCGGTGCAGTTCCAGTAGCCTTTCATGATCTGGGGGCCCCGGATCAGCAGTTCGCCGGGTTCACCCACCGCAACGTCCGTGACCCCGTCGTCCAGATCTACGATGCGGCATTCGGTGTCTGAAATCGGAACCCCGATGCTGCCGATCTTGCGTTGGCCCTTAAAGGGGTTGACATGGGTGACGGGGCTCGATTCGGTCAGCCCGTAGCCTTCGACGATTACGGAGCCGGTCTTTCTTTCGAACTCTCCGATTACCTCGATGGGCAGCGCGGCGCTGCCTGAAAAGCAGCCCTTGATGGAGGTCATGTCGGTCCGTTCGATGTCGGGGTGCTCGAGTATGCCGATGTACATGGTCGGGACCAGCGGTGCGAAGGTGGGTTTGTATTTTCCGATGGCTTCGAGCAGCTGTGGCGGCTGCGGCTTGGGCACCAGGATGTTTCCCCATCCCAAAAAAATCGCCAGGTTCATGGCCGTGGAAAGACCGAAAACATGGAAGAAGGGTAGGGCGCCGAGCATGACCTCGTCGCTGCCGAAGCTGGGGAACCAGGCCGCGATGTGCTGAACCTGCTTGCTCAGGTTGCCGTGGGTGAGCATGACCCCCTTGGACACACCGGTGGTGCCGCCGGTGTACTGATACATGGCCACATCCTCGAATGCCAGGTCTACCTTGGGGGGCCTGGGACCGGTCTGGCTCATCAGGGCCTTCCACTTATAAAGGTTGTCGGCGGTCTTGACGACGGCGGCCAGCCCTTTTTTCTTGCCCACCAGCGGGAAGAGCAGATTTTTGGGAAAGGGCAGGTAGTCGCCGATGCTGGTGATTACGATCTGCTGGATTTGCGTCTTCGGCCGCAGGTCGATCATGCGGTTGCCCAGCAGATCCAGTGTGATCAGAACCTTGGCGCCGGAGTCGTTGAACTGGTGCTCCAGCTCCCGGTCGGCGTAGAGCGGGTTGTTCATGACGGTGATGGCGCCGATTCGCATGATGGCGTAATAGGCCACCACGCACGGAATCACATTGGGCAGCAAAATGGCCACGCTGTCCCCGCGCCCGATTCCGAAGCCGGCCAGGACGGTGGCAAATCGATCCACCATCTGGTTGAGTTGGGTGAAGCTGACCCGGTATCCTTGAAATGTCAGGGCCATTTTATCCGGAAACGCCTCGGCCGATCGGGTGAGACAGTCCGGCAGGCAGATGGTTTCATATTCGACATGCTCGGGAACACCCGCTTCGTAATGAGCCAACCACGGCTTCGCCAGGTAGGGATTTGATGTGGTCACGTGAGCCTCCTTTTGACTTGTCTTTGTCGGGCGTTCGTAATAGATGAAACCACTTTCTCCCCTGGCGGAGATGCGCGCCGAAGGGTTACCAATTATCTAACTGGATTAATCGGTTTTGTCAAGAAAACCCTATGGTTAATCATATATCGGACGACATCTGCGGTCGGACGACACCCACGCATTCCGGCGCCTGGGCCGACGCTGGGACGCCGGCGGTCATGGTCGCTTCGACCGCGCACGGTTCCTGCCGCCCCAAATTTTCCTTGACAGGATTGGGTTCGGTCGGTTAATGCTGAATGAATCCTCATTCATTTTTAAGGTCAATAATATAAATTTGAAAAGAGAACAAGGGTAAAGCATGGAAAATGTGTTGATCGCACCGTCCAATTACTTTTTCCTTTTTTTCCCCACGGTGATTTTTTCGCTTTTGATTCCCGTGGTGGGCGTGGCCATTTTCACCTATATCATCGCCATCCGGACCGCCCCGCTGGTCAGGGCGGCGCCGGACAGCCGCAGCGACCGCATTCACCAGCGTATTGTCCAGGTGCTAAAAATCTGGCTGGCCCAGTACCGGCAGCCTCGCTACATGGCGGCAGGGGTGGTTCACATTGTCATCTTCGCGGGCTTTTTGATCCTGAGCATCCGTTCCTTGAGCCTGGTCGTCATCGGCATTTCGGAAAACTTCGTCATGCCCGGGTTCGGCGGGCTTGCCGGGGACATCTACAATCTTCTCAAGGATTATGCCGCCACTGCCGTTCTGGTCGCCTGCGCCGTTGCCGCCTACCGGCGGGTGGTGGTCAAGCCGGCGCGTTACGCCGTTCCGGCCCAATATGGCAAGGACCACACCGCCGAAGCGCTGTTTGTACTCGGCCTGATCGCGACCCTGATGATTTCCGAAAGCCTCTTCGAGGCCAGCAGTGCGGCCGCCAACACCCAGGCCGGCCGGCATGCCGAGGTGCTGGCTCCGCTGAGCCTGGCCTGGCTGTTTAAACACGCCCTGCTGGAGGCGTCGCTGGATGCGTTGCAGGTCATTCACATTGCGGCCTACTACATCCACGACCTGACCTTCTTCTTCTTCCTCTGTTTTTTGCCCCTGGGCAAGCATTTTCACGTGCTCACCTCGCTTTTCAACGTGTTTTTCATGCGCCTCGACCGGGGCACTGTCAAACCCGTGCGCCACGGTGTCGCCGATGGCGGCCTGGACGACCTGGAATCCTTCGGCGTCAAGAAGCTCGAGGATTTTACCTGGAAGCACATGCTCGATTTTTACTCTTGCGCCGACTGCGGCCGCTGTTCGGACAACTGCCCGGCCAACGCCGTGGGACGGCCCCTGTCGCCGCGGTTCATCTCCATCAAAGGGCGCGACTTGATCTTCGAGAATTACCCCATCTATCCCTACAACAGCCCCTTCAAGAAAAGCGGCGACCTGATCGGCGGCATCTATTCGGAAGACGAGATCTGGTCCTGCACCACTTGTGGGGCCTGCGAGCAGGAGTGTCCGCTGGGCATCGAGTATATTGACAAGGTCGTGGACCTGCGCCGCGGAATGGTGGAGGAGGGCATGGTTCCCCAGAGCCTGCAAAAGCCGCTGAACGCCCTGGAGAAACGTGGCAATCCCTGGGGAAAGATGGAGAAAAAACGTGCCGACTGGACCAAGGATCTGCCTGCGGGGGTGACGGTCAAAAATGTGGCCCAAGCGTCGGCCGAGACCCTCTATTTCGTGGACAGTATCACCGCTTACGACGACCGCATGCAGGCCATCGGCCGGGCCACGGCCACGATCTTGTCTAAAGCCGGCGCCGATGTCGGCATTCTGGGCGCGGCCGAAAAGGACAGCGGCCACGAGGTTCGCCGGTTTGGTGAAGAGATGCTCTTTCAGGCCCTCAAGGAGATCAACAGCGAGGCGATTGCAGCAAGCAGGGCCCAGCATATCGTCACCGCCGACCCCCATGCCTTCAACGCCCTGAAAAACGACTACACCTGTCTGCCGCCGGTGGAGCATATCAGCCAGTTTATCGCCCGCCATATCAAAAATGGTGCCATCCAGCTTGCCGGCACCAACGGCCATGGCAAGGTGTACACATACCACGACCCATGCTATCTGGGGCGGCACAACGATGTGTACGAGGCCCCGCGGGAGGCCATCGACGCCATTGCGGGCCTCAAGCGGGTCGAAATGCAGCGCTGCCGTGATCGCTCCTTTTGTTGTGGCGGCGGGGGACTGATGCTTTTTTACGAGCCCGAGGAGGATCAGCGCATGGGGGTGCTCAGGGTTCAGATGGCTGCCCAGGCCGGTGCCGACGTAATTGTCACGGCCTGCCCCTTCTGCCTGGTCAACATAGAAGACGCGATCAAGGTGGCCGGTATGGAGGGCAAAATGGAGGCGATCGATCTCACCGAATTGATCGTCCAGCACATGCCCGAATGAAAACGAGACATATCGATACATGACGATAAGGTGCAAGAAGAACGCAAATCGAGGAGGGAGAGCATGGAAATTCTGGTCTGTGTGAAACGGGTTCCCGACACTGCCGAGAACGAGATCGAGGTCAATCGCGACGGCAGCGATATCGAACGCGATGACCTGGTCTTTTCGGTCAACGAGTGGGACAATTACGCGGTGGAAGAGGCCCTTCAACTGCGCGACAAGGTCGGCGGCAGCGTCACGGTGGTCACCGTGGGCGACGACGAGTGCGAAGAGGTGCTGCGCCGGGAGATGGCCATGGGCGCCGACAAGGGGCTGCTCTTGTCTGACGATGCGTTTACTGGATCGGATGGCAACGGCATCGCCACCTTGCTCAAGGCTGCCGTGGAAAAAGGCAGCTACGATCTGATCCTCACCGGAGCCCAGGCCGATGGCGGTGGTGCCCAGGTGGGCGGCATGCTGGCGGCCATGTTGGACTATCCCTTTGCTTCGCTGGTCAACAAGATCGAGGTGACCGACGGCAAACTCACGGTCGGCCGCGAAATCGAGGGCGGCAACCAGGAGATGAGCCTGATCGACCTGCCGTGTGTGCTGTCGATTCAGACCGGTATCAACGAGCCCCGCTATGTCGGTATCCGTGGCATCCGCAAGGTTGCCTCCCTTGAGATTCCCACCAAGGGAGCCGGCGATTTGGGGGTCGACCCGGCCAGCGTCGGTGGGACCGGTGCCAAGGTCAAGCGTCTGGATTACTTCGTGCCTGACCTGGGCGAGGGCGCCGACATGCTCGACGGCAGCACCGAGGAGATCGTCGCCAAGCTGATCGAACTCTTGAAGGCGAAAGGAGGGCTCAAATAATGGCCGATATCTATGCCTATATTACCCACAAAGACGGTGTAGCCGATGATGCGGCCCTGGAACTGGCGGCAGCGGCCCAAAAGATCGGCGCCGGCGCGGCGGTCACGGCCATCGTGACCGGATCGGGCGACGGCCTGGACAAGGTTGCCGCCGACATGGCTGCATCATATGCCAAGGTGATTACATTCAACCTGGATGCGCTGGCCTATCCCAACGCCGAGGTGGTCCGTAAACTGCTGGTCAACATCCTGCCGGCCGGGGCGATCGTGCTGGTCGCCCACGACACCTTCGGCATGGATCTGGCCCCCGGCCTGTCCGTCAAGTTGGGTTCGGCCTTCGTGTCCGACGTGGTGGGGATCGACGGCCTGGACGGCAGTGACCTGAAGGTAATTCGCCAGGAGTTCAGCGGCATGGTCAGCACTCACGTGGCCGTGGACACGTCCGCGGGCCTGGTGATTAGCGTGCGGCCGGGCAGCTTTGCCGCCGATGAAGGTCAATCGGTCGGCGGCAGCGTGGTCGACCGGTCCGGCGATGCCGGGGACCTGTCCGCTAAACGGACCTTTCTGGAGGTGGTTGCGGCCGAGGTGGGCGACGTTGACATCACCAAGTCCGACGTGCTCGTCTCCGTGGGCCGCGGCATCGAGGACGAGGAGAACATCGAGATCGCCCAGGAGTTGGCCGAGGCCATGGGTGCCGTGGTTTCCTGCTCGCGACCCATCGTGGATGCCAAGTGGCTGGAAAAATCCCGCCAGGTGGGAACTTCCGGTCAGACGGTCAAGCCCAAGGTCTATCTGGCCTGCGGGATCAGCGGCAGCTTCCAGCACATGGGCGGCATCAAGGGGGCACCGTTCATCGTTGCCATCAACAAGAATGTCAAGGCGCCCATATTTCAGGTGGCCGACGTGGGCATCGAGGCCGACATCCTCGATTTTCTGCCCGAATTGACCGAGGCGATCAAGGCAGGATAGACGATTTCATTTACCCGCAGGCCTGCTGTTGACATGACGATGAAGAAAACCGACAAAATAAACCACATACGCAATATCGGCATTATCGCCCACATCGATGCCGGCAAGACAACGGTTACCGAACGAATTCTCTACTACACGGGGCGATCCCACAAGATTGGCGAGGTTCACGACGGCGAAGCGGTGATGGACTGGATGGCCGACGAGCAGGAGCGTGGCATCACCATCACCTCCGCCGTGACCACCTGCCAGTGGCAGGGGTGGGATATTCAGGTAATCGACACACCGGGCCATGTCGACTTTACCATCGAGGTGGAGCGGTCACTGCGCGTGCTGGACGGGGCCGTGGGCGTTTTTTGTGCCGTGGGCGGCGTGGAGCCCCAATCGGAAACGGTCTGGCGCCAGGCCGACCGCTACCGGGTCCCCAAAATCGCCTTTGTCAACAAGCTCGATCGCATCGGGGCCGATTTTCACGGCACCATTCAGATGATGCGGGATCGCCTCAAGGCCAACCCCCTCATTCTTCAGATTCCGGCAGGTGCGGAAGACGGCTTCTCGGGCGTGATCGATCTGGTCCGCATGCAGCAGATCACATGGGACGATGACACGTTGGGAGCCAGTTACAGCGTCGGCGAAATCGATCCAGGGCTGCGCGACGATGCCGAAATATACCGGGACCAGCTGCTGGAGACCCTTAGCGAAACGGACGACGCCATCATGGAGGCCTATCTGGCCGATGCGCCTGTCGACGCAGCCGCCATTTTGCAGGCCGTCCGCAAGGCCACGCTTGAACTGGCCCTGGTACCGGTCCTGTGCGGCAGCGCGTTGAAGAACAAAGGCATTCAGCCCCTGTTGGATGCCATTGTGAACTATCTCCCCAGTCCGGCCGAGGTGCCGGCCATCAAGGGGGTCGAGCCGGAAACCGGCGCATCCGTCGTCTGCCACCCCCAAGAAAAAGCACCCCTGGCGGCATTGATTTTCAAGGTGTCCATGATCGAGGGACGCAAGCTCTCCTTTGTCCGGGTGTACAGCGGAACGCTGACCGCCGGGACGGAAGTCTACAATCCCAGCCGCAGTAAAAAAGAGAAGCTGTCGCGCATCCTCAAGATGCACGCCAACAAGCGTGAGCGGGTGGACACTGCCGGGCCGGGATCTATCGTGGGGGTCGTGGGGCTCAAGGACTCTTCCACCGGCGAGACCCTATGCCTGTCCGAACACCCGGTGCTGTTGGAAAGAATGGAATTTTACGAGCCGGTGATTTCGGTGGCGGTGGAACCCAAAACCCACAGTGACCAGGAGAAGCTTCAGCAGGTTCTGGAAAAGTTCATGGCCGAAGATCCGACGCTGCGGGTCAGGGAAGACGAAGACACCGGACAGATCATCCTTTCCGGGATGGGCGAACTGCACCTGGAGGTGATTACCAGCCGCATGCAGCGGGAATTCAACACCCAGGTCAACGTGGGCAAGCCGCAGGTGGTTTACCGTGAGACCATCGGGTCGGCCGCCACCGGAAGCGCCGTTTTTGACAAGGAGGTGGCCGGCAACCGTCACTACGCCGAGGTGGTCCTTGCCATGCAACCGCTGCCGCGCGGCGAGGGCAACCGCTTCGAATCCCGTCTGAAAGCCGAGCAGCTGCCGCCGGCGCTGTTGAAGGCGGTCGAAAAGGGGGTGATGGAATCCTTGGAGAGCGGCGTCTTGATGGGGTATCCGGTCGTGGACGTCAAGACGGTGTTCACCAGAGCCGATACCCACGAATCCAACGGCACGGAGTTGGCGTTTACCGTGGCGGCGTCCATGGCGGTGCGCGAAGCGCTCTACCAGGGCAATTCATTCCTGTTGGATCCCATCATGGCCGTCGAACTGATCGTCCCCGAAGATTTTATGGGCGATGTGATCGGCGACCTGAACGCCCGGGGCGGCAAGATTGAATCCATTGCACCCAAGTTGGGTGTCCAGTCCATCAAGGCCACGGTCCCTTTGGCCAACATGTTCGGCTACTCCACCACGCTGCGGTCCGCCACCCAGGGTCGCGGAACATTTTCAATGCAGTTCTCGCGCTTCGACCGAAATTAACCCCTGGAGGCTCTCGGCAAGCCGAGCCGGTTTCCTTGCCGGCGGGGGTCATCCCGAGCCCGGTTTTCTGACGCTTGCCGGCGGCAGGGCCTCGAGTTGGCGTTTTGCCATATCTTTTTCGATGTCGCTGGTGGCCAAATTCAAGGCGCGATTCAGGTGGAACCCGGCGTTTCTCCGGTCACCCTTCAACTGGTAATAACGGCCCAGATGGTAATGGGCGGCGAACATGTCCCCCAGGTGCCCACTGCTCTCTCCCAGGTAGAAATAAGCCGGTGGGTAATCGGCATAATCGTGGACGAGATTTTCAAACGTATCCCGGGCCTCGGCCATTTGGTCCAGTTCCATTTGGGTGCGGCCCAGGTATAATCGCCCCTCGGGATTGTTGCCGGATTTGCCGGCTGTCAGCGCTTCGAGGGCTTTTTCGTATTGGCCGTCGTTGAAATATATCATGCCCAGATCCTGGAGCATGTAGGTAGCCATGGCATCGGCCTCGATGGCGCGCTTCATGTGTTCGGCGGCCTCATGCCATCGATCCATGCGGGTCAGGACCAGGGCGAGCCCGTAATGGGCCATGGGGTCGTTCGGTGATTCAGCCAGTTCCAATTGATAGCGGTTCAGGGCCGCTTTTTCATTTGTGTAAAGGGCCACCAGCCGGGTGTGGGCCAATTCGAATCCGCCGGTTTCGGAACGCTTTTTGGCCTGCTGCGCCGGGTGTTGGTGCAGCCAGTTGTCGATGTAGCTCATGCGTTCCTCGGAGGCCGGATGGGTGGTCAGATAGGTGGGTACCTGTTCGGTGCCATACCACTGCTTGCTGCGAATTTTTTTCAGCGAAGTCAGCAATCCCTTCCCGCTGTAGCCGGCCTGATCCAGGTATTTCAAACCCAGCTGATCGGCCTGCATTTCGTTTTGCCGACTGTAGGCCAGGGTCGCTGTCTGACCCGCGGCCATGGATCCCATGGTTACCGCACTGGCCACCTCACCGGCGCCGCCCGCACCCAGAAGGACACCGGCCACCATGCCCGCCAGGGTTGCCATGTTGATTTTTTTCGAGCTCTCGATGCGGTCGGAGATGTGGCGGCAGACCACATGGGCGATTTCATGGGCCATAATCCCGGCCAGTTCTTCTTCGGATTCCAGGGCCGCGAACAGGCCGCTGTTGAAAAAGATGTGACCTGCCGGCGTCGCAAAGGCGTTGTAAACATCTTCCCGGAGAACATAAAAATGGTAATCGAACGGTTGGGGCGGGAAGACCGCCAGGATCCGTTCACCCAGGCGGTTGACATAGTCAACGATGATGGGATCCGTGATCAGCGGGAATTGGGCGCTGACGACGGCCATGAACTCCTTGGCCATTTCGCGCTCTTCCTGAATGGTGATGCCCGACCCTTCCGGCACCATCACCAAACCGGCCGAAAACAAAAAAGCCGAGAGGGTGAGAATGGCCGTTATTTTTCTTTTTTTCGACATATTAGAAATATAGTCACCAAGTTGCCAACATCCAGCCCGATACCCCATTTTTCATAGGATGCCACAATCCAATCCGCTTTTCAAACAACATGTTTTATGTTAGGAGTGGTCGCCATGGCACAGATCATATGCATTGCCAACCAGAAAGGGGGGGTGGGGAAAACCACGACGGCAGTCAACCTGTCGGCAGCGCTGTCCGTTTCCGAAAAGCGCACCCTGCTGGTGGACTGCGACCCCCAGGCCAATGCGACCACGGGAATGGGCTTGGAAAAATCCCACCTGCCCAAGACGCTCTATCATGGGCTGATCGGTGAGGTCGGGGCGGACGCGATCATCGTCGACAGCCAGATCGAATCCCTCAAGATCATGCCCTCGCGCGTGGAACTGATCGGCTTCGATGTGGAGATGATGGATCGGCCCCATCGGGAGCGCGCCCTGCGGCGCCTGCTGCGGCCGATCGAGACGGAATTCGACTACATCATCATCGACTGCCCGCCCTCGTTAAGCCTGCTCACCGTCAATGCCATGACCGCCGCCAATGGACTGCTGATTCCCCTGCAATGCGAGTTCTATGCTTTGGAGGGGCTCAGCCAGTTGGTGCAGACATTCAAGCGCATCAAGTCCGGCTTGAACCCCAAACTCGAGATCGCCGGTATTTTGCTGACCATGTTTGATCGGCGTACCAATTTAAGTCACCAGGTGGCCGAAGACGCCGAAAACCACTTCAAGGAACTGGTCTTTAAAACCACGATACCCCGAAATGTCCGCCTGGGGGAGGCCCCCAGTTTTGGGATGCCCATACTGCTGTACGATGCCACATCTCCTGGCGCCCTCAGCTACTTCGCACTTGCCGGTGAAATCCTGGCCGCCGGGCACCCCGGCGGTGGGCGCAAGACGCAACCGAAACAATGATGACGGTCGAACCGATGATCGCCCAGGCCCTCTTGCCGCCCTTACGGGGTGGGGGCCGCCAACAGTTCAGGATACCACATGCCAGTTAAACCGAAAGCAAGGGGTGCCGGATCCGCTGAGCGCAAAAAACGGAAAATGGCCCTGGGCAAAGGGCTCGATGCCCTGATTCCGGACCTGAGCGATGTGGCGGAGATCACCCGTTCGTCCGCAACGGCGCCGCACGACTACTTTTTGTGCGAAACCGATATGATCCAGCCGAATCGCTACCAGCCGCGGCGTCAGTTCCCGGCCGAAGAGCTGGCGGCCCTGGCCGACTCCATACGCAGCCAGGGGATCATTCAACCCCTGCTGGTGCGCGCCAGCGAGGTGGGTTACGAACTGGTTGCCGGTGAGCGGCGGCTGCGGGCAGCGGCCCTGGCCGGCCTGGACCGGGTACCCGTGTTTGTCAAGGAGGTTTCCAACGCCAAAATGCTGGAGATCTCCATCGTGGAGAACATTCAACGGGAAAATCTAAACCCCTTGGAGGAAGCCGAGGCTTACCACCGGTTGATCAACGAATTCGACCTGACCCAGGACCAGGCTGCCGGACGGGTCGGCAAGAGCCGCAGCGCCGTGGCCAATTTCCTGCGGCTGCGCCAGCTGCCCGATCCGATCAAAGAACACATCATGGACGGCACCTTGAGCATGGGCCATGCGCGGGCGTTGTTGGGTGCCGATACATCGGCCAAGCAGGAAGCGGCCTGGCGGGAGGTGGTGGCCAGGACCTTGTCGGTACGTGAAACCGAAGCGCTGGTCAAGCGCATCAATGCCGCGGCAAAGCCGGCCCCCGTCCCCGAACCGACGCCTGAGGCGCGCTACTTCATGGATGTCTCCGAACAGCTTTCCCGCCACTTCGGGACCCGGGTTCGGATACAGCGCAAGGGCAAAAAGGGACGCGTGGAGATCGATTTTTTCAGTGACGACGATCTGGACCGGCTTTTGGGAATGCTCCGGTAACGCGATCGGCGACTCGAGACGAAGACGGTCGTCCCGGCATTGAACCCACGCTTCGGCGTGGATTCGTGTTTTCAGGGCGGCACGCTCAGTTGTGATCATGGCCATACACATCATCATCGACGGCTACAACCTGATCCGTCAATCCGCGGTGCTCGCCGGCTTGGACCGGCAGGATCTGCAACTGGGGCGTGATGCCCTGGTTGACCTTCTGGCGGCCTATAAAAAAGTTAAACCCCACAAAATAACGGTGGTCTTCGATGGTACGGAGCAACATTCGCGCTATCCCAGCCGGGATCGTGTCAAGGGCATCGAAATCCGTTTTTCGCAGGCCGACAAGAGCGCCGACGATCTGATTCGGCGAATGGCCCAAAATGAGAAATTCAAAGCCCTGGTGGTCAGCAGCGACAGGGAGGTCATAAATGCCGCCGAGTCGGCCGGTGCGACGGCCATGGACTGCGTGGCATTCGAGGATAAGGTCGCCATGGCCCGCTACCTGGCGGCCAAAGGCGGCGGGGAAGCGATCGAATCCACCGGATGGGTTCCCACGACGCGCAAGAAGGGGCCCGGCCGGCGGCCCCCCAAGCGCAAGCGCCGGGCGCGGGCAAGGGTCAAAAAACTCTGACGGCCAACCGTCAGCCGTCTTGGCATGTCTCGAATCAACCGAATAAGGAATCAACATGGGCTCTACTTCCCGGCGGCAAACGGTGTGTGTTATCGATGGGCAGGGCGGGGGCATTGGCAGCACCCTCATCAAGAAAATCAAGGAGCATTTCGATGAGTCCGTCGAGATCGTCGCTCTGGGAACCAACGCCATCGCCACCGCCCAGATGCTCAAGGCGCGTGCCAACCGCGGCGCCTCGGGGGAAAACGCGATAGTGCGTTCGGTGGCCGGGGCGGACGTGGTGGTGGGGACGCTGAGCGTCATGCTGGCCCATGCCATGATGGGGGAGGTCACCCCCAAAATCGCCGAAGCCGTTGCCAGCTGTGCGGCCATCAAGCTCATCCTGCCCATATCCCAGGAGAATGTCGATCTGATCGGCGTGTCGAACGAACCGCTGCCCCACCTGGTGGAAGCCCTGGTCGTCGACCACCTGCGGGTAGTGCTGACACGACCATAACGGAAAAGGACAAACAACATGTGTGAAGCCAATGCCTACATGCTGACCGATGCCGGTGAGACGCTGGTGATGACATCGGTCGACAACGTCACCCCGGAAGGCGATGGGTTGAAGCTGGTCGATATTTTCGGTGAGCAGAAATTTCTGCAGGCCAGGATTCATTCGCTCTCCCTGGTGGACCACAAGGTGTATCTCAAAGCGCGCAACCCGTGATGGCGAAGCCGGAGCATGGATGCCGGAGCATGAATGAAGATTGAGATTGCCAGGACCGCCGGTTTTTGCATGGGGGTGAGGCGGGCCGTCGAACTGGCCATGGATGCACCGGCCAAACATCCCGCGCCCATTTGTACCTACGGCCCCTTGATCCACAATCCCCAGGTACTGGCGCTGTTTGCCGAAAAAGGGATCACGGTCTTGACGTCGATTCCGGAGCAAGGCTGCGGAACCGTCCTGGTGCGGGCCCACGGCGTGCCGCCCGCCGACAAACAGCTGCTCAAGGAGGCCGGATTCCGGGTGGTGGATGCCACCTGCCCGCGGGTCATCCGGGTGCAAACCATCATCCGGGTGCACACCCGCAAGAACTTCGATACGATTATCGTCGGCGATCGCGACCATCCGGAAGTGGTGGGGCTGGTCGGGTACGCCGGCGACGCCGGCCATGTGGTCAGTACGATGGCGGAACTTGATGCCTTGCCTGCTTTCGAGCAGGCCATCATCGTTGCGCAGACCACTCAAAACAAGCGCTTTTACGACCAGGTCAAGCGCTGGGCCAACGAAAATTTCCATCACTACAAGACCTTCGATACCATCTGCGACTCTACCGAGAAGCGACAGGCCGAAGTAAAGCAACTCGCCGACCGCGTTGATGCCGTGGTTGTCGTGGGTGGCAAGGCCAGCGGCAACACCCAGCGACTGGCGCAGATTGCCGCCGAGACCGGTAAATCGGCCTTTCATGTGGAATCCGAGGTGGGGCTGGACGCCTGCCGCCTCGAGACGGTCGGCCGGGTGGGCATCACCGCCGGTGCCTCCACGCCCAACTGGATCATTAAACGGGTTTACCGCAAACTGGAGCGGCTGCCGGCCAGCAGAGGGGCCGGATCCATCGGAACATTCTACGGCGTGATCCAGGCCCTGCTGCTGACCAATGTGATCGTGGCGCTGGGGGCCGGCTGCCTCTGTTTTGCCTGCACCCGCCTGTTGGAGATACGGGCGGCGTTTTCACCGGTGTCGGTGGCCGTGCTCTACGTGCTTTCCATGCATCTGTTAAACCATCTGACCGGGACTGCCGAAGATAAGTACAACGATCCGGAGCGCGCCCGGTTCTATGAGCGACACCGCTGGATGCTGTCGATCCTGGCCATTGTGGCCGGAGGCTTGGGTATCTTGTCGGCATCGGCCATGGGCGGGACCGCCTTTGCCATTTTGCTGGTCATGAGCCTGCTGGGACTTTCCTACAACCTCTATCTGGTCCCGGCCGGATTGGGTCTGCGTTTCAGGCGGATCAAGGACATCCCCGGATCGAAAACGATTCTAATCGCCGTAGCCTGGGGCGTGGTGGCGGCATTGCTGCCCGGCATCACCAGCAGGGGCGGCGCGGCCATTACCGTGCTGGTCGTATTTGTCTGGGCCACCGGGCTGGTGTTCGCCCGGACGGCGTTCTTCGATCTGCTGGATGTCCAAGGCGACCGTATCATGGGCAAAGAGACCCTGCCCATCCTGCTGGGCAACCGCCGGACCGTCGTTCTGCTCAAGGGCATTTTGACCGGCTGCGTGATCCTGGTAGCCGCGGCGTCGGCGGCCGGCCTGACGACGGGACTGGGTTTTCTGCTGACCCTGTGTCCGGGGGCCATGCTGATTCTGGTCGGGGCTTATGATAAAGGGCGCATGCTGCCCGGCATGCGCCTGGAATTCTACGTGGAGAGCCTTTTCCTGTTGTCGGGCGTGATTGCCCTGATGTGGGTGATATGGTGACGATGCCTTCCGATAATGCTGAGCTGCAGCTCGCCGATCAATTTGTGCGCGACACCGGCTGCCACATTTTTTTAACCGGCAGGGCCGGAACCGGCAAGACCACTTTTTTGCACGCCTTGCGGGAAAAAAGCCCCAAGCGCATGGTTGTGGCGGCGCCGACCGGTGTGGCCGCGATCAACGCCGGCGGGGTCACGCTGCACTCCTTTTTCCAGCTGCCCTTCGGGCCCATGCTGCCGGGCGGTGCCGCAGCGCGCCATGTTTTTCGGTTCAGCCGTGAAAAACGGAACCTCATCAAAAGTCTTGATCTGTTGGTCATCGACGAGATCAGCATGGTCAGGGCCGACCTGCTCGACGGCGTCGACGCTGTCCTGCGTCGTGTCAGGGGCAGCCACCTGCCGTTCGGCGGGGTGCAGCTGTTGATGATCGGCGACCTGTTCCAGCTGCCGCCAGTGGTCAAGGCCGAGGAGTGGCAGCTGCTGCGCGATCACTATGCATCGCCATACTTTTTCAGCAGTGCGGCCTTGTCGCAATCTGAAATGGTGACCATCGAACTGCAGCACATTTTTCGCCAGACGGACAGCCGTTTTATCGCGCTGCTCAACCACGTGCGTGACGACCATCTCGATCCATCCGCACTCAGGGCGCTCAATCGACGCCATCGGCCCGATTTTACACCCGCTGCCGGCGACGGCTATATCACCTTGTGCACCCACAACAACAGCGCCGACGCCATCAATGCATCCCGCCTGGCGGCGCTGCCGGAAAAGGTTCGGCGGTTTGAAGCACAGGTTACCGGCGACTTTCCCGAGCAAGGCTACCCGACCACGGCGGCGCTTGAGTTAAAGGTCGGTGCCCAGGTGATGTTCGTGCGCAACGACATCGCCCCTGAAAAGCGATATTTCAACGGCAAGATCGGTACCATCGTCCAAATCGACGGAGCGGATGTCCACATTCAATGCCCCGATGATTCGGAGACGATTGCGGTCGAACCGGTCACCTGGGAGAACATCGCCTATACCCTGAATCCCGACACCCAGGAGATTACCGAGAATAAAATCGGTACCTTCACCCAGTATCCCCTAAGACTGGCCTGGGCGATCACCATCCACAAGAGCCAGGGGCTCACCTTTGACCGGGCGATCATCGACGCCCAGGCAGCCTTTGCCCACGGGCAGGTTTACGTGGCATTGAGCCGCTGCCGGACCCTCGAGGGCATGGTGCTCTCCACCTCACTGGTGTCAAAGGCGATCAAGACCGATGCGGCCGTGCGCCGTTTCAGCGCAACCGCCCAGCAGCAGCGACCGTCAGCCACGCAACTCAGCGCAGCCAAGGTCCGCTACCAGCAGGCGTTGCTGGTGGAATGCTTCGACTTCCAGCACCTTCGCGGCTGCTTGAGGCATCTGGTGGGGTTGCTGATGGGCAATCCAGACATCGTGCACGTTTCCGGTATCGATGACATCCGCAACTTGCAGTCGCAGACCGAAAGCGAGATTTGCACGGTCGCCGACAAGTTCCGTCGGCAGCTGCAGGGACTGTTTTCGACCGACACGCCGCCGTCGGCCGACCCGGTCGTGTTGGATCGAATTTCCAAGGCATCGGCCTACTTTCAAGACAAAATCGGGTCGGGCATTGGTGAGTGCCTGGGCCGCATCAAGATCGAAACGGACAACCAGGCCCTTGGCAAGAAGACCCGGCGCGCCTTGCAATTGCTTGGGGAGGCGGTCCAGGTGAAGTTGGCTGCAGTGCGCAGTTGTGAAGGCGGTTTTTCACCGGCGCGCTATTTTCGGGCCCTTTCGGCCGCGGCCATCGAGACGGGCGGGAAAACCGGGGCGGCCTCAAAGGCCCCGGCGGCGACCTATGCCGAAGCCGATATCGAACACACCGAGCTGTTCGAGACCCTGAAATCATGGCGCGCTCAAAAGGCCAAGCAGGAAGGGCGGGCCCATTACCAGGTACTACACCAGAAAACCCTGATCCAGATCGCCGTCAACCTGCCCGATTCAGCGGTGGGCCTGAAACGAATCAAGGGGATCGGTGAAATCCTGGCCGAGCGCTACGGGGAGGAACTGGTGGCCATGGTTGCCGAGTATCGCCGCCGGCACGACATCCAGTCGGTGACGCTGCCGCCGCCCCCTCCGGACGAGGCACAGCCCAGCCAGAGAGCGGCTGCGCGGCTCGACACCAAGCAGATCACCTTCGATCTGTTTGCAACGGGGCTCAATATTCCCCAGATTGCCGCAAAACGGGGTCTGGCGGTCTCCACGATCGAAGGGCACCTGCTGGCCTGGGTGACGGCCGGCAAGGTGGCGGTCGACGCACTGCTCGCTCCCGACAAACTAAACCTCATCCAACAGCGACTTGACCAGATGCCGAACGCGCCCCTGGGGGAGATCAAGCGGGCCCTGGGCGACGACGTTTCCTACGGCGAAATCAAACTGGTCCAGGCGCACCGCAAACACGCTTCCGGATAGGCGCCCGGCCGGCCTGCGACGGTTGGTTTTGTCGCTGGAAAAATGCGCCCGGATTGGCGACAGGCCGCGTTCGTGCCCGAAGTTCCGGACGATCAGCAATGCCAGCAAACTGCCATCTGCCCTGGGCGACGCTCGGTCAGGGCCGTCGCCTTTGCGCGGCAGTGTTGATCCACATAGGGACAGTGGGATTGGAAGCGGCACCCTTGCGGCGGGCTAAACGGGTTGGACGGCTCGCCGGTGGAGGCTGATGCGTTTACGGGCCCGTTGGAAGGGAGGGTTCGGTACCGGCACGGCCGAGAGCAGGGCCTGGGTGAAATGGTGTATCGGCCAATCGTTAATCATGTCCCGGGGGGGGCGATTCGATGATCTTTCCGGCGTACATGATGGCCACACGATGGCACCGCTGAGCCACCACCCCCAGGTCGTGGGTATCAATTAAAGATCGACCGCGTCCGGTTCTTCAACCACCGGCGTTCGCATGATCAGACCAATGGCCTCGCGGGCGGTATCGGCTGCCCTGGGGAACACCTGTGTAAGGTTGGCGGTGTGACGCAGGTTGTCGGCGGTACGCATCATCAGCATGGCCAGGTTGCCCTCGGCCATGCCATAGTCCCCGGCCACGTTTTCCCACGGGTAACCCGCGGCCCAGGCATGGGTCATGGCGGCGGGGCGCAGGTAAAGCTGTCGCACATCGAAGCCCCTTGATTTCATGTGCCGGACGAAGCCGGTCAGTTTTTTCTGGATCCGGGCGATGGTTTTTTTCAGCTGGTTGGGCACCAAGCGGCCCTCCATGCGGTCGTCGGTCTCTTTTTCGTTGACGAAGCAGGCGAAAACCCCGGCCATCAGGGCCGCATTGGTGTCCGGCAAGAGTCCCTGCCGCAGGCACTCGGCCACCAGCAGGGGCTGGTCCACCCGCAGTTGTGACGCCCATACGCCGTCTTCGGTGAGCCTGCCATGGCTGTCCACGAACCCGGTCTCTGTGAGAAAATCCAGGTGCCTCAAAAAGTCTTGCCACAAAACTTCGTGAACATCGGCCATGCGGCGCTTTTGGCGGCTCTCATCGGCGTCGGCCATCAGCAGCCAGGTGGCGAAGGATCGTTTGAGCAGCGATTCCACCTGGGATGGGGTGTGTGACAGCAGCAGGTTGAGGACCATTGAAAAGTTGATTCGGATGCGGCTGTGAATTTTTCCCGGGCGGGATGCCAGCAGGCGGGCGGCTAAACGCAGGTCCATGTAGCGACCCGGAACGGCCAGGGCGAAGCCGATATTGTCCATGCCCCGGCGGCCGGCTCGGCCGGTCATCTGATGCAACTGGGTGGCGTCCAAGGGGGCGAATTCGCTGCCGTTGAATCGGTCCGAGTTGAAGAAGACCACGGTTCGGGCCGGAAAGTTGACTCCGGCCGCCACGGTCGAGGTGGCGAAAACGGCTGTCAGCAGCCCAGCACTCATCAGGTTTTCCACCACCAGCTTCCAGCCCGGCAGATGGCCACTGTGATGCGACGCGACCCCGGCCTGCTCCATGTGGACCCGATGGCGGTGGCCGGCCAGGTGGGGGGCGTGGTCGGTGAAGGAGCGAATCCGGTGGTCGATGCGGGCCTTGTTCTCTTCAGCCAGGGGCACGGCCCCGTGGCACAGCTTCAAGGCTGCATCGCAGTCGCTGCGGGATTTCAAAAAGAAGATGGCCGGCAGCAGGTCGTAGGTCTTGAGCACGCGCAGAATGTCTCCGAAGGGGGGCAACCCACGCTGCCGGGGCAATTCCGGCCTTTTCCTGCCGTTGATGAGCCCGGCAACCCGCTTGTGCAATCGCCTGGCCCCTTTGACGCTGGTGACGGTCATCGGCAAGAGGGTTCCCGCCGGATCCAGTACCATTGGATAGAGCGGCACCGGCCGGCGCGTTTCGGCGACAACCTGGCAGTGACGTCCCCGAATGGCGGTCAGCCAGTCGGCGATGGCCCCGGCATTGCCCACCGTGGCCGAGAGCATGAGCAGCGGGATGCGGGCGGGCAGGTAGATCATGGTCTCTTCCCAGACGACGCCGCGCTCTTCGTCACCCATGAAGTGGGCTTCGTCCAGTACGACCAGGTCGGTGTCCAGGGAGACGCCCTGGTGCATGGCGTCGTAGAGTTGATTCCTCAGAATTTCGGTCGTCCCGACAACGATCGCTGCGCCGGGGCGCTCCTTGCGATCGCCGGTGAGGATGCCCACGTTTTCCGGACCGAAAATTTCTGAAAACTCGATCAATTTGGCATTGGTCAGGGCCTTGAGGGGCGAGGCATACCAGGACCGGCCGCCGCGGTCGAAAACACGCCGGATGGTCTCGATGGCGATCCAGGTTTTCCCGGCGCCGGTGGGAGCGGTCACCAGGCAGTCCGACGCTGCCATGGCCGCAACGGCTTCCGTCTGAAAGCGATCCGGGGTGAAGGGCCGCTGGTGGGGCACACCGATGGTGGCGAACACGGCCTTGAGCTGGCGGTCGGCGCCCGGCGTAAGGCGCCGGGTCTTTTCCGCCGAGCGGAATGCGGACTTGCCGCGCGGGCGGTAGCCGCGGCGCCTGGCGGCGCTGGGCTTGACAGGTGTATTCATTGGAAGCCGCTAAAGCTTGTCGATGATGTCGGCCACCACCTGCTTGGCCAAGGTGGCGGTCTCGTAGGGGGAGGCGCCGGAGAGATCGGCCTCGATGAGCATGTCGTCGTAGGGCAGAAAGCCTAAAAATTCAAAGCCATTCAGGTGGGATCGCAAAAAGGCCTCGTCCTTGGGGCCGCGGATTTTGTTGCCGACCACGGCGATCTGGTTCAAGCGGATTTCAGCCGCCAGCCGCTTGATATGTTCGGCGGTGTCGATGCTGCGGCGTCCCGGTTCGACAACCACGATCAGTTTGTCAACCGCCTGGGCGGTGGCGCGCCCTAAGTGTTCGATGCCCGCCTCCATGTCCATGATCACGACTTCGTTGCGTCCCAACACCACATGCGTCACCAGGGCCTTGAGCAGGGTCGATTCCGGGCACAGGCAGCCAGCGCCGCCTTTTTTGACGCTGCCCAGGCGCATGAGCTTGATGTTGTCCAATTTGACGGAGAGGGTATCCGGAATGTCGTCCACTTTTGGATTGAGCTTGAAAAAGCCGCCGATGGTCCCGGGCTGGGCGCCGGTGCGTTCGAATATCAACGCTTTCATCTCGGCGATGGGGGTGACCTTGTCGGCCTCGGCGATGCCAAGAGCCGCCGCCAGGTTGGCATCCGGATCCGCATCGATGGCCAGCACCTTTTTACCCTGGTCACTCAGCGTCCGTGCCAACAGAGCGGAAAATGTTGTTTTACCCACGCCGCCTTTACCACTGACCGCCAGTTTCATGTGCCTCTCCTTTCCGCCGTTCGCTCGATTGAGGTGTCAAACCGAAATGTCCTTCGGGTGCGGTACATCGACAAAATCATAACATAAGACCACATTGTGGATCAGCAAGGGTGCGGGAGCGGCCCTTCACAGGTCGCCGTACGCGAATTCGCCGTTGTCAATGACCACCTCTTTGGATTCGGCATTGACGGTGCGCCAGAGGGCCTTGCCGTCGCCCGTCTTCCAGATCAGAGTCTGGATAGGCGTGCCCGGATAGAGCGGTTTTGTAAAACGGCAGGCCATGCGGCGCGCCAGATCGGGCCGACCCGGCACCAGGGTGGCGATCAAGGCCCGGCAGGCAAATCCGTGGGTGCACAACCCATGCATGATCGGCTTTTTAAATCCGGCCAGCCTGGCAAAGGCCGGGTCCACATGCAGATGGAAGATGTCTCCGGAAAGACGATAGAGCAGGGGTTGGTCGGGCGATGGGGATGCCGCCACCACGAATTCGGGATCGCGCTCCGGAAACATCAGGCGCGGCTGATGACGGTCCCTCCCGCCGAACCCGCCATCCAGACGGCCGAAAATAGTGACGATGCTGGTGAACAGGTGTTGCCCGTCACAGTGGGTGGTGTCGCTTTGAACGATGATCAGGGCGCCTTTTTCCTTGCCCTTGTCGTAGTAGTCGACGATTTTGGCGGTGGTGATCAAGGTGCCTTCGGTCGGGATGGGGTTGTGGAAAATCAACTCCTGCTCTCCGTGCAGGATGCCTGCCAGGTTCACGCCGGAGGCAATGGCCGCCTGGGCCAGAACCTCGAAAATCATGGCGATGGAAAAGCTGGGAATGACCTTCAGTTTTTTTTCGAAGCAGTAGTCCAGTTCGGAAAACCCCGCCCCGACACCTAGTGCATAAAGCACCACATCTTTCCAGGTGTACTCGCGCTGCATGGGGCCGATGACGCTGCCGATGGCATCCATGTTGAGTCCCACGGTCTTCCTCCTTGTCGAATGGGTGGTGAAGGCCTGAAAAATCGATTGACTGCTGGCCTGCTAAAGATGATTCCGTCAAATGTCAACGATTATTTCAAGGCCGGGCGATCGGAAAAGGTGACGGTGAAATGCTTTACTTTTTCGCCCAGGGATTTATAATGCGGCCAGCGGAAATTGACGCAAGGAGAGATTCATGATCGAGAAGGTCGAGGTTCCCAAGGATCTGATGGGGTCCTTCAGGCGGGTGGCGCGACGAATTCCCGTCGATTTGAAAAAAGATGACGTGCTGCTTGAGACGGTTGTGGCCTACCTGAAGCTCGGGGGCGAGAAGCTGGCACGGCAGGCGGTCGAGTCCGCCAAACGGTCCTATGAGCTGGAAGTCGTGCAGCGCAAGAAAAAGGCCCGTGAAGAAGCGCTCATCCGTGCCGCCGAAGCGCGTTTGGCGGCCGCCAATGAAGCCTCCGCCGACAAGGAGGCGGATTTTGACGACAACGATGATGACGATGACGATGACGACGAAGACGACATAGAGACGTATTGACGGACCCCGCTCGGTTGACGATGATCACTGTCTTTCATCACCTTGACCGGGAGCAGGCGGACCTCTTCAGCCTGGTCTTGCAGTCCGCCGGAATCGGCAACCGGGTGGTCGGTACGAGCGATGGCTTTTGCATCGAGGTGCCGGACGCGTCTGCCGGGCCCGCTCGGGATGCCGTTGCACGGTACCAACACGAAAACCCCCCCATTGACCTCGAACCGCTGGCAATCGCCGGTTTCACCCCCTTCCGGCATCTCTCCGGGGTCGCGGTCGCCCTCCTGCTGCTGAGCATTCACCTTGCCGTTTCCGCCAGTGCCGCGCCGCAAGATTACATTGCCGTTTTCGGTGCCGATTCACGCCATATTTTGAACGGCGACCTATATCGGTGTGTGACGGCCCTGCTGCTGCATGCCGATGCCGCCCACCTTGCCGGCAACATGGCCGGGATCATCCTTTTCGGCACGGCGGTGTGCGGCATCACCGGCAGTGGCGTCGGGTGGCTGACCATACTGGGCTGCGGCGCACTCGGCAACTTGCTCAATGCCTTTGCACACGAAACCGGTCACCTTTCCGTCGGCGCGTCTACGGCGGTTTTCGGTGCGGTTGGCCTGCTGTGTGCCATCCAGGCCGTGAATGCGGTCAAAACCGGCCAGGGATGGCGGCAGATGTTTTTGGCCATGGGGGGCGGCCTGGGACTGCTGGCCTTTCTGGGAACCAGCGTTAGAAGCGACGTGGGGGCCCACCTGTTCGGATTCCTGGTCGGCGTTTTGGGAGGCTGCGCGCATCGACTGTGGGTCCAGCGCCCATTGGGCCGACACGCCCAACTGCTGTGCGGCACAATCGCCGTATGCGTGCCCCTCTGGTCCTGGATCCAAGGTGCCTCGCGATAGCCCCCCGGGCCGTGCTTTATTAAAATGTCAGGATATTGGCTCCTTCCGAAATCTCGAACAGCTTTGGGGCACCGGCAAAGGTTGCGGATTCGACAACGTCATTTTCGCCAACCTGGCGACTATTGGCACAGGGGATTCAGACGAAAATGGGGACCTGGTTCTCCACCAGGTAAAACAGGTGCGGGGCGGCTTCATCGCCGGTCGGCGCCACGATGTTGTCGACCATCCCTTTTTTGGCGACGACCACCGCATCGTCGGTCAGAAACAGGCTGACCTCGTGACCGCTTTCGTGGGCGGCCTTGGCCAGCTGAAATGACCGCGTGACCCGTGTCGGGTCCTCCAGTCCGCGTGTCAGTACAAATACGAATTTTGACATGGCTGACGTGCTCCTTTCTTAGAAGGTCGAAGCGCACTGACTACAATTGGTAAGGGGTGAGACTATCCACGCCGGTCTCGGTGACCAGCAAGGTCTGTTCGAACTGGGCCGACAGGGACCCGTCCCGGGTGACGGCCGTCCAGCCGTCATCGAGGACCATTAGCTCCTCGCTGCCCAAATTGATCATGGGCTCGATGGTAAACACCATGCCGGGCACCAGCCGAACACCGGCCCCGGGTCTTCCATAGTGGGGGATCTGCGGGGCTTCGTGAAAATCCAGCCCCACCCCATGGCCCACGAATTCACGTACGACCGAACAGCCCTGGCTCTCGGCATAGGTCTGGATGGCATATCCGATATCGCCCACGGTGCCGCCCGGTTTAACGGCCGCCATGCCATCGGCGAGACATTGCCTGGACACCGCCACAATCTTGAGCGCCTCCCGGCCGGGGGTGCCGACGCTGAAGGTTTTGCTGGCATCGGCATAATAGCCGTCCAGAATAGAGGTCACATCCACATTGACAATATCGCCTTCGGTGAGCACGCGGTCTCCGGGGATTCCGTGGCAAACCACCTCGTTGACGCTCACGCAGACGCTTTTGGGAAACCCGCGGTAGTTCAGCGGCGCTGGAACGGCCCGCCGCTGGATGGTAAAATCGTGCACGATGGTGTTGATCTGATCGGTCGTTATGCCCGGGCGGATGTGGGGTTCAGCGCGGTCTAAGGTTTCGATGACCAACTGCCCGGCCCGGCGGATGCCTTCGATCTGATCGGGTGTTTTGAGTCGGATGCGGTGTTTTTGGGCGTAATTCATGCCCGACAGAGATGGGGATCCGGGTTTGTTGAGACAACAGCGCTTGTATTTTTTTCCGCTGCCGCAGGGGCAGGCGGCATTCCGGCTGATCTTGAGGCTGGCACTTTTATGATTCACGCTCGGCTTCTTCCTTTAGAACAACCCCGTCGGCCGTCGGCAACGGCATGCAGCGGCGCGGTTCGGCGGGGCGATGTTGTTCTCGAACATGTATCGGAATCGCATCCAGGCTGTCAAACCATAAAAAAAGACGGCCACTTTGGCCGCCTTTTTTCAGAGAAGAGGAGCGGAGAGGAGTCAAGCGCCGTCGGTTGTTGCGCTTGAAAACCCCATCGTCAGTTGCCGGGGAAATCTTTAGCATTTTTTTCGTGGATTGGCGTTTTGCCTGATTGAGAACCGGCAGCGCATATGGTATGAACCGCCAACGTGGCCAATCTTGGTCAGGGTATACCCTTTGGATTGTCGAGGAGAGCGAATTCATGACGAAAGTGAACACACACTGGGACCAACGCGTGCTGTGCAGCGATGGTAATTGCATCGGTGTCATTGGTGCCGATGGCCGTTGCAAAGAGTGCGGCATGATCTACGAGGGAGAACTGCCCGCCGGCGCCGGGCAGTCCGAGTCGGCCGTTGATACCGCCGACGATACCAGCGTGGCATCGCAAGTGCACGACATTGACCGTCGAGCCCACGAAAGCGCACCCGAGGGCGCCGAGGATTCCTGGCAGGATCGGACCTTGTGTGTCGACGAAGCCTGCATCGGTGTGGTTGGAAAGGATGGCCGCTGCAAGGAGTGCGGCAAACACTATGGCGGATGACCTCATGGCGTCACCTGAAAAACCAGATGTGGTGTTGGCCGATGCCCTGGACGTTGTGGCCAACTTCGTCAGGCAGGTGACCGGCCTCGAACCGACCCCGGTGGAGCTCGCCGATGCCCTGACGCGTTATTTTGTCCTCAACGAGATTAAGGATCACATTGAGATGATGCGGGAAGATGGTGACGTTCCGGGTTGACTCAGCATCATCATACATGGCCAATAGGCGTTTTATTCCGTCAGGAGTTGATCCTCGATCGCAGCTTGCCCGAGCACTTGAAGGTTACCACGCGGCGTGCGTCCAGCATCATCTCGTCGCCGGTGGCCGGGTTCCTACCCTTGCGCTGCCGTTTCCCCTTGACGCAGAATTTTCCGAAACCGCTGACTAGAACGTCTTCTCCGGCCGACAGGGACGATTTGATGATTTCAAGAAGGGTCTCGACACTCTCATTGGCTTTCATTTTCGTCAGTTCGGTCTGATTCTGAATCTTTTCAACAATTTGAGCTTTCGTCAGGCTCATGCTGATGGCTCCCTCCCTGCTGTGGTGACGCAATCCCAGCCGCCGATTGCTCGCGAATCATTTAAATTGTAAATGATAATTACACCTTACTCGACTAACTGATGTCAAGAGTTCGCTTTTTTGTCAAGAAAATATAGAAAATTAAGTACTTGTGACGACATGGGACCTGGGCGCAATCAGCCTGTTAACAAATGAACTATTTGAAATAAAAAAGAAAAAGAACTTTTGAAAGGTCCTATGAGGGGTCAGCCGATCGTGGCCTGACGTTGTAGATCACATCGACGCGATTTTTACTCTGGTCCTTTAATCTCAGCGAGGGATGCAGGGCGAGGTTGACCGTCGTGACGCCATCGCCGTCGATCTCCTCCAGATGGACTTTTTGGGTGTAAATGGTTTGAATGTCTTCGAGCATCTGGCTGCCGCCCACCACCGTGACACGGTCCGGCACCAAGCGGACATTTTCCAGGATCAGCCCTTCGGCCAGTTTGCCTGTCCAATCGGGCTGAATGGGCAGCGTTTTCTCGACCGGCAAATCCAGGGTGACCGTCAGGGTTTGCGGTTCGATCTGTTTGAGTTGAATGCCCGGCGGCAGGAAAATAGAGTCCTGTGAAATCGTCACCTGATTGGTTCCTGCTGCCGCATTGGCCAGGCTGAGCTGGACTTTTACCTGATCCGGGCGAACAGACTTGATCAGCCCGCCCGACCCACTGAGCTGGAGCCGGACACTGCTGGCCGATGCGGCGAAGATCTCCATGGCCGGATCGCGGTTCATGAATTCGATGGGAACCTCCAGCGCGACCAGGGTTTCCAAACCCCGGGCGAAGCTGAACCAGATGCCGGTGATACCGATCAGGCAGATCATGGCGGCAAGGCCCAGTTCCATGGTCTGCCGCTTCAGGCCGTTGCTGCCGGCAACCTCTCCGGCGTGCTGACGCAGCATGCGGTCCAACTCCATGTTGTCCTTGATGTGGGTGATCGTGTCTTGCTTGAAGACCGTCACCTGCCCACGTTCTTCGGATACCACGATGACCAGTGCATCGCTCTGTTCGGTCAGGCCGACCGCGGCGCGATGCCGCGTGCCGAATTCGGCCGGGAGGTCGCTTCGTTTGGACAGCGGCAAAATGGCGGCGACCTCCACGATCCGGTCCCCCTGGACGATCGTGGCGCCATCGTGAACGGGCGTGCCATGCCAGAAGATGCTGAGCAGCATTTCTCGAGAAAGCCTGCCGTTCCAGGGCACACCGCTTTGTATCACCGTGTCGATTCCCATTTTCAATGGAAGCACGATCAGCGCACCCAGTTTCCGGCGGGCCAGCTCGTAGACGCTGGAAACGATTACATCCACCGGCGTCTGGGTCTGGCGTTGGGGGATGCCCCAGAAAAACGACTTGAAGTTGCGGGTTTGCAGGACGCCGGCGATTTCGTTGCGGAAAACGATGATAATGATCAGGGCGGCCGCGGCAATGATGCCCTGCATGGCCCAGCTGGTAACGATCAGACCCATCGTGACCGCCAGCCGCTCGAGTATCCAGAGCATGGCGATGGCCATGATCATCCGGATTACATTGGTGCCCCGAAAGAGCACGTAGAGCCGGAACAGGATGTAGCTGTTGAGCAGGATGTCGACCACGTCCTGCCAGCGCAGCCAGGTATTCAATTGAACGATGGGTTCCATTTCGGGTCAGTCCGTGATGCTGAAGCGCAATGTGTGTATCACGGACCCTTGTTCGTCGGTGATGTCAACGCGCCACGGGCCCTTGTCCGCATCCCTGAGCTGGATGCTGCTCAGGGAAGACCAGCTGGGCGGGTTGATGGTCAGGCGTTTGACGGTGACCAGGTTGCCGCGCCGATACCACTTGTGGTGGATGGTCGTTTTTTCGTAAACCGGATCGAATGCCGTAAAGCACGACGCACGGCCGAGCTCGATTGAAAAAACCACCGCCGCGTTGATCGGCGAGTATTCCTTGACGGTTTCGCACATCACCGCGCGGGCCAATTTGAAAGGCCTGTCGGCGGCCTCTTCCTGACCGGCGTTTGCCCAGGAACCGGACAAGGCCACGGCGGCCGCCAGTATGAGCGCACAGCATCCATGTCTCTTTTTCATGGCTGCCACAGTATCGTAGTTTCCTTTTTTTTCAAGTGCAAAACACCTCGCCACCGGCTGGTGCAGCGCCAATTCGACCCCGATTGCGTCGATTCGGCCCAGGCCCGCTGGCAGTGCGGTTGGCGGTGGCGGTGATACGGGGAAGCGGTGTTGCGGGCGGGGAAAAGGCTACAAGGGTTTGCGTCGGCGGAGCAGTTCGGCGAGGGAGCGCTGGATCAGTACCTGTTCGATTGACTCCTTGTCGCGGATTTTTCGAAGGGTGTCGGCATCCATGAGCCACCCGAAGCCCAGATCGTCGAAAAATACAATGTTCATCTTGGTGCCCATAATCCGCGCTCCCTTTGGTCGGTGAGAACGATCCGGTTTCAGGCATTCGCGGACCGCTCACCAAAGTCGATCATCGTGGTTCGTTGCTTGTTGTTATCGCCGGTTGCCCGCTTTTCTTTAGAGACGGCATCGCCCTTTGGAAGGAGACAATCGCGTGAGAATACGCAACAGCATTCGCGACCTGCGCGAGGGGGACGGGAAAACCGCGTCGTCGGTGAAGCTATCCTGTGAACGGCCACAATCTCCGATTGTTAACCCTCACCCCAGCCCTCTCCCACAGGAAGAGGGAGTTTAACGGAAGTCGCCATCGATGGCCGTTTAAAGTACAGTGCCGTTGCGTTCAGGATGCCCGGTCGTCGGCGGCGAACCTCAATGTCGGCAGGATGGCGGTGACGACGCTGTCGATGTCGTCATCGATCTGCCCGTAGCGTACATCGCCCACATCCAGGTAGACTCGATTGGTCGCGGGGGCGATGTCGGTCCGGGGATCGATATGGACCGCCCGATAGACGTTTTTGCCCATCAGCATCACGGCGAAATCGGCCCGTGGGCAGAGCTGGCTGATAACCCGGTCGGCATTGAGCGGTTCAATCGTGACGGGTCGATCGGGTGTGAAAAAGGTCAGACGGCCCAACGCCGCCGGCGATGCCTCGGCCAGACTGGCTTGCCGGGTGATGGCGGCCTTGACCTGTTCGCGCAGGTTGAGGTAATCCGCGGACGGTGTGATGCGGTTGGCGGCGGGATCCACCTCGAACATGGGGTTCATGGCCGGTATGATGGCGACGGTCACCGGCCCTTTTTCACGCCGGTCCGGCGGGCAGGCCATCTGGCTGTATGTGGCGGCCAGGTCTGCGGCCAGGGTGAATTCATCCGCTTCGGCCACGCCGATCCGGTGCAGCGTGCTGACAATGAACGGATGTTGCATGTACACGAGAAATGCCGGTTCGGACCGGAAGATCGCCTTGAGAAAGCCAAACTCTTCGGCGGTGAGTTTCATGGTGTCCAATTCCGCCCCGCGCGCATCCCGGCTGCCCGGTAAAAAGCGGTCCATATAGCGGACCATGCCGGCGATGCTGACCGTTTCCCCGCGGTGGATTTTTTTGACCAGCAGCAGGCGGATGGCCATGAGCTCCACACATGGGAAGAGGCTGTCGTGGGGACGCTCCCCCTTGAACAGGTTCAAGCGGCGGTCGTAGTGGTAAAGCGCCTCGGAAAGGCCCAGAATGTTGGTGTCAAGCAGCATCAACTCCGCGCGTTGGGACAGTGGACCGAACATGCGCTTGGAAACCATGTCGAAGTCCAAGGGCAGGTCGCGTCCACGATTGGCCCACGCCTCGCGGTTGTCCAGGGCCCCGGCCCGGCCCAGGACCACTTCCATGAGGTAGCCCATGATCTCCCCGGCGACTTGCTCGTTTATCTTCAGCGGCTCGCCGTCGTGCATCGGTGCGGTGATTGGCCGGCGCGGCTCCATGGCGCAGGCCCAGATCAACCCGGCGCCGATGCACAGCAGCGCCAGCAGTGATTTCGTCATGGGGCGTCTCATCGCACTTCCCCGGCTTCGAGTAGGACAACCGCCCGGGAGTGACGGCCGTCACACTTGATCAGCAGCGGCCGCGGCAGCGTCACATGCGTGAGATACCCGTTGGAAAAAGTCTGCGGCAGGCTCAGCAGGGTTGCCCAGTCGATCACGTCGGCGCCGCCCTCGGTCACCGTCAGGTAGGGGATTTCATTGACGGTAATGTGCTGAAAAAAGTGAGATCCGTGCGAGGGTTCGGCGTTGAGTGTCTCGTTGCGGATTTCCACAATGGCGCCGACGCCGTCGATGTCCTGCCATTTTACGGGGATGCCCAGCCAGCGGTCGAAGGATCCCCAGCGCCCCGGCCCCATCAGCAGATAAGGCCGCCGCCCACGGTTGAGGACCTGATTCAGCGATGCGATCGACTGGGCAATCGCGATGGTGTTTTTGGGGTCGAAGGTATCCGGCCGGACAAAGACGATGTCGGCGATCGTCTGCCTGCGGCCGTGGCCCAGGGCCTGGGTGGAGTAGCACAGCGCCCGGGCTGCGTCGCTGTCGGCCACGCTTACCTCCAGCATGCTGGTACCGGTGGTCATGGGACGCATCTGCAGGATATTAAACGTGGCCCGCTGGCCGGCCTCGTCTCTCAAGGTGATCGAAAATTCGAATTCAACGGCACACCCCATGCCCTCCCGGGCCAAGTCCAGCAAATCCTTGAGCAGGTCGGGCAGGGGAAAACGGTCGTACTTGAGGACTGGCGAGAAGGTGAGTACCCGCTGGCCGGGAATGTGCGTGGTTTCCCGGATGCGGTTCTCGGCGGGGATGTAGGTGCCGGCCAGGCGCCGGACCGGTTCTTCGGCATCGGCCTCGTCCACGTGGCGTTTTTCCACGTTGGCACCGCGTTCAAAGTAGAGCTCTTCGGGATTCGCTTCCATGCGCAGGGCCCAGAAGCTGCGCTGGGCATTGGCCAGGATATCGGTTACCGTGGAAAACTGCGGCAGCACCTGGGGGTGGGTTGGCGAAAACCGCAGGGACGGTTCGCCTTCCGGGATACCGCGCCCGAACCCCATCACGATGCGCACGACGCCGTCGTCGCCGTTAAGGGGCGCCACCGGGTAAAAGTTCTCGGATTGGGCGATGCCGGATATGTCCGGGTAAAAAAAATGGCCATAGCGACGGCCCACCAGCTGCTGAACGATGACTGCCATCTGGTCCCTGCGGATCCGATAGGCCGTGCTGCGCAAAAAGGTGCGCGGTGCCTCGAACCAGGTGGACGCGTATACCAGCTTGATGGCTGTGGTCAACTGCTTGACGCGGACGGTTGAATCGGGATGGTTGTTGGGCACCATGAACGTTTTGTAAAGACCGGCAAGCGGGTAGTTGTGGACGTCCTCGAGCAGCCCCGAGCTTCGTACCGACAGGGGCGAGTGAACCGCTTTCAGGTACTGCTGCAGCTGCCCGGCCAGAACGGGCGGCATCCGGCCTTTAAGGAAGGTGTCAGCGATACGGGCATCGGACTGACGGGTCAGAATTGACGGATCCAGGCCGTTGTAGGAGACGAAGGCGTCGAAACCCTCGGTGGTGATCACCAGGGTCTGCGGCACCTGGACGGCAATGTCCGGGTAGCGCGCCTTGAGGCGGTTTGACCGGTGCAGCAGGTTGGCCGTGAAGGCCAGGCCCCGGGCTTTGCCGCCCAGCGACCCGTTGCCGATTTTGACGAATTCGGAGATCCTGGGATCGTAGTCCTTGGAGTTGAACTGCATCACCACCCCCTGCTGCCGCCATTTTCGCAGGGCGTGGATATGGTTGATGAGAAACTGGCGGATTTCATCGGCGTTGGCGAAATCCGACGCCTTGGCTTTTCTCAGGTGTGAGGCCAGGGCGATTTCACCACGCGCCATGACCCAGTTGGAGAAGCGGTTCCGGGTGGCGTGATAAAGCAGGGATTCATCTTGAACGGTCGGCAGGATCTCCTCGAGGGTCTTGAGGTTGCCGGCACGGGAGATTTCGGTGCCGTTCGGCCGCCTGAAGACGAAGTTGCCAAAGCCTAAAAAATCAAGGAAAAACTGATGAATCTCGGTTGCCAGGTCGTCGCTGTTCTTGTCCAGGAATGCGGCCGGAATCCGTGCGGCCAGATCCCTGTTGCCGGGTTCGTTGCTGATGAGCAGCAGCGGCAGATCGGGAATCGTGCGCCTGACCTCGGCCAGGAAGGTATAGCCGGCGTCGGCCGTGAGGCGGCCGTTTTGGGGATACCGGGTGTCCGAGATCACACCGAACAGATAGTCGCCGTACTGGTTGAACAGATCAATGGCCTGTTCGTAGGTCTCGGCCACGAGAATTTTGGGGCGGGCGCGCATCTTCAGCAGGCGATGCTCCTGGTTCAGGCTCTCCTCGAGGACCTCCTGGGTCTGGTTGACGACCTCCTTGTATATCAGCGGCAGGAAATAGGAGGTGTACAGCGGGGAGTCTTCCACCAGGATCAGGACACGGACCATGGCCTTGCGGGTGTCCGCGGCGGCGTTGAGGCGGTCTTCGATGCTCTTGACGATGGCCAGCAGGAGATCGGCGTCGCCCGACCAGATGAAGATGCGGTCGATTCCCGAAAGATCCTTGCCTTCCGGCGGCGGGTAGAGTCCTTGAATGCTATGTGCCAGCAGTATCACCGGCAGGTCGACATGGGCCTTTTTGATGCGCAGGCCCAGGTCGAACACGTCCATGTCGTCCAGGTGGGGCATGGCGATGACGAGGTGGAAGGGTTGTCGGGCCAGCATTTCCATGGCCTGGTTGGCGCTGGCGGCCTGTGTGATCCGGGGCGGGCGGCTCAGGTTCAACCCCCGGTACTCGTTGATGATTTTGGACGCCAGGCTGCCGTCTTCCTCGAGGATGTAGGCGTCGTAGGGACTGGCCACCAGCAGGATTTCCGCGACCTTGTTTGACATCAGCTCGTGGAATACCTTAAAGTGCGTGTCGAAATTCTCCTGCTGGAAGGCTGCCGGCAGTCCGATGGCGCGGGTGTCCATATTCATCCGATGGGTTGAGGGCGACGGTGCATCAAGCACGATGTCAGTTGACACAGTGATCATCCAACAGGCGTTGCATTTTTTCAAGGGCAAATGGCGGGCTTTGCCAACGGAGACTCGACGTGATGCCTTCCAATAGAAAAGCGGTCTGGGGATGGGCGCTTTACGACTGGGCCAATTCAGCCTTCGCCACTACCGTGATGGCCGGTTTTTTCCCCGTCTTTTTCAAACAGTACTGGAGCGCGGGGGTCGATGCGAATCTGAGCACGGCCCGATTGGGGCTCGGCAATGCCGCCGCCGGGTTGCTGGTTGCCCTGTCGGCACCGATCCTGGGCGCCATGGCCGACCGCAGCGCCGCACGCAAGCGGTTTCTGGTGCGGTTTGCCTATTTGGGCGTGCTGGCCACAGCGGCACTCTATGTGGTCGGCCAGGGGCAGTGGGCCTTGGCCCTGGTGGTCTATGCCGTGGGGGTGATCGGGTTTTCGGGGGCCAACATCTTTTACGACGCCCTTTTGCCGACCGTGGCAAGCGAAACGGATGTGGATCTCGTCTCGGGGTTCGGTTACGCCATGGGTTACCTTGGCGGCGGCCTGCTTTTCTTGCTGAACGTGTTGATGGTGGTGATGCCCCACGCTTTCGGGATCGCCGATGCCGGACAGGCGGTCCGGATCGGTTTTCTCGGCGTGGCCCTGTGGTGGGGATGTTTTTCCCTGTTTATCCTGGTTTGGGTTCCCAAGGAACCCCCTGCGGCGTTCCCTGTCGGTGCTGCGTGGTCGGCCGGCTTCGCGCAGCTCAAACACACGTTCGTGCGCCTGCGGCACATGAAGACCGTTTTGCTGTTTCTGTGCGCCTACTGGCTCTACATCGACGGGGTCGACACCATCATCCGCATGGCGGTGGATTACGGCATGAGCCTGGGATTCGCCACCAACGACCTGCTGCTGGCGCTGCTGGTCACTCAGTTCGTCGGATTTCCGGCGGCCCTGGCGTTTGGCCGTCTGGGCCAGCGAATAGGACCGCGCAAAGGCATCTACATCGCCATCGGCGTCTACGTCGTGGCTACCGTGTGGGGGGTCGCGATGACCCACAAAGTCGAGTTTTACGGACTGGCGGTCATGATCGGGTTGGTCCAGGGCGGGATCCAGGCCCTTTCCCGGTCCTATTATACCCGCCTGATCCCCGTGGACAAGGCAGCGGAATTTTTCGGCTTTTACAACATGCTGGGAAAATTTGCAGCCATTGTCGGCCCGGTGCTGGTGGGGGGGACCGGCCTGCTGGTGCGGAATCTGCTCATGCCGGCATCGCCGACGGCGGAGGACCTGCTGCGGGTGGGCACTCTGGCCACCCGCTGGAGCATGGCCTCGGTGCTGGTCCTGTTTGCGGCCGGCGCCCTGTTACTCCATTTCGTCGACGAGGAGAAGGGGCGGGTGCAGGCGGCTTTGCTGTCGGACTGACAGATCCTGTTATGCCCTGTCGCGGATCGACTGCATGCGTGCCGCCCGGTTGGAAAAGAGCCAGTCGATCCCTCGAGCCGTCTCCCGGAACAGGCAGCGCCTGCTATCGACGAAACCGGTGCCGACGCATCGGCCATCGTGATGATGGCCCTTTACCGAGCCGCTGCTGGTCGTCAGATAGTGACCCGCCACGCCACCCCACCCACGGGCGGCCGCCATCCGGTCGACCCGGTCCATTCGCAGCCGTCCGATCGGAATGAATGCCCTGGCCGGTAAAAATGTGAACAGGTCGAACATCCTGGGATCCAGACCCATCAGGTGAAATTGGGTGGCCGGCGTCATGCCGCGCAGCGCCGCGCGCATGCGGCGCTGCTGCACGGCGACGTTGGGATAGGGCTCGGGTTTGATTTCGACCATCAGGTGCATCCGCCCGCCGTAGCGTTCGACAACTTCCCTCAAGGTCGGAATCAGCGGGAATCGGCTTTTCAGGTGCGCCAGGGTCATCTGGCCGATGGCCATGTCGGCCTCGAACAGGCGGGCGGTATTGGGGTCGTGAAAAACCACCGGAATCAGATCACGGGTCCAGCGCACATCCAGCTCGATGCCCCAGACACCGGCTGCCGCGGCCGCGTCGAAAGCCGCCAGGGTGTTTTCGATGCACCCGCGGTTGTCGTGCTCGCCGCGGTGGGAGACGATGCGACAGGACCGCAGCCGATCCGGGGCGGGGGCGGGGCGGGGAAGCCGGGCCATCACGGCGTTCGCCAAACGCTGAAATTCCCTTTCGAGGCCTTCCCCCGTCAATGAAAACCGATGCATGCCCAAGCCCTTTGATGGCGAAAAAAATCTTTGTTTGAGGATTCGTTTAAGGTATAGGGACTGCTTGCCGTTGATCAAGCGTTTTTAAGTGCCCATCCATCAATGGCTCTTTTGAACATCCATCCGACCGGTATCGTCGTAATGTCGGAAGGCGCTGCACATGTGGAGAAGATCGATCCGATGAAGACAGAAAAAGTAGGCCAGCGCATACGCGTATTCATGGCGCAACAGTCGCTCTCCTTGGAGGATCTGGCCCACCGCACGGGTCTCGAACCCGGCTTTTTGACCAATGTCATCCAAGAGGATGTCTATCCCTCGCTGGGGCCTTTGCTCAAGATCGCCCGGGCTTTGGACGTTCGGCTGGGCACCTTCCTGGATGATCAGATCAGCAAGGATCCGCTGGTTGTCCGGCGCAGGGACCGCAAGCAGGAACTGAGTATGCTGCGGGGCAAGAACAAGCCCGTGTCCCTGAGGTTTTACTCGCTGGGCAGCGGGAAAAGCGATCGGCACATGGAGCCGTTCTACGTCGAGCTGCTTCCGGAGTCGGAAAAGGCCAAGGATCTGTCCAGCCACGAAGGCGAGGAGTTCATGGTCGTCTATGCCGGTCGTGTGGAAGTGACCTACGGCACCGAGACGTTCGAGCTGGAGGCGGGCGACAGCATCTACTACAACTCCGTCGTGCCCCACTATGTCTCCTGCAAGGGGGCTCAACCGGCGGCGATCTATGCCGTGGTATACATACCGCGCTAGAGGGATGTCATGGACGCCATGCAATTGCACTCCCTGACCCTGGGGCAGATCCTGGACCGGACGGTGGCCGCCCACGGGGATCGCGACGCGATCGTATACGTGGATCGCGATTTCCGGCTTTCTTACCGTGAATTTGCCCGGGTGGTGGATCAGCTCGCCAAAGGGCTTATGGCCTTGGGCGTAACAAAAGGGGCCAAGGTCGCCGTGTGGGCCACCAACATCCCTTACTGGGTCGCGCTCCAGTTCGCGACGGCCAAAATCGGCGCGGTGCTGCTCACGGTCAACACCAATTACAAGTCGGCCGAACTGGCCTACCTGCTGGCCCAATCCGAAGCGGAAACACTCTTCGTCATCGACGGCTATCAGGACACCGATTACATCCAGACCGTCTTCGACCTGGTTCCAGAACTCAGGACCCAGGAGCGCGGCCGTCTGTCTATCGACCGCTTTCCGAGCTTGCGGCGGGTCTGTTTTCTGGGACAGGAAAAGCACCGGGGAATGTACAGCCTGCCGGAGGTCATGGCCCTGGAGTCCTTGGTCAGCGACGACGCGTACCGTTCCCGACAGGCCGATCTGGATCCCCACGACGTGGTCAACATGCAGTACACCTCCGGCACGACCGGTTTCCCCAAGGGGGTCATGCTGTCGCACCACAATATCGGCAACAACGGCTGGTGGGTCGGTGAGAACCAGCGCTTTACGGAACTGGACCGCCTGTGTCTTCCCGTTCCGCTGTTTCACTGCTTCGGCTGCGTGCTGGGTGTGCTGGCCGCCGTCAGCCATGGCACCGCCATGGTCATCCTGGAAAAATTCGATCCGGTCCAGGTGATGGCCTCGGTCGAGCAGGAGCGCTGTACGGCCCTGTACGGCGTCCCGACCATGTTTATCGCCGTACTGGAGCATCGGCTCTTCGACAAGTTCGACTTATCTTCGCTGCGCACCGGAATCATGGCCGGCTCGCCGTGTCCGGTGCATGTGATGCGCCAGGTGATGTCGCGCATGCACATGAGCGAAGTCACGATCTGCTACGGCCTGACCGAAAATTCGCCCGTAATGACCCAGACCCTGCCGGACGACGATTTACAGCGACGGACGGAAACCGTGGGGCGGGCGATGCCCGGGATCGAGGTCAAGATCATGGACCCAAAGACCGGTCGGTCATTACCGCCCGGACAGCAGGGCGAGGTGTGCTGCCGCGGCTACAGTGTCATGAAGGGCTACTACAACATGCCCGACGCCACCCAGGCCGCCATCGACAGGGGGGGGTGGCTGCACTCGGGTGATCTGGGGGTCCTCGACGATGACGGTTACCTGGCCATTACCGGGCGCCACAAAGACATGATCATTCGTGGCGGCGAGAACATCTATCCCCGTGAGATCGAAGCGTTCCTGTTCGGCATACCAGGCATCAAGGACGTTCAGGTGGTGGGAATCCCCAGCCGGAAGTATGGTGAAGCCGTGGGCGCCTTTATCATCCTCAAGTCCGGCGCCGATGTCACCGCCAGCGACGTCAAGGATTTCTGCCGGGGCCGGATCGCCCGATACAAAGTTCCCAAACATATCGCATTTGTCGACCGCTTCCCCCTGACCGCCAGCGGCAAGGTGCAAAAATACAAGCTCCAGGAGCAGTCACTTGAGTACTTCCCCGAAGCCGCCGACGATTGAGAAGAAAATGGCAAACGGCTATCGTATCGACGGGGTCCTGTTTGACTTTGACGGAACGCTGACCCGCCCCGGAGCGTTGGATTTCGCGGTCCTCAAAGGCGCCCTCGGGTGCCCCGAAGGCATCCCGGTGCTGGAGTTTATGGCCGGCGTCGCCGAGGAGAACCGGCGCGATGACATGGCCGGGCGGCTGCATCGCTTCGAGATGGATGGCGCGGCGCGGTCGGTGCCCAACGGCGGTGCCGAACGGATCTTGGCCGCCGTCCGGGCCGCCGGGCTGCCGGTCGGGATCCTGACCCGCAACAGTCGGGCCGCCATATCGCGCGCATTGGAAAATTTCCCGGACCTCTCCATGGCCGACATCGACACCATGGTCACCCGGGATGACCCGGTCCGAATCAAACCGTCGGGAGAGGGCGTCCTGCTGGCGGCCGAACGGATGGGGGTCGACCCGCGCCACCTGCTGCTGGTCGGCGACTATCGCTTCGACGTGGAGGCCGGTCGTGATGCCGGTGCGCTGACGGCTTACCTGACCAACGGTCAGGCCGGTGCTGCTGACATCGACTGCCATTTCACCATCGCAACGCTTGCGGAACTGGAACCGATACTCAAAATGGGCCTGGCGCTGCCGGCCGGCAAATTGCCCAATTCATTTTTAGGGCAGCTGCTAAAGACCTATCGTATCGCCGATCCCTCGGTGATCGTGGGGCCGTCGGTGGGCGAAGACACGGCGGCCGTGAACATCAGCGGCGGCGATGTGCTGGTCCTGAAAACCGATCCCATTACCTTTGCCACCGAATCCATCGGCCGCTACGCCGTGCTCATCAATGCCAACGACATGGCCACGGCCGGCACCGACGCCCGTTGGATGTTGGCCACCTTGCTGCTTCCGCGTGGCTTTTCACGATCACAGGTCGGGCGGATCTTCGCCGACCTGCACGATGCCTGCAAGACGTGGGGCATCACCTTGTGCGGGGGGCACTCCGAGATAACCGATGCCGTTGTGCGACCGGTGGTCTGCGGTATGATGGCCGGCACGATCCGCCGGGGCGACCTGATCCAAAAGCGCGGCATCGCGCCCGGCGACCGTGTTTTGATGACCAAGGCGGTGGCCGTGGAAGGCACTGCCATCATTGCCGCGGAGTTCCGGGACCTGCTGCTGGAAAAAGGCATGAGCCGTGCGGAAATTGACGGTTGCGGTGCGTTCCAATCCATGCTCAGCATCCTTCCGGAAGCGCGCCTGGCCTGGAAAAACGGCGGTGTCACGGCCCTGCACGATGTTACCGAGGGCGGAATCGCCACGGCCCTGGCGGAGTTGAGCCAGGCCGGCGGCCACGGCATGCGCATCCATCGCGACGCGATTCCGATCTATGCCCAAACCCGTCGTATGGCCGATCTGCTGGGCATCGATCCCCTGGGGCTGATCGGTTCCGGAAGCCTGCTGATCTGCTGCCGGCCGGGGCGTGTAACGCAGCTGGTGGCCGAGGTGGGGGGAAATGGCATACCGATCACCGACATCGGCGTGGTAACCGACCAGGCGCCTGGTATTGCGGCGCCCGACGGTAGTAATGCGCTGCCATTCCCGGTCTTTGCGGTAGACGAGATTACGCGATTGTACCGCGGTTAGCAGAACCTGACTGCGTTTTGATGGTCATCGGGGCGACCCTGACCGCCGACGGGGATGCCTGCGCCCACGGTTCTGCTCCGCCGCCTTTCAGAATGCGCCGCCCATCCAGGCGGCATATCCGGACGTTTCGATGAAACAGCCACCGCCGCCGCCTGCCGTGCTGTCGGCGGACTGGGGCGGATCGTTGTTTTCAGCGCTGGGGCCGACAACGGTCACCCCTGGACCGCCGATGTCCGTGATGATCCCATTGGCTGCCAGATCATCGTCGCCTCTTTGGCCGTCGACAAAATGCAGCGTGATGCGATTGCCGTCTATTTCGGCGCCGGTCCGGCCGTCATACAAGAACTCGTACCAGTGGTTGGCGGGGTTGTCGGCCGTGGGCCCGTATTTATAGTAGGTGTCCTGTGCGTCGCCCGCAACCAGCTCCACGGTGACGGTGGTCGTGCCCCCGGGCTCTAGGCCGTCGACACTGAACTCGAAAAATCCGTACGAGAAGTCGACCCGCTCGGGCGAGTGATCAATGTCGGGGTTGTCTATGGCGCGATAGTCGCGGATCGTGGTGCCGGCCGGTGACGTCAGCGTCACCCGATGGCGATTGTCGTGGGTGCTCAATTCAACCACATTGCCCGGCTGATTGTCGGGTTTGCTGTCATCGGTTGCACCAGGATCGCTTGATCCGCCGCCTCCCTGTGGATTATCGTCGTCGCCCGGGCTCGAGCCTTCAGATGCTGGCTGCTGTGTATAGGTGGTGTTCAGCGTGGCGGTTTGGCCATCAGCTACCGTGACGGTCCTGGCAGCCGGTGCAGCCCAGTCGTCCACGGGTTTGAAGGTGACGGTATGGCTGCCGACCGGGAGACCGTCCTGAGTTTGACCGCTGTCGATCCACTCACCGCCGTCCACCCGCCACTGAGCGCCCGCGCTGACGGCTGCGGGTGGTGTGATGGTCACTTTAATGGCGCCTGTTTGCAGGGAATAGGCCCGGCTGATCGAAGTGGTCTGGCCACTGGTGATGGTGACGGTCCTGGCAGCCGGTGCGGCCCAGTCGTCCACGGGTTTGAAGGTGACGGTATGGCTGCCGACCGGGAGACCGTCCTGAGTTTGACCGCTGTCGATCCACTCACCGCCGTCCACCCGCCACTGAGCGCCCGCGCTGACGGCTGCGGGTGGTGTGATGGTCACTTTAATGGCGCCTGTTTGCAGGGAATAGGCCCGGCTGATCGAAGTGGTCTGGCCACTGGTGATGGTGACGGTCCTGGCAGCCGGTGCGGCCCAGTCGTCCACGGGTTTGAAGGTGACGGTATGGCTGCCGACCGGGAGACCGTCCTGAGTTTGACCGCTGTCGATCCACTCACCGCCGTCCACCCGCCACTGAGCGCCCGCGCTGACGGCTGCGGGTGGTGTGATGGTCACTTTAATGGCGCCTGTTTGCAGGGTATAGGCCCGGCTGATCGAAGTGGTCTGGCCACTGGTGATCGTGACGGTCCTGGCAGCCGGTGCGGCCCAGTCGTCCACGGGTTTGAAGGTGACGGTATGGCTGCCGACCGGGAGACCGTCCTGAGTTTCACCGCTGTCGATCCACTCACCGCCGTCCACCCGCCACTGAGCGCCCGCGCTGACGGCTGCGGGTGGTGTGATGGTCACTTTAATGGCGCCTGTTTGCAGGGAATAGGCCCGGCTGATCGAAGTGGTCTGGCCACTGGTGATGGTGACGGTCCTGGCAGCCGGTGCGGCCCAGTCGTCCACGGGTTTGAAGGTGACGGTATGGCTGCCGACCGGGAGACCGTCCTGAGTTTGACCGCTGTCGATCCACTCACCGCCGTCCACCCGCCACTGAGCGCCCGCGCTGACGGCTGCGGGTGGTGTGATGGTCACCGTCAGTGAGCCGGTCATGGCTCTCGACGACCTGAAGTTGGCAACCGTAAATGCCGTATTGTTCAACGATCTCCGGTTGTCGGCCGCGGCAACCGGATCGGTGTGGTCAATCCCTGTGGGCTGGCCGTCGTAGGCGATGTCGGGATTGGACCAGTGGTTGATGCGCGGGCAGCCGCCTGGGCACTGATAGGCCATGATGGTTCGAAACGTGTTATCCGGGGCCTGGTATCCGTGTGAATAGGCATAGACACCGTCAATCTGGGCGTTGGCATGGTCATGCTGTGAACCCATCACATGGCCGAGTTCATGGGCGAACGAGTGGTTGATCGAGGCACATTTTCGCGATATCAAAGAAAACGCAGATGATTCGAAAGCGCCGCTGACCCTCTCCATCGAATAGGAGACACCACAGTATGAATTGTCCCCTTCAACCAACAAGACAACGATATCGGCCTTGTACTGGTCCCTGAGGTCGTGTACCCGGTCCATCTGTCCATCACCGGTGTTGCGCAGCCGCCTGATCGTAGCGCTCCAGTCGAAATTGGATTCGCTGTAATCCACTTCAGGGTCATATGCGTACGGATCGATCAACCGCAGAGCGTGGCCAACCCCGCTTCTACGGTATCCTTCATTGGTGTCCTGATAGGCCTCGAGGATTTGCGCGGTTATCTGTTCTTTGCCGCCGGCGGCGATCCGGGCCGCCGTTGTGAAAAACACCATGACGTCGATGGTGGAGCCGTCGTCGGCTGAAATGGCGTCAAACGTGACCCGGTTTTTTTCAGGGGCCGCGTTTTTTTTTTCAGGGGCAACCTGTATGGGGTCTAATTCCGGCGGGAAGGCGGTTTGATCGATCTCGAAGATGGCGTGCACTGCGTTGCCGGCACTGCTTATTTTGTAAAAGGCGTCCGGCAGGGTGACGCTGCCTTGAATCAATCCCTCACCGACAATCAGTAGGACCTTGCTGTCCTCCACCTCATCGATGTGGCCGATCCAGGAGAAAAATTCAGGAATGGTGGCCTCGATGCGGTCCAGCACGGCGATCAGTTCGACATCGTCAAACAGATTCAAGGTTACCACATCGGCCGTATCCGGTGCCGCCTCGGGCGTGGTCAGCGTATCGGTCAGGATGTCGAACTTTACCTTGACCAATCTTTTGCGGACGATGGTCGGGTCATCCGGATCGTCGAATTGCTGTGCAGCGGCGATTCCCGTAAACAGGGCCGGCGGCTTGTGACCTTCCTCTGAAAAAGCGATACCGCAGGTTGCAAAGATGGAGAAGACGAACAACAGGATTGCACCACTTGCGCGTTTAAATGTCATATCGATTCATTCCTCGCGTCGCCATGTTGTCGAAACCGCCTGAAACGAAAACCTTGTCGGTGCCTGATAGGGTTGCCCATGTATCGAAAATATCGATAATCAGCTCTGTGTTTTTACCAAGCCGCACACCCAAGTTTAGCAGGATTCAGGATTCGTTACTATTAGGCAAGCAAGATATCAAGCAAAATGTTGCCGGATGTCGGAAGGGTTCAATCCGTCAAGAGTGGGGAGATTTTTTGTAACTATTAAGAATAAAATGGAAATGCGTTGATCGGAGATGGACTGCGGTCGATCCGGAAGCTGTCTATTTTTGTATAACTTCGCTATTCGACCAAAGTGTTGGTTTTGTCAGCAAGCCCGCTAAGCACAGGGATAAAACCGCCATGGAAAATATAATGCGATGGGATGTGCGGCCGGGGATATGCGTCGCACCATCCAGCGTCGATATAAAACACCCGCCGCCACCGCCGCCGCTGCTTTCTCCGGCACTGGATGTGTGTCGAATCAAGGCCTGTGGCGTGGTGGCAATTGTTTCATTGGAGTAGCCGGTGCGGTCGGTGCCGCTCAAGGTCAGGAGACGATAGATGTACGTGGTGCCGGCGGACAGGCCCGTATCGGTGTACTCGAGCTCCTTGGCCCCGACGATGGCGATGGTGGCGTAGTCCACCCCCGATGCCTGCCGACGTTGAATTTCGAAACCGGAATCCACCGGTTCGTGGGCAGTCCAATCCAGGGCGATGCGGGTTGCATCGGCCGCGCTGGAATAGAGGTCGACGGACGCCACCGATACCAGGGCGCGATGGACGTTTACCCTGCCGGCGGCAGCAACCATTCCATCAAGCGAGGGGTTGTCGTCAACCGTGGACTCGATCGACAATTTGACTTCGGTCGGCGTCAGCGACGGCTTTTGGGCCATGATCAAGGCTGCCGTCCCGGACACATAGGCAGTCGACAGGGAGGTTCCCTGGTCATATTGATAGTCGCCTTTGGCCAGGCCGGGGGCGGCGCAGGTGATGCTCAGATGGTCAATGAGGTACCCGTTCTCCCGGCCCGCATCGTCGCTGACGAACCGGAGCCGGATGAAAAATGCTGCGGTTTGGTCATACGGCTTCAAATCGGCCGTTGTCAGCTGCCAGTCCCTGAAGGAACCGGTGATGGCCCGTACCGGGCCGTCGGGCTGACCCAGCCACAACGGGGACCAGTCGGCGCCGTCATGCGAGGCTTCTACATACAGGCGGTCGCCGCTGTCGGCGGTAGTGCCGCGCACGGTGAAGTCCAAACGTGCCCCGCTGCATCCAGACAGGTCCAGGGGTCCCAGCCGGACCCAGGTGTTGATGTTGTTGGCGTAGTCACCGTTTGGGCTTACCGTGAGTGCCGTGTCGTCAGGATCGGGCAGCAGGGACCAGGCCGGCCCGGTGCCGCCGCAATCCCAGGCGGCCAGGTCCCGAAAATCGTCGGCATATATCGTCCGCCGGCCAGGTGCGGTGCTGTAGATGTCTGTTCCCGGTGCGGCCACGTCGACCCAGTGGTCGCTGTAATTGGTGAACCATGCCGGCGCGTCATCCATATTCGACGCGCCGACAGAGAGGATGTTGGCACTGTCGTAGCTGGCCGGATAGTTGGGCGAGACGGTCAGATCCTTGCCTTCGTTTCCGGCGGCACAAACGACCAGTGCATCGGCGGCATCGATGGCATCCTTGAGTGCCTGGCTGTAATCAGGGCCGCCCCAACTCAGGTTGATCACATGGGCGCCCTTGGCATCGGCGTATTCGATGGCATCGATGGCGTTGGCGACGGTGCCGTAGTCAGCCGCCGAAATAAACCGCAGCGGCATGATGCTGACCTTCCAGCAGAGACCGCTCATGCCGATGGCGTTGTTGCCCACAGCGCCGATGATTCCGGCCACCCGGGTGCCGTGGCCGTGGGTGTCGACAGGGTCGTTGGTGTGGGTCGTAAAATCCCACCCGTGAACATCATCGATGTATCCGTTGCCATCATCGTCGATGCCATTGATGATTTCATGGGGGTTGGTCCAGATGTTGTCGGACAGGTCCGGGTGTTTTATGTCGACCCCGCTGTCCACGACGGCCACAACAACATCGCGGCTGCCGGTCTCCAGGTCCCAGGCCTGTTCGGCATCCAGATCCGCATCCATGGTTCCGGCAACGCCTTGGATCGTCTGCCCGCGGTTGACCAGACCCCACAGCTGGTGCATCTGCGGATCATCGGGCAGGGCGTGGAGGCGGTAGCGGTAATTGGGCTCAGCGTAAATCACGTCCGGGCGGGCATTGTAAAGGGCGACGGCCTGATCGACCGTCATGTCGTCCGGCACGCTGACGCGGCTGATGCCACTTTTCTCAAAGGTCTGGATGTTTGACAACGGCAGCACGCAGCGGCTGGTTTCGCCTTGATCCGGCGCCTCACGGATCCGAAATTTTACCAGCATTTCACCGGCGACATAAGGCGGCTGCACGTGTGTGACGGCCTGAATGGACGAGCTCGCCATGAGGAGAAAAACGAGGGCCAGAAATCCTGCCCGGATGTGCTTGATGTGCATGTTGCGTCTTTACTGCCAAAAAAGCATATTGAGTTCCAGTGCGACGGCGCTGCCATCCGCAGTCTGTCGATTTTTCAGTTAACTGGGGTATCGGCAACCGGACTCGTGACTTGAGCAGGCTTGCTCACTTGACAGGGGTGGTCGGCGGGAGTAGCTATATTGGCTGACAGGTCAACCCAATCAGATCGAGGTGCCGATCATGGAGTACGATGTAGAAAAATGTGAGATGAAAGATGAGTTCAGGGTCTGTCCGGAGTGCGGCTATCGGGACGGGTTTCATTCCATGTTCCGCAAGCAGGGCGAAACGACCCGATGGTTGTTCATCTGTCCGGGCTGCCACAAGATATTCGATATCGGTATGACCGTATAATCATCCTGAAGGCTATCCGGCGTGGGCCTTGCGCAGCATGGGATAAGGCCAGCAGAAATAAATAAATCCACCGCTTTGCTTATCTTTGCGCCGGTCTTCGGCGTTGCCCCAAATGTCACGTATTCCAATACGCTTTCATTTGTCGCGCCTTGAAGATCGGCACACATCCGGCGGATTTATTTATTTCCGCTGGCCTAAGTTGGTCAGAGGACCTTTTGATCGTGTGTCATCAGCCCCCTGATGCTTTGGGTGATCAGTTCCAGGCGCCGAAGGATGTCCAGTCGGGTCTGGTTGGGGGGAGGGATGGCGGCGGCAATCTGCCGGCGGTATCGGTCAGCCAGAGCCGAGAGCAAATCGGCGATATCGTTGTCGTCTTGCATTGGATGCGCTTGCGTCGGAAACGAACGGGGAGGCCCTGGCGGTCCTCCCCGTAAGGTTGTCGTTATTGCGGCCTTGGCCTAAAAGTCGTACACGGTGTCCAGCTCTTCGTCCGTGACGCCGAAGGTCACGTTGTGGGGTTCCAGCGCTTCCTGCTTGAAATAATCGGGCAGGCGGTCGTCTTTGGCGGTGAAGCCGGCGGCCAGGTTGAACTGGCGTTCGTTTTTGAGAATCGACTTGCCCAGGGCAGTCACGTCATCGGCGGTCATGGGCTGGCCGGTGAAGGCGCCGATCAGATCTACCAGGGCATTGAAGGTTTCCGGTTGATCGAGAATGGCAAAGGCGATGAACAGGCACATGCCGGTGGAGTCGATGGCGGCGGTGGCAATCTGAAGGTTCCGGGACAGTTCCACCTGGCCCTCGGGCTTGAGGGCATCCACGCTGCCGCCCACGCCCAGGATGTTGGTCGCAACTGCGTAACCGGCCGTGTGGTCGGCCCCCATGGTGGTGGTGGCATAGGTGACGCCGATACCCTGCACGGCGCGGGGGTCGTAGGCCGGCATCGCCTGGCGCTTGACCACCGGTACCCGCTCCACGCCGAACACCTGCCCGGTGACGGCGGCGCCGTTGCCCAGAATGCGCCCAAGCGGTGTTCCCTTGCCGACCTCCTTGAGCAGGTTGATGGCGCCCTCGCGATCGCCGAATTGAATCAGGCCGGCTTCCATGGCCACGCCGATGGTGGCGCCCATTTCGATGGTGTCCAGGCCAAAATCGTCATCCATACGATCCAACTGAGCGATGATCTCCAGGTCGTCGATGCCGCAGTTTCCACCGTGGGCCCAGACGGTCTCGTATTCGGGCTGTTTGGTGAGAAAGTTGCCGTCCTTGTCGTAAAAGGTGCCTGAGCAACGGATGACGCAGCCCCGGTGGCAGCCGTGGGTGGCCGATCCCTCGCCGCCGCGCTCGTTTTCCAGGGCAGCCTGGGTTTCGCCGGAGATCTTGGATGCACCCGCAAACTGGCCTTTCTGGAAATTGTGGGTGGGATAGCCACCGGCTTCGTTGATGACATTGGTCAGTACGTTGGTGCCGAATGCCGGCAGCCCCTCACCGGTGACCGGGTGTTTGCGCAGCCCCGCGGCAAAGGCCTTGTTGGCGGCCTTGAACTTCTCCACATCGGCAGGCGTGCGCATTTTCATGCCGTCGTCGTCCAGGATAATGGCCTTGACGCCCTTGGCGCCCATGACGGCGCCGACACCCCCGCGCCCGGCGTGGCGGGTGGGGCGCTGCTCCATATCGGTGAAAGCGATCGAGGCGGCACTCATTTTCATCTCGCCGGCCTGGCCGATGGTGATGCAGGCCACCTTGTTGCCGTACTGGGCGGCGAGCTTGTCCACGGTGGCGTAATTGCCCAGCCCTGTCAGGTCGTCGGCGGACTCGATCTTGACACCATCTTTGTTGACGAAGACTTTATAGAGGCCGCCTTGGCCGGGCTGGCCCTCCAGAATGATGGCGGCATAGCCCAACCGTCCCAGAACCTGAGCACCCTGGCCGCCCGAGTTGGCTTCCTTGATGCCGCCGGTGAGCGGACTTTTGCAGCCCACGCTCATCCGGCCGGAGATGGCCGCAGCGGAACCGCTGAGCAGCCCTGGCGCAATAACCAGTTTGTTGGCGGAACTCAGCGGATGGCAGGTTGGCGGTACTTCTTTGGCCACGACGGTCGAGGTCATGGCCCGGCCCCCCAGCCCGGCATAGGTTCCCACGGCTTCGGTCGTGACGGTCGGCCCTCCGGCGGCTCCCATGTCAATCCTCAGAATCTTGTCCATTGTCTCCCTCCTGTCACTTTGCGACGGGTGTTGAGTGGCGATCGGTCAATTGAATTTAAAATGTGCCCAATAATAACCTTAATTTCTATGTAATTATGGGTGTTCACGAGTAATGTCAAGGGAAACCAAAAAATGACATCGACGGTGCACACCAAAGGCATCCCATTGATTTCAGATTGTTTTTGTCAGTTTGTGATAGCCTGGTGAGGGGCGCGCGGCCCACGCACCTGCAGTTACCGGAAACGGCAGGCGCCGACTCAAACAAAGCGGCCATGCGATTGGGCAAAATGGATCCATCGCATGGCCGGGTCGACGGTTGTCTGGCGGGGCAGGCTATCCGTGCTTGCTTGCGAAGGTTTTCATGAAGTCGACCAGCACTTCCACGGCCGCCAGCGGCGTCGGATTGTAAATGGAGGCCCGGCAGCCACCCACGCTGCGGTGGCCTTTGAGCCCGCCCAGCCCGTTGTCCAGGGCGGCGGCTACGAACGCTTTCTCCAGCGCTTCGCTGGGCAGTCGAAAGGTGACGTTCATGAGCGAACGGCTGGCCTTGTCCGCCGTGCCCTGGTAAAAACCGCTCTGGTCGATGGTCTCGTAGAGCAATCCGGCTTTGGCCTGGTTGGCGCGGGTCATTTCGTCCAGGCCCCCGACGGTCTCCTCCAGCCACTTGAGCACCAGCTGAACCGTGTAGATGGCAAAGCAGGGGGGGGTGTTGAACATGGAGTTCTTTTCGGCAAAGGTGGTGTAGCGCAGCATCGTGGGAATGTCCGTGGGCGTGCGTGCCAGCAGATCGTCGCGGATGATGACCAGACAGACGCCGGCCGGTCCCATGTTCTTCTGGGCACCGGCATAGATCAAGCCGAACTTCTCCACCTCCAGCGGCCGCGAGAAGATGTCCGAACTCATGTCGGAGACGATGGGGATGCCGCCGGTGTCCGGAAACCGGGCCCACTGGGTTCCCTTGATGGTGTTGTTGGATGTCAGATGAACGTAGGTGGCGCCGGCGGTGAATGCGATGTCGTCGGGTATGTAAGCAAAATTGCGGTCCTCGGAGGAGGCCACCACCTGAACCCTCTTTCCCTGGATCGTGGCTTCCTTGATGGCCTTGGTCGACCAGGTGCCGGTGTTGACGTAGTCGGCCGAATCGCCCGGCCCCAGCAGGTTCATGGGAACCATGCAGAACTGCATGCTGGCGCCGCCTTGCAGAAAAAGCACGTGGTAGCGGTCGCTCAGACCGAGGATCCGTCTGGTGCGCTCGATGGCGTCGTTGATGACATCGTCGAACCATTTGGAGCGGTGGCTGATTTCGGTGACCGACATGCCGGAACCGGCAAAATTGAGGAAAGATTCCTGGATCTGTTCGAGCACCGGCAGCGGAAGGGCCGCCGGCCCGGCATTGAAGTTGTGTATTCGGTCCGTTTTCACTAGAGTGTACCTCCATTTGGCAGGTTGCGAGGCGGCGGCGGCATCGGATCTCAATCCGGTTGCCGTCGATCGGCGATGTATTTCTACAGATAGGCGCGAATATGTCAACTCGTAACATCAACCAGGCCGCCTTTGGCACTGGCTGCCGCGGTGGGCGCGGATGCCGCTGGCTGCCGGCAAAGGCGCTGAAACGACAGCGGTTTACCATTAAGCGCGGCGTGTCTATTGACAAATTGCGGCGATCCGCCATAGAAAAAGGGCCAACGTCGCCGAAAGGAATCCGTCCATGAAGATCTTCCGCTACCCGTCCGCGGCCGCCCAAAAAAAAGTTAACGCAATCGCCGCCCGAACCATTGATTTCAGGAAAACCGACGTTCAGGCGGTGACGCGGATTCTCAACAATGTCAAGCGCAACGGAGACAGTGCGCTGATCGAATACTGCCGGCAGTTCGACGCCCCGGGGATGATGGCCGCCGCTCTGACCGTGACTGCCGACGAGATGGCCGCGGCCGCCAAACAGGTGGACCGCGGGTTCATGCGGGCTCTGAACCGCGCCGCGGCCAATATCGAGCGATTTCACCGTCAGCAGCTGCCCAAATCGTGGATCGACACGCGACGGACCGGAACCCTGTTGGGGCAGATGGTGCATCCGGTCGATGCGGCCGGTGTGTATGTGCCCGGTGGCAAGGGGGGTGAGACGCCGCTGGTTTCCTCGGTGCTCATGGGCGCCATACCGGCCAAGATCGCCGGCGTACCCCGGGTGGTGATGGCCACGCCGCCCATGTCGTCTGGAGCGGTGGCCCCTCATCTTCTCGTGGCTGCCAAGAAGGCGGGGGTGGACGCCGTCTACAAGGTGGGCAGCGCCTGGGCCATCGGCGCGCTGGCCTACGGAACGGCGACTATCCCCAACGTCAATGTCATCGTGGGACCTGGAAACATCTTCGTCACCCTGGCCAAGAAAATGGTGGCCGGAACCGTCGGCATCGATATGATCGCCGGGCCCAGCGAAATCCTCGTCATTGCCGACCAGACGGCAGAGGCCGAATTCACGGCGGCCGACCTGCTCAGCCAGGCGGAGCACGATCCCCTGGCCTCGGCCGTTCTGGTCACCGATTCGGCGGATCTGGCCCGCTCGGTCCTGGCGGCCATCGAACGGCAAGTGGCGCGTCTCGGTCGGGTCGACATCGCCCGGGCCAGCCTGTCCAAATATGGCGCCATCATGATCGTGGACAACCTGCAGACGGCCGTTGACCTGGCCAATCAATTCGCACCCGAACACCTCGAGCTTCAAGTGGCGGACCCCATGGCGGTGGTGCCGTCGATTCGCAATGCCGGCGCCATTTTTCTGGGGCACTACACGCCCGAACCGGTCGGTGACTACATGGCCGGCCCCAATCATGTCCTGCCGACGGCTGGGACGGCGCGCTTTTCGTCGGCCCTGTCGGTGACGCACTTCATCAAGCACACCAGCCTGGTCGGCTACACGCCGGCGGCGTTCAAAAAAGAGGCCCGCGACATCATCACCCTGGCCACTATCGAAGGGCTGGATGCGCACGCAAGCGCCATTCAGCTTCGACTCAAGGCCGGGTCAGGCCCAAAACCCCACTAGCCCAAGGAAACGTACATTCGTGGACGCAATCGATTTACGATCGGACACCATCACCCGGCCCACAGCGGCCATGCGGACCGCCATGGCCAACGCCGACGTCGGCGACGACGTCTTCGAAGAGGACCCCACCGTCAACCGCCTGGAGGAGATGGCTGCTGCCCGGATGGGGAAACCGGCCGCCCTGCTGGTGTGCTCGGGCACTATGGGCAACCTGGTGGCCCAGCTGGCCCACTGCGGCCGTGGCGACGAGACGATTTTGGGTGACCAGTCGCATGTCTTTTACTACGAACAGGGCGGAGCCTCGGCCTTGGGCGGCATCCACCCGCGCACCCTTGCCAACGGGCCGGACGGCACCATCGCGATCGACAAGATCGATGCCGCCATCCGTCCCGACGATGTGCACTTTCCCCGGTCGCGCCTGATCATTTTGGAAAACACCCACAACCGCTGCGGCGGGCGTGCGCTCAGCACTGAATACACCGCCGCCGTGAGAGATGTGGCCGACCGGCACGGATTGAAGCTGCACATCGACGGCGCCCGCATTTTCAACGCCGCCGTGGCGCTGGATGTGGATGTGGCCCGGCTGGCCGCGCCGGCGGATTCGCTCACGTTCTGCCTGAGCAAGGGATTGGCCGCACCCGTGGGATCGGTGTTGTGCGGCGAACGCGCCTTCATTGCCGCGGCGAGAAGAGTTCGCAAGTCGCTTGGCGGCGGTATGCGCCAGGCCGGCATCATCGCCGCGGCCGGCATTGTGGCCCTGACGGAGATGGTGGAGCGGCTGGCCGAGGACCACGCCAATGCCAAACTGCTGGCGCGGGGTCTGGCGGAGATTCCAGGGCTGCGGATCGACCCGGAAGCCGTCAACACCAACATCGTCTACTTTCAGGTGGAAAAAAAAGGGCTGGACGCGCACACGATGTCGGCGCAACTCGGCGAACACGGGGTGCGCCTGCTGCCGACGGGCGCGAATCAGATGCGGGCGGTGCTCAATTATCACGTGACGGCGGCCGACGTACGGCGGGCGCTGCGCGTATTTCGCAAGGTGATCAACCCGTAATGCCTTGCAGGAAACAGCAAAGGCGGCCAGCCGGTCAGATGGCCGCCGGCGGGTCGCCTTCGAAAACGGGATGCTGCTGCAGGTGGGTTAGACCGCTTCGCGCAATTGCTTTCCAGGCTTGAATTTTACGACATTGGCGGCCTTGATCTTGATCACTTCACCGGTCTGAGGGTTGCGTCCCTTGCGCGCTTTGCGGCGTACCTTCATGAAGGTCCCAAAGCCCACCAGGGTGACTTTGCCGTCTTTTTTCTTTAGCGCCTTGCCGACGTTGGCGGTGAAGGAATCCAGGGCCGCAGCGGCAGCGACCTTGGTAATGCCGGCATCCGCTGCCATCGTCTCAACCAATTCGGCTTTTGTCATCGTCTCCTCCTTTAAGTGAATGTGAATGGAGCACCTCATCGTCACGCTTATCGTTTGCAATTACAGCAATTATTAGGGCCTGTCAACAGCGAAACCCCATGAATCAAGGGTTCAGGGGAAGAAAACAGGCTTCAGTGCTTGAAACTGCGCTGTCCGGTGAAGACCATGGCCACATCGGCCGCGTTGCACGCTTCGATGGATTGGTAGTCATTGTTCGATCCGCCGGGCTGAACCACGGCGGTGATGCCTTCACGGATGCCCACCTCCACCCCGTCCCGAAAGGGGAAGAAGGCATCGCTGACCATGGATGCGCCGATCAGCCCGCCCTTCTCGACGGTGACGCGCGCGTCGATCTCGGCTTTGCGGTCGGCGTCCGTCAGGTCGTTGTAAGGCGTCTGCCAGGCTTCGAAGCTGTAGCGGTCGGCCAGTTTGCGGTATGCCTTGTCGCGGGCGATCTCCGCGACCCCCACCCGATCCTGCTCGCCGGTGCCGATCCCGACGGTCACCCGGTCTTTGACATAGAGCACCGAATTGGACGTGACGCCGGCCTCCACCAGCCAGCCGAACAGCAGATCGTCGAATTCGCGATCGCTGGGCAGTCGGCGGGTCTCATACACGCGGCCGTCTACTTCGCAGCGGGCCGGTTTGAGGTCTGCCCGGGTTCTGGCCTGGGGAACGAAAGACCATTGGGCGATGATGCCGCCGTCGATCAGGCTTTTGAACTCCACGCAGCGCTGCCCCACAAATTCCTGCAGTCGGGCGATGTTGGCGATGCGAACGACCCGGAGGTTTTTCTTGCGGGAGAAGATATCCATGACGCCCGGTTCGAATTCCGGGGCGACCACGACTTCGGCATACTGGCTGCTGATGGCCTCGGCGGCCGGCTTGTCGATGGTGCGGTTGACGGCGATGCAGCCCCCAAAGGCCGCCACCCGGTCGGCCAGGTTGGCCTTGACGTAAGCCGCCTCCAGGGTGTCCGCCTGGGCCACGCCGCACGGGTTGTTGTGCTTGACGATGACCGCCGTGGGGTGGCTGGTAAAATACCGGAGGATGTTCAGGGCGTTGTCGGCATCGGTGAGATTGGTCTTGCCGGGGTGTTTTCCGGATTGCAGCAGTTCGATGTCCGATGCCAGGTACCGGCCGGGCTGGATGGTCTCGGTTTCCCCGAGTACCAGGTTGCCGTTGACCATGCGATACAAGGCCGCTTCCTGGCCGGGGTTCTCACCGTAGCGCAGCCCTTTCTGGACCGCATCGATGGTCCAGGTGACTTTTTCGTAGAACAGGGTCTGCCGTTTAGCCTGATCCACAAAGCTGATTTCCATCTTCTCGGGAAAGTGGTCGTCCATGATGGTGCGGTACATTTTTTTCAGATCTTCAGCCATGGAGATGCTCCTTTGTCATTTTCGCTGGTAGCCCGCTTCGACGGCGGCAAACTTGGTTCCGGCCAGGTAATCGGCGATGGCGCCGTCGTAGGCGGCGGTGTGGGCAAAAGCCTTTTGGGCCAGCCGGTAGCGCAGCGCCAGTGAGGTGCACCCCTGGGCGGCGGCCATTTCGGTGGCGATCCGGTCGTAGTCCCTCGGATCCACCACCGCTGCCACGCGGATGAAATTCTTGGCCGAGGCCCGGATCATACAGGGTCCGCCGATGTCGATGTTCCCGCGCGCCTGTTCCGGGGTGACGCCGGCTTTGGCAACGGTCTGCTCGAAGGGGTAGAGGTTTACCACCACCATGTCGATGGGAACGGCGCCGGTGCGCTTCAGGTCCGATTGGTGCGCATCGTTGTAAGTTTCGGTGAGAAGACCCAGATAGATCTTAAAATCCAGGGTTTTGACCAGGCCGCCCTGGGTTTCCGGCTGCCCAGTATAGTCGGCCACCGGGGTGAGGCAGCCGTCGGCCCGATCGCCCAGGATCTCCTGCAGCCGGGCGAAGGTGCCGCCGGTCGAGAAAATGCGTACTTTCGGGCTGGCCGACAGCAGGCGGGGCACGAACGCCTCCAGTCCGCTTTTGTCGGAAACACTGATCAGCACATGTCTGACGCTGACCCGATTGTCGATTTGCGCGACGATGTTCATTGCCATAAGGGTTACCTTTCTCCTTCGTATTCTTCCAGAAACCGGTCGAAAAAGTCGGCCATGAAACGGTGCCGGTCCTCGGCCAGGTGCCGGCCCGTGGCCGTCAGCATGCGGCTGCCGATCTTGGACAGTTTAACGACGTACTCGCGGTATCCGGTATCATCAATGGAATAGGCCGCTTCCCGGGACACGTCCACCTTTCGGCTGTGAAGCCTGGCGCCGAGTTCACCGGCGAACAGAAACGCCCGGGCCACGCCCACGGCGCCGATGGCGTCCAGTTTGTCCGCATCGAACAGCACCTTGGCCTCGATGGTCCGCGGCGTTTCGCCGCGACGAAACCGGTGGGCGGCGACGCAGTGAACGATGTTCTCCCGGCGTGCCTCGCTCACGGGACAGGCCCTTAGCATTTGCCTGGCCATGGCGGCGCCGCTTTCGGCATGGCAGCGCCGGCCGCTGCTGCGGTCCTGGTCGGCCCGGCCGATGTCGTGCAGGTAGGCGGCCGCCGCCAGCACCAGCCGGTCGGCGCCTTCCTTGGCACCGATGCGCCGGCAGAGTCGGGACACTCGCTGGGAGTGGTCCCAGTCGTGGCTTCCCCGCGCCTGTGCGAAGTGCGCCCGTGCGAAGTCGCGGATGCGTCGCAACAATTCGTCCTTGGTGGTCGACATGGCCGTTGGTTCGTCGGCATGGCCGCCGTCTGTGTCTCGATTCATGAAAGCGTCTGCTCAATCGATGGACATGATGCCTTGCCAGCGTTGGTATGCGGTCTCCACGGCCAGATGTCGATCCTTCAACAAGGCGATGATCGGTGCATCGTTGAATCTCAGGTAAGGGTTGACGGCCAGCTCGTCCTCCAGGGTGGAGACGATAAAATTCTCGTCATAGCGATCGGCATAGGCGTCGATGGCTGCGTTGTCGGGCGTCAGCTGTCGGGCGAAGGCCAGTGCGTCCATCACGTAATCGTGCCCGGCAAAGATGCGGGTGCTGCCGGGGTAGCGCATGAGGGTGGAGACGGATTCGAAAAAGGCCCGCAAGTCTCCCGAAAAGCAGTTCCCCACCGTCCCGTTGAAAAGCGTGTCGCCGGTGACCAAAAAATCGTCGGCGGCAAAGCAGACCGAATCCATCGTGTGGCCGGGGGTCAGCCGAACCGTCACCTTGTGGCCGTCCAGATCGATCTGCTGGCCTTCCACGAAGCGTCGGTGGTCGAGATAAGATGCACCCGAAGCCGCCGCCAGCCGCCGGGTGCCGGTGGTGTGATCGCCGTGGCCGTGGGTATTGGTGACCCACGCCAGACAGAGGCCGCTTTCCTGGACATATGCGAGAATGTCGTCTACGGCGCCGCCATCGATGGCCAGGGCGCGGTTGCCGGCCATCAGTAGGTAGCCAAGGTTGTCCCCGTTGTATAAAAATTGCTCAATCTTCACTGGCCGCTTTCGCTTTACGTTAACTTTCAAAAATTATTAATAAAATATTACATTTCAGATGGACTTTTCCCTTGACACTTTCAGAAAAGTATACTTTTATTCAGGAAAAGTGGATTAAAGTGGACCAAAGTGGATGTTCAGGGTGGAAAATGTTCCGGGGAAGCTCCTTTCATACCATTGACCCCAAGGGTCGGATTATCATACCCACCCGTTTTCGCGATGTGATCAAGACCGACGGGGCCGACAGCATCATGATTACCTGCATGGACCAATGCCTGTTTGCGTACACGCATGCCGAATGGGGCAAACTGGAACAGAAAATACTAGATCTTCAGGTAAAAAGCGAGGATTTACGTCGATTTCAGCGAATTTTTATCGGCGGCGCGCATGACTGCAAGTGCGACGCCCAGGGGCGCGTGTTGATCCCCCCGTTTTTGAAACAGTATGCCCAATTGGAAAAAGAGATCGTGCTGGTGGGCGTACTGGTCCGTTTCGAGGTCTGGTCGCGCGACAATTGGGATCGTGAAAACAGCCTGATGGCCCAAGCGATGACCGAAGCGCCGGTCCGGCAGGAAATTGCCCAGCTGGGGCTTTAGCGGGTGGCTCCCTATCACCGCACCGCCATGCTCGACGAGGCGGTGGCCATGCTGGCCTGCCGGCCGGGTAAAACCATCGTGGACGGAACCCTGGGCGGCTGCGGCCACGCCCGGCGGATTTGCGAGCAGATCGCCCCGGGCGGTGTCTTCATCGGCATCGACCAGGACGACGATGCCATCGCACATGCGCGTCGGCACCTTTCGTACACGGACCCGCGAACGCACCTGGTGCACGGCAACTTCGCCGACCTTGCGCGCATTCTCGCCCGACTGGATGTCGCCGCCGTGGACGGTATCATCATCGACATTGGACTGTCTTTGCATCAGATCGAGGCAAGTGGGCGCGGATTCAGTTTCGCCCGTGACGAACCGCTGGACATGCGCATGGATGTGCGTGCGCCGATGACCGCCGCCGATCTGGTCGCCACCTTGGGTGAGCGGGACCTGGCGGATCTTTTCAAACGCTACGGTGAAGAGCGCTGGGCGGTTCGCATCGCCCGGCATCTGGTCGCCGAACGCCGACGGCAGCCGATTGCCACCAGCCTCCAGCTGGCCCGATCGGTGGCGGCGGCGATTCCAGCCGCCGCAGCGCGGCGGCAACCGATTCATCCGGCCACGCGTGTGTTCATGGCGCTTCGCATCGCCGTCAACCGTGAGTTGGAGGTTCTGGATCGGTTTCTGGCTACGGCCATGGATGCGCTCAATCCGGGTGGCCGCCTGTGTGTGCTGGCGTTTCACTCCCTGGAAGACCGGATCGTCAAGCAGCGCTTTAGGCAAATGGCGCATCCTTGCACCTGCCCGCCGTCATTTCCCCAGTGCGTCTGCGGTCGCCAGGCAACGGTGCGGCTGCTGACCCGCAAGGTGCTGCGGCCCGCGGCGGCGGAGATTCGAGCCAATCCCATGGCGCGCAGCACGCGCCTGAGAGCCGTGGAGAAATTGTGATGTCCGCCACCCCTTGCACCTCCCGCCCCGCAGCCGCCAAGACCGGCGCGCAGGCGAAGGTCCGTTCCGGAAACCGCAAGCGGCGACCGAAACAAAAACGCAAGACCGCCCTGTGGATCGTCGTGATGATCTGTTTTTTTACCGAAGCGCTGCTATATGCCTGGTGCCGGGTTCAGTGCGTCAATGCCGGGTACGCCATCGACAGACAAACCCGCCGGCACCAGACGCTGATCAGAGACCGAAATACACTGAAGATTGAATGGGCCCGGCTCAAATCGCCGGAGCGGATCGAAACCATCGCCCGGAATCAGCTGGGATTGAACCTGCCGGGCCCACACCAGACCGTGATGCTGCCATGACGACAACGGAACACAAACGCTTGCAATTGCGGATCGGAATCGTTGGTGCGGTTTTTTTGATCGCCCTTCTGGGCATCGGCCTGCAGGCCCTGCGGCTGCATGTTTACCAGGGCGCCTGGCTCTCCCAAAAGGCGGCGCAAGAGTACGAGCGCGCCACGGTGGTAGAGGGCCGGCGCGGCGTCATCAGCGATCGCCACGGTGCGCCTCTGGCAGTCAGCGTCGACAGCCCCTCCATTACCGCCAATCCGCGCCTGATAGCGGATCCCAGCGCGGCGGCAGGGCTGCTGGCCAAGGCCCTGGATGAGCCCGTGGTGAAGATGCGCGACAAGCTGGACACCACGCGGTCGTTCGTCTGGATCAAACGCCAGGCCACACCCCGGCAGGCTGAGGCGGTGCGCGACTTGGGCATCGGGGGTGTCGACTTCATCACTGAGCACAAGCGCTATTATCCCGGCAAAACCATGGCGGCCCAGCTGATCGGTTTTTCCGGCGTCGATGGCCACGGCCTGGAAGGCATGGAATTTTTTTTCGAATCCCACCTGCGGGGCCGGCAGCAGGAGATCGCCTTCGTCAAGGATGCCCTGGGACGCCGGTTCAAGGATGCCAGGGTGCCGCTGAACCTGGCCAGCGGCAACAACGTCGTGCTGACCATCGATCAGGCCATTCAGCACATTGCCCAGAAGGCGCTGGAAGCCGCTGTACAGGAAAACCAGGCCCAGTCGGGCATGGCCGTCGTCATGGCACCGGCCACGGGTGAAGTGCTGGCCCTGGCGCACTATCCCTTTTTCAATGCCAACCGGTACGCTGATTTCGATCGGCAGGTGTGGCGCAACCGAGCCATCACGGACCCCTTCGAACCCGGTTCCACCATGAAAATTTTCAGCGTGGCGGCAGCCATCGACAGCGGGGTGTGTTCGCCGTCGACCATCTTTTTTTGTGAAAACGGCACCTATCGCATCGGCCGCAACGTGATCCACGACACCACATCCCACGGGTGGCTCTCCTTACAGCAGATCGTCAAGTATTCGAGCAACATCGGGTCGGTGAAAATGGTTGAACAGCTCGGCGCAGGCCAGTTGTACCACTACCTGCGGGCTTTCGGCTTCGGCCAGCGTTCCGGCATCGCCTGTCCCGGTGAGACCCCCGGCAGCGTGAGTGGTTTCAAGTCCTGGTCGGCATTGGATACGGCGGCCATCGCCTTCGGTCAGGGCATTGCGGTGTCGGCCATCCAACTGACCGCCGCTGCCGCGGCCATCGCCAACGACGGCCTGCTGATGAAGCCGCTGCTGGTCAAGGAGGTGACGGACCACCGCGGGCGGACCCTGAAGCGCTTTTCCCCCGAACCGGTGCGACGCGTGGTTTCGGCCGACAGTGCCGCCACGCTGCGGCGGATTCTCAAAACCGTGATCACCGATGGCGGCACCGGCGTGAATGCCGCCATCGAGGGCTACAGCATCGGCGGCAAAACCGGAACGGCCCAGAAGATCGACGAGACCGGCACCTATTCGGCCGATCGGTATCTCTCCTCCTTTATCGGTTTTGCGCCGGCGGATCGTCCCGAACTGGTGATTTTGGCGATCGTGGACGAACCCACGGTGCAACGCTACGGTGGTATCGTGGCAGCGCCGGTTTTCCGCCAGATCGCCATGGAAACCCTGACCTATCTCAACGTTCCACCGGGGCCCGGCACAAAGCACATGCGGGTCTCCCGGGGAAACCGGGCCGACGGATGAGACTGTCCACACTGACCGATCAATTGGCGATCGACCACACGCCTTTCGGCCGGAGCGTCGCGGATCCCGAGGTGACCGGCATCTGTTACGATTCGCGGCGGGTGACACCGGGCTGCCTGTTTGTCGCCATCGACGGCTTCGCCCACGATGGACACGCGTTCATTGCGGACGCGGTCCACAACGGGGCGGTGGCCGTGGTTTGCCGCAAGCCGGTCCGCGCCGAGGCCGTCGTCGTCCGCGTCGCCGATCCACGTGCAGCCCTGGCCCGCATGGCCTGCCGGTATTACGGCTTTCCGGGCGACACCATGTGCCTGATCGGTGTTACCGGCACCAACGGCAAGACGACGGTTACCTACTTGTTGGAACGGATGCTGGAAAAAGCCGGCTGTCTGCCCGGTATCGTGGGGACCGTCAACTGCCGTTTTGCCGGCAGGACCGTCGACAGCGCGGTGACCACGCCGGAATCGCTGGAATTGCAGGCCATGCTGAGGCAAATGGCCGATGCGGGGGTTACCCATGTGGTGATGGAAATCTCCTCCCATGCCCTGGACCTGCACCGTGTGGACGGCTGCCGGTTCGATGCAGCCGTATTTACCAATCTGACCCAGGACCACCTTGACCACCACAAAACCATGAATCGCTATTGGGCCAGCAAGCAGAGGCTCTTTTTCGAACATCTCAAACCGGTCGACGCGGTGCATCCCGTGCGGGCGGTGGTCAACATCGCCGATCCCAGGGGCAAGGAGTTGGCGCGGCGACTGGGGACGGGCGCCTGGTGTACGGCGGCCGACGGCCCGGCGGACATTTACCCGTTGGCGGCCCAATGTGACCTGGCTGGCATCGGCGGACGCCTGACCACACCCGTCGGTGAGATCGATTTCCACACGCCCCTGGTGGGCGATTTCAACCTGGCGAACCTGCTCAGCGCGACCGGCGCCGCCCTGGTGGTGGGCCTGCCACCGGCCGCCATTGCCGCGGGAATCGACGCCATCGGCTGCGTACCCGGTCGTCTGGAACGAATTGCCGACAGCCCAAAGCGGTCGGTTTTCGTGGACTATGCCCATACGCCCGACGCCCTGGAAAACGCCATTGCGGCCCTGCGGGCCCTGACGCCTGGCCGACTGATCACCGTTTTCGGCTGTGGGGGTGACCGCGACCGCTCCAAGCGGCCCATCATGGGTGCCATCGCCGCCCGATTCAGTGACCTGGCCGTGGTGACGTCGGACAATCCGCGTTCCGAGCCGCCCCTGGCGATCATCGCCGAGGTCGAGGCGGGCCTTCGACGGGTCTGTTCTCGGCGGTTGTCCGTCGATGCACTCCAAAACGGCTGGCGGGCCGCGGCCTACGTGGTCGAACCGGATCGGGCGGCGGCGATCGCCGCCGCCATCGCTGCGGCCGGCGAGGATGATGCGGTGCTGATTGCCGGCAAGGGACATGAAACCTATCAGATTCTGGCCCATGAAACGATCCATTTCGATGACCGCGAAGTCGCTCGCCAGGTGCTGGCGGCCTCGTCGGCGTCCGAAAGGGTGACATGTTGTTGAGACCGCATGCCTGGACCACTGACCAGGTGCTGGCGGCGACCGGCGGCACCTTGATTACCGGAACAACGGCCCCCTGTTTTACCGGCATCGGCATCGATTCGCGCAGCATCGATCCGGCGCACCTGTTCGTGGCCGTCGCCGGTGAGCGCCATGACGGCCATCACTTCGTCGCCGACGTGATCGAGCGCGGCGTCAAGGGAATCGTCGTTTCCCAGGATCGGGTGCACGATTTGCCTGTGGAGCGGTTGGCGGTCAGCGGTATCGCCGGAGTGGCCGTGGCCGACACCATCCATGCTTTAGGTCGGCTGGCCCGCTTCAACCGCGCCCGGGGCCCGCTCACGGTGGTGGCCATTACCGGCTCCAACGGCAAGACCTCGACCCGCATGCTCACCGAAAAGGTGGTTGCGCAACAGTTTGCCACGCTGAGTACCGGCGGAAACTTCAACAACCACATCGGCCTGCCCTTGACCCTGTTCCGCCTGTCGCCGGTGCACCGGGCGGCCGTATTGGAGCTGGGCATGAATCATGCCGGCGAACTAACCTACCTTGGGGAAATCTGTCAGCCGGATGTGGCCATTATCACGAATGTGGGAGCGGCCCATTTAGAGGGGCTGGGCAATATCGACAACGTGCTGCGGGCCAAAGCGGAGCTGCTGGGCGCCTTGCGCCAAAAGGGCACCGCGATCCTCAACGCCGACGATGCGCGTGTGGCCGGGCTGGCCGACGATCTGGATCGTCGGGTCGTTTTTTTCGGCACCGCCGAGCGGGCTCAGGTCCGCGCCGTCGACGTCCGCTTGACAGATGCCGGGCTGGCCTTCACCCTTGTCACCCCATCGGGCGACCGACCGGTGGCCCTGGCCACCCCCGCCCGGGTGATGGTCGCCAACGCCCTGGCCGCGGCCGCCGTCGGCGAAATCATGGGAGTTCCGCTGGACCGGATCAAGGCCGGGCTGGAAGGCTTTATCCCCCAGGCCGGGCGCATGGGGATCCGCAAGCTGGGCCACGACATCTGGATCGTGGACGACACCTACAATGCCAATCCGGCCTCCATGACGGCAGCCATTGAGACCCTGGCCCGCATGCGCGGCCGGCGGCGCGCCATCGCCGTGCTGGGCGACATGCTGGAACTGGGATCGCAATCGGTCGACCTGCACCGCGCCGTCGGCCAGGCCGTCGGCGATGCCGGCATCGACCAACTCTATGTCACCGGGCGCTTTGCCGCGGCCGTGGCGGCCGGCGCCATGGCGCGGCAGATGGCCGCGGCGCAAATCGTGGTCGACTCGCGCGATGCGATCGCGGCGCAGCTGGAACAGGCCTTGCGGCCCGGCGATCTGATTCTGGTGAAAGGATCCCGGGGCATGGCCATGGAGGCGGTGGTCGAATCGATCGCACGCTGGGCGGACAAGCGATGATCTACCATTTACTATACCCGCTGCACACGACGTTCGCCGTCTTCAACGTGTTTCGGTACATCACTTTCCGGACCATCTATGCCAGCCTGACCGCCTTTCTGATCTGCTTTCTGCTGGGCCCTTATGTGATCCGGCGTCTGTCCCGCATGCAGGTCGGGCAGTACATCCGGGAGGACGGCCCCAAGGATCATCTCAAAAAGGCCGGGACCCCCACCATGGGCGGTGTGCTGATTATCTTCGCGGTGGTCGGCGCCACCGTGCTGTGGGCCGACCTGTCTAACCGCTACGTCTGGATCACCCTGCTGGCCACCCTGGGCTTCGGCGCGATCGGTTTTACCGACGACTACCTGATGCAGGTCAAAAAGCGCAACCTGGGCCTGACGCCTCGTCAGAAGCTGCTGTTGCAGGTGCTGCTGGCGCTGCTGGTGGGCTGGCTGGCCTACCAGGTTCCCGAATTTTCCACCAAAATCAGCGTGCCCTTTTTCAAGCGACTGAATCCGGATCCGGGCTGGGCATACATTTTTTTCGCGGCGTTGATTATCGTCGGTGCCTCCAATGCGGTGAACCTGACCGACGGCCTGGATGGTCTGGCCATCGGTCCGGTGACCATCGCCGCCGTCACCTACATGATCTTCGCCTATGTCGCCGGTCATGCGCACATCGCCAAGTACCTGCAGATCCCCTCGGTAGCGGGAGGCGGTGAGATATCGGTGTATTGCGGCGCCCTGGCCGGCGCGGGACTCGGGTTTTTGTGGTTCAACGCCTATCCGGCCCAGGTCTTCATGGGGGATGTGGGGTCGCTCTCCCTGGGGGCATCTTTGGGCACCGTGGCCGTGATCACCAAACAGGAGATTCTGCTGGTGTTGGTGGGCGGCCTGTTCGTCATCGAAGCCCTTTCGGTCATTTTCCAAGTCGGTTTTTTCAAAATAACCAAGGGGCGGCGGATTTTCCGCATGGCACCCATCCACCACCACTTCGAACTGAAAGGGTGGCCGGAACCCAAGGTGATCGTGCGTTTTTGGATCATCGCCATCGCCCTGGCGCTGATCTCCATGAGTACCCTGAAATTGCGGTGAGACCCGATGAACCATCCAACACTTCGCAATAAACGCATCGTCGTGGTCGGCCTGGGCCGTTCCGGGGTGGCCGCGGCCCGCTTCCTGGTCAACCGGGGTGCCCGGGTGACGGTGACCGACCGGGCCACGGCCGACACCCTGGCGGATTCCCTTGCGGCCCTATCAGGGCTGGATCTGCAGCTGCGCCTCGGCAGTCACGCCGTGGACGATTTCACGACCTCCGATCTGGTGGTGCTCAGTCCCGGGGTGCCCCACACCTTGCCGCTGCTGGACGCCGTGCGGGCCAAAAAGATCGCGGTGATCGGTGAAATGGAGCTGGCGGCCGGATACATCACCGAACCCATACTGGCCATTACCGGTACCAACGGTAAGACCACCACGACCGAGATGGTGGCCGCCATGCTTCGCAGCAGCGGCAAGCGCGTCTTTGTGGGCGGGAATATCGGCACGCCCCTGATCGTTCACGCCGACGACGGCGAGCGGGTTGACGTGGTCGTGGCCGAGGTGAGCAGCTTTCAACTGGACACCTGCATCGGTTTCCGGCCGGACGTCGCCGTGGTACTCAACATCACCGACGATCATCTGGACCGCTACGCATCCTTCGATGCCTACGCCCAATCCAAATGGCGGATCTTCGCCAATCAGCGATCCAGCGATGCGGCCATCGTCAACGCCATGGATCCCACCGCAGCCGGCCTGATGGCGTCCCACCCACTGCGGGCGCGCCGCCAGTGCGTCGCCGACTGGGCGGTGCATGACGGTGCTCAAATTGCCGGTGACCGGATCGTGCTGGTCGACCACGGCCGCGAGACCGGTGGTTTCTCGCTGGAAAAAAGCCTGCTGATCGGGCCGCACAACCGTGAAAACACAGCTGCCGCCTGCCTGGCCGCTCGCGAAGCCGGCGCCACGGACGCGGGCATCCAACAGGTCATCGACGCGTTTACGGGGCTTGCCCACCGCCTGGAAACGATCGGTTGGGTGCGCGGTGTGCGTTTTGTCAACGATTCCAAGGCCACCAACACCGGTGCCGTGAAGCGCGCCCTGGAGTGTTTTGAGCGGCCGGTTTCGCTGATCATGGGCGGGCGCAGCAAGCAGGGTGATTTTTTGTCGCTGCGATCTCACGTGCGCCGACACGTCAAGACCCTCGTGGCCATGGGTGAGGCCAGACCGGAAATCGTGGCTGCGCTGGTGGCGGCGCCGCAACAAGGCCTGGTCGAGGCCGATTCCCTGGCAGACGCCGTAGCCAAAGCCTTCGCTGCCGCGGCGCCAGGGGAGAGTGTGCTCCTCTCGCCGGCCTGTGCCAGTTTTGACATGTTCGACAGTTATGCCCACCGGGGCGATCAATTCAGGAAATTGGTCGAGGGGTTGCGATGACCGCCATCGCCAACAAAATCCGCCGGCAGCCGCTGGCATACGATCTGGGCCTGCTGTTTCCCGTACTGCTGCTCATGGGCATGGGCATCGTGATGGTCTACAGCGCCAGTTCAGCCCTGGCCCTGCAGAAATTCGGCAGCGACTACTTTTTCTTGAAGCGTCAGGCGGTCTTCTCGCTGGCGGGCATCGTCATGCTGGTGCTCTTCAGCAACATCCCTTTCCGCCTTTACCGGGTGCTGGCCTATCCGGCCCTGGCAGCCGCCATGGCCATGTTGATCGCGGTGGCCTTTACCGGTTGGGGCGTCAGCGCGGGAGGCTCGGCGCGATGGCTGCAGATCGGGCCGGTTCAGTTTCAACCGTCCGAACTGGCGCGCCTGGCCCTGGTGATCTACCTGGCCTACTCCATGAGCAAGAAAGAAGCCTTGGTGCGCGACTTCTACGTTGGCTTTCTGCCGCACCTGATCGTTCTGGCTTTCTTCGCCCTGCTGCTGGTCGTTCAGCCCGACTTCGGATCGGTGGTGCTCTTCGCGGCCCTGACCGGAATCATGTTGTTCGTGGGGGGGTGCCGGATGACCCACCTGATGCTGGTGATCCTGCTGTTGGCGCCCATGGCCTGGCTGTTCATGACGCAGGCCGAATACCGCGTCCGGCGGCTGTTGACCTTTCTGGACCCCTGGCAGTACCCCGCCGACGCCGGCTACCAGATCGTCCATTCGCTGATGGCATTCGGTACCGGCGGAATCACCGGCACCGGCCTTGGCAATGGCTACCAGAAGCTGTTCTACCTGCCGGAACCGCACACCGATTTCATCTTTTCGGTGGTTGGCGAGGAGCTGGGGCTGATCGGCGTGACGGTCGTGATCCTGCTTTACGGCCTCATCCTGACGCGCGGCATCCGCATCGCCCGTCATGCCAGGGACCCGTTCGGGGCCTACCTGGCCATGGGCATTACGGTGGCCATCGGCCTGCAGGTATGTGTCAACATGGGGGTGGCCCTGGGGCTGCTGCCCACCAAGGGGCTGACCCTGCCGTTTCTCAGCTACGGCGGCACCAGCTTGCTGATCAACATGGTCGCGGTGGGGATCATGATGAACATCGGAGCTCGCGATGCCTGACCTCGATCCACAACAGCGATGGCGCGCGCTTCGCGTCGTGGTCGCCGGCGGGGGCACCGGTGGTCACCTGTTTCCCGGCATTGCCGTCGCCGGCGAATTTTCGCGTCGAAACCCACTCAGCCGCATCCTCTTCGTGGGGGCCGGCCGTCCCTTCGAGCGTGACGCCTTGCGGCGGGCCGGCTATCCCCACCGCACCGTCGTCGTCGAGGGGATCAAGGGTCGGGGGGCGGCGGACAAGCTGCGGGCGGCTCTGAAAATTCCCGGTGCCCTGCGGCAGTCCGCCGGCATTTTGGCGGATTTGCGGGCCGATCTGGTGGTGGGTGTGGGTGGCTATGCGGCCGGGCCGGTGGCGCTGGCGGCCCGGATAAAGAATATCCCGGTCGTTCTTTGCGAACAGAACATCGTTTTCGGCATCACCAACCGCCTGCTGCTGCCCATGGCGCAGCGGGTCTACGTCAGTTTCGAATCCACCGCAGCGAGGTTCGATCCCGCCAAGACGCGCTTTACCGGCAATCCCGTGCGGCAGCAGATTCTGCAGTCGGCCGGGGTCGGCCCGACCCTGGATCCGGGACGACTGACCGTCATGGTGGTGGGCGGCAGCCAGGGAGCGCACGCCATCAACCTGGCCGTGATGGATGCCCTGCCGCGCCTGCGCTGCCCGGCGAAGGTCCGCTTCATCCATCAGACCGGCCGCGCCGATCGAGACCCGGTGACGGCGGCCTACCGGCAGGCCGGCCTCGAGGCCGAGGTAAAAGACTTCTTCCACGACATGGCCTCACGCTACGGCCGGGCCGATGTGATCGTCTGCCGGGCCGGCGCCACCACGGTGGCGGAACTGACCGCCCTGGGCAAGGCGGCCCTGTTGGTTCCTTACCCCCATGCGGCCGACAACCATCAGGAACGCAACGCCCGGGCCCTTGTCGATCAAGGGGCGGCCCGGATGATCGTGGAGCGCGATCTGACCGGCGCGGTGCTGACCCGGCTCCTGGAGGCCTGGATCGATGCGCCCGGACAGCTGGACGCGATGGCATCTTGTTCGCGCCGGCTCGGTCGGCCCGATGCGGCCAAACGCATTGTGGACGATTGTTATCAGTTGCTTGGAAACAAGGCATGTATCTGAAAAAATATCATATCCATTTTGTCGGCATCGGCGGCATCGGCATGAGCGGCATCGCCGAGCTGCTGATCAACCTCGGTTACCAGGTTTCCGGATCGGACCTGAAGGCCTCGGAGATCACGACCAATTTGTCGCGGCTGGGCGCCGGAATCCACATCGGCCACCAGGCCGAGGCCGTCAGGGGTGCCGATGTGGTGGTGGTGTCGTCGGCCATTGCCCCTGACAATCCGGAAGTCGAGGCCGCCCGCAACGCGGCCGTACCGATCATTCCGCGGGCCGAGATGCTGGCCGAACTCATGCGGCTGAAATATAGCGTCGCCGTTGCCGGTGCCCATGGCAAGACGTCCACCACGTCGCTGGTGGCCGGCGTATTGGCCGGCGGCGGGTTGGACCCCACCGTGGTGATCGGCGGCAAGCTCAAGGGGATCGGGCGTAACGCGGTGCTGGGCAAGGGGGATTTTATCGTTGCCGAGGCCGACGAGAGCGACGGTTCGTTTCTTAAATTCTCACCGGCCATTGCCGTGATCACCAACATCGACCGCGAACATCTCGACTTTTATGCCGACCTGGACGCGATCAAGGCCGTCTTTCTGTCGTTTATTGACCGGATTCCCTTTTACGGCCTGGCGGTGCTCTGCCTGGACAACGAGCCCCTCCAGGGGCTGGTGCCCCAAATCAAAAAGCGCCTGACCACTTACGGGCGAAGCTCCCAGGCTGATTTCCAGGCCCGCGGCGTCACTTTCGGTGCCATGCAGAGCCGTTTCACAGTGATCCATCGAGGCCGGGATCTGGGGGAATTCCAGCTGGCCCTGCCGGGTATGCACAATGTCTACAACGCCCTGGCGGCCATTGCGGTGGGCCAGGAACTGGACATCCCGCTGACCGCCATCAAACACGCCCTGGCGACGGCTACAGGGGTGCAGCGCCGTCTGGAGATCAAAGGCGAGATCGCCGGTGTGACCGTAATCGACGACTACGGCCACCACCCGACCGAGATTCAGGTGACCCTCGAGGCGGTCGACCGCAACTGGCCGAGCCGCCGCAAAGTGGTGGTGTTTCAGCCGCACCGGTACACGCGCACCCAGGCCCTGCTGGCCGATTTCACCCGTTCTTTCAACAACAGCGACGTGTTGCTGGTGCTGCCGATTTATGCGGCCAGTGAGACGCCCATCGCCGGTGTGACCGCCAGGGCCCTGGGAGATTGCATCCGCGCCCACGGGCACCGTGACGTGGTCTGCCTGGATGGCCTGGACGCCTGTGTGGACCACCTGGTCGACCGGCTTGAACCTGGGGACCTGCTGTTGACCCTGGGCGCCGGGGATGTTTACCGGGTGGGCGAGCGGGTGCTGGAACGCCTGGGCGGTCAGGCCGCGGCGCCAGGGCCGATCCCCCCAACGGGCAGCGGGCTGCGTCACGGATCGGAACCGTAAATGGGGAATTGATTTGAAACCGACGCGTCAAAACCGAACCAAACAGTACCGGTTGGCCCGGCAGGAACGGGTGCGCCAGCGCGCCCGCCTGATCGTCAGGGCGCTTGCCGGTGCCACGGCGCTGGTGCTGACCAGCGGGGCATTCATCTTTGCCTACGACTACTTTACCCAGACGCAGCACTTTAGGGCCGACCGCATCGTGGTGACCGGGCAGGTGCGGCTCACGCGGCAGCAGGTCCTAAAGATCGCCGGGGTGGGGCCGCACACGAATATTCTGGCGGTGAATCTGACGACGACCCGCAAGCGCCTGCTGGACAACCCATGGATCGCCGAGGCCACCGTCAGCCGGGAGATACCATCCGGCCTGCAGGTCCACATTCGCGAGGAGATGCCACTGGCACTGCTGGAAATGCTCGACGGTCAGGGCTTTCTGATCAATGTTGCCGGCCAGGTATTCAAACGCGAGGGCGTTTCGGGTACGGCTGCCATGCCCCGGGTCGCTGGACTGGGTCATGCCGACCTGCCCGTGCCGGGCAAGCCCCCCACCAAAGCATTCCGCTCCATGATGCGGCTGCTGCGCCAGGCCGGCAAAAAAGGAAGCCCGCTGCCGCTGGCCGGCATCGAACGGGTCCACATGGATCCGGAACTCGGCGCTACGGTTCATACCCGCCAGCCGGCCCGGATCGTGAAGCTGGGATTCGGCCGCTATGCCGAAAAGGGCGAGACCCTGCGGCAGGTGACGGACCAGCTGCGCAGGGATCATCGGCTGACCCGCTGCCGGGTCATCGATCTTCTGGATATCAACCGAATCGTGATCACGCTGGCACCGATCGGTTCGACCGAATCGGATCCTGAGGAGGTGTAAGTTGCAGGGAACTCGAGAAGGAATGATCGTCGTGGGTCTGGACATCGGGACCACCAAGATTTGTGCCGTGGTCGGTGAAGTGCTGGACGGCGACATCAACATCATCGGTATCGGCACCCATCCATCCATTGGGCTGCGCAAGGGCGTCGTGGTCAACATCGAATCGACGGTGGAGTCCATTAAAAAGGCCGTGGAAGAAGCCGAACTGATGGCCGGCTGTGAAATTTCATCGGTATACGCGGGCATCGCCGGCGGCCACATCACCGGTTTCAACAGCCGGGGCATCGTGGCCATCAAGGGACCGGAAATCACCCACCAGGATGTCGAACGGGTCATCGATGCAGCCCGGGCGGTGGCGATTCCCATGGACCGAGAGGTGATCCACGTGCTGCCCCAGGAGTACATCGTCGACGATCAGGTCGGCATTCAAAACCCGGTGGGCATGGCCGGCGTCCGTCTGGAAGCCAAGATCCACATCGTCACCGGTGCGGTTACCTCGGCCCACAACATCGTCAAGTGTGCCAACCGGGCCGGGCTGGACGTGTGCGACATCGTCTTGGAGAGCCTGGCGTCCGGCGAGGCGGTGCTCACCGACGAAGAGAAGCTGCTGGGCGCGGGACTCATCGACCTGGGTGGCGGCACCAGCGACCTGGCCATCTTCTCGGGCAAAAACATCAAGCACACCTTTGTGCTGGCCCTGGGCGGCGACAACCTCACCAACGATATCGCCATCGGGCTGCGCGCGCCCATGAACGAAGCCGAGCGGATCAAGCGCAAGTACGGCACCTGCATGGGTGCCGACATCAATCCCGACGAAACCATCGAGGTGCCGGGTATCGGCGGCCGCGAACCGCGCAAGCTGCCGCGCCAGATACTGGGAGAGGTGCTGGAGCCGCGCATGGAGGAGATCTTTACGTTGATTCAGCGCGAGATCTATCGGGCCGGCATGGAAAACGTGATCACCTCGGGCATGATCCTGACGGGGGGCACCAGCCTGTTGGAGGGCGCCACCGATATCGCCGACGCCATTTTCGGCGTGCCGACGCGGCTGGGCCGCCCCCAGGGCATCGGCGGGCTCACCGATGTGGTCAACAACCCCATGTACGCCACCGGCGTGGGACTGGTCATCTACGGTGCCAGGAAGGAGCCCGAGCGCAAATTCCGCATTCGGGACAAGAACATTTTCAACAGCCTCATCACCCGCATGAAAAAGTGGTTCATGGACGTCATTTGACACCGGCGGGAGCCATTGCGGCCAGCGGGTGGATGATTTTTTAAAAAGGAGGTTGCATTTTTTAAAACCACAACATATAGTCCTAAATCACCTGCCGGAACAACAATATGATGTGGTAGTAAATCAATTTGGGGTGCGATGCACATCCGTCGGAACCAACCGTGAAAAATCTGGAAACCAAGGCGTATAGGCAAGCGCCGTTATGGGCAACAACACAGGGGGAGCTTATGACCGGTATGTTTACTTATGTGGAAAACGGCAGTTCAGCAAAAATCAAAGTGATCGGCGTCGGTGGGGCGGGCGGAAATGCGATCAACAACATGATCGAGAGCAACCTGCATGGCGTCAAGTTCATCTGTGCCAACACCGATTCCCAGGCGCTGGACATCTCCCAGGCGGAGACGCGCATTCAACTGGGTGAAAAAATTACCGAAGGTCTGGGGGCCGGGGCCGACCCCCAGGTGGGACGGGATGCCGCCCTGGAAAACGCCGAGATGATCAAGGATGTCTTGTCCGATTCGCACATGGTGTTCATCACCGCCGGATTCGGCGGCGGCACCGGTACCGGTGCGGCGCCGGTGATTGCGCGGCTGTGCAAGGAGATGGGCATCCTCACCGTGGCGGTCGTGACGCGCCCCTTCTCTTTCGAAGGCCGCAAGCGGGCCAATCAGGCCGACGAGGGGCTCTTAGACCTGAGAAAAGCGGCTGACACGGTCATCACCATCCCCAACGACCGGTTGAGGGGCCTGGCCTCGAAAAATGCCAAGATGGTGGACATGTTCAAGAAGGCCGATGAGATCCTGCTGCACTCGGTCAAGGGCATTACCGATCTGATCATGATGCCCGGACTGGTCAACCTGGATTTTGCCGATGTGAAGACCACCATGTCCCGGGCCGGCATGGCCATCATGGGAATCGGCATCTCCAGCGGCGAAAACCGGGCCCTGGAAGCGGCTGAACGGGCCATTTCCCACCCGCTCCTGGAGGACATCAACATCTCCGGCGCCAGGGGCGTGCTCATGAACATCACCTCCAACAGCGACCTCACCATGGAGGAGATGACCGAAGCCTCCGAGCGCATTTACAACGAAGTCGGCGACGAGGCCGAAATCATCTGGGGTGCGGTCATCGACGACAGCGTCGGCGAGGAGATGCGTGTCACGGTCATCGCCACCGGTATCGGTGGACACGAGCGCGAGACCGTCTCGCAGGCGATCCCGCGAACGGCCGTTCCGCGAGGCGCGGACCCGACCTTCGGCGGCAAAGTCCGCGACATCACCCCGGCGGACCTGGCGCGTTCTTCGGAACTGGACGAGCCCACGTTCATCCGCCGGCGCAAGAGCGCCACGAATAAACCGGCCGCCGAACTTTACCGGGAATACAAAGGGATCGTCATCGACAACGATGACCTTGACGTGCCGACCTTCCTGAGGAGAAAGGCGGACTAACGCCGGGAGCGGGCGGTTCGGGAAGGGTTGTGAGCCCATGGAGACACGATCACCATCGGCACCCGGATGGCCCCTGACGGCCGAACGCGGCGTCATCCGCAAATCTGACAGCGGTCGGCTTCGTGTGGCCCTGGTCTATCCCAACCACTACCACGTGGGCATGTCCAACCTGGGCTTTCAGACGGTTTACCGGCTCATCAACATGTTGGACCACGTGGTTTGCGAACGGGCTTTTTTACCGGCCCAGGATGGCGGTAAAAATCCGCGGGTGCTGACAGTCGAGTCCCAGACGCCCATCGAAGACTTTGACGTCATTGCCTTTTCGATATCATTCGAAAACGATGCACCCACCCTGCTTACCATCCTGGAAACCGCAAGGCTCCCCCTGCCAGCCGCCCAGCGAGGCGACTCCTCCCCCTAGTGCTGGCAGGGGGCGTCTTGGCCTTCCTCAATCCCGAACCCTTGACCCCATTCATCGACGCCTTTCTGCTGGGCGAGGCCGAAGCCCTGATACCCGGCTTCTTTATGCATTTCGACCCTTCGGTCCCCAGGGCGGACAACCTGCTCGCACTGGCCCGTCGGGTACCCGGCCTATACGTACCGGCCTTTTATCAGCACGCTTACCATGGCGACGGCACCTTGAGGTCAATCGAACCGGTGGCGGATGTGCCTGCCGTCGTCAAGCGTGTGATTGCCGCTGACCTGTCATCCCTGCCGACGGCCAGTGCCATCTTGACCCCGGACACCACCTTCGACGACACCTACCTGATCGAAGTGTCGCGGGGGTGCCCGCACGGCTGCCGCTTCTGCAGCGCAGGATTCATTTACCGGCCCCCGCGCTTTAGGCCCCTGGGCTTGCTCGACCGCCAGATCGATGCGGGATGTGCGCTGACCGACCGTATCGGTCTGGTCGGGGCGGCCGTTTCCGACCTGCCGGATCTGAGTGACCTGTGTACCGGCGAAAGAAGTCGTGAGGTACGGTTTTCTTTCAGCAGCCTGCGTGCCGACGCCCTGACGGACCCGCTGGTGGCGGCCTTGCAGAAAAGTCGCGTCAAGACCGCCACCATCGCCCCGGACGCGGGTTCCGAACGTATGCGCCGGGTGGTCAACAAGGGCATCACCGAGGATCACGTGCTGGCTGCCACCGAAACCCTGGTGGCGGCCGGCATTCCCAACCTGAAAGTCTACTTCATGATCGGCCTGCCAACGGAAACCGATGCGGATGTGGCTGCCATCGTGGACCTGGTCAACCGCATCAAGCACGTCTTTTTGAAAACCAGCCGCGGCAAAGGCCGCATGGGCGACATCACGGTGAGCCTGAGTTCGTTCGTGCCCAAACCGGTGACGCCTTTCCAGTGGGTGGCCATGGACGAGGTAAAGACCCTCAAACAGAAAATCAAAACCGTAAAGATGGGATTGGGCCGGACGGCCAATGTGCGCGTGTATGCCGATGTGCCCCGCTGGGCCTACCTGCAGGGTCTGATTGCCCGGGGAGATCGCCGGGTGGCGGAAATATTGCTAAATGGCCACCGCCACCGGGGCAACTGGCCCCGAACCTTCAAGGAGTCTTCGATCAACCCGAACTTCTATGTTCACCGGGAGCGTGGCACCGCGGAGCGTTTCCCATGGGATTTCATCGACCATGGCATCGACAAATCCTACCTTTTGCTAGAGTACCGGCGGGCCCTGTCCGGCCGGGTCTCGCCTCCCTGTCCCGCAGACCCCACGCGCTGCAGCGTCTGCGGTGTCTGTTCGGGAAAACCCGACGCCTGAAAAGACGCTGATCGAACGGGGGCCCCGTCAGGGCGGGAATGCCTGCGCACGCGTGCATGCGGCGCGGCGGTCAGGTCAACAGGTAAAAACCGATGGTCGTGTCGCATGGGTCCTGGCTCACGAACTCGCAGCCGATAGATTTGCCGACCACCGAGCGCACCATCACCTCTTTTTGAATGACCGACCGGGCCGTGTCGTCCAGGGTGAACTTGACCCGAAAGCGGTCGCCCACGCGCACGTCGGCGTTGTCGAACCGCTTGATGCCGATCCCGTGATGGGAGAGGTCATGAATCCGAATGCCGCCCCAGTCGTCCGGCTGCAAGGCCGACCAGTCGCCCGGGCCGTGGATGAAAATGCCTTCCAGGTTGACGGTTTTGCGTTGTTCCCGGCGCAGTTCGATGCGCACATACTTCATGCTGCCACAGATGCAAGTGGCCTTCAGGCGGGTGCCGATGGCCCTGATTTGGGATCGATCGAGCCTTTTTTTGCGGGTGCACTGGGTACAGGTGATCGTAGCTGTTTTTCCATCCTTGAGGGTGGCTGTGGTCAAGTGGTCCGCATCGTCGCACTCGACCTCTTCGAATTGCCAGTCGGCCCCTTTAGGGTTCGCCGCGGGGGCCTGGGGCATGGCCGGTTTGGCTGCAGCGGCGACTTTCACGGGAGCGACCCGGCCGGCAGGCGGCGCAGGGTCGACGAACTGCAAAAGGGGTTCGCGGACGGTGGCCGGTAATCTTTCGACATGACGTCGCAGCAGGGCATTGACGATGGCGCCGCCGACGGATTTGACCAACAGCCGGGTGTCCCGTGGCCAGACCGCCGGTCGACCGACGGTGTCACAGCCGATGACACCCATCAGTGTACGGCCGTAAAAGAGCGGGGTGACAAGAAATGATGTCGCCCCCGGGGCGTGCAACCCGTCCCGGCGTCCACGGCCTTGGGCCGGGCCTTGGGTGTTGTCCGAAACGGCGATGCTGCGCCCCGTTTTCAGTTGCGCGATAATGTCGAAAAAGACGGCGGTCATGGCGCCGGTCCGTCCCACGGCCGGCGCTTGAACCTGATTGCCGCGCCATTCGTGAGTGATGGCAAAGCGGGTTTGCGCTTCGGCAAACAGACAGACGTAAGTCCGGTCGGCGTTGGCAATCAGCCCCAGCTTTTCCAGGGCATAAATGGCCATTTCGTCGATGTCGGGTCGGGAGCAGACTGAAAGGTCCGTTAAAATAGAGAAAAGCAGGTCAATGAGATAGGTTTTGCGCTGCAGCGCGTCGAGCGTCTGCCGGTGGGAGGTGATGTCTTCCATGGCCATCAGAATGCCGGCAGGCTTGGGATCCTGCGATTCCCCCGGTCGCAGGCAAACCCGGGCCGTCAGGATGGTGCCCGCTTTGTGCTTGAGCCGCAGTTCGAAAGGGGGCGGCAGCACACCGGCGGCGATTCGGCTGCGGTTGATGTAAAAAAGGGCCTGATCCTCCGGGGCAATGAACAGGCTGATGGGCTTTCGCAGCAGATAGGCCTTGTCGGTGCCCAGCAGGTCGGCCGCGCATCTGTTGAGGTCGTCGATGAGACCGGCTTTGTCCAGTGAAATCAGGCTGGTGGTTGAGGCCTTCAGCAACCGCGAACCGTCGGTCAATCGCTTTTCGAGCGTTTTTTTCTGGCGGTCCAGGAGTTGATTGCGCCGCTCGAGTTCATTGTTGCGTTGAACCAGCGTCGCAATTTCGTCCAGAAGGCGCTCCGGGGGCACCGGTTGGGTCGGGTGATGGATGTCAGTCAAGTGCACCTCTACTGGTAAAGCTGTTTCAGTTCTTCGGAAGCCTCGACGGCCAGCTGGGCGTCTTCGGTGTATTCAATAGCCCCCTTCAAGGCCAGCCGGGCACTGTTGTAGTCTCCCATCAGGCGATAGACCCGGCCAAGTTCCAGCAGCAGGACTGGGTCTTTGGGATTGGTTTTGGCCGCCGTTTCCAAAATGCCCCGGGCGCTGTGCAGCCGACCGGTGGCCAGATAGGTCCGGCCCAAATTCAACTGCGCGTTGAAGAAATCGGGCTGAATCTCCAGGGCCTGTTTCAGATATTGCTGGGCCTTGGCGTAATCACCCTTGCGGTAATACGCGTAGCCCAGGTTGGTCAGCGGAAAGTGCGGGGTGGCGTAGAGCATGTCGCCGGTGACCTCCTCCAGTACGGGGATGGCCTTGTCCCACGCTTCCTGGACGAGGTAGGCGCTGCCCAGGTTGTTTTTGGCCAGCGAGTAATCCGGTTTCAGGGCCACCGCTTTTTCAAAATGGGCCACCGCCAGATCGGTCTTTCCCTTGGCGAAATAGACCAGCCCAAGATCGTTGTGCAGCATGGGGTCGTTCGGGTTCAGATCCTGGGCTTTGAGCAGTTCCGCCAAAGCGGCCGGATAGTTGCCCTCGCTGAGATAGGCTTCACCCAGATTCCTGGCCGCGGCCGCTTTCTTGTCATTTTGGGACACGGTTGTCGTGGCACAGGCGGACACCAGCAGTGCCGCCAGAAACCATGTCAGGTTCGCTCCCCGTCGCCAACGTGCCATGACGTGTTCTCCTTGTGGTTGTGTTGTGTCAGCCCCGTTGCCGGCAGCCGACTAACCGTTTTCGGTCGTTTCGATCCACACCAAACCGATGCCCTGATCGCTGATGAACATTTCGATCAGGTCGGGAAAGCGGGTGTCGGTGAACAACCGGCTTGCTCCTGTTCCCGACGGAATCAGGATGCCATTGACCGTGATGATCGTGTTGAATTCGGAGGGCCGCTCCGCTCCGTAAAAATAGGGTGATCGCTTGTAGTACAACCCCGAGGCTGCCATCAGGCGCGCGATGGTTTCCAGCGATGTCGCGCCCTTTTCCAATTGAAGGATTTCAAATCCGGTCCGCCGTATCGCTTCCAAGGCATTGCCGTAAAGGTCGCCATAATCGATCAGCACTTCCCGGCCGTTTCCGAACGAGAGCAGGTTAGACATGGCCTGGATCTGGACGCCGGCATAGGGAAAACTGATGTTGGTGTTGGGTGAGTAGTGAAATCCCATCAAGCGGGCAAACGATTCGACGAGTGCTTTGGAACTGGATCCGTCCAGACGTTGGGGGTCGACGGCCGCATCCCGGGGGCGGCGCGTTTGCCGCGTTGGGTCAAAACGGTCCACGATTTCCTTGATGACGATGTCGTTTTGATCCAGGTAGCGCACGATGGTGTCGTAGGTTCGCTCCGACGCGGCGGCGATCGGGGTGATGCAGGTGTGACGCAGGGTCCGGCCATCGGCCGCCGGCTCGCTGCGAATCCACCGGGCACTGACGCTGATGGCCGCGCCGTCATCGTCAAAGGCCAGGCGATTGGTGGTTGCATCTCCGGCGAAGTCAGCCAGGACCGCCTCCAGGATATCCCGGCTGGAGGCGTTTTCAGGCACCGTGGCGATTTTGACATCGTCCCAGCTGGATTGAATCAGCGGCAGATCCACACCCATCACCTGATTCTGGGTCGTCAAGATCACTTTTTCCCCACCGGGGAGTTCGATCATGGGAAACCGGGAGAGGTCCACCTCGAAGTCCCGGCCCTGCTTCATCGGGAGAAAAAAGGTGCCCTTGTCCATCACCCGGCCGCCCATGATGCTGGCCGCGTCAGCCGCCGGCGCCCGATCGTCGTTCGCCTGGGGGGCTTGCCGCCCCAGTGGCGCCGCGAGGGCCGCCGCAGAGGGCGCCGGCGCCACGGGCGGCACGGTGGCCGCATCCGCCTGGCTGCTTGGGGGAACCTGTTCAACCAGGTCTCCGGCATCGTCGAACAGGTCGCCATACCACTGGCGCTCCCGGATGGACGGGTCGGGCATGTAGATCCGCTGTCCCGCGTAAATCCGGTTGATGTCCTCGATCTGCGGGTTGACGGCCTTGAACAGCTTCAATCCCTGACTGTAGGTGAGATTGCCGAAGCGGCCGCCGAACTTTTTGGCAATCAACGTGGAGACGGTGTCGCCTTTTTGGATGGTATAAGCATGGGTGTGGGTTTCGATGATCTTGCGGGGGCTGCCGATCATCACGAAGGGGATCGTGACCACACCGGAAGACTGGCCGGGAAGGTTTCCCTGGGCCAGTTTTTTCAATGGTATGTCGACCACCTGCCCGGGACGGATGCGGTCCATGTCTTTCACGTGGGGGTTGAGTCGCTCGAATATACCCAGAAACTCTCGAAAATCGTCGTGGGCGATTTCCCCTTTTTGGCGAAATATCTTGAGCACCCAGTCGCCCTTTTCGACCTGGTAGGGATCGCACAGGATGTCCCAGCCGCGGTCGTAGCGCACCACGTAGTTTTTGTAGAGCATGCTGCCATGGGTGTCGGCGGCCGTGAGCAGCCAGAGCAGGACCGGCACTGCAAGCAGCGCGCGGCGAATCGACGGACCTGTATCGTGGATGAATTGTGTTGGGGTCATGACCGTTTGGTTGATTTTTTCGTTGAGCAGCGACCGCGATAAACCTTTCATCGGCCAGTCGCCATCAAAACTCAAATCCCGGTTTGGTCGGCACGCATCGTAAATGGCGCAAAACCTTTCGCTGCATCGACGCAGGTTGGGAAAAAGGGTTCATCATCGGTTGGCGCTGTGCACGGCTAGCCGCTTCCGGTGAATGCGACCGGTCTAATTGCGCTTGGTCAAACCCAGGGCTTCGGCGATCTGGGCGCAGACGGCCTGGACGAATTCGGCAAACGCCGCCGGGTCCAAGGGCTTGCCCGGGGCCGGCACCTGTTTGAGGCCTTCCGGGTGAATGTAGCGCGGCCGATTGACCAAGGCCGGGTCCGGAGAAACGGCGAACCCCTCCGGAAACGTGTTTTCGAAGTACATCTCCTGGAATCCGGAAAATTTGAGGGCGTGGGCCGTGGAGTCCACAACGGCCGTCTCGCCGGCGGTGACCCAGCCGCTTTCCAGGGCCCACCAGACCGGCCAGCGATTCCCCGCCGTGGGTGCAGGCGATGTGCCCGTTGCGGTTGGCGATCAGCTGCCAGTCCATGATCTCCTGCTCGGTCACCTCCACAAAACAGACCCGCGGCCGGCCGGCCGTTCGGTTGTATCGCTCCACCAGCTGGATCACCCGGGGCATGGAGACCGGGTTGCCGATCATGGCCGCCTGGGCCACGCTGGGTCGGACGGTCACGGGGGCAAACCGGCGTTTTTCCGGGTCGGCTTCACGGTAGTAGCGGTAGACCGGGTTGGCGTGGTCGGACTGCACGCCGACGATTTTGGGCAGGGCGTCGATGATGCCGGCTTCAAAAAATTTGAGAAACCCGCTCATGACGGCGGTGATGTTGCCGGCGTTGCCGATGGGCACCACCACCACCTTGTCGGCCAGGTCGTATTCGAACTCCTGGGCGATTTCATAGGAGTAGGACTCCTGGCCGAGGATCCGCCAGGCGTTTTTGGAGTTGAGCAGGGCCACGTTGTACTGTTCGGACAGGGCCTCGACCACCTTCATGCAGTCGTCGAACACCCCGGGAATCTCGAAGACGGCGGCCCCGCTGCCCAGGGGCTGGGAGAGCTGCTGGGGGGTCACTTTCCCGTGGGGCAGCAGAACGGCGGATTTGACGTGCGGCTTGAGATAGGCGGCATACAGGGCGGCGGCGGCGAGGTGTCTCCGGTGGAGGCGCAGATGGCCAGGACTTCGGCGACCAGGCCCTGCCGGATCAGAAAGTTGATATAGCTCAAGGCGCTGGCCATGCCCCGGTCCTTGAAGGAGGCGCTGGGGTTCTGGCCGTCGTTTTTGAAGTAAAAGCGCAGGCCCACCTTTTCCTGCAGGGCGCCGTTGGCTTCCACCACCGGCGTGTGGCCTTCGCCCAGGTAGACCACGGCGTCCAGCGGGATGACCGGGCCGATGAATTCGTGGTAGCGGTAGATGCCCTTGACGGCCGGGATCTTGAGCATGCGCCGGTAGTCGAAAATGCTGCTGCCAGGTGTCGCCCGGCGATCTGTTTGAGCGCGTTCGAAACGGCGGTCCTCGAGGAGCAGGACCTGGCCGCAGGCCGGGCAGGTGTACAGCAGTGTTTCGATGCCGTGTTCGGCCCGGCATCCCAGGCATCGATAAATCAGTTCGCCCCCGGGTTTGGGGATCAGGTGCGGATGGATGTCGGTCGGGAAAGATCCGGATTCACGGGGTGATCATTTCCATTCCGCCCATGTAGGGCCTCAGCGCGGCCGGGATGACGACGCGTGCCGTCGGCCTGCTGACCGTTTTCCAGCATGGCGGCCAGGGTGCGGCCCACGGCCAGCCCGGAGCCGTTCAGGGTGTGCACCAGCTCGGTCCCTTTTTGCCCTTCTCGCTTGAAGCGGATGTTGGCGCGCCGGGCCTGGAAATCTTCAAAATTGCTGCACGAGGAGATTTCGCGGTAGACGTTCTGGGCCGGCATCCACACTTCGATGTCATAGGTTTTGGCGGCCGAAAACCCGATGTCGCCGGTGCACAGGGTGATGACCCGGTAGGGCAGTTCGAGGCGGCTGCAGCACGCTCTTCGGCATTGGCCAGCAGCGTCTCCAGCTCGTCGTAGGAGGTTTCCGGGCGGCTGAACTTGACCAGTTCCACCTTGTTGAACTGGTGCTGCCGGATCAGTCCCCGGGTGTCCTTGCCGTAGGAGCCGGCCTCGGAGCGGAAACAGGGGGTGTAGGCGGTGTAGCGGATGGGCAGCTGTCTTCGTCGAGCACCTCGTCCTGGTAGATGTTGGTCACCGGCACCTCCGCCGTGGGAATCAGAAAGTAGTCCCAGCCTTCGAGCTTGAACAGGTCCGCTTCGAATTTGGGCAGCTGGCCGGTGTCGGTCATGGTCTTGCGGTTGACGATGAACGGCGGCAGGACTTCCGTGTAGCCGTGCTCGCGGGTGTGCAGGTCCAGCATGAAATTGATCAGGGCCCGCTCCAGGCGCGCCCCGGCCCCGAAATAAAGGGGAAAGCGCGCCCCGGTGATCTTGGCGGCCCGGGTCGAAATCCAGGATGCCCAGGTTTTCGCCGATGGTCCAGTGGGGCAGGGGGGCGTGGGTGAAAACGGGCGGCTCCCCAACGGTCTTGATGACCGGGTTGTCGGTTTCGTCCCTGCCGACCGGGACGGATTCATGGGGGATGTTGGGCATGGCCATGATCATCTCGTCGATGACCGACTCGCACGCTGCCAGGTCTTTTTCCAGATCCTTGATCTTCGCGGAGACCCCGCGCATCTCGACGATGATGGCGTCGGCATCGTCCCCGCTGCGCTTCATCTGGGCGATTTGGTCGGATACGACGTTGCGTTTGCGGCGCAGCTCCTCCATTTCGAACAGGATGGTTTTCCGCCGGGCGTCACGGGACTGGAAGGCTGCCCAATCGACGCTGGCACCCCGGTTTTGCATGGCATCTTGAACGGTCTTCAAATTTTCTCTGACAAACTTGATTTCCAGCATTTTTGTCCTTATATTCCAAAGTTGCGTCTGAACAGGTTATACACCGGATTGCAGGTGGCGGTAACAGCTCGTGTCGGGGTGGTAAACGGTGCTACCGATGAAAGGCGAACTCCGAAGGTGAAACCAGCAGAACCCTTATCCCAAGTTATTCGATTAGTCAACGACGATTGACCGCCGAGCCGCGGCCGGCAACGGTGCATGCCGGTTGTGGACAGGCCCGGTTCATCAGCGGGTGCGTGCGCTTGACGACCCGGACGGCAAGTGGACCCATTAACCGAAAGGCAGAGATGGCATATGGATGAAGTTCGGGAAAAAAAGCAGGAAATCAGAAATGAGATTTCGACATTCTTCAACTCACTTTCCAAGGAAGTGCTCGAGAGGAATACGCGAATCATAGAGGAGCGGCTTTTTGAATTTGCCAATTTTCTCGAGTCCAAGATCGTGATGTTGTACGTGAATTCCGAAAACGAAGTCAGCACCGCCAATATCCTCAGACGGGCATACGGGTTCAATAAAATCGTGGTCTTGCCGGCCTTTGCCAAGGGTCGGTCCACCATGACGCCAATGAAGGTGGACAATCCGGAAAAGGATCTGATAACCGGTCCGCGCGGCATTCTTGCAACCGGACCCGGCCCGATGCAAGGCCGTGCCGCTGGACTGTATCGACATCGCTATCGTACCGGCCGTGGCCATGGACGAAAAGGGCGGGCGCATCGGATCCGGTGACGGCTACTACGACCGCCTGATCCCGGACCTGCCCGTCACCACCCGCAAGGTCGGCCTGGTGTTCGAGGGGCAGCTGGTCCAGCAGGTGCCCATGGAAGCCCACGACAAGCATGTGGACATCATCATCACCGAAAAACGGGTCGTCTACAAAATTTAGCGCCGCAGCCGACCCCATTAACGAACGCTTGAAAGCGCCCCGGTCGCGGGCGCTTTTTTCGTCTGGCGATCGACCGTTTCGACGACGTGGCCGGTCGCGGGTTTCGGCCATTCGGGGCCAAAGATTTGCCCCGGCGCGTCGGGCACTTAACATCTTGACCCAATACCATTGAGTTGATAGACATCTGCTGGGAGAAGAGCGCCGATGAAATACCATCGCCTGAGAAATGAAATGGTTACCAAGCAGATTATCGCGCGTGGTATCAGCGATCCCGCCGTGCTGTCGGCCATGCGCGCCGTCCCGCGGCATCTGTTTGTCAGTGAAGCCATGATGGACCAGGCTTACGGGGATTATCCGTTGCCCATCGGCGAGCAGCAGACCATTTCACAGCCCTACATCGTGGCCGAAATGACCCAGGCCCTGCAGCTGACGCCGGAGGATCGGGTGCTGGAAATCGGCACCGGTTCCGGCTACCAGGCCGCCATTTTAGCCCGGATCGCGTTTCGGGTGTACACCGTCGAGCGCATCTACGCCCTTTACACCCGAACCCGCAAGCTGTTCGATCAACTCCGCTACCACAACATCGTCACCCGCTATTCGGACGGCACCACCGGCTGGAAAGAGCACAGTCCCTTCGACGCCATCATCGTCACCGCCGGAGCACCGGAAATTCCCGTGGCCCTGGTCAACCAACTGGCCGTGGGCGGCCGCATGATCATACCGGTGGGCGATCGCCACAGCCAGGATTTAATCAAGATTTATCGCGACATCCAGGGCATCCATCAATCCAACCTGGGCGGGTGCCGATTCGTCAAGCTCGTCGGCGAGCACGGCTGGAGAGAGCCCTAAATGCTCCGGCGGCTTTACGACTGGGTGCTGCACTGGGCGACCACGCCCTACGGCGCGTGGGCGTTGTTTCTGCTGGCGTTCGCCGAGTCCTCCTTCTTTCCCATTCCGCCCGACATCCTGCTGATCGCCATGTGCGTCGCCCTGCCGGCGCGCTCATTTAAATACGCCCTGATCTGCAGTGTGGGGTCCGTGCTGGGGGGATGCTTGGGATACCTGATCGGCTGGCAGTTCATGGCCTCGCTGGGCATCCGCATCGTCGAGTTCTATGGCTTGACGGATAAAGTGGCCGCCATCGAGATCCTCTACCAGACCTACGATGCCTGGGCCGTGGGCATCGCCGGGTTCACCCCCATCCCCTACAAGGTCTTCACGATTACGGCTGGCATGTTCAGGATCGACTTCGGCGTATTCCTGCTGGCTTCCCTGGTCTCGCGCTCGGCCCGCTTCTTCATCATCGCGGGCTTGATCTATCTGTTCGGACCGCGCATTCAGATTTTCATCGACCGTTATTTCGACCTGCTGGCCGTCTCGTTCACGGTCCTGCTGGTGGGTAGTTTTGTGCTGCTGAAGGTCTTGTTTTGAAAATGATTTTCGCAATCCTAAAAATCGGTCTAATCTTTTTTGTCGCTGCCACAGGGCTGCTCTATCTGCTCCAGGACAAAATGATTTTTTTCCCTCAGCCAACCGCGGCGGGCAACCGGGCCCGCTATGCCGACCGCGAAATTCGCATTCAAAACGGCCAGACCACGCTGACCGGCTGGTTTTTCAAGGCGGCGATCGGCCCAGCCAATCCGCTGATCATTTACTACGGCGGCAACGCCGAAGATGTCTCGCTCAATTTTGCCGACCTGGGGCGCTTCAACACGGGCGTGTTCCTTTTCATGAATTTCCGCGGTTACGGGGAGAGCGACGGCAAACCGTCCGAGGCAGCGCTGCTGTCGGATGCGCTGGTCGTATTCGACCACATACTGGCGGCCGAGCAGATCGATCCCCGCCACGTCGTGCTCATGGGGCGCAGTTTGGGGACCGGCGTGGCGGTGCACGTGGCGGCGCAGCGCAAGGTGGGCGGTGTGATCCTGGTGACCCCGTTCGATTCACTGGTGAACGTGGCCCGGGCGCACTATCCCATCTTTCCGGTCCGGTGGCTGCTCAGACACCGCTTCGACTCGGCCGCCCTGGCACCGCACATCGCCGCGCCGGCCCTTTTCCTCACCGCCGCCGACGATGTGGTCGTACCGGTGCGATTCGCCCACAACCTGGAAAAGCAGTGGGGCGGGGCTGTCACCAGCGTAACCGTGGCGGGCGTCGGACACAACGACATTGAATCCTCGCCGGTCTACTGGGACGCCGTCAACGCCTTCATTTCCGATTTTCAGCGGCAGCCTTGACCCGGGTGGGCCCGGTACCGCCCTTCTTCTTGTCGCGGAGGTTTGCATGACCATCTTGAAGCATCTGTTCGCACCGGTTCGGATCGGCCGGATGACGGCCAAGAATCGTCTGCTCATGTCCGCCATGAGCATCAATTTCGGTGTGGACGAGAACGGCTACGTGAACGAACAGCTGACCGGGTACCTGGCCGCCCGGGCCAAAGGGGGCGCCGGCATGATCCTGGTGGGCGGTGCCGGGGTCCACCCCACGGGGCTGGAGCTGCCGGGGCTGCCGGCCTTGTGGGACGATGCCTGCATCCCGGCCCTGAAAAAGATGGTTGCGGCGGTCAAGGCATACGACACCTGTTTCGGCGTGCAACTGATGCACGGCGGGCGGCAATCCTATCACGACCGCAAGGTCGCCCCGTCGGCCATCGCCGCCCCGGCCGTGGTTAAAGGGGTCCCCAAGGCCTTGACGGTGGTGCAGATCGCCGAACTGGTGGCATCTTTCGGCGATGCGGCGCGGCGCTGCCGGGAGGCCGGCTTCGACTTCGTGGAGGTCCACGCTGCTCACGGCTACCTGATCAACCAGTTCCTCTCCCCCAATGCCAACCGGCGCGACGACCGCTACGGCGGCGGCTTCGAAAACCGCATCCGTTTTTTCCTGGAGGTGTTGGCCGACATCAAGGCCAAGGCCGGCGGCGACTTTCCCGTCGGGCTGCGCATCAACGGCGAAGATTACATCGCCGGCGGCTGGACCCTGGAAGACGCCTTGCGGCTGGCGCCGATCCTGGAGCAGCAGGGCGCCGATTACCTGCACGTGTCGGCCGGGGTTTACGGGTCGACGCAGCTGACCATCCCCTCCATGTACGTGGCGCCGGGCTGTTTCATCCACCTGGCCGAGGCCGTCAAAAAGGTGGTGTCCATCCCCGTGGTGGGGGTCGGCCGCATCAAGGATCCGGAACTGGCCGACCGCCTCCTGAAAGCGGGGCGGGTGGATGTGGTTGCCATGGGGCGGGCGCTGATCGCCGATCCCATGCTGCCCGAAAAAGCCCGCAGCGGTGCGGTGGATGCTATCCGCCCGTGCATCGGCTGCTGCCTGGGCTGTATTCACGCCGTGCTGGCGTTAGAGCCCGGCGGCTGCGTGGTCAATCCGGACGTGGGACGTGAATATCTGTTGGAAACCGACCAAGCCACGACCGTCGCCTGGACCGTGCTGATCGTGGGGGCCGGGCCGGCCGGCCTGGCGGCGGCCCGGATGGCCGCCATGCAGGGCCACCGGGTGACCCTGGTCGAGGAAAAGGGCGACGTCGGCGGACTGCTGCGTCTGGCCGCCCGGGCACCGGGGCGGCAGGAGGTCATGGAGGTGGTCCATTTTCTCAACCGTGAAGTCGCGCGGCTGGGAGTCGCCATCCGTCTGAACACGCCCTTGACGGCTGCCTTGCTGGACGAGCTGCAGCCCAACGCCGTCATCCTGGCCTCGGGCAGTCTGCCGGAGATGTCCATCGCCAAAGGGCTGTTTACCACGAAAATGGACCTGTGCACGGTCACTGAAGTGTTGGCGGGCAAGCTCACCGGCGACCGGGTGATCGTATTGGGGGGCGGCCAGGCCGGGCTCCTGACGGCCGACTACCTGGCCGAAAAGGATCGCGAGGTGGTGGTGTTAAACCGCCGGCGTCATTTTGCCGAGGAGATGTCCAGCAACGACCGTTTTTACCTGCGCGAACGGCTCAAACGCAGCAGCGTGCGCCTCTACAAGCAGGTGTCGGCCGCGGCTTTCACGGATGACGGTGTGCATTTCAAGGCCGCCGGCCAGCCGGTCGCCCTGGCGCAGTTCGACACGGTCGTCGTGGCCGAGGCCATGGTGTCGGTGCGCGATGCCAAGTCACTCCTGGATGGCCGCCCGATGGCGGTCCACATCATCGGCGATGCCAAAACGCCGCGCAATCTCATGCTGGCCATGAGCGAGGCCGAAGCGATCGGGCGCAGCCTGTCCAACCCACCACACTAACCGCTCTGCCCATATGAAGTTGGGCAACGACCGGAAATGGCGGCCTTGATCAACTGGGGCACGGCTGTGCGTCGCTTGATGCCACTAACCGGCCGGCCTTGAAATCGGATTCCTGTTTTTTAGCGCAGCCGAATGTGTTACCACCCAGTATCTTTTCAACCACCGCAACCCAGACCGACAAGAAGGAAATCACCATGAGCACGCCCACACCATTGCCGCAACTGCCGCCGACCGATCATCGTCCCCAACGGTATGACGGACCGGCCATCCAAGAGGTCGAAGCACTCCGGCGCCGCTATCTGTCACCGGCCCTGCTGACCTATTACCAGGATCCGATCATGCTCGTGGAAGGCTTCATGCAGTACCTCTACGACGAAACGGGCCGGCGCTACCTGGACGGCTTCGGCGGTATCGTAACCGTCAGCGTGGGCCACAGCCACCCCTATGTGATCCAAAAGGTCAAAGCACAGCTGGCCCTTTTGCAGCACACCACCACGATTTACTACCATCCCACGATTGCCGAATACGGCAAGATGCTGGCCGATAAGATGCCGGGGGATTTGAGTGTCTGCTATTTTGTCAACTCGGGATCGGAGGCCAACGACCTGGCCCTGCTGATGGCGCGGTTGTACACTGGCAATTACGACATCATCGCCCTGCGCAATGCCTACCACGGCGGCAGTGCCTCGACCATGGGGCTGACCGCCCACAGCACCTGGAAGTACAACTACCCCCACAGCTTCGGGGTTCATCACGCGATTGCCGCCGACCCCTACCGCGGCCCATGGGGCCATGGCGACCCCGAGGCCGGGCGCAACTACGCCGCCGACATCCACAACCTGATTCAGCACGCCACGCCGGGCAAGGTGGCTGGGTTTTTTGCCGAGGCCATTCAGGGCGTCGGCGGCAGTGTCGTCTACCCGCAAGGCTACCTCAAGCACGCCTACGAACACATTCGCGCCGCCGGCGGCCTGTGCATTTGCGACGAGGTTCAGACCGGGTTCGGGCGAACCGGTGATGCCTTCTGGGGGTTTGAGACCCAGGGGGTGCTGCCGGACATCGTCACCATGGCCAAGGGCATCGGCAACGGCGCGCCGCTGGCCGCGGTGGTCACCACACCGGACATCGCCAAGACGCTGGCCGAGCGCATCCACTTCAACACGTTTGGCGGCAACCCGGTCTCCTGCGCTTTCGGCAAGGCGGTCCTCGAGGTGATCGAGCAAGACAACCTGCAGCACAACAGCCTGATCGTCGGCGGTTATATGCTCGACGGTTTTAACAAGCTCATGGCCAAACATGACGTCATCGGTGATGTGCGCGGACAAGGGTTGATGACCGGCATCGAACTGGTCACGGATCGTGGCCGCAAGACGCCGGCCACGGCACAATGCGTGCGGGTCTGGGAGCGGGCCAAGGATCTGGGCCTGTTGATCGGCAAGGGCGGCTTTTTCGGAAACGTGCTGCGCATCAAGCCGCCCATGTGCCTGACCCGGGCCGATGTCGACTTTATGATCGATGTCCTGGATGTGGCTTTCGGCGAGCTTTAGGAGCCCTTCGGGTCGACCTGGGCCAGGTGGTCGGCCAGACGCTGCTGGAAAAGGGTTTTCACATAGCGATCCTTGGCCTGATCGAACGTGAGGCACAGCTCCATGTTGCAGGCCTCCCAATCTCGGCAGCCGTAGAGGCCCATGTAGCGGTTTTCGGTGCTTTTGGTCCGGCAGCGCAGGTCAATCCCACACCAGCAGAACGATCCCAGCAATGATGATGAGGCTCGTGTTCGCCATGAATCCCTTCCTGTCAGAATACATTCGTGACGGCTCCTTTTGGGGCCTGTGGGTCGATTATTAAGCGGCCTCAGGTCACGGCAGGACGCATATTTCATCTTGATCCAGACCGCTTGCCCGGAAAGGCTTGAGGAGGACCCATGCATATTCTGATCATCAACGCCGGCAGCTCTTCCGTCAAGTTCACCCTTTTCAACCGGGAAGGCGTGCGGCTGGTGGCCGACGGGCTGGTCGAGCGCATCGGGCTCAGCGACACCACCGTGCACCATCAAAACAGCGCCGGCGGCCGCTTCTCCCGCAAGCGCCCGGTTGCGGACGCGCACGAGGCGGTCGGCCTGATCGCCGACATGCTCATGGACCCGGGCGGCGGCGTCATCCACGCCACAGCACAGGTCACCGCCATCGGCCACCGGGTCGTCCACGGCGGAGAATACGTCAAAGACGCCACTGTCATCGATGCGAACCTGAAACGCATTATCCGCAGCTGCTTCGACCTCGCACCGCTGCACAATCCACCCAACCTGAAGGGAATCGAGGCCTGTCAGGCGATTTTCCCCGGCATCCCCCAGGTGGCGGTTTTCGACACGGCCTTTCATGCCACCCTGCCGGCGCATGCCTACCTGTACGGACTGCCCTACGACTATTACCGGCGCGCGAAAATCCGGCGGTACGGCTTCCATGGCACCAGCCATCATTATGTGAGCCGCAAAGCGGCCGAGATGCTCGGCCGGCCTGTATCGGAACTGAAATTGGTAACCTGCCACCTGGGCAACGGCTGCAGCGTCACGGCGGTCCGCCAAGGCCGCAGCGTCGATACCAGCATGGGATTGACTCCCCTGGAAGGCCTGATCATGGGGACGCGCTGCGGCGACATCGACCCGGCCATCGTGTTTCACCTGATGCGCACCAAGGGCATGGATGCCGGACAGGTCTCGACTTTGCTCAACCAGGAAAGCGGTCTGAAGGGGCTGGCCGGGGTTGGCAGCGGCGACTTCAGGGATATCGCCCAGGCCGCCGCGGCGGGCAACCGGCAGGCGCAAACGGCCATCGATGCCTATGCCTACCGCATCAAAAAGTACATCGGGGCTTACGCCTTCGCCATGGGAGGAATCCATGCCGTGGTCTTCACGGCCGGTGTTGGTGAGAATTCGGACCTGCTTCGCCGCTTGATCTGCCAGGACCTGGAGCCAATGGGAATCGTGCTCGACTCCGAAAAGAACGCGGCCGGCAACCGCACCTGCGGTTTCATCCACGCCGATCACAGCCGGGTGCGCCTGCTGGTCGTTCCCACCGACGAAGCGCGGGCCATCGCCCTGCAGACCATTGAACGGCTTGGCTCAGGGTCATAGTCCCGGACAACTGCCCGCGAATGGCCTCATTTGGGACGATTGGCCAGGGCTTTTTCCAGTTCGGGAAGAATTTCAAACAGGTCGCCCGCAACAAAGTAGTCGCAATTGGCCATAATGGCGGCGTTTTCGTCGCTGTTGACGGCAATGATCATCTTGGCGGTCTTCATACCGGCGAAATGCTGGACAGAGCCGGAGATGCCCACGGCCAGGTACACCTTGGGATTCACCTTGACCCCGGTCTGGCCGACCTGCATGGCATAGGGCACCCAGCCGTTGTCGACGGCCACGCGGGAGGCGCCCACGGCGGCGTTCAGGTGCCGGGCGCAGTCAAACAGCAGTTTAAAGTTCTGACCGTTTTTCAGCCCGCGTCCGCCGGCGACGATGACATCCGCTTCGGCCAGGTAGGCCGTGCCGGTGTTGCCATCACGGCGGGTCTCGACGACCCGGTATCCGGGGGCATCGCCGTCCGCGTAGGTAAAATCGATCGTCTCCGCAGCGACCGGGTTTTTGACGGGTGCGATCGTGTTGGCCCGCAGCCCGTAAATGAAATGGCGGCCGGTCATGGCGATCGTGGCCATGGTCTTGCCGGAATACTGGGATGTCTTGGCCTGGTGGCCGTCCAGGTCGATTTCCGTGCAATCCATGACCAGCGGGGCGTCCAGAAGGGCGGCGATGCGCGGCAGCAGCTCCCGGCCGGCGGGGCTGGTCAGGCCAACCAGGCTGCCGATCGCGAATTCGTGCATGGCCGCAACCACTGCGGCGGCCTGTGTGGCAGGGTTCCAGCCCGAGCCGCCAGTGCGGATGGTGACGATGCGGGCCACCCCGTGGGCCGCCAGTGCGGCGTTGGCGTCGCCGGCCGACGCGTCCAGCACCAGGGCCACCAGCTGCCGGTTCTCTCCCCGGGCGGCGGCGGCTGTACCGAGGCTGGCCGGCTTGAGGTTCCCGTCCTTAAATTCGATGAGCAGTCCAACCGATTGCATGGTCATATCACCTTGGCCTCGTTCTTGAGGATGTCCACGATCTGCGCGGCGATATCTGTGGCGCTGCCCGTAAGGGCTGTGGGGGATCGCTGCTCGACCGCCGGCACCAGCTCCTGGATACGCATGCCGGCAGCCGGCGGGTCGATGGCCAGTTCGGCCAGATTGAGCTTTTTGACGGGCTTCTTGCGGGATTTGACGATGTCCGGGAAGGTCGGGTATCGGGGCGTGTTCAACCCCTTTCCGGCGCCGATGACACAGGGCACGGCCAGGTGATAAATGTCGATGGTCCCGGCTTCACGCTCGCACGCCACCGTTGCGCCGTCGCTGTCCACCGCCACGTCGATTGCGTTGGTGGCCACGGGCAGGTTCAGGTTCCGGGCCAGGCGGAAGTGGGTCTGCATGCCCTCGCTGTCGATGGATTCTTTGCCGGTGAAGATTATCCACGGCCGGCCGTCGGATCGGATGGCCGCCGCCAGGGCGCGGGCGGTGAGTATGCTGTCTTGCGGCTGGCTGGTTTCAATCAGTATGCCGCGGTCGGCCCCCATGGCCATGGCTGCGCGCAAGGTGTTTTCGGCGGCCGCCTTGCCCAGACAGACGGCCACGACCTCGCCTCCCGGTGAGGACGCCCTGATGCGGCAAGCCTCGGTAACGGCGTGTTCGTCGTAAGGGTTCAGCAGGAAGGTAATCTTCTCGTTGATGCCGGTTTTGCCTTCGACGGTGATGGTGGCGGCGGAATCGGGTACGTGTTTGACGCAGACGTAGATGTTCATGATGGTATCCAAATTTAAAAACGGGCCTGCTGCGACAGGCCCGTTTCATTTACCAGCGACGCATCCCGCTTTCAAAGGGGGTGCGACCCATAATTACCCGTTGACGGAAAAGCTGGAGTCGTAGTTGATCGCGCGCTTGCGGGAGAAAAAACCCACATCCAGCGTGCGGTCCAGATATTTCATCTTGTACTGGAAGGGCGTCTTGTCGTGGTCCAAACCCTTTTCGCAGGCATCGATCAGTTCGGCCATCATGCGGCCGACCACCGGGGCGTTCTTGTACTGGTTGCCGCTGGTGCCGATGGCCATGTAGAAGCCGCCCAAATCGGACTTGTCATAGACCGGAATCCAGTCGTCGGAGCAGTCGTACAGGTCGCAGACGCCCTTGGGCTGGTTGGGAACCTGCAAGGTGGGGACGCGGCGCCCCAGACGGTAGCACTGGGCCTTCCACTGCTCCTCGGTCAGCTGGTTGTCGCGGCCGTGCCCGCCCTTGCCGGCGTAAAACTCGTCCGGGTCCACCCACTCCTGGGGATCGCACTCCGGGTCCTCGGAGCCGATCAGGTAAAGGTTGCCCACCTCCGGGCGTACATAGACGCCGACATCGCCGTCGCTCTGGTGATAGCCGTCGTTGAGATAGTCGTAGCCTTCCGGCGAGGGGCAGTACATGACTTCGTGGCGCAGGGCCTTGGTCTTGATGTTGCAGCCCTCCCAGACGCCCGGGGCCATCTGGTTGATCTTGAAGCTGTGCGGACCGGCCACGTTGACCACGACCGGAGCATCGATTTCGGTGCCGTCGGCCAGGGTGATGCCCTGGACTTTGCCGCCTTCGGCGCGGACCTTGACCACCTCGGCGTTGAAGATGAAGGTGGCGCCCTTGGCTTCGGCGGCGCGCATGATGTTGTGGGCCGACAGGGTCGGGTCGTTGACGTAGCCGCCCTCGGGGCAGAACAGGCCGCCTTCGAGCATTTTGGTCGGCTCATCGAAAAAGGCCGGGTCTTCAGGACGCTTGACCGGCCAGAACTCGTGCAGGTCCAGCACCGGGACCATCTTCAGAATCTCCTCGTTGCTCAGCTCCTTGTACTCGACGCCCACGGCGTCGTAGTGCCGCTTGACCTTGCGCCAGTCGTGCCCTTGGGATTTGATCAGCAGTGAACCGGTCTTCATGAATTTGGCCAGCCCCTTTTCGTCCTTGACCTGGTCCAGGTAATTTTCCCAGTCGTTCCAGTACTTGAAGCCTTCATAGGCAAAGGCAACCCCGTCCTCGGTGGAGTAGTGGGCCCGGACGATGGCGCACGATCCAGCCGTGGAGCCTTCGCCGGCGTCGGCCAGTTTGTCCACGTTCAAGGTTTTGTAGCCCATCTTGGACAGCTCGTAGGCAATCGGGGCGCCGATCACGCCGGCACCGATGATAATGGCGTCATACGATTTAGACATGGTTTCCTCCGTCACCTAAAATACGTAAATGGTCGCTTGAAATGACCCCTACTGCGATTGATATATTTTTCAATGCAAAACAAACGCCGCAAATGATCGGGGTGAGTTTTTTTTGAAACAGTGCGGGCACCTTAATTTTGAAAATGGATCCAAGCAGTTATAAAATTCTTTCGGCTGTCGGGAAAACCGTCGCCGCCCGGTGGCCGGGGTGTTGAAAAAAAATTAACCAAAAAGCTAAAAATTTTGCTTTTTATGTAAAGATTTTTTGCGCCGGCGGACGCGCACGGCGACCGGTCCAGGGCATGCAATGGTGTGCCCGGCCTTGTTTTGCCAGACTGATCACGATCCTTGAAGTCCGTGAATCCAGGCATTGAAGCGGTTTTCACCGGCCGGCCGCAGTCCGAGTCCGGCACCGGCGCCCAAAACAGCATGCACCATGCTGTCGGCATAGCCCCGGCTGCAGGTCAACAGGAAACCGCCGCCGCCGTCGTCCCGCCTTTCCAGGGTCACGATCTGGCAGGGCACGTGACAAAAGGGGCCCTGATACAAAAAGGGCGCCTGCCTGGCCGGATCAAAAAAGTCCAGGGCGGTCAGTTTTTCGGCCACCCGAAAGGCCTTGGGGCCGAACAGGGCCAAAAAGACGGTGGCTTCGGTCACGTCGGTGTAGCCCGAAAGGTCCGGCAGGGCCGGTGTCGCCGCCCCCAGATGGTAGATGGAGGCCTGGGTGCGGTTCATGCGGTTGACCAGGGTGTCGTTGGCCAGGGTGCAACCGCCCGGATTCGCCGGCACCTCCAGGTCGCAGGGGCGCTGTTCGCCGATTCTGCCGTCCTGAAGATCCCAGCGGGTCTTGTGGGCCAGGTCCACCAGCCAGGGACCCTGGCCCTCGTCGTCGTATGCCAGCGCCACGGTCCAGTTGTCACGCACGTCGGTCTGGGTGGGGTAGCCCCTGAACCGAACCGGCGATTCTCTTTTTATCTCAACCATTTTTAGTTCCTTATCACCTGTTTTTAGGATTACTGACTAACTTTTCATGCGGGTCCCTTGGGGGTCGTAAAACGGTGTGTCGACGACCCGGGCGTAAAGCCGCACGCCATTGCACTCATCCTCGAATATCTCCAGACGGGTACCGATGTCGGCCAGCTGGGACTCCACCAGGGCCATGCCCACGGCCTGACCGGTGGAAAAGCTCTTGCGCATGGTGGCCACGTAGCCGCGCACCCGGGTGTCGACGATCAGGGCGCCGTCACGCGCCGGCCGGCCGTCGTCTTCCATGCGGATGCCCACCAGCTTGAGGCGTCCGACGTCGTTTTCGGCCTGGCGCAGGGCCACGGCGCCCACGGTCTTGGCATCGGCCTTGCCGCGGTCCCACAAAAAGCCGAGCCCAAGATCCAGCAGGTTGGTGCGCTGTTCGGATTCCGAGCCGAGAATGACGTGGCACTTTTCCATGCGCAGCACGTTCTGGGCTTCGACGCCGAAGTTGCGGATGCCGAATTCGGCGCCGGCTTCCGCGAGCATGTCCCAGACCGCCTGGGTGTAGGAGGCCGGGACGTGCAGCTCGTAGGAGAGCTCACCGACGAATCCCAGGCGCATGGCGCGCACGAAAATGGTATCTTTGATCAAAAACTCCCGGTAACCGGAAAAGGGAAAGGCCTCGTTGGAGAGGTCGATGTCGACGATTTTGGCCATTACCTTGCGGGCGTTGGGGCCGGAGATGTTGATCACCCCCAGGGCGTCGGTCAGGTTGACCAGAGCGAACGCCCAGCCGTCGTAGCGGGTGTGGTAGCGCATCCACTCCACGGTCTGGCCGGCTCTGGCCGAAGAGGTGGTAAGATAGTAGTCGTTTTCCCCCCGCTTGACCACCACCCCGTCGTCGATGACGCAGCCGTCGTCGTTGCACATGGCTGAATACTTGATGCGGCCCTGCTTGACCTTGCTCATGTCCGACACGTAGACCCGCTGCAGCACCTTCAGGGCATCGGGGCCGTGCAGGCGGAACTTGCCCAGGGTCGAGCCGTCCAGCAACCCCACGTTGTTGCGCACGTTGAGAATTTCCTCCTTGCAGTCGAAATCCTGTGAAAAGTAGCGTGCGCGCTGCCAGACGCCGATGTTGCGGAAGATGCCGCCGTCGGCCTTCTGGGAGTCGTGCAGGGGCGTGTGCTTGAACATGTGGTGGTTGTAGCCGGCATAGGTGGCCAGAAAGGTCGGCACCAGCGGCGGCCGCGTCGTGGTGGGGACCGGCGTGTGGCTGGAGGCGGTGTATTTGGCCACGAACAGGGGCAGGTTGTGGCCCGGTATGCCGCCCTGGCCCGGTCCCAAGCCCACGGCGGCGAAGCGTTTGACCAGCTCGGGGACGTCAAACCCCTTGTCGATGGCCTGTTTGACGGACTTGATCGTGGCGTCTTCGTCGAAACAGATGAAGCTTTTGCGCCCCTTGACCGGAGCGGTGACCAGCTTGCAGCCGCGTTCCGGTCCCGGCAGGGCTGCCGCCGCTTTTTCGGCTTCGGCAACCGCTGCATCCATGTCGGCGCCGGCGGCCTGGGCCGCCTTGAGGCCGGCCAGCCGCCCGGACGCTTCGATGGCGGCCGGGGTGTTGACGCCGGTGATGCGGCCGGCGGGAAACATCTTTTCGGGCAGCTCGTCCGGCAGGAAATAGCCCGTGTGGCTGTCGTAGCGCATCTTGGCCTGGGCCAGAACGAACGGCCCCGTCACCGGTGTCAGTCCGGCCGAAGCCACCAGCAGGTCGCAGGGGAAGTCGTGCGTGACGGTGCCTTCCACCGTGGCCAGGGTCACTTTCTCCACCTGCTTGGCGCCGTGGGCCTTGGCGGCCACCCAGCCCTTGAGGACCGGAATGTTGCGTTTGGCCAGGGCCAGCAGCAGTTCCGGATGCTGGCCGTCCTCGCGGATGTCGGCCACGCAGTTGACTTTCAGGCCCAGGTTGGCCAGGTCAACGGCGGCCTCGAGCCCGAGATCGTGGCCCACGGAGAAGACCGCTTCGCTTCCCGGCAGCAGACCGTAGGTACGGGCCATGCGATGGGCGCAGCCCACCTGCATGACGCCGGGGCGTTCGTTGTGCTCGAAGATCAAGGGGCGTTCGATGCAGCCGGTGGCGACCACCACGCTCTGTGAGCGGATTTGGACGTATCGCTCGGTGAAGGCGTCGTCGGGCCCACCCACCTGAAACGCGGTAATCAGGTTGTTGCTGTAGGCACCCACCATGGGGGTGTGCGTGAAAACCCGGATATTGCCGGTCTGGGCCGCCTTGCCGGCCAGGTCGCGGGCACGCTGGTACAACGGCGTGCCGTCAGGGGTCGTGGTGACCCGGTAGTCGAAGCAGCCGCCCAGGTGGGGGCGGGCTTCCAGCAGGAGCACCCGCTGCCCGGATTCGGCGGCGGCCAGAGCGGCGGTCATCCCGGCGGCACCGCCGCCGATGACGGTCACTTCGGCCGTCAGGTAAATTTCGTCGTACTGCCCCTTCATCACGTAATCGGGCGCGATGACCCCCAAACCGGCGGCCTTGCGGACGCGCTTCATGGCCAGGGGCCAGACGGCAGCGGGCTTGTGCATGGTCTTGTAGTAAAACCCGGCCGGCATCATCCAGTCCAGCTTGTCCATAAAGGCCATCCAGTCCTGGTCGGCCGATCCGACCACATTCTGGGCCTTGATGGCCATGCCGTTTTGCAGCAGGGTGTTTTCGGTGCGCACGTTGGGAACGCCGTTGACATCCATGCAGGTGTTGCTGCACTCGCCGTCGAGGCTGTAAAGCCCGCGCGGGCGGTGGTATTTTAGACTGCGGGCGAAAACCCGCACGTCGTTGGCGTAAAGCGCCGTCGCCACCGTGTCGCCGGCGACGCCCTGGTAGGTTTTGCCGCGATAGCTCAAATTGAGCTTGCGGGATGGGTCGATGCGCAGTGTGGGTAAGTGATTCAGCCGGTTCATTTGGGCACCTCCAGCGGTTCGACTTCAATGTTTTTGGTGGTGTCGCGCCAGGTGGTGAACCATGACCCGCAGCCGTCGCGGTGGAACCACCACTCCTTCTGGACGCCGGCCGTACACTTGTTCATATGGACATAGTCGCACCAGGCGGCAGGGGTCAAGCCCGCTTCCGCCGGACGCGGGCCTTTGTCTTCTCCGCCATAGCGAAACTCGTACCCGTTGCGTTTTCCGCACACGGGGCAGGTAAGGGTCAGAGCCATGAGTCAATCTCCTTTAATTGTTGGGCGTGTAGCTGACCAGTTCGGCGGTTTCGCCCATCAACTGGTGGTTTTCGTAGCGGCGCAGGTTGAACGGCTTGAGCATTTCCGGGCAGTTGCCGGTGGCCATGAACTGGGCCATGTACCGGCCGACGGCGCTGCAGGATTTGAAGCCGAAATAGCCCCATCCGCAATCCATGTAAAACCCGTCGATGGAATCGTTGCCGTCCATGATGGGCGCCATGTCCGGGGTCATGTCGGCCAGGCCGCCCCAGATGCGCATGAACTTGACGCCGCGCAGGCAGGGCAGCCAGTCGGACAGCGCCTCGGCCTGGTGTTTGATGTAATGGGCCGTGTTCTGGGTCGTGTAGTTGGGCCACTGATCCATGTGGGCCCCGGTGGCGATTTCGCCCTTGAGGGTCTGGTTGGCGTAGCAGTGGTAGGCCCCGGAAGAGACCACGTGGTCGAGCAGTGGTTTGAGGGGCTGGGTGACCATGGCCTGAATGGTCAGCACGGCGATGGGCAGCTTGATACCCAGCATGTGGTAGATCAGGCCGGCGCTGTAGCCGCCGGCACTGACCAGCACCCGGGGGGTGTGGATGCGGCCGCGGGAGGTCTCCACGCCGGTGATTTTCCCGCCCTCGGTGTAAATGGCGGTGGCCTCGGTGTGCTGGTGGATGTGGACGCCAAGCGCCGCGGCGCCTTTGGCCAGGCCCCAGACCACGGCGTCATGGCGTACGATGCCGCCGGGGGGGTGGAACATGGCCCCGTGGATGGGAAAGGTGATGTCCTCGCTGATGTTCAGCGCCGGCACCAGTTCCTTGGCCTGCTTGGCGTCGATGAGGTGGCTCTCCACGCCGTGGAACTGGGCCGTCGCGATGGTCATGCGCGCGGCCTTCATGGCCGCTTCGCTGTGCATCAGGTTGAGGTTGCCGCAGTTGTTGAACATCAAGTTGAAGTCCAACTCCTTGGTGAGCACCGGCCAAAGGTCGAGGGCCTCCTTGTACAGCGGTACGTTGTACTGCGTACGCTGATTGGCGCGCACGATGGCCGTGTTGCGGCCGGCCCCGCCGAAGCCGATGAAGCGCTTTTCGATGACGGCGACATCCGTGATGCCATGCTCCTTGGCTAGGTAGTAGGCCGTGGCCAGGCCGTGGAGACCGCCGCCGATGATCACTGCATCATAGCTGGACTTCACCCTGGTTTTGTTGCCCCACAGGGGCTTTGATTTCCCGAACATACGCTCTCCCTACATGGTTTTAAGATAAAAAGTGCCTGGGTGACAGTGAACCGTGAAACGCATAATTGTCACCGATGGTACCCGAATGAAATGAAAGATGTCAATAATAAAAACAAGAGATGACGATAAAACTTTCAAATAGTCTTGACATTGCGCCTCATGCAGAATAATTATTTTAAGAAAATGGTTAGTTAATCCACAATCAAAGAAATGAAACAAATATTGCATACCTTCAGGTTTCAAAGGGACACAATGAATGAATGACTCCCAGACACATCCAGTGATCAAAGGCATTGTCAAACAGCTTGACACCCTCACCCCCAAAGGCAAGATTCTGGGCAGCTACATCATTCAAAATCCCCGCAAGGCGGTCTTCATGACCACCAAGGAGCTCTCCGAGGCCTGTGGGGTCAGCGAGGCCACGGTGGTCCGGTTCGTGGCGCAGCTGGGTTACGGCGGATATGGCGAATTTCTCCAGGCCCTGCGCGATTTCGTGGATTCGGGGTTGACCCTCCCGGACCGGGTGGACCTGCCCGGCATGAAAGGGCCCGGCACCGACCTGCTGCACCGGGTGGTCTTCGAGGAGATGAACAACCTGCGGCAATTTTATGAAGCCATCGACATGAAGGCCCTGGTCAGGATTGTCGAGGCGCTCAAGCAGAGCCGTGCCATTTATGTGATCGGCTCACGGGTCTCCTACACCTTCGCCTACTATTTGGGCTGGTCGCTGACCAAGGTGCGCCGGGGTATCCACATATTGAAAGGCAGCGACAGCACGGCCATCGACTGGCTGACCAACGCACCCGACAACAGCCTGGTGGTGATTATCACCACCTCGCGCTATCCCAACGAGCTGATCAAGCTCGGCAAGGTCGCCCGCCGGCTGCAGCACCAGCTGCTGGTGATCACCGACAACAGCTTGTGTCCGGTGATCCCCTTTGCCCATCAATCGCTGGTGGTGCCCTCACGTTCGATCCCCCTGATCGGCTACCCGACCACCATCTCGTGCATCATCAACTACCTGGTGCTTGAGCTGATCAACCGTCAGCCGCCTGAATTGACCGAACACCAGGCGAAGCTCGAGCAGATGTACCTTGAAAACGACGTCCTGTTCAACATCCATGCCCATGATTGACCGGGTTGGGCCCGGACCACGCCGCCGGCCGGTCGGCCAATTTGCCGGTCCTTTAAAAGTGTGCCATACTTGGAAGCATCCTGAACCATGTGCGCTGCCGCCGCGCTGCGCTGTCGACCCGGCGTAAATCGTGACCATGAATTCATCGGCCCCCCATTTTAACCTCGACATTGGATACGCGGAATTTTTGCCCTTTTTCGACGGATTCGGCGAGGGGCTGCTGATCGTCGACCGCGGCGGCACCATCGTCTATTATAACGCCGCCATGGCCGGCATCGACGAGTTGGAACCCGATGATGCCCTGGGCAAGAAAGTGGTCCAGGTGTACGATCTGTCGGACGAGAGCAGTGTGGTCATGCAGTGCTTGAAAACGCGACGGCCGATTGTCAACCAGCCGCTGCTTTACCGGACCCGGCGGGGCAAGGTGGCCAACACCATCCACACCGTGTTTCCCCTGTTCAAGCGCGACCGGCTCGAAGGCGCCATCTGCCTGGTGCGCGAATACAACGTCCTGGAAGAGACCATCGCGTCCATCTCGATCCCGCGCCCCAAGCGGCTGCTGCCCAATGACACCCGTTTCGATTTCGACGCCATCGTGGGCAGCAACATCGAATTCCTCCGGGCCGTCAACACGGCCAAGATGGCCGCGGGTACCCCTTCACCGATAATGCTGTGCGGCGAAACCGGTTCCGGGAAAGAGCTGTTCGCCCAGGCTATCCACAATCAGGGCGACCGACGCGGCGGCCGGTACACCGCCGTGAACTGTGCCGCCATTCCGGAGCATCTGCTCGAAGGACTGCTCTTCGGCACCACCAGCGGCGCCTTCACCGGGGCGCGCAACAAGTTGGGGCTTTTCGAACGCGCCAGCGGCGGCACTATTTTTCTGGACGAACTCAACTCCATGCCCACCGGCCTTCAGGCCAAGATCCTGCGGGTTATCCAGGAACGCCGGGTGCGGCGCCTGGGCTCCCTGCACGAAACGGCGATCGACGTCAAGATCGTCAGCAGCGTCAACAAGGCGCCCCATGTGGCCATCGCTGAAGGCGCCCTGCGGCCCGATCTGTTTTACCGGCTGGGGGTGGTTTTCATTCCCATCCCGCCCCTGCGGGAGCGCAAAGAGGACATCGTGCTGCTGGCCCGCCATTTTCTGGCCAAGCACAGCCGGGCCCTGAACCGCGACGTTGACGACATTTCCGCCGAGGTGCTGGACCTGTTCCAGGCTTACGACTGGCCCGGCAACGTGCGGGAGCTGGAGCATGTCATCGAGGGTTCCATCAACCTGGTGGTCTCCAGCCGGGCCATCGAACGCCGCCACCTGCAGTCCCACCTGACGGCCTGGCAGCGGTTGCGGGGACAATCGGAAGGCCTCGATGCGGCCGCGGGACGGTCGTCGAGCGGACTTGCCGGCCAGGCCGGCAGCGATGTCGGCCCTCTGGCGGTCGAACCGGCCGCCCATCGGGTTGCGCCGGGCCGCGGAAAGGGCCTGCTGGCCGCCCAGGCAGACCATGAGAAAAAGATGGTTGAAGCGGCCTTGGCCCATCACCGGGGCAATGTCTCCCGCGCGGCGGAGAGCATCGGGATTTCGCGTCAGCTGCTCAACTACAAGATGAAAAAATACGGACTGAACCGTCGGCACTATCAGGTATGATCACCGCCAGCCACAAGCGGCTCTCTTATTTCGAGGCCATCGTGGATGCCTTCGACGGCATGATCTACGTCTGCTCGCCGGACAACCGTATCGAATTCGTCAACCGGCAGGTCGTGGCCCAGCTGGGCCGCAACCCGGTGGGCGAACCCTGCCACCGGGCCCTTTACGACAACGACGACGTCTGCCCCTGGTGCCTGGAGCAGGAAACCTTTCAGGGCAACGCGGTCCGCTGGGAGTTCCGTAACCCGGCCACCGGGCGCTGGTACCACCACATGGCCAGCCCCATCGTTCATCCGGACGGATCGGTGTCCAAGCTGAGCCTCTGCCTGGACGTCACCGAGAAAAAGCGCGCCGAAAGTGCCCTGATCGAAAGCGAGCGGCGCTTGCGCACCTTGATGAACAACCTGCCCGGGATCGTCTACCGGTGCCGGGCCGACGAATCGTTCACCATGGAGTTTGCCAGCCGCGGCAGCGAGCGCCTGCTGGGTTTCGAACCGCACGAACTCCTCGGGACGGGGCCCAACGCCTTCCAGCGCATCGTTCACCCGGACGACCGCAAAAACATGTTGGCCCTGGTTCGCGAAACCGTGGCCATGAAGCGGCCCTTCAGCTTTATTTATCGCATCCGGGCCGCCAATGGCCAGGAAAAGTGGGTCTGGGAGCAGGGCGAGGGGGTTTTCGACGACGCGGACCGGCTGGTGGCCCTAGAGGGCTTCATCAGCGACGTGACCGCCTACAAAGAGGTGGAGCTGGACCTGCGCAAAGAGAACCTGCGCCTGCGCTCGTCCATCAGCGAACGCTACCGGTTCGGCGACATCGTCGGCAAAAGCGAGCCCATGCAGGCCGTTTACGACCTGATTCTCCGGGCGGCCGCCAGCGACGCCAGCGTGATCATTTTCGGCGAGTCGGGTTCCGGCAAGGAGCTGGTGGCGCGGGCCATTCACCGCCTCAGCGATCGCCGAAAAAACCCGTTCGTGGCCGTCAACTGCGGCGCCATCCCCAGAGACCTGATGGAGCGGGAGTTCTTCGGCCATCTGAAAGGTGCCTTTACCGGGGCCACTGCCGACAAGGGCGGCTTTTTGGACTTCGTTGACGGTGGGACCCTGTTTCTGGATGAGATCGGGGAGGTCGGCAAGCAGATGCAGGTCAAGCTGCTGCGGGTGCTGGACGGGATGGGCTACACCCCGCTGGGCGGGATCAAGCTCAAGCGCAGTGACTTTCGGGTCATCTCCGCCACCAATCGGGACCTGGTCAAGCTGGTCGAAGAGGGTCGCATGCGCGAGGACTTTTTCTACCGCGTCCGCATCCTGCCCATCCGACTGCCGCCGCTGCGCGAACGCAGGGAAGACATTCCGCTGCTGATCGATCATTTTCTGATGACCTTCAACAAGGAAAAGGACGCCCCGCGACCGCACCTGCCGGTGCGGATTCGCGATGCTTTGGAAACCTACAGCTGGCCCGGCAATGTCCGTGAACTGCAAAACGTGCTGCATACCTACCTGACCCTAGGCAAACTCGATTTTTCGGGGCGCATGCCGGAACCCGCCCCCGAAGCGGCGCCGGAAGACCCGATCCTCGCGTCGGACGGCGGCCTGCGCGAGCGCATGCAGGCCCTCGAAAAAAAAATGATCCTGGCGGCCCTGGAAACCGCCCGCTGGCATCGCGGCAAGGCCGCTGCGGCCCTGCAGCTCAACTACAAGACCCTGCAGCGCAAAATGAAGGCCCATGGCGTAAAATAGTCTAAAAATAAGACATCGATGTCTTAATTAAAGTATCAATAGATATATAGGACGGTTGAATACACTTCGATGCGTATTCAGGACATTTTTGTCCTATCTCGCATGAACCGCTGTGTCGCCAAAATGAATCTTTTACTTGCATGCCACGGCCCTGCAGCCTCGCGGCCTGTTGGCACAAAGATTGAAATCTTTCTTTCAGCAGGTTGAGATCAATCCCTTCTATTTTATTCGCAACAAGGAAACAGCGACCCATGACGCCAACGATCATTCACGCCAACTGTTCCGGCTGCGGCACCTGCAAACTGGCGTGCGCTATGGAAAATTTCAGCGCTGTTCAGCCATCCCGGGCGCTGCTGCGCATCGAAGGCCGCTTCCCCGCCCCGGGGGATTACCAGATTCATTTTTGCGATCAATGCGGTGTGTGTGCCGACAACTGTCCGGAGGAGGCCATTGTCATGGAATCGGGCGTTTACCGTGTGGACCCCGAGCGGTGCACCGGGTGCATGACCTGCGTGGCGGTTTGCCCCAAAGGGGTCATGGTGGAACAACCGCAGGCGGGGTTGCCCGCCAAATGCAACCTGTGCGGCACCTGCGCCGAGATCTGCCCCCGCGGCGCCATTGTCATGCCCGAACCCGTCGCGCCTTGAACCAGCAACCAACCCCGTTAGCGAGGAAATGCCATGAACGACAACACCATCGACAAGACCGTATTCGGCATCTCGGCCATCTGCTGCCTGGCCTTCGTTTTCATGACGATGGCCTCGCCGGATCAGGTCAAGGAACTGTTCGACCAGATCTTCAAGTTCTTCATCGCCAATTTCGGCTGGGCCTACATGACCTGCGTGGCTGGTTTTGTGATCTTTTGTCTGGCGGTGGCCTTTTCCCGGTTCGGCAACATCCGGCTGGGCAAGGATGACGAAATACCGGAATTCAGCCTCAAGGCCTGGTTTGCCATGCTCTTTGCCGCCGGCATGGGCATCGGACTGGTGTTTTGGGGCGTCGCCGAACCGATCTATCACTTCGCCGGCCCGCCGTTCGCCGACCCCAAAACGCCCGAGGCGGCGACGGAAGCGTTGCGTACGACGGTTTTTCACTGGGGGCTGCACCCCTGGGCCTGTTATGCCACTGTGGCATTGGTGCTGGCCTATTTCCAGTTCCGCAAAGGCTACCCCGGGCTGATCAGCGCCACCTTGACCCCCCTGATCGGCCCGGGCGCCGCCCAGGGAACCCTGGGCAAGGCGATCGATTCTCTGGCCGTGGTGACGACCCTGTTCGGCGTGGCCACGTCGCTGGGGCTGGGGGCCTTGCAGGTCACCACCGGGCTTGATCTGCTTTATGGATTCGGCAACAGCACAACGGTTTCGATTGTCGTGATCGCGGTCGTCACGGCTCTTTACATCACCTCGGCGGTTACCGGGATCAACCGCGGCATCCGCATCCTGAGCAACACCAACATGGTCATGGCCTTCGGCCTCATGCTGCTGGTGCTGATCATCGGGCCCACGCGCTATATTCTCAACTCGTTGATCGAATCGATCGGCAACTACCTGCAGAACATCCTCTGGCTGAGCTTTTTCGTGGATGCCAGCGGTGGCGTGGCCAAACACACCGGTTACGACTGGTCCGGGGCCTGGACGGTTTTCTACTGGGCCTGGTGGCTGACCTGGGCGCCGTTCGTGGGCGTGTTCATCGCCCGCATTTCACGCGGCCGCAAAATCCGCGAGTTCGTTCTGGGGGCCCTGTTGGCACCGACCCTGCTTTGTGCCATCTGGTTCAACATCCTGGGCGGGTCGGCCATCTTTCTGGAACTCAACGGCACGCCGGGCATCGCCGATGCCACCTTCAAGGACGTCACCACGGCCATATTTGCGCTGTACGACAATTTCAGCATGAGTGCCTTCCTGTCGCTGCTTTCCATGATCATCGTTTCCATATTCTTCATCACCTCGGCCGACTCGGCCACCTTTGTGGTGGGCATGATGACCTCGGGCGGCAGCCTGGAGCCCAAGACTGGCCTGAAGGTCTTCTGGGGGCTGGTCTGTTCCTCCATCGCGGCCATGCTGCTGGTGGCCGGCGGCCTGAAAGCCGTCCAGACGGTCTCTTTCGTGGTCTCTTTTCCCTTCATGATCCTGATGATCTTCATGGCCTGGTCGTTCATCAAGGCCATATCGGCCGAGACCGAGGCCGCCAAAAAGCCCAGAAAACGTAAATCGACGAGCCGGTCCGCGGCAGCTGCCTCCGAGGCGGGGCCCGGCGCCGGCGCGTCAGCGTAAGGAGTCGCGCCATGTTCGGATATGCCGGAACCATTCTTCGGGTCGACCTGTCCAGCGGTGCCGTTGCGAAACAGCCGCTGGACGAGGCCCTGGCCGAGCGTTTCATCGGCGGCCGCGGGTTCGTGGCCAAGCTGCTCTTTGACGAGCTGCCGCGCGGCATCGATCCCTACGATGCCCAAAACCGGTTCATCGCCGCCACCGGTCCTCTGTCGGGCCACCTGCTTCCGGCCAGCGGCAAGACCCACTTCGGCACCAAGTCGCCGGCGACCGGAGGGTATGCGGACAGCAACATGGGTGGCCACTTTGGACCGGCATTGAAATACGCCGGCTACGATGTGCTGGTGCTCACCGGGTGTGCGCCGGTGCCCAGCTACCTGTTCATCGACGACGGCCGGGTGGAGATCCGGCCGGCCGGCGCCTACTGGGGGCAGGGGGCCCTGACCGTCGAGAAGAACCTGAAGACGGATCTGGGTGAGGATTTTCAGATTCTGACCATCGGTCCGGCCGGTGAGCAGAAGGTTCGCTACGCCTGCCTTTCCCACGACTTCGGTCGCCAGGCCGGCCGCAGCGGCGTCGGGGCGGTGCTGGGTTCCAAGCGCATCAAGGCCATTGCCGTCAGGGGCACGGGCAGCCTGCCGGTTTTCGACCTGAAAAGGGCCTTTGCCGCCGGTAAGGCGGCCTATGAGAAGATCTCCGCCAAGCCCGGCTTCACCGAGTGGACCCCGGAAGGGACCGCCGGCATTACCAACTGGGTCAACGAGGTGGGGGTGTTTCCCACCCGCAATTTCAACACCTCGTTCTCCGACCACTACCAGCAGATCAACGGCAAGGCGATTTTGAAAAATCTGAAAATCACCGATAAGGGCTGCTATTGCTGTCCGACCCCCTGCGGCAAATATGGCCACGCCAAAACCAAGCTGGGCAATGCCTATGTGGAAGGCCCCGAGTACGAGACCATCGCCCTGTTCGGCGGCAACTGCGAGCTCAAGACCATCCAGGAGGTGGCTTACGCCAACTATCTGTGCGACGAACTGGGCGTCGACACTATCTCCGCCGGTGCCGTGATCTCCTGGACCATCGAGTGTTTCGAAAAGGGACTGCTCAGCCAGAAAGCGATCGGCCGCCCGGTCAGATTTTCCGATCTGGAAACCGTGGATTACCTGCTGGAGAAAATCGCGTCCCGTCAGGGCATCGGCGACCTGCTGGCCGAGGGGGTCAAAAAAGCCGCCGAAACGGTGGGGCAGGGCTCGCAGGTTTTTGCCATTCACGTCAAGGGGCTGGAGTGGACCGGGTACGAGTGCCGCAACGCACCGTCGATGATGCTGGCCTACATGACGGCCGACATCGGCGCCCATCACTCCCGTGCCTGGGTGCTGGGCCACGACATGGCCGGGGCCTGGACCAACGTCAACGAACTGGTGCAAAGCGGCGGGACGGTGGAGCGGCAGCCCCCGGCCCGGATCACGGCTGACAGCGCCCGTTACGTGATCGACTCCCAGCACACCCGTCCCCTGTTCGACGCCCTGGGCGTCTGCCGGCTGCAGTTGATGGAACTGGGATTCGAAGTGGAAAATTACGCCGAACTCTTTTATTTCATCACCGGTAAAAAGCGCTCCTGGCAGGAGCTGCTGGACGTGTCCGAGCGTATCTGGAACTTGACGAGAGCCATTTCCGCCCGTGAAATCAAAGGATTTGGTCGCAGTTGGGACTATCCGCCGGAGCGATTTTCGACCGAGCCGATCCCCAGCGGCCCCAATGAGGGCTACTATATCCCCCGTGAGAAGCTCGAGCAGCTTCTGGACTGGTACTATGCCGCCAGGGGCTGGGATGCCAACGGGTTGCCCACCCGGGCCACGCTGGTTCGAGTGGGGCTGGAAGAAGTGGCCGATCTGCTGACGGCCGAAGGCATTCTGGCCGCTTAACCCACTACCCTTTCCGGGAGACGATACCATGCGAAGAATACTGACACCGGAGACATTCACACGGGAGACGGCCGATGCGGTCGTCATCGGCGGCGGCATCATCGGTGTGGCCACGGCCTTTTGGCTTTCTCGGGCCGGGCTGTCCACCATTGTGGTGGAGATGCGCGACGGGTTGTCTACGCTGACCACCACGGCGTCCATCGAATCCTTCCGGGCCCAGTTCACGGAACCGGCCATGGCGGCCCTGGCCACGGAATCGATTGATGTCTGGGAAAATTTTGCCCAGGTGACCGGACTGGCGGGGTATGCCATCGACCTGCACCACGGCGGCTATCTGTTTCTGACCACCGAAGCGAAGATGGTGGCCGAGGTACAGGCCACGGTCAAGGGCTACCACCAGGTCGGTGTGACCGATTCCGAATATCTCTCCGGCGAGGAGATCCTCAAACGCTGGCCCTGGTTGAATCCGGACGTCAAGGCCGGGGCTTTTCGTGCCAGGGACGGATGGTTCTCAGCCCACGAGGTAACCCAGGGCTTCGCCCGGGCGGCCGACCAGGCCCGTTTTTTCGTCCGCACCCGGGCCACCGGCATCGAGACCGATCGACGTGGGGTTTGTGCGGTGCTCACCGACCGGGGTCGCATCGACACCCGCGTGGTGGTCAATGCCGCCGGACCCTTCGCCGTTACCGTGGGCCGCTGGCTGGGATTGGATCTGCCCATTTACCAGATGCGCCGCCAGCGCGTTTTCGTGGCTCCCCATGCCAAGATTCCGCAGCAGGCGCCGCTGATTATGGATGTGGACAACGAATCCTACTGGCGGCCGGAGACCGGCGGCGCCCTGCTGGGCTGGCACGACCCTGACGAACAGCAGAGCGACCCAATGGAAGACCCCCAGGGGGACTGGGACTTTCCCGCCTTTACCCTGGAGATGTGCTCGCGCCTCAGCCCCTTCTGGAGCGAGGTCGTCGAGGATCTGAAGCAGGAGGATCTGTCGGTCTACGCCGGCCAGTACGTGCATGCGCCCGATGACCAGCCCCTGATCGGCCCGGTCGACGGCATGCCCGGCTTTTTCCTCAACTGTGCCTACTGGCCCGGCGTGATGCTGTCGGCGGCCGCGGGCCGTTGGACCTGCGATCTGATCACCGGCAAGATGCGGCCCGAAGACAACCCGCTGCGTCTGAGCCGCTTCGAAGAGGGACTGGCGACGCCGCCGGGGGCCTTTATGCGCGGCCGTCACTAGACAATTCCTAAGGGGCATCTTGCGGCCCAGATCTGCGTTCTCGGATGATTGGAATCCTCGACGTAGCGCTGCTACGCCTCCGGTTCCAATCATCCTGCGGCCTTGATCTGAACCGCAACCTACCCCTTATGCAAGGGCACCGAATATAACAGGGCACGAACTGAGCGGATAGTTTGATTCAGGCCACGTATATCATCCCTTGGCCTCTCCCATTGACAGATGCAAGACGGACATAGGAGACGAGATGATGGCCAAAAAAATGAAGCTGGGGCTGCACACCTACACACTCCATTTGTGGGGACTGGGCCAGAACTGGGGCGTAGTGGCCGATCCGCGGCCCAAGGAGATGACCCTGATACAATTGATGAACAAGGCGGTCGAGTGGGGCCTGGACGGACTGCACATCACCGGCTGCGACCTGGAGACCAAGGACGATGAACGACTGGCCCAGGTAAAAGCGGCCGCCCAGGCACGCCGGCTCTACCTGGAGTATAATTTCTCCCGGGACGAGGAGTTCGATCCGCGCCTGACCGATCGCATCGCAGACGGGATTCATATTGCACGCAAGCTCGGCGCGGACCTGGCCAAGCTCAGCCTGGACGTCCGACGGCCTCGCCCGCTCTACGGAAGCTGCTTCCATCCGGTTGTCATGAAGCAGCTGTGTACGGTCTACGACGAGGTCATCGCGGTGCTGCCCCTGTTGGAGCGAACGGGCATCCGGTTGGCCCTTGAAAACCACACCGAAACCTTTGCGGACGAGATTATCTGGCTGATCGACCAGATCAAGCACCCCCTGGTTGGGGCTTGCGTCGACACGGTGAACTCCATGGGGGTGCTTGAAAACCCCGAGACCGCGGTCCACAAGCTGGCACCCTATGCCTTCTGCAACCATTTTTGCGATCACAAGCTCGACCGCGACCAGTTCGGCATCCGTTTCCACGGGGTGGCCCTGGGCGACGGAGACATCGACTGCGTCAAGGTCTATCGGACCATACGTGAATTGTCGCCGACCGACCGAATCACCTTCGAAATTGAGTGGGACATGGGGGCGGACCCCCTGGATGTGGCCCGCCAAAAAGAGATGGATGCCTGTATCCGGAGCATCGCCTATGCGCGCGAGGTGTTGGGGATCGGCGCGACCGGGTGAGCGGTGTTTGTCACATTAATAACGATTTGCAGCGTAAGGAGGAAGGCCCATGCAGCGGTTCGAGTATTTCAGCGACGACGATGTTCAGACGATTCACGAAGCGACCTTGCGCGTGCTGGAGACGGTAGGGGTCGACTTCGGCTATGCGCCCGCCGTGGAGGTGTTCAAGAAGGCCGGTTGCAAGGTGGATGGACAGCGCGTATTTCTCGCTCCCAAGATGGTTATGGAGCAGGTGGCCAAGGCGCCTTCTGAATACACCCTGCAGGCGCGCAATCCGGACAAAAACGTGGTTATCGGCGGTGACCACATCGCCTACATCCCCTGCTATGGCCCGCCCTTTGTGCACGACCTGGACAAGGGGCGACGGGAATCCACCCTGGAAGACTACACCAACTTCGTCAAGCTCTCCTACGCCAGCGCAAGCATCGACATCACGGGCGGCATGATGGCCGAGCCCAACGACAGGCCTCACGAGCGGCGCAATGCCGAGATGATGGTCGCCTCCATGCGCTACTCGGACAAGCCCTTCATGGGCGGGGCCATCGGCGCCGAAGCGGCCCGGGAAACCATCGAGATGGCCGCGATTCTCTTCGGCTGCACCGAAGCGGATCTGGCCGACAAGATGCCCATGATCAGCATCCTGTGCACCCGCACGCCCCTGGCCTATGACGACCGCATGCTGGGTGCGATCATGGAATACGCGCGGACCGGCATGCCCCAGTTGATCTCTTCGCTCTCCATTGCCGGCGCCACGTCGCCCGTGACCATGGAGGGCACCCTGGTGGTCCAGAATGCCGAAGTGCTGGCCGGCATCGTGCTGACCCAGCTGATTCGCGAAGGTACGCCCGTGGTTTTCTCCGGATCCTCCTCGGCGGCCGCCATGCGCTACGGCACCTTGAGCATCGGTGCCCCCGAGATGGCGGTCAATACGGCCGCCACGGCCCAGATGGCGAGATTCTACGGCATCCCCAGCCGCGGCGGCGGGGCCATCACCGATTCCAAGCTGCCCGATGCCCAGGCCGGCATGGAGTCCATGATGAGCCAGCTCATGGCGACCTTGTCCGGCGTCCATTTCGTGCTGCACTCGGCCGGAATTCTGGAAGGCTACATGACGGCCTCCTACGAAAAATTCGTGATCGACGACGAGATCTGCGGTATGTGCAAGCGCATCAGGCGCGGTGAGACGGCCGATCCCGCCAAACTTGCCCTGGACGTGATCGCCCAGGTCGGCCCGGGCGGGGAGTACCTGACCAACATGCACACCTTCCAGAATTTCCGCAAGGAATTCTATACGCCGATCATGGAACAAAAGGAGTCCTACGCCGGCTGGAAGGAGAAAGGTGGGCGCTCCATCGATCAGGTCGCCAACCAAAAGTGGAAGGATATCCTTGCTGCCTACCAGGAGCCGGCCATGCCGGATGAGGCGCTGCGGGATCTGGAGGCCTATGTCGCCAAAAAGTATGGCAACTAGGACGCCGAGGGAGCGTCTGAAAATAAAAGCCTATCGATGTTTTGAACTTCCAACGGGATTTCACTCAGACAGGAGAGACGCATGAGCACTCAGGAGATTTTCGACGCAGTACTGGCCTTTGACGAAGCGACGGTGAAGGCCAAGACCCAGGCGGCGCTGGAGGGCGACACACCGATCGACAGCATCCTCAACGACGGGTTGATCAGCGCCATGGACGAGGTGGGCGAGCGCTTTTCGACCGGCGAGCTGTTCGTGCCCGAGATGCTCATGGCGGCCCAGGCCATGAAGGCCGGTCTGGAGATTTTGAAGCCGCACCTGGCCGAGGGTCAAAGCCGCAGCAAGGGCACGGTGGTGATCGGCACGGTCAAAGGGGACCTGCACGACATCGGCAAGAACCTGGTGTCGATGATGATGGAAGGGGCCGGTTTCGAGGTGGTGGATTTGGGGGTGGACGTTGAGAGCGAGACGTTCGTGACGACGGCGTCCGAGAAGAAGGCCGACGTGATTGCGCTGTCGGCGCTGCTGACGACGACCATGCCGGCCATGCAGAGCACGGTTCAGGCCGTCAAGGAGGCGGGGATGTCCACGCGCACGATCATCGGCGGGGCGCCGGTGACCCAGGCCTTTGCCGACCAGATCGGCGCGGACGGCTACAGCGCCGACGCCCCGGGAGCGGTCAAGCTGGTCAAACAATTGGTGGCCTGAGGGCCGGCCGAAGGTCGAAGACCGGCGGTGTTCAATCGGCAGGCGCGGCTGCGGGCCGCGCCTGCGTATCACCCACACGCAAACCAAACAGGAGCAACACCCATGATCATCATCGGCGAATTGATCAACGCCAGCCGCAAGGCGATCAAAGCGGCCATCGAAAACCAGGATGCCGGCGCGATTCAGCAGGTGGCGGCCGACCAGGCCGCGGCCGGGGCGGACTACATCGACGTCAACGCGGGCATCTTTGTGGGCCAGGAGCCGCAATACCTGGCCTGGCTGGTGGAGACGGTGCAGCAGGCGGTCGACAAGCCCTGCGCCATCGACAGCCCGGATCCGGCCGCGATCGAAGCGGCGCTGGCGGTCCACCAGGGCACCCCCATGATCAATTCCATCAGTCTGGAAAAAGATCGTTACGAGAAGCTGATGCCGATCGTGGCCGGCACGGACATGAAGGTGATCGCTCTGTGCATGAGCGACAAGGGCATGCCCCAGACCGTGGCCGACCGCCTGACGATCGCCGAACAGCTGGTGGGCGGTCTTTTGGACAAGGGGGTCCGGGTGGAAAACATCTTCGTGGACCCGCTGGTGCAGCCGGTGTCGGTCAACAATACCTTCGGGATGGAGTTCATCGACGCCATCGAGCAGATCGTGGCGCGCTTTCCAGGGATCCACACGGCCTGCGGGCTGAGCAACATCAGCTACGGTCTGCCGGCCCGCAAGTTCATGAACCGGACCTTCATGACCATGGCCATCGCCAAGGGTCTGGACGGGGCGCTAATCAACCCGCTGGACGACCACATGATGGCCACCATCATCGCCGCCGAGGCCTTGGCCGGCCGGGACAACTTCTGCATGAACTACCTCAAGGCCTTTCGAGCCGGGCGGTTCAGTGAGTAGCGGCATTCAGGCCACAGCGGTAGGGTGACCGACCTGCCCCGTCGACTGTGCGAAAATATTTGCGCCCCATAACGAAAAATAATTTTCTAAAACGCAAATATTTTTACCTTTGCGGTTTTCCTCGAAAAGGCCTACCGCTTTGGCCGAAACCTTAAAAAAACGGCTAACAAATCGGTATTAAAGAAATTCGTTGCGATTTCAGATGAGTTTTTAATTTTTGAATCCGCATCAGTGGTTGCGGTATGTTTATTGCGTTCGAATGGTCAACCGCAACTTGTCGGCACCGTTCATTTTCACCCGACAGAGCTTAACCCCAATTTCCAATGGAGGAACCCATGAGAGGAAAAAAGCGTATCGTGAGTGTCGTGCTGGTGTGTTTGGCCCTGACCCTGTTTGCCGGCCCGGCCATGTCGGCCAAGGTGCTCAAGGTCGGTGTCCTGGGACCGTTTACCGGGCCTTCCGCCAAGAACGGGGCCGAGTTTAAAGCCTCGGTCGAGATGGCCTTGGAGAAGATCGACTACATGGTGGGCGACTACAAGCTCGAGATCGTCTGGATCGACAGCCAGAGCGACCCGGCCAAGGCCGCCAGCGCCTACGCCGAAGCGGTCGAGCGCAAGGGCATCGACTGCGCCATGCAAAACTGGCACAGCTCGGTGGCCGTGGCGGCCATGGACGTGGCGGCCCAGTACAAGATTCCTCACTGGTTCGGTTTCGGTGCCACGGAAGTGGTCAACGAGAAGTGGCAGGCCGACCCGGAGAAGTACAGCTACTGGGGCGGCAAGGGCTGGCCGATTCCGGCCAAGATGGCCCTGGGCTACGTGGAGTGCCTGGAAAACGCCATCGCCGCGGGCACCTGGACGCCCAAGAGCAAGACGGTCGCCATTTACGGTGAGGACAGTGACTGGGGCCGCAGCCTGGGCGGCGCCTTGAAGGGCTTTTTCGCCGACAAGGGCTGGGAGATCGTATCCGAGGACTACTTCCCGCTGACCCAGACCGATTTCTACCCGCTGCTGGGCAAATACAAAAAAGGTGACGTGGCCGTTCTGGCCGGCACCTCCACGGCCGCCCCGACCATGACGGCCTTTGTCAAGCAGGTCGGTGAGGTCGGTTTGAACAGCGTGGTCATCGCTGACGGCCTGGGCTGGATGGGCGACTGGTACACCATGGCCGGCCCGGCTTCCAACGGCGTGCTGGACATGATTCCGCAGCTGACCACCCCGGAAGCCAAGCAGTGGGCGGCCGACATCCAAGCCAAGTACGGGTTCAACCCCAGCCCGTCGGCCGGCGGCCTGTGCTACGATGGAACCAACATGTTCATCAAGATCTTGAATGTCACCTTGGAAAAGCAGGGCAAGCTGGACAAAGAGACCATCCACAAGACCTTCGTCGAAGAGGTCCACACGGGCAAGCTGACCTTCGGCAAGGCCGACGGCGCCCTGATCATGAACGAATACCGCTACACCCCCGAGAGCATTCCGGACCCGGTCGTGGCCAAGGATGCCTACTACTTCCCGGTGATCCAGTACACCGAGGGCAAAGGACAGATCGTCTATCCGGAGGACTGGAAAGAGGCCGAGTTCCAGGCCAAGTGACCTTGTTGGCCGTTTATCCGGGCGGGGCCGGGCGCACTGCCGGCCCCGTTCGTGCAGTGGATGTCGACCCAAAGAGAAAACCCCCATGATCCTACTGGAGACCCACGAGTTAACCAAGCAGTTCGGCGGCCTGACCGCAGTCAACGCGGTGTCCATGCACATCGACGAAGGCGACATCGTGGGGCTGATCGGCCCCAACGGGGCCGGCAAGACCACCCTGGTCAACGCCATCGCCGGTTTGAATCCGCCCACCTCGGGCCGGGTGATCCTGTTCGGCGAGAACACCACCGGCAAGCCGCCCGAAAAGATGTGCCGGCGGGGCCTGTCGCGAACCTTCCAGATCCCGGTTCCTTTTCCCAAGATGACCGTGCTGGAAAACGTGATGACCGCGGCCATTTTCGGCAACCGGCCAGGCCGGGTCAAGGATCCCGCGGCCCACAGCCGCAAGATGCTCGAGTTCGTCGACTTTCCCATCGCCGAGGACACCGTCAGCGAGCAGCTCAACACGGTGCAGCTCAAGCGCCTGGACCTGGCCCGGGCCCTGGCCAGCGGCCCGAAGATGCTTTTTCTGGACGAGCTGGCCTCGGGGCTGAGCGAGGGCGAGCTCAAGGACATGATCACCCTGATTTTCAAAATCCGCGACCAGGGCATCACCATCTTGATGATCGAGCACATCATGCAGCTGATCATGAACCTGTGCAACCGGCTGGTGTGCATCCAGTTCGGCACCAAGATCGCCGAAGGCACCACCGAGCAGGTGGCCAACGACCCGGTGGTCACCAAGGCCTACCTGGGCGATGCGGCGGACGGCTGCGTACCCGAAGCCCAACAACCGGTATAGGGAAAGGGCTGATTTCGGACGGCTTCGTAAAAGGTCCGAGATCAGGGCTTGGCAGTGCCGAGGAGCGAGGCCTACAGGCAAGTACGCCGCAGCGACGAGGGACGAAGCGTAACGCAGATATCGGGCTTTTTGCGGAGCCGTCAACAGGGAGACGCGATGCTACTGGAAGTAAACAACCTCAATTCCGGCTACGGCTTTTTGCAGATCCTACGCGACGTGTCGCTGACCGTGGACACCGGCGAGTACGTCTGCCTGGTGGGCCCCAATGGGGCCGGCAAGAGCACGACCCTCAAGACCATCGCCGGGTTGGTGGCGCCCATGAGTGGCCAGATCCTGTTCAAGGGCGAGCCCATCGGCGGGTTGCCGGGCAACAAGGTGGCCCGCAAGGGCATCGCCCTGGTGTCCGAGGCCATGAACCTGTTCGTCAACATGACCGTGCAGGAGAACCTAGCCATGGGGGCCTATACCATCCGGGACAAACAGCTCCAAAAAGATCGTCTGGCGTTTGTCTACGACCTGTTCCCGCGCCTGGTGGAGCGGCGCAACCAGCTGGCCGGGACCATGAGCGGCGGGGAGCGCAAGATGCTGGCCATCGGACGCGGCCTGATGTCCAATCCGACCCTGCTGCTGGTGGACGAACCCTCCTTCGGCCTGGCCCCGATCTTGACCGAAAACGTGTTTGCGAGCCTGGACACCCTGGTCAGCCAGGGCATGACCATCATGCTGGTCGAGCAGAACGTGACCAAGACCCTGGCGGTGACCGACCGGGGCTACGTGCTGGAAAACGGCCGTATCGAGCTGTCGGGCAAGAGCAGCGACTTGGCCTGCGACGCCCATGTGCGCAAGGTGTTTTTAGGGGTCTGACAGGGAAAGGAAGGGGCTGATGGTTGAACAGGCGGAAAAGCGCATCTGGGAGCGTATCTTCAAGTGGAGCCGCACCGCGGCAGGGCTGGCGGTGATCCTGACCGTGGTCGTGGCCGTTGCGGCCACTGTGGACCGCGGTCCCTACGTGCTGGTCAACACGGTGGTCACCGGCGGCATGCTGGCCCTGGTGGCCATGGGGCTGGCCCTGGTGTTCGGCGTCATGAACATTCCCATGTTCGCCCACGGCGAGTACTTCATGATCGGCTCGCTGACGGCCTACTACGTGTTCACGCCCATCAACGCCTACATCACCACCCACCCTGACTCGCCCATGACCGTTGTGGGCCCGCTGGTCACCATCGTGGCGGCCATGATCGTGGGGGCCCTGGCAGGGGTGGTGTCGGAGGTGCTGGTATTTTCGCAGCTGCGCAAGCGCAGCCGCGAGAACTGGGTGATGAACTCTTTTCTGCTGACCGTGGGATTGTCGGTAGTGCTGGTCAATGCCCATCAGCTCTTTTTCGGGGCCGACTTCAAAGGCATCACCCAGTACTGGTCGGGCATGCCAGTCACGATCATGGACGTGTTCGTCTCGCGCGACCGGGCCATGAGCTTTACCCTGTCGGCCGTCGTGGTGGCGGCGTTCTGGTTTTTCATGACCTACACCCGCACGGGCCGGGCCATCCGGGCCGTCTCCCAGGACGAAAGTGGCGCCCTGATGGTGGGTATCGGCCTGAAGGGTATTTTGCTGCTGACCATGTCGCTGTCGTGCTCCCTGGCGGCGATTGCCGGCGCCAGCTTGCTGTTCATGTACCCGGCCTACCCGGCCGTAGGCCTGGAACCCTTGTATATGGCCTGGTTCGTGGTGATCCTGGCCGGCTTGGGCAACGTGCTCGGGGCGGTGATGGGCGCTTTTATGGTGGCCCTGCTGAAAGTGCTGACCGTGGAGTACATCGGGTCCGGCTGGGATTTTGTGGTCCCGTCGGCCCTGATCATCGTGGTGTTGATTTTCAAACCCAGCGGCATATTCGGCAGCGAAGTGCGCGGTATCCTGGACAAATAGCGGAGGCGTCATGGACCAAAGCAACCCTTTTAACAAGCTGCTGGACCTGTTGTGCTTCACGCCAGCCGGTCTGCTCGCCCTGGCCGTGCTGTTCGTGCTGCCGTTGATCCCGCCCTTCAACCAGGAGTACCTGCTGCGCTGGCTGATCAGCGCGGCCTTCATCGCGTCGCTGGCCGTGGCCTTCGATTTTACGGCCGGGTTTATCAACATCGTCAATTTCGGCTATGCGGCCATCATGGGGCTGGGGGGCTACACCTCGGCGATCCTGGCCGAGCGCATCGGATTGAGCCCGTGGCTGGGCATGCTGGCCGGCGCCCTGCTGGCTGCCTTTTTGGGGTTTGTGATCGGGGCCATCACCTTGCGGCTGCGCGGCATCTTCGCCGCGTGTCTGGCCTGGTTCTTCGGACTGGCCCTGATGGGGCTGGCCACCAAGATGGTCTGGCTGACGAGAGGGCCGCTGGGCATGCGCGTTGACCGGCTGTTCGAGACCCAGTCCAACCTGCCCTACTACTATCTGTGCATCGTCATGATGGTGGTTATCTACATTACCTGCAAGTGGTGCACGCGCACCAAGATGGGCCTGGCATTCAAGGCCATCGGGCAGAACATGGAGGCGGCGCGCACCTCGGGGATCAGCCCGGTTTTCTATCGGCTGGTCAACTTCACCTTGAGCTGCGCCATGGCCGGCTGGATGGGGGGCTTTTACGCCCACTACTACGGCATCTTGACCCCGGACATGATGCACACCGCCAAGACGGTAGAGGTGCTGGCGGTGGCTTACATCGGCGGGCGGGGTAGCCTATGGGGCGGGGCGGCGATCGCCTTTCCGTTCATCTTCGCCATGGAGCTGGTGCGCTCGTCGCTGACCACCTTGCCGGGCCTGAACCTGCTCTTGTACGGCCTGCTGCTGATCCTGGTGATGATCTACTACCCCGGCGGCTTCGCCCAGTTCTTCGACACCTATTTTCGCCGCACCAAGAACAGAGCCATGGACTATTTTTTCAACGGCGCCCTGGGCGGCGCCCGGTGAGTTGAGATCGAATAAACATTTGAAATGAAAACTGAAACTATCGGTGCCGCCAATGCACCGACACCATACCTGTTGCCGAAAGGAGAGACAACGACATGAAAACACAAGCACGCGTGGTGGTTATCGGTGGGGGCGCCATCGGCGTCAGCGTGGCCTATCACCTGGCCAAGTATGGCTGGAACGATGTGGTCCTGATCGAAAAACACGAGCTCACCTCGGGCTCCACCTGGATGGCGGCGGGCAACTGCTCCTTCTTTCACGGCAACTACTACTGCACCCAGGTCAACATGAAGAGCATCGAGATTTACCAGCAGCTGGAAGCCGACACCGGCCAGAGCGTGGGCTGGCACACCACCGGCTCCATCCGCACGGCTGACAACCCCGGGCGCATGGAAGAGCTGGGTTACGTCTACAGCATGAACCGCTGCCTGGGACTGGACGTTAGCTGGATCACCCCGCAGAAGATGCAGGAGATGCACCCGCTGATCAACACCGAGGGCATCATCGGCGGACTCTACTGGCCCGACGACGGCGACGTGGACCCCAACGGCATCACCATGGCCATGAGCATCGGGGCTAAAAAGCACGGCGCCGAAATCAACACCCACACCCAGGTGACCGGCATCGACCGCACCGCTGCCGGCGAGTGGCGGGTGCAGACCGACAAGGGCGACATTACCTGTGAGTTCGTGGTCAATGCCGCCGGCCTGTGGGCACCGGAAGTGGCCCGGATGGTGGGCCTGGACATTCCCTCCATCGCCGGAGAACACACCCACATTCTCTTCGAGGCCATCGACGCGGTCGAGCACCGCGGCACCTATCTGCCGCTGGTGCGTGATCCCGACCGCAGCATCTACATCCGCCAGGAGATGGACAGCCTGATTCTGGGACTGTACGAAAGCAAGGTCAAACAGTGGTATCCGCGGGGCGTGCCCTGGGACTACGCCCAGACCGAGCTGCAGCCGGATATCGACCACATCGCCGATTTCATCGAAAACGGCATCTACCGCTTCCCGATCATGGGCGAGACCGGCTTCAAGCATGTCACCGACGGCCCCATCACCTACACGCCCAACGGCGATCCTTTGGTGGGACCGGCCTACCCGCTCAAGAATTTCTTCCACGCCTGCGGCTACAGCTTCGGGATCACCCAGGCCGGCGGTATCGGCCACTATCTGGCCGGCTGGATCATGAACGGCGAGCCTGAGATCGACCTGTGGCCGGTGGACAGCCGCCGCTACGGCAGCTATGCCAACTGGGCATACAACCATGAGAAGATCGAGGACACCTATCCGCGCCTCTACGCCATCATCTGCCCCAACGACTGGCGCGACGCCGCGCGGCCCAACCGCACGGCGCCCATTTACGAGTACCAGAAGCAGGCCGGTGCGGTTTTCGGCGACTACTACGGCTGGGAGTGTCCCAACTACTTCACCGACAATCCCTCGGACAACCAGGAAAACCCGGGCTGGAAGCGCAACAACACCTTCGACATCGTCGACGTTGAGTGCAAGCACGTCATGGAGAAGGTGGGGCTGCTGGATCTGTCGCGCTTTGCCAAAACACGCATCTCCGGTCCCGGCGCCGAGGCCTGGCTCAACCAGATGACCTGCCAGCGGGTGCCGGTCACGGTCGGCCGCATCGCCCTGGCGCCCATGCTGGACCCCAACGGCAATTTTAAAACCGACATGACCGTCACCAAGACCGGTGAGAACGCCTATTTCTGCGTGACCGCGTCGGTGGGCAAGCGCCATGACCAGCACTGGCTGATGCAACACCTGCCCGGCGACGGCAGCGTCTGCATGGAGGATGCGACCTACCAGCTGGGCTGTTTGGTGCTGGCCGGGCCCCTCAGCCGCGACGTGCTGGCCAAGGCCGCCTACGACGATGTTTCCAATCAGGCCTTTGCCTTCGGTACCAGCCGCGAGATCTATGTCGGACGCATCAAGTGCCGGGTCAACCGCATGAACTACGTGGGCGAACTGGGCTACGAGATCTTCCATCCCATCGAGTCCCAGATCGCGCTGTACCAGACTCTTGTGGCGGCCGGCGCCGATTTCGACCTGAAAATGTTCGGCATGTACGCCATGGACGCCATGCGCCTGGAAAAGGGCTACTTGGCCTGGAAGAGCGAGATGAATCTTCACCACACCCCCCTGGAGACCAACGTGGCCTGGACCGTTAAAATGGACAAGGACTTCATCGGCAAGGCCGGCCTGGAGAAACAGAAGGCCGCGGGCGTCCCCCGGCGGCTGGTCTGCCTGGTCTGCCAGGCCGAAGGCGCCGACCCGTGGGGGTACAATCCGATTTTCAACGGCGACGAGATCGTCGGCATGACCTCTTCGGGTGGCTACGGGCATCGCACCGAAAAGAGCATCGCCCTGGGCTACGTGCCCCCCGCTCTGGCGGCACCGGGAACGCGGCTGGAAGTGGAGGTGCTGGGGGAAAAGCTGCCCGCGGAGGTGGTGGCCATGCCGCTTTACGATCCCAAGAACGAGCGCATGAAAAAGTAAAACGATCACGACAAAGGATGCCATTATGCAGATCTACGTATGTGTGAAACACGTGCCCGACACGGCGGCCAATATCAAGCTCGTCGGCGACAACGGCTTCGATGACGCCGGCTGCAAGTTCATTGCCAATCCATACGACGAGTACGCCGTGGAGCAGGCGGTACAACTGGTGGAGAAGAACGGCGGTGAGGTGATTGTCGTCAGCGTGGGCAAGCCGGCGGCGGTGGCCACCCTTCGTGCGGCCATGGCCATGGGTGCCCACCGCGGGATCCTGGTCACCGTGCAGGGCCAGTTTCTGGACAGCCAGACCACGGCCCGGGCCCTGGCCGCGGCTATTGCGCAGGACGGCCAACCGGACATCGTGTTCACCGGTAAGGGCGCCGTGGACACCGAGGGCTTTCAGACGCTTTACCGTCTGGCCGGGGCCATGAGTCTGCCGGTGGTCAACGAAATCAATAAAATGGAACTCGGCCAGGGCAAGGCCACGGTGAGCCGTGAGATCGGCGGCGGGGCCCGCGAAGTCCTCGAGGTCCGCCTGCCCTGTGTGCTGGGCACCACCAAGGGCCTCAACGAACCGCGCTACCCCAAATTTCCCGACATCATGAAGGCCAAGAAGAAACCGGTCAAGGAGGTCGCCCTGGCCGACCTGAACGCTTCCACCGACGGCGCCCAGAGCGAGCTGTTGACGCTTGAAAAGGTGCCCGAACGCAGCGGCGCCAAGATGCTGGGCGGGGATGTGCGCCAGGCCGTCGAGGAGTTGGTGAGAATACTAAAAGAAGAAGAGAAAGTCATCTAAGGAGACGCATATGGCTACCATCGGTGTGTTGATCGAGACCGAAGACGGTGTCGTCAAGGAGACCAATTACGGGGTGCTTACCGCCGCGCGCGGCCAGGGGGACAACACCCTTGTCGCCCTGATGCTGGACGGTTCGGCCCAGGAGGCCGCCGACGTGCTTGGCAAATACGGCGCCCAGAAAGTGGTTCAGGTGTCCGCTGACGGCGCCGACTTGCCCGCCAGTCCCGACCTCAAGGCGCGGGCCCTGGCCGCCGCCATCGACAACTTCGGCCTGAACGCCCTGCTGGGGCTGGCCAGCGCCCAGGGACGTGATCTGTTCGCCCGCTTGGCGGCATTCAAGGACCTGCCCCTGGCATCGGACTGCCTGGCCGTCGATCTGGTGGCGGGAACCGCAAAAAAATCCCATTTTTCGGGCAAGACCTTCGCTACGGTGAAGATGACCGCCGCGGTGCTGCTGTGCGCCCTGCGCCCCAACGCCGTCGAAGCGGTGGAAGCGCCCGTGGCGGCCACGGCTGAATCGTTCAGCGCCGTGGTTCGGGATCCGGGGCTGGTCAAGGTGGTCGAGGTGAAAAAAGAGGCCGCCGACCGGGTGGACCTGACCGAGGCCGGCGTCATCATCACCGGGGGGCGGCCGATCGCTTCGGCGGACAACTACCGGATCCTGGAGGCCTGCGCGCAGCTGCTCGGCGGGGCCATCGGTGCATCTCGCGCGGCCGTGGATGCGGGGTTTGCGCCCCATAGCATGCAGGTCGGCCAGACCGGCAAGACCGTCAGCCCGCGGCTTTATATCGGCTGCGGCCTGTCCGGTTCGGTGCAACATTTTGCGGGCATGAAAACGTCCAAGGTGATCGTGGCGATCAACACGGACAAGGACGCCCCCATTTTCGAAAAATGCGACTACGGAATCGTCGGCGACCTGTTCGATGTGGTGCCGGTGTTGACCGAAGTCCTCAAAGAAAAACGCTAATAACCGTTCAGAAACGGCATCTTGAAGCCCATACCTGCGTTCTCGGACGATTGAAATCCTCGACGTAGCGCTGCTGCGCCTCCGGTTTCAATCATCCTGCGGCCTTGATCTGGGCGCCAATCTACCATTTTTGATCGGCCATTATGTGGCAAGACCTTTGAACCTATTAATATATTGGGATTGATATCAGGACAAGTGCTATGGCGCTGTCCGCTGGTATCGGCATCTTTCCGGAGTAGGTAATGGAACAGTACATCCTCGTCAAATCGTTTGTCATGCTCATGGCCCTGGTCGGAGCGTTCTCGTTTTTTTTCATTCGGGTCAAACGGCTCTACCGCCTGATGATGGCCGTCGAGGGCACCAGTGACTTCAACCTCGATCATCTCAAGACACGGATCAAAGTGCTGTTTACGGACGTGATCGGCCAGGCCAACGTGCGCCGCAAAAAACTGCCCGGCATCGCCCACATGCTGATCTTTTTCGGATTTTTGGCCGTTCAGCCCCACAGCCTGGAGCTGATGCTCAAGGGGGTCTGTCCGGCCGTCGAGATGGGGCACGGGCTACCCGGCCTCTATGGCGGCTACCTCTTCGTGGCCGACATTCTGGCCGCTTTCGTTCTGGTGGGATTTGCCTACGCCATCTACCGGCGCACCATGGAACGCCCGGCTTACCTGACCCTGGGCACCGACGCCAACCTGATTATCCTTTTCACCTGTCTGATCATCATCACCTTCCAGTTGATCAACGCCTTCCAGACCCTGATGCCCACCGCGCCCGGTGCTTTTGACTACCAGGGCGTCTTCCCCGTGTCGAGCCAGCTGGTGGGATTTTTCAGGTTGGACGAACTGACGCCGCGGCAGGTCTTCATCGGGTATGAGGCCGCCTATTGGCTTCACATGGCCACCATCTTGGGCTTTTTGGTCTACATTCCCGGCTCCAAGCACCTGCACCTGCTGGCGGCGGCGCCCAATGTGTTTCTCAAACCGCTCGCCCGTGAAAAAGCCATCGCCAAGACCGACATTGAAAATGAGGCTCTGGAGACCTTCGGCCTGGGCAAGGTCAATGAGCTGAACTGGAAGAACGTGCTCAACCTATACGCCTGCACCGAATGCGGCCGCTGCGAGGAGCGGTGCCCGGCCTCCACTACGGAAAAACCGCTTTCGCCCAAAAAAGTGATTCACGATCTCAAGGTGGACCTGTTCGACCAGTCCGAGGCCATTTTGGGCGGCTACCCGGAGCAGGTGGCGCCCATCGTGCGCGACGGCTCCCCCATTACCGGCGACGTACTCTGGTCCTGCACCACCTGCCGCGCCTGCGAGAACATCTGCCCGGTGAATATCGAACACCTGGATTTCATCGTCGAGGCCCGCAAACACCAGGTGCTCATGGAGGCCAGCTTTCCGCCGGAGATCCAGGAGACCTTCACCAATCTGGAAAACCAGGCCAACCCCTGGGGCTTCGGGGCCGACAGCCGGGCGGACTGGTGCCAGGGGATGGACGTGCCCCTGATGGGGGACCACCCCGAGGCTGATCTGCTCTGGTTCGTGGGCTGCGCCGGCTCCTTCGACGACCGGGGCAAGAAGATCTCCCAGGCCATGGCGCGGGTGCTGCAGCGGGCCGGGGTGAACTTCGCCATCCTTGGACCGGAGGAGGCCTGCAACGGCGACATGGCCCGGCGGGCCGGCAACGAGTACCTGGCCCAGATGCTGATCCAGCAGAATGTGGAAACCCTCAAGGCCTATCAACCCAAAAAAATTCTCTGCGGCTGTCCGCACTGTTTCAATATCCTCAAGAACGAATATCCCCAGTTCGGGGCCCGCTTTCCCGTGGTCAGCCACGCCGAGCTGCTGTTCGACCTGCACAAACAAGGGCGCTTGAAGCCCAACGGCCAGGGCCTGGGAAACCTGACCTTCCACGATTCGTGCTACCTGACCCGCTGGAACGGAATTGCCCAACAGCCCCGGGACCTGCTGCGATCCCTCAACCGCGGCCAGTTGACGGAGATGCCGCGCAATCGGGACAACGGGTTCTGCTGCGGTGCCGGCGGCGGCCGCATGTTCATGGAAGAGACTTTGGGGCGGCGCATCAACATGGATCGCGCCGAAGAGGTGATCCACACCGGGGCGGCCACCGTGGCGGCGGCCTGTCCCTTCTGCGCCACCATGCTTTCCGACGGCCTCATGGACAAGGCCTCGCCCGTTGTGGTCAAGGACCTTGCCGAGTTGGTCGATGAGGCGACAATTTAAAAAATGGCAACAGGAGAAGCAACCATGAGCGATCGAGCTACAACCGCATTCGAAGCGGCGTTGAAACTGGAAAAGGCCTACGATTTCGAAGGTGCCAAGCGACGCTATGCCGACCTTTGCGAAAACGCCCGGGACGAGCCGGTATTGGAAAAGGCCCGCTGGCGCATGGAGGACATGGACGACCTGATTGCCGAGAAGTCGATTTACCAGCGCATCGACGAGAACGCCAAGCGGGTGTTGACGGACATCGGCATGAACATCGCCGATAACCAGACCCTCATGGACATCCTCATGGAGGCCGATGCCATCGATTTCGACAATGAAACGGCGATTTTCATTCCCCTCAAGCGGGACACTATCGACCGCTGTCTGGCGTCGGTGCCCCGCCGCATGCCGGCCGACCCGGGCAAAAACACCTTTGGTACCGGTGCCACGCCGCCGTTTCTCAAGCGAGCCGCCGAAGACGAACTGCGCGCGGCCAGTCGCGACGATTACGAACGCATCACCCAGATTGTGGGTGAGCAGCAGGATGTCGTGGGTATCTTCAGCCTGCCGGTGGCCAACGACAAGAGCATCTCCTTGTTCGAGGTCGCCCGGCTGATGGAAAAGCGCTTTCAGGGCCTCAAGATGACGGCCACCAACCGCATGTCCGACGACGAAGTCACCTTCCTTGCGGGCAAGGACCACTGGGTCGACGGTACCAGCCTGATCACCTCGCTGGCGCCCATGCGAACCATGGTCGACCCTTTCCTGCGCAGCGCCCGAACCGGCAACAACCTGCTGCTGCTGGACCTGACCATTGCCGGGATGTCCGGCGGCGGCAGCCCGGAGTCGCTGCTGACCCAGATTCATGCCCAGGTGATGTTCATGATGGTGATGGCCCAGACCGTCAACCCAGGCGTGTTCTGCATGCACGGCGGCATTCCCGGCGTCACCGAGGCCGGCGGCGACCTCTCCTACAGTTCGCCCCACCAGCCGCTCATCAACGCGGCCATGGCGCGGGTCAACACCTGGGTCACCGGATTCGCCTCGGCCCAGTCCGGCGGCAGCACCAGCCTGACCGAGGTCACGCTTCAGTCCATATCCGAGTCGGAACTGAGCCGCAATTCGCTGCGCAAATACGGGGTGCATGTGGTTCGCCACGCCATGGGTGCGCTGGGGAGCTTGAACTTTTTCAGCCTGGAAAAGTTCCTGGAAGACTGCGAACGTGAGCGGCGCTCCCAACGGGTGTTCGCGGAAAGCCCCAGCGACCGGGGGGTGATTCCCCTCTATTTCCCCGCCGATGACGATGCCTTGGCCGGCATTCGGGAGATCGCCGAAAAGGGCAATCCCAAGAGTGCCGACCACACCCTCAAGAATGTGGACGCTTTCCGGTTGTGGGAGTCTGCCATCAATGCCGCCGCCAAAAAGAAGCTTTACTATCCGCAGCTCAATGACACGGTCATCGAGATTATCAGCCGCGGTGACATGATTCCTTGACGGCCGCCGTCTGAAACACCGTCAGGCAGGCCGAACGCCTGGCGGTGATGACAGCGGCGTCCTGGGGCTTCCCCTTTTTACCTGCCACATCCCTTTCCAGGCTTGCACTTTGGTTGCATGTTGGCTATATTCACCCAACGTGTCAGCCGTTCGCTGGCAAAACCATCAACCACGCAAAGACCACTGGCCGGCCGCACATCGCCTGTTGCCGGCGGTGGCGCTTGAGTGCTACCGGACATTTCATGCCATTGACAACGATCCCGCGCCACGTGATGCCAATTCTGCTTGCCGCGATCCTGTTGGTTGCGCCGTGCGCCGGGGCCGGCGCTTCACCGAAAAACGCGGACCTGCCCGCCGAGGTACTGCCGGCACTGAGCTACCTCCTCGACCTGGCCGAACATGAAGGCGGCATCGACTTCGATGCGGTGCGCATGGCACCGTTTATCAAATTTTTGATGTCGACCAAGCCGGCCGGCACCATCTACAGCGCCCGCGACGGTTTCGATGCGCCATCGGCCTACAACGAATTCAGCGTCGACACCGATCTCAAGCGCATCGTCAGCTACGCCGTGAATGCGGATATCCCGGCCTGCACCCTCTGGCCCTCGTCGCTGCGAATGTCGCGATGGACGCACCTGCGCGGCGGCGATCAGCAGCTGGCTCGGCTGAGGGACGCCTCCACCCAGCTAAAAGCACCCTTCATCGTCCAGGGAACCGAGCGTGTGACCATCACACCGGACCAGACCACCGGCGGCTACTACAGCTACAACGTCGATAAAACCATCATCTACAGCCCGTTCCAAAAGGGCAAATTGTTGATCAGCGTCTACATGCAACAGGGACCGTCGGAGGTGGGCAAAAAGGGCCTGGTGCTCGGCAGCGACGACGACTGGAGTTATCTCTACACCAACAAGGACGGACTGAACCTGACCGGCTTGGGGTGGATCAAATCCTACATGTACGACTCTTTCAGCATCAGCGCCTACTATCAGGCCGACCCAGATACCCCGGTGGTCAAATACGGGTCGGTCAGCTGGGTCAAGGCGGGGTGGTCGGGGATGAACATGGTCAAACCCAAACATATATATCAGGGGATGGTTCGCGTGGCCGACGCCTTCACGACCGTCATGGAAGACCCGAACCTGCCCGATGCCGCCATCCTGGCCAAAACCTTTTCGGAATCCAGGGACCTGCCGACCCCCATCTTGAAGCGCTATGCCGGCGACTATTTCGAGAGCCTCAAGGCACGCATTGCCGCATCCGAATCACTTCGCCAAAAGGTCGACAAGGATTTCGACAGCCGGGCCATGCTCGAGCAGATGACCCGTGACGAGCTTTACGCCGTCCTGGCCCTGGATTATCTGAAAAAGCTGCTGGGGCGCGATGCCGTCTTGAAATCCCACCCGTTCGACTCCGATTCGTCGGGCGCCCGCCAGATCAGTTCTCTGTAGGGCCCGCCAATTGCCACCCCACCGAATATTGACTTGTGCGGCCATGGTGACCAATATGATGGGATGATGCCGCTGAAGATGGCCACCATTTGGCGGCCTGTCGTACGGGCTGATCATTCTCAAACGAGTTGGGTGCGTATGAAAAAAATCGTGTTTATTTCCATTGCGGGACTGGTTTTGCTGGTCGGTGTGCTCGGGGGAATCAAGGGACTCCAGATCCGACAGATGATCGCCCAGGGCAACCAGTTCGTGCCGCCGCCCACCACCGTCACCACGGCGGTTGTGCAGTCGGATGTCTGGCCCTCCGTGCTCACCGCGGTTGGCTCCCTCGAGGCGGTTCAGGGCGTGATGGTCGCCGCCGAACTCAGCGGCAAGGTGGTCAAGGTTGACTTCGAACCGGGCAGCGTGGCCAAGGCCGGCGATTTGCTGGTTCAGCAGGACACCAGCCTGGAAACCGCCCAGCTTCAATCTGCGGAAGCCTCCATGGAGCTGGCGCGGCTCAACCTCAAGCGGGGCCGGGAACTGTTGCCTGACAACGTGATTACGCAATCCAGCTTCGACAGCCTCGATGCCGAATACAAGCAGGCCGCGGCCCAGGTGGAGGCGATCCGCGCCACGATCGCGAAAAAGACCATCCGGGCGCCGTTTGACGGTCGACTGGGACTGCGCCTGGTCAACCTGGGACAGACCCTCGAGGCTGGGCAGTCCATCGTCTCCCTGCAGTCCATGGACCCGATCTTCGCCAACTTCCAGCTGCCCCAGCAGGAGCTGTTCAAGATTAGCCCCGGGCTGGCGGTGGGGCTGACCAGCAATGCCCTGCCCGGGGTGACGATCGCCGGCACCATCACCGCCATCAATCCCGAGGTGGACAGCACGACCCGCAATATCCGTGTGCAGGCCACCGTGGCCAACACCAACGAGCAGCTGCGTCCCGGCATGTTCGTCAACGTTGCCGTCATGCTCCCGGAGGTGCAGAACGTGCTGGCCATTCCCGCTACGGCCGTACTCTATGCCCCTTACAGCGATTCGGTGTTTCTGGTCGAGGGATCGCCCGGTCAGGGCGATGACGACAAGGGCCAGGTGGTTCGCCAGCAATTCGTGCGTCTGGGGGAAAAGCGGGGCGATTTTATCGCGGTTCGTTCGGGTCTGGACGAAGGTGACACGGTGGTGAGCATGGGGCTGTTCAAGTTGCGCAACGGACAATCGGTGGTGGTGGACAACACCCTGGCCCCGGAATTCAAACTGGCGCCGGAACCTCAGGAGAGCTGATCGGCCGAGGGCGCCGGTCCGCCCCGCTGCCGTTCATGAGCGCCCAGCGGTTCCGTCCAGAGTGGTCCGAATCGGATACCAGCCATAGCGAGCCTACTGATCCATGAAGATAACCGACCCTTTCATCCGCCGTCCGGTTCTGGCCCTGGTGGTCAATTTGGTGATTATCATCGCCGGCCTCCAGGCGATCCGATCCCTCAACGTCCGCCAGTATCCGCGCAGCGACAACGCCGTGGTCACGATTACCACGGTGTATGTGGGGGCCAGTGCCGACCTGGTGCGCGGATTTGTGACCATCCCGCTGGAGCGGGCCGTTGCCGGCGCCGACGGTATCGACTACATCAAATCCCAGAGCGCCCTGGGCCTGTCGACCATCAGCGTGCGCCTGGAGCTCAACTACGATCCCATAAAGGCCTTGTCCGAGATCAGCTCGAAGGTCGACCAGGTCCGCAATGACCTGCCGCCCGAAGCCGAGGTGCCGACGATCAACGTCGAATCGGCCGACAGCCAGTTTGCCTCGGCCTACCTGAGTTTCAGTTCCGACGTGCTCGAGCAAAATGAGATCACCGACTACCTGGTGCGGGTCGTGCAGCCGCGGCTGTCGGCGGTGCAGGGGGTTCAGCGTGCCGACATCCTCGGTGGGCGGACCTTCGCCATGCGCATCTGGCTCAAACCCGAACGGATGGCGGCCTTCAACGTCAGCCCGGCCCAGGTGCGCCAGGCCCTGGCCGCCAACAACTATTTGGCGGCCGTCGGGCGTACCAAGGGCGCCTTCATCCAGGTCAACCTGACCACCAACACGGATCTGCGCTCGGTCGAGGAGTTCAGGCGCCTGGTCGTGCGTCAACAGGACGGCGCCACGATTCGGATCGAAGACATCGCCGACGTGGTCCTGGGTGCCGAGGACTATGATGCCGAAGTGCGCTTTTCCGGCGAGACCGCCGTCTTCATGGGGATCTGGCCCCTGCCCAACGCCAACTCCCTGGATGTGATCCAAACGGTGACCAAGGAGATGGACGACATCATCCGGCAGCTCCCCGAGGGGATGGCCGCGCGCGTGGCCTACGATGCCACCGATTACATCCGCAACGCCATCCGCGAGGTGATCAAGACCCTGTCCGAAACCTTGGTGATCGTGGTGATCATCATCTTCCTGTTTCTGGGGTCCCTGCGATCGGTGCTGGTCCCGGTGGTGGCCATCCCGCTGTCGCTTATCGGCGCCGTTTTCCTGATGCAAATATTCGGTTTTACCATCAACCTGCTCACCCTGCTGGCCGTTGTGCTCTCGGTGGGGCTGGTGGTGGATGACGCCATCGTGGTCGTGGAAAACGTGGAGCGCCACCTGAGCGAGGGTAAAACCCCTATCGATGCGGCCGTGCTCGGCGCCCGGGAGCTGGTAGGCCCCCTGATCGCCATGACCATCACCCTGGCGGCGGTCTACGCTCCCATCGGGCTCCAGGGCGGGTTGACCGGAACCCTGTTCCGTGAGTTTGCCTTCACCCTGGCCGGAGCGGTCACCATCTCCGGCATCGTGGCCCTGACGCTGTCGCCCATGATGTCTTCCAAGCTCCTCAAACCGGGCATTTCCGAGCGTGGTTTCGCCGGAAAGGTTTCGCGGGACTTTGCCCGCTTTACCGCTTTTTACGGGCGGATCCTCGACATGACGCTCAATGCCCGTCCGGCGGTCTATATGGTCTGGATCCTTGTCAGCCTGATGAGCGTTCCCATGTTCATCATGTCGCCCAAGGAACTGGCGCCGAGCGAGGATCAGGGCGTGATCTTCGCCATCATCGACGCAGCCGCCAATTCCACCCTCGACCTGAACAGCCGCTTTGCGGCCGCCGTCAACGATGCCTACCTGAGCTTTCCGGAAACCCAGTTTACCTTTCAGCTGACATTCGCCAACTCCGGGTTTGCCGGTATGGTGACCAGCCCCTGGGGCGAGCGCGACGCTACCGTCTTCGAGCTGCTGCCCCAGGTGCAGCAGAAACTCAGCGCCATTCCCGCCATTCGGGCCCTGGCCGTCACCCCGCCGGCCCTGCCGGGCGGCGGCGATTTCCCCGTGGAGTTCGTCCTGGCCTCCACGGCGGAACCGCAAGAGATGTTGGCGTTTGCCCAGCAGCTGCAGCTAAAGGCCATGCAGAGCGGCATGTTTGCCTTCCCGCCGATTATCGACGTCAAGATCGACCAGCCCCAGTCGGAGCTGGTGATCGACCGGGAGATGGTGGCCGACCTGGGGCTGGACCTCCAGCGGGTGGGCGCCGACATCGGCTCCATGCTGGGTGGCAACTACGTCAACCGTTTCAGCATCGCCGGGCGCAGTTACAAGGTGGTGCCCCAGGTCACCCGGGTGGACCGTTTGAATCCGGAACAGCTGCGCAGCATGTATGTGAGCGGTCCGGACAATCAGCTGGTGCCGCTGAGCACCATCGCCACCATTCGCAATTCGACCGTGCCGCGTTCGATGAACCGCTTCCAGCAGCTCAATGCCGTTACCCTCAGCGGGGTGCCCGTACGCCCCCTGGACGAGGCCCTGCGTTTTCTGGAGGACGAGGCTGCCAAGATCCTGCCCAAGGGGTATGTGATCGATTACACGGGTGAATCGCGCCAGCTGCGAAGCGAAGGCAACACCTTTTTCCAGGCCTTTGGACTGGCGGTGGTGCTGATTTTTTTGGTTCTGGCGGCCCAGTTCAACAGCTTCCGCGATCCCTTCGTGATCCTGGCCGGCTCGGTGCCGCTGGCCATGTTCGGTGCCCTGGTGTTCACCTTTCTCAGGATGCCGGATCCCAATGTGCCGTTCTGGACGGCCGGATGGACCACTACCATGAATATCTACAGCCAGGTCGGACTGGTGACCCTGGTGGGGCTGGTTTCCAAAAACGGCATTTTGATCGTGGAGTTCGCCAACGCCCTGCAGCGCAAAGGACGCGCCAAGCGAGCCGCCGTGCACGAAGCGGCCCTGACCCGCCTGCGTCCGATTCTGATGACCTCGGCCGCCACCATTGCCGGCCACTTTCCGCTGGTGCTGGTGACCGGGGCCGGGGCCGAGGCCCGCAACGCGATCGGCCTCGTGCTGGTGGGCGGCATCGCCATCGGGACCTTTTTTACCCTCTTCGTCGTTCCCTCCATCTACATGCTGGTGGCCCGGGACCACACCATCGATGTACCCGTTCGCACTTAGGCCAGCGGAAATAAATCCGCCAGAATCGCGCCGGATGTGTGCCGATCTGATCAAGGCCGTAACGGTGAAGTTCGGATTTACGGTAAGATCCCCAACAATCTGAACCAGGTTGATAAATTCGTGCGCAAGCTTACTTCAAAAAATGCCCAGTTGCATTGTGTTTACGAGGCCGGTCCCTGTGGCTATATACTCTACCGACACCTCACAAACAAAGGAATCGACTGTGCTGTTGTTGCACCGGCGTTAATTCCCAAAAAAAGCGGAGACCGGGTCAAAAACGACCGCCGAGATGCCACGAAGCTGGCTACCTTGCACCGGGCTGGTGAACTCACTGCGGTTTATGTTCCTGATCAAGAAGATGAAGCCATTCGAGACCTGGTCCGTGCCCGCGCCGACTTCCGGACAGCCCTTCGCAAAGTCAAGCAACAGATCAATGCCGTTTTATTGCGGCACGGAATCGGTTACCCGGGAAAAACCAAATGGAGTAAAGCCCATCTGACCTGGTTGACAACAATCAAAATGGCGCATCCGGCCCAACAGATTGCTCTCACGGAATACCTCGATGCCATGGAAAACAACGAAGCCAGAGTGACACGAATCACCAATCAGCTGGAATCGTTTTGTCAGACCTGGCGACTTCGTGCAGTTGTCCAGGCGCTGCAATCCATGCGGGGCATTTCCTTTGTGAGCGCCGTGACGATTATCGCCGAACTTGGAGATCTGAACCGATTCGATAAGCCTGCCCAACTGATGGCATATTTGGGGCTTGTCCCGTCGGAATACTCCACTGGCAATTCGATAAAAAAAGGCGGCATCACCAAGACCGGAAACACGCATGCCCGAAAGGCGTTGATCGAATCGGCTCAGGCGTATCGGCTCCCGGCCCGTAAAAGTATATCCATACGCAAGCGGCAGCAACATGTATCCGAAGAAGTACTCGCTGTCCCATGGGATGCTCAATTGCGGCTATGCGGTCGCTACCGAAGACTGAAAGCGAGAGGGAAAAAACATAATGTGGTGATCACCGCAATTGCTCGGGAATTGGCCGGTTTTATCTGGTCCATTGCCCGGCCGGTCCCTGTAGCCGTTTAACCTGTTTACCCAAGCGCCAACAAAACGATCGAAATACCGGTAATAAAGGAGTCAATTATAAAAGAGCAAAATAGCCATCGAGTGTTTGGTTAGAGGCGCGGTCGCGGTTTGGAGAACCCTCGTACAGCCTATCGGAATAGGCCTAGCGGCTGAAACTCCCGTTTTTAGACCGAGGCAGCTCCGCGACGAAGCCAAGTCATGCGGTATCCAACCCGCGTATATCAGAGTGATCAACCGTCGTTATTGCCGACCCCGCCTCTACCCAAACACTTGATGAAACAAAAAACCCATAACTGATTGGGCTCGGCGGATTTTTTTTATTGACAAACGTTTAACCATATCAGGTTGTAGCCTACAAAATTGGTTGTATTCCTTCCAGTGAGGTGGTGGGGTCGGCTGCCCACCGCGTTAGCCTGCTTTCGGACCGCCTCCGCAGGTACACAATAAGTTGTGATGGTCTCTCCCTCGGGTTCGGTGGCAAGAGCGGGAATTTCCAGTCGTAAGACCACCGGAACTTCAAAATAACTCCCTGGAATTGTAACTATTCGATCCTGTTCGGGCAGGTCCAGGGACAGGTGCGTGGCCTGTAGAATCTTAGTGGCATGCAATGTGTATAAAAGCCACTATGAAAAAAATTTGATTAACAAAAAGAGTGCTAAGTATTTACTGATCGAAATTCAGTTGCGCATTACCTGCCCGGCTCCCCTGGGCCATTGGTCTGATTCGAGCCCAGGCAGCCGGTTAATGCTCCATCTTGCTGTTAACTTTATTAATCTTTTCCCTGATCGGAGGTTTTTATGACGGATGTGACGCTCAAGGAGATCTACCCGGTACCCGAAAATTTCAGGAAAAAAGCCTACATTAACAGTTACGATCAGTACCAAAAAATGTGGCAGGCATCCATCGACGACCCGGATGGGTTCTGGGGAACGGTTGCCGACGAGCAGGTGAAGTGGTTCAAAAAGTGGGACAAGGTGGCGGACTTCAATTACGGCAGCTCCGCAGATGACCTTTACATCCGCTGGTTCACCAATGCCAAGTTGAACGTTTCCTACAACTGTCTCGATCGTCATTTAAAGACCCGCGGGGACCAGGTCGCCCTCATCTGGGAAGGCAACGACCCCAGCGAAAGCAAACAGTTTACCTACAAGGCGCTGCACGCCGAAGTCTGCAAGTTCGCCAACGTGCTCAAAAACAACGGCATCAAAAAGGGCGATGTGGTCACGTTCTATCTGCCCATGATTCCCGAACTGGCCATCGGCATCCTGGCCTGCACACGCATCGGCGCCATCCATGCCGTGGTGTTCGGCGGTTTCTCGGCCGATGCCCTGGCCAGCCGTATACAAGACTGTGAAAGCGTCATGGTGGTCTCCTGTGACGGCACCTTTCGGGGCGCCAAGGCCATCCCGCAGAAAGCCAATGCCGACAAGGCGATACAGGCCTGTCCGACCATCAAGACCCACCTGGTGGTCGAGCGGGTCGGGGACAAGGTCAAGGTCGATTGGAACGAGCATACGGACAAATGGTACCACGACGAATACGCCGCGGTCGGCAGCGACTGCCCGCCCGAGGAGATGGATGCCGAGGACCCGCTATTTATTCTCTACACCTCCGGTTCGACCGGCAAACCCAAAGGGGTCATGCACACCACCGGCGGCTACCTCACCTATGTTTCCTACACCCACAAGCTGGTCTTCGACTACCACGACGGTGACATCTACTGGTGTACGGCCGACATCGGCTGGGTCACCGGCCACTCATACATCGTCTACGGTCCTCTTTGCAACGGCGCCACATCGGTCATGTTCGAAGGGGTGCCCAACTATCCGGACTTCGGGCGCTTCTGGGCCATCGTCGAGAAATACAAGGTCAACATTTTCTACACCGCGCCCACGGCCATCCGTGCCCTGGCCAAAGAGGGCGACAGCTGGGTCAAGCAGCATGACATCAGTTCGATCCGGCTGCTCGGCAGCGTGGGCGAGCCGCTCAATCCGGAAGCCTGGAACTGGTATTACCAGAATATCGGCCGGGGCGAGTGCCCCATCGTCGACACCTGGTGGCAGACGGAAACCGGTGGGATCCTGATTACCCCGCTGCCCGGCGCCATCGATATCAAACCGGCCCAGGCCACGGTGCCTTTTTTCGGCGTCCAACCCGCCATCGTGGACGACGCCGGCAAACAGCTGCAGGGCGAATGCCAGGGTAACCTGATCATCAAGCGCTCCTGGCCCGGTCAGATGCGTGGGGTCTACAAGAATCCGCAGCGCTTTTACGAAACCTATTTCACCCAGTTCGACGGGGTCTACACCACCGGTGACGGCTGTCGCAGAGACGCGGACGGCTATTACCAGATCACCGGCCGGGTGGATGACGTCATCAACGTGTCCGGCCATCGCATGGGCACGGCCGAAGTCGAATCGGCGCTGGTGTCGCATCCCCTGGTGGCCGAGTCGGCGGTCGTCGGTTATCCCCACCCCGTCAAGGGGCAGTCGATCTACGCTTTTGTGACCCTCAATTCGGGCGTAGAGAAAACCGATGCCTTAAAAAAAGAGCTGGTGGCCCATGTCCGCAAGGAGATCGGCCCCATCGCCACCCCGGAGATGCTGCAGTGGTCGGATTTTCTGCCCAAAACGCGCTCCGGCAAGATCATGCGGCGTATTCTCAAAAAAGTGGCTGCCGGCGACTTTGACAAGAAGTCCATGGGCGACACATCGACACTGGCCGATCCCAGCACCGTGGAGATGGCCATCAAGGGGGCCAAGCAGATCCAAACGGCCAACTAGCCGCTCATGAACGGATCATTCGAGTGGCAGATCGAGACCACGTCCCGCCGATCTGTCATAAAGGGTTATGGCGGCAACGCCATAACCCTTTTTCACGTCGGTCACAAGCCGCCCTGCAAGGGGCAGCGCGCACAGCCCAATTCACGGCTTCCGGAACTACACGATGCGGATGCCGGCATGATCGCCCGCGCGGGCCCGGCCGATGATGGCCGCCTGCTCGATGCCGGCCGCGTGCAGTTCCTGCAGCAGTGCCTCGGCCTGATCCGCCGCCACCGCCAGCAGCAGCCCGCCGGAGGTCTGGGGATCGAAGAGCAGTTCTTGCTGGGACCCACTCAAGCTGACCGCCAGATCCAGCGAGCCGGCCGCCAGTTTGCGGTTGGGCCGGTTGCTGCCGGTGGTCTCGCCTTTGGCATACATTTCCAACGCATTGGGATGAACCGGCAGGGCCCCAAAGGCGATCTCGATGGTCAGTCCACTTCCCGCAGTCATCTCCAGGGCGTGCCCGGCCAGGCCAAAGCCGGTGACGTCGGTACAGGCATGCACAGGGTGATTCAGCGCAACTTGCATGGCCGGTCCGTTGAGGAAGGCGACCTGGGGTAAAACCGCATCCAGCTCCGCCCGGGGCAGCCGCCCGGAGCGGCAGGCGTTGAAGAGCACCCCGGTTCCCAGTGGCTTGGTGAGAATCAGGGCGTCTCCCGGCCGGGTGCCGGTGTTGGTGAGGATGCGGCTGGGTGACACCACCCCGGTGACGGCCAGGCCGTAGAGGGGTTCCGGGTTGTCCGTGGAGTGACCGCCGGCCAGGCAGGCGCCGGCCTCGACCACTTTCTCATGGCCGCCCTTGAGGATTTCCTTGAGGACCTCGGGGCCCAGGGCCTTTTGCGGATACATCACCAGGTTGAGGGCCGTGACCGGTTTGCCGCCCATGGCGTAGACGTCGGAAAGGGCGTTGGCGGCGGCAATTCGGCCGAACCAGATCGGATCATCCACCGGCGGCGTGATGTAATCGGCCGTGGAGACCACTGCCAGCTCATCGGTGAGGCGGTAAACCGCGGCATCGTCGCTGGATTCGAAGCCCACCAGCAGATTGGGGTCGTCGGGGGCAGGCAGACCATGCAGTGCGTCCGACAGGACCGTCGGACCTATTTTGGCCGCTCAGCCGCACGTTCGGGCCAGCCCGGTGAGGGTTTTTTTCTTGCCGAAAAATTTCATCATATCCTTTCAAGCTGTCTCAATCCCATTGATGTCGCGCTGGATCTGACATTGCCGACGCATAGCGCCAGCCACCCCCCAATGATTTGTAGAGGCGCACCAGATTGGCCGTCGCGGCACCTGTGCTCAGGTTCAGTTCGCTCTGGAGAATCAGCAGTGAACGCTGGGCGTCCAGAACGTTGTTAAAACCCACCAGGCCGGCCTGGTATTTGTCGCGTGCCAGCAATTCCGCCCGCTGAGCGGCTGCGGCAGCCTTGGCCAGAAAATCGCGGCGGCGTTGCTCTTTGACATAGGCGACCAACGCATTTTCGACCTCTTCCTGGGCGATCAGAACCGCTTCCTGGTATTGAATGATGGCCTGTTCCTGGCGGGCGTTCTGCACCTCTATGTTGTGACGGATGGCCCCGGCGTCGAATATGTTCCATGACGCTCGCGGGCCGATGCTCCAGACCCGGCTGCTCCAGTTGAGCAGATCACCGCTGTCGATCGATTCGATGCCGATGGTACCCAACAATTGGAATTTTGGGTACAGGTCCGCCGTGGCGACGCCGATTCTGGCCGTCTGGGCGGCGACCGCCCGTTCGGCGCGGCGAATATCGGGGCGGCGCCGGAGTGTTTCGGCCGGAATGCCAATAGCAACCCTGGCCGGAAGGTCCGGTATGGCCTTGTCCTCGGTCAAGGCCTGTGCCAAGGCAGCGGGTTGCTCGCCCAGCAGCACGGCGATACGGTGCTTGGCTGCCGCCAGGTCAGCCTCGATGGCGGGTATCTGCGAACGGGAGCTCTCCAGGATGCGAAGGGATTCTTGGACGGCAAGTTCGTCGATGATACCGGCCCGGTGCCGCGATTGGTTCAGCTGATAGGTTTCGGCCTGGGTGTCGATGTTGGTGCGGGTGAGCGCCAGCTGGGCCTGGAAGATGCGCACATCCAGATAGTTCAAGGCCACTTCGGCCATCAGGCTGATCATCACGTCGTGCAAGCGGTCGCGGCTGGCGTCAAGATCGGCCTGGGATGCTTCGATCGATCGTCGCACCCCACCGAAGATGTCCAGTTCCCAACCGGCATCGAAACCGGCGGTGTAAAATTCGAACCGTTGGTCGGAATCGCCGGATTCACTGCTGCGGAATTTGACGGCCGCCGCCGTTGCGTCTACGGTCGGCAGCAGGCGGGCCTGGCTGATTCCCCGCAGGGCGCGGGCCTCCCGGACGCGCGATCGTGCGGTTTGCACTTGAAGATTGCCGCTGGCCGCCCGTTGCTCCAATCTGGACAGTTCGGGATCATTAAAGATCGTCCACCAGTCGGCCAGGGTGTCCGGGTCCGGTGGGTCGGAGCTGAGCCCGCCCGCCATTTCAGCACTCCAGCCTGCCGGCCCATCGGGTTCGATGGGCGTATAGTCCGGTCCCACCGCCGCACAGCCGTGCACGATCAGTCCGATGGCCATAAAGCGCCACAGCAGACCCATGGTGCGCTTGACCGGTTTGGCGCTGGGTCGGTTTACATCGGTCATGGTGTTCCCGCCTTGTGCGATCGTTTACGATTGCGTGTTGCCCGCTTGGGCGGGCGCCTTCTTGCGGTGCCGGTGCCGCCAGGCATGCCCCTTCTCACTGGCGGACTGGAAGATGTAGTAGAGCACCGGAATGAGAAAAATGCCGAACACGGTTGAAACCAGCATGCCCGAGAAGACGGTTGTGCCGATCGCCCGCCGACTGCCGGCGCCGGCGCCGGTGGCGATAATCATGGGAACGACGCCCAGAATGAAGGTCAACGATGTCATCAAGACCGGTCGAAAGCGGATGCGTCCGCCCTCGACGGCGGCCGCGACGATGGAAAGACCATCCCGTCGGCGTTCATGGGCGAACTCGACGATCAAAATCGCATTTTTGGCGGCCAGTCCCACCAGCAGCACCAGTCCGATCTGGGCATAGATGGAAAGCGGCATCTGCAACAGCAACAGTCCGGCCAGGGCCCCCATGGTCGCCACCGGAATGGAGACGATGATGGCCAGCGGCAGGTTCCAGCTTTCATACTGGCCGACCAGAAAGAGGTAGGAGAAGATCAATGCCAGGGCGAGCAGCCACACCACCTGACCGCTCGCTTCGCGCTCCTGATAGGACATGGACGACCAGTCAAAACTGAAGCCCGGCGGCAGGACCGCGGCGGCCGCGCGCTCCATTGCCGCCATGGCCTGGCTGGAGGAAAATCCCGGCGCGGCGCTGCCGTTGAACTGGGCACTGGCGTACTGGTTGTATCGGCTGACGATCTGGGGGCCCAGGACCTGCTCCAGGGTCAGCAAGGTGGTAAGGGGCACCATGTCGCCACCGTCGCTGCGGACGTAAAGACGCTCGATGTCGGCTGTCGAATCCCGAAACGGGGCTTCGGCCTGAACCTTGACCTGGTAGGTTCTGCCTTTCAGATTGAAGTCATTCACGTAGGCCGACCCCAGCTGGGCGCGCAAGGTGGCAAAGATTCTGCCGACCGGTACGCCCAGATATTCGGTCCGGATACGATCGACATTCAAGAAAACCTGCGGGGTGTTGGCGGTGTAGGTGGTGAAGACACGCTCCAGCTGCGGGTCCTGATTGGCCGCCATCATCAGGGCCATGGCGACGCCGTACAGTTCCTGGGGCGGCTGCCCCTCGCGGGCTTGCAGGCGGAAGTCGAATCCGCCGCTGTTTCCCAAGCCGCGGATGGGCGGCGGCGCGAAGGCGAAGCTGTTTGCGGTCGAAATGACCGACAGCCGCGCCTGGGCCTGGCCGACGATGGCATCCAGCGCCAGGTCGGGGCCTTCGCGTGCTTCCCAGGGGTTGAGAATGGCGATGGCGAAGCCCACATTGTCGGCGCTGCCGCTGAGCAGGCTGAAACCCGATACGCCGATAACGTTTGCCACCCCGTCGATCCCTTTGATAGCCTCGGTTGCCCGTTGCATCACCGTGTTGGTCCGGTAAAGCGAGGCGGCCTCCGGCAGCTGGATGTTCATGAAGAAATAGCCCTGGTCTTCCTCGGGGAGAAAACTGTTCGGACTGCGGGAAAACAGAAGCCAGGTCGTGCCCAAAACGGCCACTAGAAGCAGCATGGCCAACATGAAACGCCGGATCAAAAAAGCCGAACCGGCGACATAGCCCCGCCGGGCCAGATCGAGCGACCGGTTGAACCAGGCCAAGGGTCCACGACGATGCGGGCTGGGTGAGCGCAGCACCGTGGCACACATGGCCGGGCTCAGCGTCAAGGCGCAGACGCCCGAAAGCAGCACCGCGGTGCACATGGTCACCGCGAACTGCCGATAGAGCTGTCCGGTGATCCCGGGCATGAATCCGACCGGGATGAACACGGCGAACAGAACCAGGGTCGTCGTGATGATCGGCCCGGTGACCTGGCCCATGGCCTTGATGGCCGCCGGTTTGGCGTCGAGGCCCTCCTCGTGCATGACCCGATACACATTTTCGACCACCAGGATGGCATCGTCCACCACCAGGCCGATGGCCATGATCAGGGCGAACAGGGAGATGGTGTTGGCGGTGTACCCCAGCACCAGCAGCACCGCAAAGGTCCCGATCAGTGACACCGGTATGGTCAGGGCCGGGATAAGGGTCGCCCGCCAGTTCTGTAGAAACAGAAAGACGACACCGATGACCAGTAGCGACACCAGGCCCAGGGTCATGACGATCTCATCGATGGCCGCCGAGACGTATTTAGTGGTGTCGAGGATCACCTGGTAGGCTGTGTCAGGGGGCATGCGTGCTTCAAGCCGCTCGAGCTCGGCACGCACCGCAGCCATGGTCTCCAGGGCGTTGGCCTCGGTAGACTGGTAGACGGCGATGGTCACTGCCGGGGAGCCGTTCAGGGCCGACTGGCTGCCGTAGGATTTGGCGGCCAGTTCAACCCGGGCGATGTCCCGCACCTGCACCATTCCGCCCTGGTGGTTGCTGCGGATGACAATGTCATTGAACGCTTCGGCATCCGTCAAGCGGCCTTTGGCGAGCAGGGTAAACTGGACCTGCTGGCCGGGGTCGACCGGTTCCTGCCCGACCGCACCCACCGAGGCTTGGATATTCTGGCTGCGAATGGCACCCATCACGTCATCGGCCGTCAACCCCAGGGCCGTCAGGCGTGCCGGATTCATCCAGACGCGCATGCTGTACTCTTTTTCTCCGAACACGAACACATCACTGACCCCTTCCAGGCGCACCAGGCTGTCCTTGATGTTGTTGCTGACGTAGTTGCTCAAAAAGAGCATATCCTGGCGCTTGCCCGGCGAGTAAAAACTGATCGCCGCCATCATGTCGGCTGAACGCCTGCGGACATTGACGCCCTGTTCCACCACCGCCTGCGGCAGCCTGGCGGTCGCCAGCTGGACCCGGTTTTGGAGGTTGACCTGAGCGATGTCGGGATCGGTGCCCACCGCGAAGGTGACGCTCAGGGTGTAAGTGCCGGCATTGGAACACGACGACGACATATAGAGCATGTTTTCAACGCCATTGACCTCCTTTTCGATGGGGGCGGCCACGGTGTCGGCCAGGACTTCGGCGCTGGCACCCGGATAGGTGGCCGTGACCCGGATCTCCGGTGGGGTGATTTGCGGGTACTGGGCCACCGGAATGTTCAGCAGCGCAATCAGCCCGGCCAGGGTAATGAAGATCGATACGACCGAGGCCAGGCGGGGCCGGTTGATGAAAATCCGCGAAATCATCGCCTAACGCTCCTGCGCCGGCCCGGGACCGATCTGGACCGGCGCATCCGGTTTGACCTTCTGAAGCCCCTCCACGATCACCCGTTCATCCGCTTTCAGCCCCGACGCCACCGCCCACCTGGATCCGAGTGCCGGGCCGAGGACGATGGGACGGGCGCGGGCGATGTTCTCACTGTCGACCACCAGCACGTAGCTGCCCTGCTGGTTGACCAGGACAGCCGCCTGGGGGATTACCGGAAGCAGCTTGGGCTGGGCCAGCGTGACCAGGACGGTGACGTACTGGCCCGGGATCAGCAGCCCGCCGGGATTGTCGAATTGGGCCCGTATGGCAATGGTGCCGGTGGCGGCATCCATCGCGTTGTCGACAAAATCGATTCGGCCCGGTGTGTCGACAAGGGTGCCGTTGGCCAGACGGATGCGGGGGATCAGGGCCGGGTCCTGCTGGTCGTCGGCCGCCGCGTTCATGGCCATCTGGATAGCGACCGGATCGTTGTCGCTCAGCGAGTAGACCACACGGACCGGGTCAACCTGAACGATCCGTGCCAACGGATTGGATGCCGGCCCGACCACGTTGCCGCGGGTGTAAGCGGTGCGCCCGATGCGGCCGCTGATGGGTGCCGTAATGGTGGTGTATTCCAGATCGAGCAGGGAGCGGTCCAGGGTCGCCTGTTCGATTGCCACCTGTGCCTCGGCACGAAGCTGGGCGGCAGCGGCTTCATCAAGGTCCATGGCGGGGATGCTTGCCGTGAGGGCCGATCGAAGGCGCTGCAATTGCTGGCTGGCACGGGTCAATTCAGCCTCGGCGTGAGCCAGTTGGGCTTTGTCGACCGCCACCTTGGCCCGGTAGGGCGCCTGCTCGATTGCATAGAGTGATGTCCCGGCCGCGACCAGGTCGCCCTCCCTGAAATTTACTGCTTCCAGAAAACCGTCGACCCGCGCCCTCAGGTCGACGGCCTGAATCGCCTCGATGTGCCCGATGTATTCGGCTGGCGGATTGACGTCTGTCATGGCAACCGGGGCTACCGACACCAGCGGGGGCTGGCCGCTGCCAGGACCCGGTGGTGCGGCCACGGCCACGATTGCGATCAGCGATGACACAAAGACCGCCAACGGCAGCCTGAATGATCTGCGGCGACGGCGGCCCCCGGCCGAAAGCGCCTGTGTCTGCCGGCGCCTCCCGGCGGTTGGCCGAACCGTGCCGGCGGGTTGAGGGCCTTTTGATAACGATAGGGCACGCACGGCTTTTCCTTTCAGGTGCTTTGGCATCGGTCGTCTCTACGGCGCTGTCCGTTCAATGCAACCGCACCAGGGCATGGGGACGATTCAGCGGGCCTATGACGACGACAGCCACTCCAGTTCGTCCATGTCGATGGCATCGATCTGATAACCATTTTTGAACATGTCGGTGCATACGGACACGATGCGGCTGTCGTACCATTTGCCCGTTTTGTCGGTAATCTGTTTGAGGGCCTCGTGCAGGGGGTAGGCCGGGCGGTAGGGGCGATGGGCGGTCAGGGATTCGACCACATCGGCGACGCAAACAATGCGCGCCTCCAGCAGGATCTCCTCGCCCCGCAAGCCCTGCGGATAGCCCGATCCATCCATGTGCTCATGGTGTTGAAAGGCGACTTCGGCTACCGGCCAGGGAAAGTCGACCGGTTCCAGAATCTCGTAGCCTTTCTGGCAGTGGAGCTGAAGATAACGCTTGTCTACATCCATGAGTTCACCCGGCCGGGAGAGGATTTGGGCCGGAACCGCGATCTTGCCGATGTCATGAATCAGCGCACCCAGGAAAACCCCTTCGACGCGATCTCCATCGAGGTTCAAGGCCTGGGCCATGGTGGCCGCCAGATGGGCCACCCGGGACTGGTGACCGGCTGTGTAGGGGTCGCGGATTTCGACGGTCCGCGATATGGCCAAAATGGTCTGCACCAGGGTCTTCTTGATTTTGAGGGCGTGCTGCCGCTGCTCCGCTTCAGCCTGCTTCTGCTTGGTTATGTCACGGATATAGGCGATGAACACCCGGGCCTTTTCGGGTGTGACCGATATGATGCCGATTTCGGCCGGAAAGGTGCTGCCGTCGGCCCGCATGGCGGTGATTTCTACCCGCCGCCCGATCAATTCCCCCTGGCCGGTGGCCAAAAACCGGGCCAGGCGGCGGTCGTTGTCACAGCGGGCGTTTTTAGGGATCAGGGTGTTGACGACCGTGTGACCGATCACCTGATCGCTGCGATAGCCAAAGATGATTTCCGCGGCGGGATTGAAGGCGATGATGCGGCCCTGTTCGTCCATGGTGACCACGCCATCCAGGGCCGAATCCACCAGGGCCCGCAGCCACTCCGATGAGACGTCTCGCTTGGGAGCGGGTGGGGGCGCAAGATCCATATCCGTCAAGGGTCGACCCTAAATTCGATCTGGCTCAGTTTCCCGCCCTCGGCGTCGATCACCTCCACACGCCATTGACCGGTCTGATACGGGTGTTCCAAGGTGACGTTGCTCCATGTCCGCGTGCGGGGATAACGTATCTCGAGGGGAACCTCACAATACTCGCGGCCGTTGAGATAGTAGGTGTGGGTTAGGGTAAAGGGCTGCCGGTCGGAGAGAACGTTCATCCACACCACGGGTGTCGGCGTCTCCTGCAACGAGAAGGTGGTCGTTGGTGAGACGCATTGCCGCTGGTCGACGCCGCGGCACGAGCGTATTTCGGCGATCTTGACCGTGGATGACGGCGCGGCCGGCGCGATCGGTTTCGGCACGGCTGCCGTCATGGATTGTTGCGGCTGTGCCGGTTGCCGGATCGCCTCCGGCGGCGCCGGTGCGGGGGCCAGCGCCACCGCTGCCTGAAGGGCCGGGACCGCTTGCGATGCCACCGGGGCCGGCCGGCTGGCCGAGGGGTCGCTGGCCGGCCGGTGGGTTTTGGCATCGACGGCGCTCGGCTGCGCGCCGGACCGATCGTCAACAGGCTTCATGTCCGCCTGGGCGGCGTTGTGGGAGGCGGGGGCGGGCGTTGACGATACGGTCGTTGCCGACCGCTGTCTGAACGCCCACAGACTGGTGACAATCAGCCCGATGAATAGAACCGGCAGCCAGGGTTTGACTGTTTTTCCCAACGATGCGCTCTGGATTGGTTTCTGTGCGTTGTGCTTAACCGTCGCTCTGACCTTTTCGAGGAGCTGCCGGTCCTTGCTTTCGATCTGTTCTCTGTTCATGGGCGGTACTGTTTTCACCTTTTTGTGGCGACCGTTGCGCCGTCTGTTCGTCACCCTACGATTTGCCGCCGGATGACCGTGTCCCGGCGCCAGCGGGAATCGTCTTTTTCGGGATAGCCGATGTTGTAGTGCAACCCGCGGCTCTCCTTGCGGTGGGCGGCGCACATGATAATCAGCTCCGCTACGGTGGCGATGTTGCGCAGCTCGATCAGATCCGGCGAGACCTTGAAGTTCCAGTAGTACTCGCGGATCTCGCTCTGGATGGTGTCGATGCGGCGCCGGGCGCGGGCCAGGCGCTTGTCCGAGCGCACGATGCCCACGTAGTTCCACATGAGCCGGCGGATCTCATCCCAGTTGTGGGCCACCATGATCTGCTCGTCGCTGTCGGTGGCGCCCACCTCGTCCCAGTCAGGTAGGCTGAAGGGGGTCTGCTTGCCGATCTCGGCCAGGTCGCGCGCGGCTTGGCGGGCGGCGGCGTCGGCGTAGACCAGTGCCTCGAGTAGGGAGTTGCTGGCCAGGCGGTTGGCGCCGTGCAGACCGGTGCAGGCGGTTTCGCCGACGGCGTAAAGCCGGTCGATGTCCGTGCGTCCGAACCCGTCGGTGACCACGCCGCCGCACAGGTAGTGCGCGGCCGGCACCACGGGGATGGGGGTTTTGGTCATGTCGATGCCGAAAGAGCGGCATTTTTCGTAAAGGTTCGGAAAGCGGTCGAGGATCCGTTGGGCCGGTTGATGAGAGATGTCGAGAAAGACGCTGTCCTGGCCGGAGCGTTTGAGCTCCGTGTCGATGGCGCGGGCCACCACATCCCGGCAGGCCAGGTCCTTCTGAGGGCTGTAGCGGGACATGAAGGCAACGCCGTTGGCGTCGATGAGCCGCCCGCCTTCGCCGCGCACCGCTTCCGAGATCAAAAAGTTCTTGGCGGCGTGATGGTACAGGCAGGTCGGGTGAAACTGAACGAACTCGAGATTGGCGACGGTGGCACCGGCCCGATAGCCCATGGCGATGCCGTCGCCGGTGGCGATATCCGGGTTGCTGGTGTACAGATAGACCTTGCCGGCACCGCCCGTGGCCAGCAGCGTGATGCCGGCGCCGAAGGTCATGACCCGGCGCGACTGGCGGTCGAGCACGTAGGCCCCGCAGCAGTAGTCTTCATGCGTGGTGGTCACCAGCCCGCGGTTGATGCGCGTGGAGAAGGTGATCAGGTCGATGGCGATGTGGTTTTCGAAAAAGTGGATGTTGCGATGCTGGCGGGCGCGCTCCAGGAGCACGCGCTCGACTTCACGTCCGGTCATGTCGTGGGCATGCACGATCCGGTTCTGGGAGTGGCCGCCTTCGCGGCCCAGATCGAATACCCGGCCCTGCGCGTCCGCGCTTTTGTTGGCATCGACATTGAAATTGACGCCGATTTCCATCAATTCCCGGATGCGTTCGGGGCCGTCGGTGACCACGCGCCGGACCACCTCGGTCTGGCACAGCCCGTCGCCGGCTGTAAGGGTGTCCTGGATATGCAGGTCGAACGAGTCCCGGGTGTCGAAAACGGAGGCGATGCCCCCCTGGGCCAGGTTGGTGTTGCTCTCCATGGCCTCTTTTTTGGTGACGATGGCGACCGTCCCCCGTTCGGCAACCTTGAGGGCGACCATCAACCCGGCCACGCCACTGCCGATAATTAAAAAATCAGTGCGGCTGTCCATCAGTACAGGGGGCGGGATTTGCGTCGGCTGGAACTGAAAATCCCGATGAAAAAACCGACCAGCATGATGCCGCCGCCGGTGAGCACCCATTGGATGATGTTGCCGCGTCTCATCTGCATGTTCTCCTCGTCCAGCTTGGCACTGCGGGTGCGCTCCTTTTCCAGGTCGGCGGCCACCTGTTCATGGCGCTTTTTCAACTTCAAAAACTCGGCCGATTCCTTTTTCAAGGTTTCGTAAGCGCTGTTGAGCTTGTTGCGGTCTTGTTGGCTCTGGGACAAGTCGGCATCGACGACTTTCTTTTGCGATTTGAGGGTGTCGAACCGGGCTTTCAAGTCCGCGAATTCAGCGGACAGGACATCGTAGTCCTGCCGGACCCGATCCAGTACCATGGCGCAGGGTTCATTGGTGGTGATATAGCGGTTGAGAACCCACCCCACGCGGCCGTTGGGGATGCGCACCTTGGACCAATCCTGGCCTTTCTCCACCATGGTCAGCGCGGTTCCGCTTTCGATCAGTGAAATGATCTTGCGGTCTGTGGCCGGACCGGTTCTCATGGTGATTTCATAATTTTCGGAAACGTAGAAAGTTTCGGCGGCACCTGCGGCCGGCATGATCAATGCGCCGATGGCAACCATCCACAACCATGCGTTCAGGTTTTTCATGGTCGGTTCACACTCCATTGGAATTGGGGGTTAACAAAAAACAGCGCCATTTTGAGTTGAAAAACAAGCATCTGTCAATAATTTCTTTCAAAACGGCAACCCGTGTGGTAACCCAAAAAATGTAACGGAAACAGACAGGTGAACGCTTTATGATTGCTTATGATCTGCGATGTGACAAGGGCCACCGATTTGAAGGCTGGTTTGAAGACAGCGCGGATTTTGATCGTCAAAACGAGCAGGGGGTGATCGCCTGCCCGGTCTGTGACGACACGACAATCTATAAAATGCCTTCGACCTTTGCCATCAAGGGCACATCGGCGGTACTCCCCGGAACGTCCCGTGCCAAAATGGATCCGGCGGCCCTGGGAAAGCAGATCGTCGACTACGTGGAAAACCACTTCGACGATGTGGGGGCCGACTTTGCCCAAGAGGCGCTTAAAATGCATTACGGTGCCGCCGAACCCCGTAACATCCGCGGTGTCAGCACGTCCACGGAGGAAGCGACCCTCAAGGCCGAAGGCATCCGGTTTTTCAAGCTTCCCATTCCTCGGGATTCCTCCGAACCGGACACCTCATAGGCCGGGCGGTTTAAAAACGTCCCCGCTTTTAGAACCGCCAGCGCCCCCGCGTCAGCGGGCCGGGTCGTGTTCGACCACTGCCTGGACGCCTGTCGGCGATCTCCATCCCAGCGTGGGATTGAGCCGCTGGGCCAGGATGGAGCGCCGCTGCCGCGGGCGATCGTTGCGAAAGGCCACCTCCAATGCCTTGGCACTGCCCACGATGACCACCAGCTGTTTCCCGCGGGTAAAGGCAGTGTAAAGCAGGTTGCGCTGCAGCATGATGTAGTGCTCGGTGAGCAATGGGATGACCACCGCCGGATATTCCGATCCCTGGGATTTGTGCACGGAGATGGCGTAGGCCAGGCTCAACTCGTCCAGCTCAACGAGGTCATAGGCGACCGTGCGCCCCGCGTAGTCCACGTCGACACGCTCGTTTTCTGTATCAATACCCGTCACGATGCCGATCTCCCCGTTGAACACCTCCTTGCGGTAGTTGTTGCGCAGGTGCATCACCTTGTCGCCCACCTTGAAGCGGCCGCCGGCGGCCGCGGCCTGTTCGCCGGCCGGATTCAGGGCCTCTTGAAGCACCCGGTTCAGGTTGAGCGTACCCACGACGCCGCGGTGCATGGGGGTGAGCACCTGAATGTCGCCGACCGGGTCGAGACCAAAGTGCCGTGGGATTTCGTGCTGGCAGAGCCTGACCACGGCGGCGACCACCTTCTGGGGATCGACCTGCTGCACGAAGTAGCAGTCGGACCGTCCTTGCGAATCGTCGGGAGGGGTGATCTCCGGTGGCAGGCCGTTGCGGATCCGATGGGCGTTGATGACGATGGGTCCCTGCGCTTCCTGGCGAAAAATTTCCGTCAGCTCGAACGTGCCGATCTTTTCGGAGCGGATTAGATCGGCCAGTACATTTCCCGGCCCCACCGACGGCAACTGGTAGGCGTCGCCCACCAGGATGAGATGGCTGGTGACCGGCACGGCCCGCATCAGGTCGGCCATGAGCAGCGTGTCGACCATGGAGGCCTCATCGACGATGACCACATCGGCCGCCAGGGGGTCGTCTTCGGTTCGCTCTGCGCGGCCGTCGGCCAGGTTGTATCCCAACATGCGGTGAAGCGTGGCGGCCGGCCGATCGGTCACCTGGGCCAACCGCTGGGCGGCCCGGCCGGTCGGGGCCGCCAGCAGCACGGTGCGACCCAGCCAGGCCATGGCCGCCGTGATGGCACGGATCAAGGTGGTTTTGCCGGTGCCGGGACCGCCGGTAACCACCGCGACTTTGTGACCGATGAGTTGCACCAGGACCTTTTCCTGCTCTGAGGAGAGGCGGATGGCCAGCTTTTTGAGCACTTCATCGGTCAACCGGCGACGGTCGGGCGGCGCCATGGCCGGGGCAATCAGCTGCATGGCCTCGATGCGCCGGGCGATCGTGGTGTCGGCCCGGTGCAGCGCCTTGGGGAACACCAGGTCCGCATCGGGCCGGCGACCATCGGCGGCGATCACCAGGTCGCCGGCCTCGACAAGGTGCTCCAGTGCGGCGCTGCCAGTATCGGGCAAGACCTCAAAATGCTCACGGCACTGCTTGAGTAGCTGCACCCGTTCGATGAAGGTGTGGCCCTGATCCACGGCCATTTCGAAGAGGTGCCGCAGGCAGGCCTTGGCCCGATCCATTTCATCCACCGGTGTGTCAGCATGGCGCACGATGGCGTCGGCGATGGCAAATCCGACGCGGGGGATATCGTTGGCCACCTGGTAGGGGTCGCTGCGCAACAGTTCGATGGCATCGGGGCCATACTCGCGCAGCAGGCGCGCCGTGTGGGCGGTGTCCACGCCGTTTTCCTCTAGAAAACGTACCAGCCGCCTGGCGGCATGGTGCTGCCGCCAGGCATCGGCGATGCGCTGGGCCGTTTTGACGCCGATCCCGGCCACCTCGGTGAGGCGCGCCGGGTCTTCTTCGATGACCGCCAGGGTCTCGGCCGCGAAACAGGCGATGATCCGCTCGACCAGTTTGGGGCCCACCCCGTTGATGACTCCCGAGGCGAGGTAGCCGCGAATGCCATCCACCGTGGCCGGCAGGCGCACGCTGAAGGTCGTGAACCTGAATTGCTGTCCATAGCGGGCGTGCGTTTCCCACCGGCCGCCAATCTCGAGGGATTCGCCCACCTTGGGATCGGGCATGGTGCCTTTTATGGTGATGCGGCGTCGGTTTTCATCGGTGCGAAACCGGGCGATGGTGAAGTGGTTGTCGCCGTTGTGGTAGGTGACGTGATCGATGCGTCCGGTCAGAAAAAGTTCCGGGGCGGTGGGCGGCGGTTTTGGCATCAAGCCCTTGGGTGGTCTGCCAGAATCCAGTTTGCGGCATGATCCAGGTCGACGGCGATATGATCGGGGCAGGCGTCGGCCGCCGCCAGGGATCGGGCGGCGGCCCGACCGTTGCCGGTTTCCACGAGAACGGTTCGGCCGCATCCGGCCGCCTTGCCCGCCAGAATATCCGTGGCGCTGTCGCCCACCATGACGCTGCCGGCCAGGGCAATGCCGTGTCGTTGCCGCGCGGCCAGAATCATGCCCGGCTTGGGTTTGCGGCACACGCAGCCCTCCTCGGGACGATGGGGGCAAAAGAAGATGTCCGCGATCCGGCCGCCGCTGTCCCGGACAGCCTGCTTCAGATGGCGGTGAATCGATTCCAGTTCCTCAAGGGCGAGCAGGTTGCGATGAACGGCCGACTGATTGGTGATGATGACGACATTCAAGCCCGCTTTCGTCAGCCGGGCAATGGCGTCGAGGCTGCCGGGGATGAAGTGAAACTCGGCCCAGCGCTTGATGTAATCGGGGGAGTCCGCATTGATGACACCGTCGCGGTCGAGAAAAACCGTATTGCCGGCGGCCACGAAACCGCTACTCCGCCACGAGGAAGGCGCCCGGGTACCCATTGGCGGCCAGCTTCCGACCATACGCTTCGGCGGATTCGAGGTCGCTGCAGCGCCCCACGCGAACCCGGTAGAAGATGGTGTCGCCCCGGTCGTAGGGCTCGATGTGGGCGTTCGTGAAGGTGCGTTCCAGTTCGGCCCGTAATTTTTCGGCGTTGACGCGGCTGGAAAAGGCCCCGACCTGAAACGTAAAGGCACCGTTGTAGTAGTCCACGGGGACAAAGGCATCGCCCGAGGCGGTGTGGCGGCGCTGGCCCAGGGCGACCACTTCTACCTGAGCCGTGCCGGGGCCCACGATGTCCAGGCTTTCGGCCGCGGTAAAGGAGAGGTCGATGACGCGGCCCTGGATGAAGGGGCCGCGGTCGTTGACGCGCACGACGACCTGTTTGCCGGTGTCAAGTTTTCGGACACTGACCCAGGTGCCCAGGGGCAGGGTTTTATGGGCGGCGGTCATGGCATACATGTCGTAGATTTCCCCGTTGGCGGTCTTGCGGCCATGAAACTTCTTCCCGTACCAGGAGGCGATGCCCTTTTCGGAAAATCCGTGGGCGTGGGGGATGGGTTGGTACCAGGTGCCGTTCACGTTGTAGGGTTTGGGATGGCCGGCGGGGGGGGACGGCGTCGGGGTCGATTTCAGGGCGCAGGCCTGCACCAAGAGCACGGCCGTGGCGCCCCCGGCCACTGCCGCGGCCAGCCGGCGCAGGCATCCCCGGTTCAATTTTAGCGCTGCCGTCAGTTTACCCTTCAAAGATCCGCGCCTCCTGTCGTCGTTCGGTTCGCGACACCCGATTTTGAAAAGGGGGGCCGGTTTGGTTTGCGCGGATGCCCCTTTGGCCGGCAACCGCACGGTCGGGCCCTGAATCAGGTTTTTATTGCAATATCAAGCACATCGATCATTTTCTCCATGAAATGAAACTGGATGTCGTTACGGACTTTCTGGGGAATGTCCACCAGGTCCTTTTCGTTCCATTTGGGCAGGAGAATGGTTTTTATCCCGGCGCGGTGAGCCGCCAAGATCTTCTCCTTGATGCCGCCCACAGGAAGCACCTGGCCCCGCAGCGTAATTTCGCCGGTCATGGCCAGGTCCTTGCGGATGGCCTTGCCCTTGAGCAGGGAGACCAGGGCCGTGAGCATGGTCACGCCGGCTGACGGGCCATCTTTGGGAATGGCGCCGGCCGGCACGTGAATGTGAATGTCGTGGTTGTCGAAGAAATCCTCGCCCACGCCCAGTTTCTTGGCATTGGCGCGAATGAAGCTCAGGGCCGCCGTGGCGGACTCTTTCATGACATCCCCCAGCTGGCCGGTGAGCGTCAGCCCTTTCTTACCCTTCATGGCCGTGGCCTCGATGAACAGCAAGTCGCCGCCGGTGGGCGTCCAGGCCAGGCCCATGGCCACACCGGGGGTGGTCATGCGGGCCTTGGCCTCGGCCTGAAGCTTGATCGGCCCCAGGTACTCGGGCACATCGTCCACCTTGATGGTGGCTTTCTTGATTTTGTCCTCGGCGATGCCGGCGGCCACGCCGCGGCAGATGGTGGCGATTTCCCGCTCCAGGTTGCGCAGGCCGGCCTCGCGGGTGTAACCGGAGATGATGCGGCGCACCGCACCGGCGGTGATGTTGATCTGGCTGGCCTTGAGGCCGTGGGCGTCGCGCTGGCGCGGGATCAGGTAGCGCGAGGCGATCTTGACCTTCTCGTCTTCCGTGTACCCCAGCAGTTGGAGCACCTCCATGCGGTCGCGCAGGGCCGACGGAATCGTGTCCAGCACGTTGGCCGTGGTGATGAACATGACCTTGGACAGGTCGAAAGGAACGTCCAGGTAGTGGTCGGAAAAGGAGAAGTTCTGCTCCGGGTCCAACACTTCCAGCAGGGCCGAGGAGGGGTCGCCTCTGAAGTCGGACCCGACCTTGTCGATTTCGTCGAGCATGAAAACGGGGTTGTTGGAGCCGGCCCGCCGCAGTCCCTGGATGATGCGGCCGGGCAGGGCGCCCACGTAGGTGCGGCGGTGGCCGCGGATCTCGGCTTCGTCCCGAACCCCGCCCAGGGAGATGCGGTGAAATTTGCGCCCCAGGGCCTTGGCGATGGAGTTGCCCAAAGAGGTCTTGCCGGTGCCCGGGGGGCCGGCGAAGCACAGGATCGGGCCCTTGGAGTCCGGCTTGAGCTTCCTGACGGCCAGGTATTCGATGATGCGGCGCTTGGCTTTTTCCAGGCCGAAATGGTCCTCGTCCAGCACCTTGCGCGCTTTCTTGATATCCAGATTGTCCGCAGTGCTGTCGTGCCACGGCAGCTCCGTGAGCCAGTCCAGATAGGTCATGGCGACCGTGTATTCGGCCGAGGAGGGGTGCATGCGCGACAGCCGGTCCAACTCCCGTTCGGCCTCTTTCACGGCATCTTCGGGGAGTTTTTTCTCCTGGATCTTGGCACGGTACTCATCCAGCTCGACCGAGGCCTCGTCGGTTTCTCCCAACTCCTCCTTGATCGCCTTGAGTTGCTGGCGCAGGTAATACTCGCGCTGGCGTTTGTCCATGTCCCCTTTGACCTGGGACTGAATCTTGTTGCCCAGTTCCAGGATCTCCAGCTGATGGTGGACCAGCTTGGTGACGGCCTTGAGGCGTTTGGTGGAGTCCTGTATTTCCAGTATTTTCTGCTTTTCTTCGGGAGCGGAGTTGATCGTGGAGGCGACCATATCCGCCAGCGTGCCGGGCTCTTTGATGGACGAGGCCATCGAACCCATCTCCTGGGGCAGGCCCGGAGAGAGCTGCACGATGCGGCTGAACTGTTTGATCACATTGGCCATCAACGCCTCGGTTTCGTTGCCGGTGTGGTCGATGTCCGTGAAATGCGCCACTTCGGCAACCAGGTAGGGCTTGCCCTTCTGGAAGGCCTTGACACGGAAGCGGCTCAAACCCTGCACCAGCAGCTGCACCCGGTCATCTTCGGTCTTGGCCATCTTCAGGATCAGGGCGGCGGTGCCCACTGTGGCCAGGTCGCCGCTGTCGGGGTCCGGCTTCACGTTCTCCTTTTTTTGAGCCACCAGGAGCCCGATCATGCGGTCCTTGCCCATGGCTTCGTCGACCAGACGCACCGATTCGCCTTTCATCACCACCAACGGCAATACCATTTTGGGAAACAGGGCGGCATCGAAAAGGGGCAGGATGGGTAGCACGTTGGGTATTTTGTCGGTACTGTAGTCCATTGACGGCTGTTTGTCTTGCATGACACCCTCCTTCAGGGGGCTATCCGGCAGATCCGTAAGGGGGTTGCCCCTAAGCTGCTGGAAAAGTCGCTATTCGTCGCTGATGGGGATCTTGTGCGTTTTGTCCAGTTTGAGTTTGGCGATCCTGATTTTCAGCAGCCCATTGGCACAGGTCGACGACACCACCTCGATGTCCACCGGAGAGGGCAGGTAGAGAATGCGCTCGAACCGGCCATACTGGATTTCGGCCAACCGAAAGGTCCCGTTGGGCAGGCGGGGCATCTCCTTGCGGATTCCGGAGATCTTGACCGCCCGGGAGTTGATTTGCAGGTCAAGGTCGTCTTTCTCCACGCCTGAAATCTCGGCCCAGATCATAATCTCTTCCGTGGTCTCGAAGATGTCCATTTGCGGTGTCCACATACACTCGCGGGACGAAAACATTGGATTGGCGGGCCGCGGCCGGAAGATCTCCTGCATGGTTCGACCCAGACTCTGGCCGGTGGAATCAAAATCGCTTCCAAATTTAATTTTGATGTATTCCATGGTAGTTCCCCGAATTTGATGCTTGAAAAAGCGGTTGGGAGACAGTCGATCTTTTCAAAAACGTTTAAATCTAACACCGAAACGGATAGTTGTAAAGCCATGTGCCCGAATTGCAAGGCTACCCGTGGTTGATCTTTCACAACGGTTTTATTATATATGAGCGAGATGTCTGCGTGGTGCGTGCAACATATCGCTGATCGTGTCAATTTCCTCGAAAACGCCTGCCTGGACGTTAAGCGCGGTTCCGCACAATCAGTACCTCTAATTGAACGCAACGAACGCATCTCCGCCGGATCAGGGAGAATTCAATGACCGAGACCCGCATCCTGTTTGTAGACGACGACCGCGACATCCTGGCCATGGTCGCACGCTACCTGAAGATCAAGGGCTATGACGTGGTGACCGTGGACAATGGCCTGGATGCCGTCCGGGTCGTCAAGGAGCAGCCCATCGACATCGTGTTCACCGACTACAAAATGCCCGATTTCAATGGCCTCGAGCTTTTGGTGACCATCAAGAAACACCGGCCCCACACCGAAGTGATCATCGTCACCGGGTACGGGTCCATGGAGTCGGCTATTCAGGCCATGAAATTCGGCAGCTACGATTATCTGCAAAAACCGTTTAAACTGGACCACCTCAAGCTGATCATCGATCGCATCGTCGAAGAGCGAAAGATCGCCGACAAGGCCCAGCTGATCCGCAAAATTGCCCGCGACCGCCACCAGTATGGCAATATGGTCGGCCTGTGCCCCAAAATGCGCGAGATCTACGAGATCATGGATACGATCGGCATCGACAGCCCGGTCGTGTTGATTCAAGGAGAGAGCGGCTCGGGCAAGGAACTCTCGGCGCGGACCATCCATGCCAACAGCGATCGCAGCGGCTTGCCCTTCATACGGGTGAACTGCGGCGGTTTCGGCAAGGAGGCCCAGACCGCCGACGAGATCGTCGCCCACATGACGGACGTTTTGGCCGCTGTCAAGGGCGGCACGCTCTACCTGGACGAGATCGCCTCGCTGTCGCCCCCCCTGCGGGAACGCCTGCTGGCGCTGCTGACCAGCCGGGTGCGTGAGGAGCGGCAGCCGCCCCGCCTGATTGCCGGCACCTCCGGCGATTTGGATGACGTCATCGCTAGCGGGGCCTTGAAAAAGGATCTGGTGGCGCTTTTCGACGCCACCTTCATCAAACTGCCGCCGCTGCGGGAGCGCAAGGAGGACATCCCGCTGCTGATCAACCACTTTTTATACAACCACAGTGACCCCTCGGCCAAGACACGGATTTACGGAATCACGCCGGCGGCGATGGACATTTTGCTGCATTATCACTGGCCCGGCAACTTGATCCAGCTGCAGAACGTGATCGAGCGGGCCTCGGCTATGGGTGTGGAGAACGTCATCGATGTCGGCGACCTGCCGGCCGAAATCCGAACCTTCGGCACCATTTCCCAGATGGGGTAATGGTCGACATCCTGTTGATCCAGCCGCCCATCGCGGACTACTACCTCACCGCCAAGCGAACCATGCCCTATGGGCTGGCATCGATCGCCGCCGCGGTAGGACAGGCCGGTTTTTCGGTGGCCATCCTGGATGCCCTGGCCACGACCAAGTCACGCGTGGTCAGCGCGCCGGCCGAGATGGATGGCCTTTCGGCCTACTATGGCCGCGCCGACCGCAGCCCCTTTGGCCTGTTTCATCATTTCCGTCATTACGGCTACAGCCTCGAACACATCGCCAATCAGGCCAGGGCATCCGGTGCGTTCATCGTTGGCATCGCCTCCCTGTTCACGGCTTACAGTGACATGGCCCTTGCCGTGGCAAGGGTGGTCAAGGCCAGCCTGCCGGATGCCGTGGTGGTCCTGGGCGGCCACCACCCCACGGTCCTGCCGGAAGCGGTGATGGTGGAGCGGGCTGTCGATCTGGTGCTGCGCGGAGAGGGCGAGGTCTGCCTGCCGGCCCTGGCTACGGCACTGAGGTACGGCGCTGACCTCGAGACGGTGCCCGGTATCGTCTTTCGCCGTCGCGATGGCGCCCTGCATGTCAACGCGCCGGCTGTCTGCCGGGACCTGGATGCGCTTCCCATACCCGCCTATCCGCTGATCCGGCGCAAGTTCTACCGGCGCTTCGGAAAGGAGAGCCTCGTGGTCGTCGCCGGCCGGGGATGTCCGCTGTCGTGCAGTTACTGCGCCACTGGCGCCGGGTCGTGGCTGGGGTTTCGAAAGCGTTCCGTGGCGGCCGTGCTGGCAGAGATTCGCGAGGTGTCGGCAGGGCGCACGGTGGGGTTTATCGACTTTGAGGATGAGAATCTGAGCCTGGATCGCCGCTGGTTTATAGAACTGCTGGAGGGCATCGGCACCATTTTCGGCGAATCGAAACCCGAACTGCGGGCCATGAACGGCTTGTTCCCGCCCACGCTGAGCCCGGCGGTGGTGCGGACCATGCGGCGCGCCGGATTCGCCACCGTGAACCTCTCTTTGGGAAGTGCGGACGCCGGGCAATTGAAGCGCTTCAATCGACCCGATGTGCGCGATGCCTTTGACAGGGCCCTGGACTGCGCCTGGAACGAGGGCCTGTCGGCCGTGGGGTACATCATCGTCGGCGCCCCGGACCAGGATCCGCGTTCATCGGTTGACGATCTGCTGTTTCTGGCCCGCCGCCGGGCCCTGGCCGGCGTCTCCGTGTTTTACCCGGCACCGGGCAGTGCGGATTACACCCGCTGCCGGATATTGGGGTTGCTGCCCTCACGGCCGGCCCGGCTGCGTGCCACGGCGCTGCCCATCGACCAGAGGACCTCACGTACCGATGCCGTCACCCTGCTGCGTTTGGGGCGGATGCTCAACTTCATCAAATCCCTGGAAGCCGCTGGCCGGCCGCTTCCCCGCCCGGCTCCGGTCGCCGGGTATCTGGACCCTGGCGCGGATCGGCAGTGGGTCGGGATGCAGCTGCTGGCTGCATTTTTGCAGGACGGCGGCATTCGAGGGGCCGCACCCGACGGCATGGTGTACGATCATCGGGTATCGGGCGATCTTTGCCGGCGCTTTTTAGCCGGGTTGCCGGTTTAAGGCCTAAGATTGGCGGATTTACAAGCAGTCCGATATCTGCGGCACGCTCAGACCATGGGCAACGACGCGATCGCCGTCAACCCGAAGCCGGTGAGGACCATCCCCGAGCAGCGGTCGACCCAGCGCATGGCGCTTGCATTCATGCGGTGATTGAACCGGCTGGTGATCGATGTGAGCACGATCCACCAGGCCATGGAGCCGCAGAAAACGCCGCTCACCAGCCAGAGGGCGGCCATGCGGCCGGCCGCGACGCTGCCGAGCCCCATTCCGGCGAACACCGCGGCGAAAGAGAGGATGGTCATGGGGTTGGTCAGGGTGAGCAGCAGGGCTGAGAGATATCCCGCCGCGGTGGCACCGGTGGTCTCCGACACCGCCTTTTGAGTGGACGCGGATGCCATGGTGCGGATTCCCAACCAGCAGAGGAACAGGCCGCCGGCCGGCTGGAGCCAGGCCCGCTGTTCCACCAGCAGGCTGCTGACCGTGCTGAGTCCGAAGCCGGCCACACCGCCGTAGAACGCGTCGGCGGTGGCGGCGCCCAGTCCGGTCATCAGCCCGGCCGCCCAGCCGCCGGCCAGGCTGCGGCGAATACACAAAATGCCGATGGGTCCCACCGGGGCCGCAATGGAGAACCCGAAAAACAGCCCCTTGACGAACAGCGTCGTTTCCATAGGGCGCAGACTACGCCATTTGGGTCGCTGCCGCCATGCCGAAGCGACGATTATGGGGGTGTTTCGCCTAACAATGCAAGGAAGATCAGACCATGGACCGTCGTTTCGAAAAGCTGCTCGATGGCATCGGCCGCAAGATCCTGGCCGCATTGCAAACCAATGCCCGGATACCGCTGCGCCACCTCGGCCTGGCGGTGGGGTTGTCGGCGCCGGCGGTGGCCGAGCGCGTCAAGAAGCTGGAGGAGGCCGGGATCATCACGGGGTATCACGCCCGCATCGACCCGGCCGCCATGGGGCGGTCGGTGGCCGCCTTCATCCAACTGACAACCGATCCGCGCCACTACCCGGCGCTAAAGGCCGCAGCGCTTGATATACCCGAGGTCGTGGCCTGCCATCACGTCAGCGGCGAGGCCTCGTTCATGATCGAGGTTCGTGTCGACGGCGTCGGCGACCTGGAGGTCGTGGTGGCCCGGTTGAGCCGCTTCGGCCAGACCCGTACGGCCATCATTTTATCCACCCCGGTAGACAAAACAACCACCATACCGCTGGGCTGAACCCGGTGGTCACGGCGCTGGGGCTAAATGCTTTGCAGCATCGTCCCGGCAATTTCCTTGAACAGTTTGGCGGCGACGGCGGCAGTCAGTCCGTTCGGATCCCGGTCCGGGTTGTATTCCACGATATCGGCGCCTACCACGGGTGCCCGGATGGACTGGATCAGGCGGATGACGTCACGAGTGGTCATCCCGCCCGGTTCGTGGTGGGAAACACCCGGCGCATGGGCCGGATCGAGCACGTCCAGGTCTACGGAGAGGTAAACCGGTCCCGCCAGTTCGATACGACGGTCCGGGTTGAAATCCTTCATCTCGATGCAGGTGACCCCAAATTTGTCTGCCTGCCGGCGCTGGGCGGTATTCATGCCGCGGATACCGACCTGGACTAGGCGGCTGATCCGGCCGGTCTCCATGATGCGGGCAAACGGGCAGGCATGTGAAAAGCGGTTGCCCTCGAATGCGTCGTACAAGTCGGGATGGGCGTCCAGATGCAGTATTTGCAGGCCGTCGTGGCGATCGGCCAGGGCCTTGACGATCGGGAAGGTGACGGCGTGGTCGCCGCCCAGCGCTAAAATGCGCTGCCCGCGCGCCGCCAGCGCCGAAACGGCGGCCTGAATGGCGTCGATGGCATCATCCCCGTCGGGCAGCTTCAGATCGCCAAGATCGACGATCTGCGGGTGGCCGGCCAGATCGATGCCGTTTTCGGCAAAAAGGGTGGATGCACCGCTGTGCAGCGTGCGGCGGATGATCGGCGGGGCCTTGGCTGGTCCACGCATAAAGCTCGAGTATTGGTCGAAGGGAATGCCGAGCACCGCGACGGTACCCGGTCGGCACTCTGAGAGCGCGGATTGCTGGGGGGTTGCCACCATTTGCAAAGATCCGTTGACGCCTAATCGCGGGCCGGTACATCCATGACCGTCGCGGGGTGATCGCTGACCTCGAGAAATCTGCGGACGTTGTCCAGGGAGATCACCAGTGTGGCGGTGTTGACCAACGGGTGGCACTGTAGGGCCTGAGCCTCCCATATGGCCTGGTCCACGACGACTTGCACCTGGTGGTTATGGTCGTTCATGACCCCGAGAATCGTGACCGCACCGGGATCGAGCTTCAGATGGGTTTGCAGGCGCTTGGCCGAAGCGAAGCGGAGCTTTTTGACACCCAGGGCTTCGCCCAGCGATTTCAGGTCCACCGACTTTTCGTCGGGAAGGGTCACCAAAAAATGCTGCTTGCCCTTGTTGTCGCAGATGAACAGGTTCTTGGTTTTAAGGCCCGGCAGTTCCGGGACCAGCCGGTCAACGTCCTCGCAGGTAAATACCGGGGGGTGATCGTGGCGTTCATATGAGATCGCGTGGGCATCCAGGTAGTCGTAGATTTCCATCGGTTGTGCTCCTTTGGGCTTTGATTGGGTCAGGCCTGGGCCCGCTTTGTACCGCCAACCGATTCACATTTCAATGATTTTCAACATTGCCGGGGCGCTGAATGGGTGTCGGCGGTGTCAGCGCACCGTGCCCATTATCGCGCCAACTCCTGTTTGACCGCGGATCCGAGTTGTTCCAGCAAGTAAGGTTTTTGAATATAGGCGCCCGTACCCAAAGCCTGCGCTTTTTTGACCCGATCCGTTTCCGAGAAACCGCTGACGATGATTCCTTTTTGGTGGGGACTGATCTCGCGGATCTGCCGATAGGTTTCAAATCCGTCGATTCCGGGATGCATGATCATATCCAACAGCAGCAGATCGGCCCGGTTGTTCTCTTTGAAAAAGGAAACGGCCGCTTCACCGCTGGCGGCCACATGGGGCTGATAGCCCAATCGCCGCAGCATGTCGCTTGCCAGGTCGCGCTGCTCCTGCACGTCGTCCACGACCAGAATCGTTTCCCCATTTCCCATCAAGGCCTGCACGGATCGGCCTTGCCGTTTTTCCGGCGACGCTTGTCGAGTCGCCGGAAAGTACAAACTGAATCGGGTTCCTTTACCCACTTCGCTTTGCACATCAATGTGCCCCTTGTGGTCATTCACGGTACCCCACACCACGGTCATCCCCAATCCGGTGCCGCTTCGCCCCATGACTTTCTTGCTGTAAAACGGCTCGAAAATTCGTTCGAGATCGTTTTGGGGTATACCGACGCCGGTATCGGTGATCGTGACGAGGACATAATCCCCTTCGCGCAGGGTCGTGTACCCTTTCACGGTCTGCTCGAGGTAGCTGTTTTGGGTGGCGATCCGTATCTCCCCGCCGCCTTTGGTGGCTTCGGCCGCATTGGTAACCAGGTTCATGATGGCCTTGGACAGGTTGAATGGCGACCCCAGGATGTTCAGCAGTTCCGGCGCGGACCCGAACTCCAGGCGTACGTCAGGGTGATAGGTCATCATCTTGGTGAATTCGGCCGAGTGCAGATAGTCGTCGACAACGTCATTGAGGTTGACGACCTCCTTGGTGGCCACGTCTCTTCTGGCCAAAGTCAGCAGGTCCTGAACGATCGCAGCGGCTTTGATGCCCGAATCCTTGATCGTCAAAATGGGTTTCCTGAGCGGGCTTTCATGGGGCAGGTCCAGCAAGAGCAGCTCCGGGTAGCTGACAATGCCCGACAGCACATTGTTCAGGTCATGGGCGATCCCGCCGGCCAAAACCCCCAGGGCTTCCATTTTTTCGGCTCTGGCCAGCTTGGCTTTCAACTTCTCCTTTTCTTTTTCCGAACGCCTCATTTCCGTGACATCCATCATGGATGCAATGGTTTTCAGGGAATTGGGCATGTGGCCGAATTTACACAAGACTGTTTTTTTACGGCCGCGATGGCCGACAATGCGAAATTCGAGATTTCGCGATGTGTGTTGACTGGCCTGCTGACAGTCCATGAGAAATTGTGCTACCGTCTCGTAATCCGAGGGGTGCACGATCGATGCGAGGGTTGTTTGATTTTCAGCACCCGGCGCCGGTGTCCCGGTCAGTTGGTTGAATTCGCTGTTGACCAAAGAGATCGTCAGGTCCGGTTCGATAATGGCGTTGGCCGTGGCCGTGCTTTCAAACAGGGATCTGTATTTTTTTTCCGAAATGACCAGTTCGTCGATCAGACGGTCCCGCTCCCGCAAGGAACCCTCGTATTCCTTGATGGCATCGCGCACCTCGTTCTTGACCTGCCAGATGCTGATCCCCTTGACGATGCGGTTGAACAGGCCTGACTGATGCCATTTCAAGCGGAATTCACAACAATCGTCGCCATTGGAGACACATTTGACCTCTTCGGCATGAACGCCTTTTACCCCGGAGGCGTGCATCAACTCCGTGTAAATTCCCAGGTTCCAATTGCACACATCCCTGGTTACTTCGGTGTTGGGAGCGTAATGCAGTTCGAAAGCGAGTTCTTTTCGATTGATTTTGTGGGGGATGACCTGTTTGGTGCGGTTGAATCGGGAATTGATTTTGGCGGCCTGCTTGGCGAGGAAGATCGGACCGAACAGCTTGCCGATGAAAAGCGCGCTTTTTGACAGGTTTTCCCGAACCGCGCCCCTGCCGGCTTCAAGCAGTGGGTTCGGGGCCTGGACGACCCGGCGGACATTGTTGAGGAGCTTTAAGGAAAACTCATTGGATACCCAGCAGTTCAGGTCTAAGATCTGTTCACGGCGAATGGGTGAGACCCCGGAAGGATCGCTGAGATCGTGAATGAGGTAGGTTGTGTTGCCGACAAGGCCGCTTGTGACCGCATCGATGCCCCCGCTGCCATAATGTTTTTCGATGAACGAAAACAATCCGATGAAATTAATACAATTAATTTCCTTCGGCATCGGCAGGCCCATTGAACGATAACTCCACGACCGTTGGTAGAGGAGGCAGCCCTGTTCTTGAACTAGAGGGTTAGGTGCTCTTGGCGCAAAATTTCGCTTCGCAAGAATACACTGCCCGCCCCGTTGAATTGGAACAGGTATCTATTTAGATCAGTTATGTATATCTTTTCAACCCTTTTGAATTCTTTGTTGAGGATTTTGCAGTCGTCTCTGCCTTGCAACAGTTGACGCAGGGCGTGGTCGGCCCGCTTGGACTGGGACACCATCGCTTTCAGGATGCCGTATTTGACAAGGGAAATTTCCAGATGTCCGTGCACGTGCAAGAGCAACAGAAACATCAACAGCGCCAAAACCACCGCAATCGATAGGATCATGGGTGCCACCGGTTGCTTGTATTTATGGGAATGCCACGATTGTCAGCCGGATCCTGGTGATGACGGCCCCCGGGAGTTGGGTCGTGACGGTTGCGGCTATGCCGGTTAAAAAACGCGATGATATTATTGTCGGCCATTATTTTAAAAACTTGATTGCATTTTTGTTTTTTTTGATACAATATGTTGGGGTATAATAAACTTACAAGCACATCTGATTGGAGAACGTTGCCTGACAATTAGCATTGCCTTCGAAATACTTGACTTCATAATGGACTGAATTGATGTTGGCGGCCTTTTCGGCTCCGACAGTTGATTTGAACGGTACGTAGGCATTTATGAGGGTGAGTTAATGGATCCACGTTCGCTTTCTACCAAGACGGACCTGAGCCAGTTTCTCCAAAATCAAACCAACATCTTTCTGGCCAAAATACTGCCTTTTTCGATCTACCGGCGATACCTCTCCCTGGCCGGTTTTTACTTCTATGGTACCAACGGCGAAGCGCGGCGTAATCTGTCCAAGTCGCTGGCTTATGTATTGGGCGGCACCATTGGAAGGGTCCGGTTCGTCTATGTGTTGTTGAAGACTTACCTGGGTATCTTCGAGCATTATTATGAAAAGATGGTCAATGCCCACCGGTCGCTGGCCGGAATGATGACATTTTTAAACACCCGCGTCCGAATTTCCGGGAAAGCGTGGTTCGATGAGATTCAAAAGCAAGGCACCGGTTGCATTTTAGTGACCGGTCACTTCGGTGCGGTCGAATACATCCCGCTGTTTCTGGCAGCGAATCACTACCGGCCCTCCATCATTTTGCGCTTCAAGTCGGAAGCGCTCAAGCAGGCGCTGGCCATAAAGTCAAACTCAGTCGACCTGGAATTGATCGACGCGGACAGCCCCAATGTGATCTTCAAAGCACTCAACGCCCTCAAGGAAGGCAGGCTGTTGATTACCTTGTGCGACGAGATTCACCATTGGCGTCCCAGCAAAAATGAGGTCGTTGTGCTGTTCGGACGCCCCATTCCCAAAGATCGCACCTTGGATATCCTCTATCGGCGGTCGAAGGTGCCGATTTGTTTCGGCGTGATTAAACGACTGAAACATGGCTATGATTTGTCCATTCACCCGATCGCCGACGGCTCGGAAGATGTTTCCCTGTGCAGCACCAGTTGGCGTCTTTTGGAGCAGTACATCTACCAGTATCCCGAGCAGTGGTACCAGTGGCCCCAGTTCCATTCCGAAATCAATGAATATGTCATGCGGCAAACCGTCTGTGCCCATTGACCGGGCCGACATCGACACCCTGAAACACGATGTCGACAGCTTGCATTGTGTCTCCTTTTCAGTATATCCTGTACGACGTTCATTGGGGCGGTCGGCGGTCGCAAGGCGCCACGGCCTGCACCCGTTCATGGACAATCTGGAATCTCAATCGGCACGACATAGGGAGACATCGTGCCAAAAGGATCGATATGCGCAATAAATACAGTTGGGTGATCGTCGTTGTGGTTCTGTTGAGCGCGGCTGCTGGACAAGCTGCCTTTGAAATCGACAGCATCCTCAAAACCGAGGTGGGCGCGACCATCCTGGACGTGACCACTAAACCGGACGAGGATCTGGTCTTCGTTCTGACACCAGGGGCGGTGCTGATCTATTCAGTGGGTAACCAAGCGGTGTTGGAGCGCATTCCCGTCGACAAGGCCTTCGACCGGATCGCCTACCAGAGTGACGACCGCCTGGTTCTCACTGCCAGCCGGTCCGCCCAGATGAAAATCATCGGCTACAGCCGCATCTATGCCATCGACACCACGGGCCGGGCGGTCAAAGGTCCTCGTGATGCCAAGGTGACCCTGGTGGTTTTCGACGACTACCAGTGACCGTACTGTGCCCGCCTGGAGCGGTTCATCCAGCAGGTGCTGGAGCAATTTCCCGAAACGGTCAACTATGTCATTAAACATTATCCGCTGCCCAACCACGAGTTCGCCCATCAAAGCGCCATGGCGGCCCTGGCCGCCGGCCGGCAGAGCAAATTCTGGGAGTTCCACAGCCAGTTGCTGGAGCATCACAGCGAGCTTGACGAAAGCAAGATAACCGAGATCGCCGCCGCGCTGGCCTTGGACATGGATCAGTTCAATCAGGACCGTCAGCTGGAATCCAGCCGACAACTGATTCGTGACGATATCGAAAACGGTAAAGCGCTCGGCGTCAAGGGCACACCGTCGGTATTCATGAACGGCAAACGCATCGACAACAAGGATTTGGGGTCGTTGCCGCAACTGATTGACCGGGAACTCAAAAAGCCGTGAGGGGTGGTCGGCGCCGTGGCGATGAGAAAATCAATCCAAAAACGCATGGCCGGCATCGTACTGTCGTCAATCGTGATGACGGCATGGATTTTCGCGTGTACGCACTCTCCGACGCACCCAACCAAAAGCGAGCGGGAATGGACCCGGGACCACGAAGCCTGCGAGCGGTCGGTCAGAGAGGGCATTCGCACCGAGCCCGACACCTATGACATCTATGACGAGATGCGGCTGATCCGCCAGTGTATGCGCGACAAAGGCTGGCAGTGGGAACGGACCAACTTGTTCAACCGCACCCCGGATTAACGGCCCGCCCCCTGCCAACGGCAGGCCCACCCGATGCCGCACCTGTCTCAAGAAGTGCCCCTTCATTGTGATCATTCCCATTTGAGCCATTTTCCCAACCGCTAAACTCCCCCACAATTGTGCCGATAACGGTAGGCACAGAACACGACGGCGTTTGCCCAGGGTAAACCCGCTGAAAGGCGGGGACACAAAGTCACGGATCTAAAGCCAATGCGCCATGACCGCCGGACTGCCAGACAGAAAGCTTCCGCGCTTGCCTGCCCGGAAGCTTTTCATTTTCAGGCCTTGTTGCATCACACCCACGGCCTGGGTCAGAACGAGTATAGCATCGTCCCGGTGGCAGGCGCGGCAATAAAGCCGCATGGACATGAACGGCGTCCTGCCAGCCGGCAGGCCGATCGCTTCACGCTTATGGAGAGATGACGACCATGACCGCACCGCTTGCCTTGAATCAGGAATTGGAAGGCCCCCAACCACCGCTGCAACCGATCAGGGTCGTCATTGTCGACGATTCCAAGCTGATTCGACGTGCCGTGCGGGGACGCCTGTCCGTCGAGCCGGATATCCATGTCGTGGGGGAGGCCGAAAACGGTGCCCAGGCCCTGGACCTGGTTTCCAGACTGAAGCCGGACGTCATCACCCTTGACGTGAACATGCCGGTCATGGACGGCCTGAGCACCATCAAGCACCTGATGATCAAATCTCCCACACCCACGGTCATGTTGAGCACCCTCACGGATGAAGGCGCTACGGTGACCTTCGACGCCTTGCGCTATGGCGCCACCGACTTTTTGCGCAAACCCTCGCGCCTGGGACAGGATGACCATCTGGCGCAACAGGACGAGATCATCGCCCGGGTCAGAAACGCGGCCAAAGTGAGCGTCGGTTCGATCCGGTATGTCAGGCCGCCCCGGCGCGACACCAGCCGACAGGCTTCCCAGGCAGCCCGCAACTGTGAATTTGCAGTGGCCATCGGTGCCTCGGAGGGTGGATACGGGCCGATTCTGAACATCGTTCCAGCGTTGGACCCCGTCAAGCCGGTTGCCTATCTGATCGCCATGCACACTGGCGAACCGTATTTGGAAGCGTTTAGAAAATACCTTTCCGCCTGCAGCGCCGTCCCGGTGCTGCGGGCGGTGGACGGGTTGCCGCTCAAGGGAGGCGCCTGCTACCTTTTCGGGGGGCACGAGTATGCGACCCTCTCGCGACGCGATGCGGCCACGACGATTAGAATGCATCCAAACCCCTTTCCGGGGCGGCGCGGTTCGATCGACATGCTCATGTTTTCGGCAGCTGAAACGTTTGGCCATCGTGCCGCCGGCATCGTCTTGTCGGGCATCGGCCTGGATGGCTCGCAGGGACTTGGAGAAATCAAGCGGTGTGGCGGTGTCACGGTGGTCCAGAACCCGGCCACCTGTTTGCACCGTGAGATGGCCCTGGCGGCCATTGGGCGCTGCAAGGTCGACAACATCGCTTCGGACGCCCAGATCGCACCAATTTTAAATAAAGCCATTTTCAACTAATCAATTACCAATCAATTTTCATACCGGGAGGTTACGACCATGTTTAGAAACCTTAAGCTGAAAACCAAGATGCTTATTGTCGGAAGCTTTCTGACCGTATTGCCACTCGTGGTCTTCGGCGCTTTTGTGTTCAACCAGAATGCAAAGACGGTCAAGGTCGCCACGGCCGAGAGTATCCGGCTGGCAACCACCGACCTCGATCACATTGCCGAAGGTGTTTACCGCATGGTCGAAACCCAGAACGACGTGTTGCTCAAGGCGGTCAGGAGCTACCTGAATGTGGCCCGAAACACCGTCGCCAATCTGGGCGGCATCTCGTTTGCCCGGGAAAATGTGAACTGGACGGCGGTCAATCAGTACAATCAGGCCGCCACGCAGGTTCAATTGCCCAAGATGCTCGTGGGCAATACCTGGTTCGGAAAAACCAGCGAATTGCGCAGCCGGGTTCCCGTGGTCGACCATGTCCAGGAACTGGCATCCGGGGTCACCTGTACGGTTTTTCAGCGCATGAACGCCACCGGCGACATGCTGCGGATCGCCACCAATGTCATCAATACCGACGGCAGCCGGGCCATCGGCACCTACATTCCCAAGACCAATCCGGATGGCGCCGAGAATCCGGTCATCGGAGCCGTCCTGCGCGGGCAGACCTTCAACGGCAGGGCCTACGTGGTCAACAAGTGGTATCTGACCGCGTATGAGCCGATTTACGCCGAGGATGGCAGCATCGTCGGTGTCCTTTATGTCGGCATTCCCCAGGAGTCGGCCCAGAGCCTGAGACAGGCCATTATGAACATCCAGATCGGATCGACCGGCTATCTCTGGGTGCTGAACAGCAAGGGGCAGTATGTTATTTCCAAGGACGGCAAGCGGGACGGCGAAGATATTTCGGGGGCGGCCGACTCGGATGGCAATCTGTTCATTCAGGAGATGGTCAACAAGGCGCTGGTGCTCAAGCCCGGCGAATTTGCCGAGCATCGCTACCCGTGGAAAAACGCCGGAGACCAGCATGCCCGTACCAAATTTGCGCGTATCATGTATTTCGAACCGTGGGACTGGGTCATCGGTGCCGGATCGTACGAAGATGAATTCTTAGGCGGCGCCACCGCTATCCAAACCATGGCCGACAAAAGCGTCATGGTCCTGGTCGCCGTCATCCTGGTCTCTCTGGTCCTGTCCGTTTTGATCTGGCTGCTGGTTTCGGCCGGCATCGCCAAACCGATCGTCGATATCGTCAAGGCCATCAATGAGGTGGCTGAAACCCGGAACCTGACCATCGAAGTGCCGGCCGGTAGCCGCGACGAAATCGGCGTCATGGCCCGTCAGTTCAACCGGATGCTCGAACTGCTGCGAAATTCATTCGTGCTCGTTACCCGGACCGCCAGCGATGTCGATACGCACGCCAAAGACGTGTATCAGCGCGCCACGGCAAATCAGAAGCGGGCGGCCGAACAGGAAGCCAAGATGAAGCAGATGCGCGAGATTGTGGAGCAGATGAAGGCGACGGCGGGTGAGGTCGCGGCGGCATCCAACGAACAGCGGGAAGCGGCAACGAGCTCGAGCAAGACGGTCGAGGAACTGGTGTCCGGCATGAAGTCGGTCGCGACCATTTCGTCCAGCCAGGTGGAAGAGGCGGGCAGCGCCAACGAGCGCGTCGAGGCCATGGGCGAAACCGGATCCAAGGTTGTGCAGACGGCTCAGAATCAGGGACAGCAGGTACGGGCGGTCACTCAGGCCGTGGCTGGCATGAACCACTCCATGACGGCGCTCAACGAGGCGACCTCAAAAGCCATGACGTTTGCCAACGCCGCGCTCCAGGCCGTCGAGGAAGGCAAGCACTCCGTCGAGGCGACCGTTGACGGCATGCGCGCCATATCCGAGTCTTCCGATCAGATCAGCGAAATCATCACCGTGATCACCGAGATTGCCGAGCAGACCAACCTATTGTCCCTCAACGCCGCCATCGAGGCGGCGCGTGCCGGGTCCCACGGTAAAGGGTTCGCGGTGGTCGCCGACGAAGTCGGCAAGCTTGCCCAGCGGTCGTCCGAGGCTGCCAAGGAGATCACCCAGCTGATTAAAGACTCCGGTGAGCGCGTCGCCGAGGGTGCCAAGCTGTCCGATCAGTCGCGAATGGCCCTCGAAAAGATTGCCGAGGGTGGCGGTACCAACCTGAAGGCCATCGGCGAGATCTCCGCCGCCGCCGAGGTTCTGGCGGAAGGTTCCCGAAGTGTGGACGAAATGATGCGGGTGCTCAACCAGATGGCCGAAGAGATCGCCAATATGGCTGGTCAGCAGGGGGAACGGCGATCGGCCGCGCAAGAGGCCCTCAAGGCCCTGACGATCAAGGCCAACACTATCTTCGAATCCATCGACAGCGCCAACCGGGAAGTCTCCGAGATCGGTGCGCGCATGAGCGCCGTTGTGAATCAGTCGGACCGCATGAAAGAGATGACATCGCTGCAGGCCGAGCGCTCCAGTACCTTGACCGAGATCACCACCCGCTCCGCCGAGGCCTCGGTTCAGACCCTGAACGGCGCCGGCGAGGTCGTGGGCATCACCGAAGCGCTCCAGAAGCTGTCGACAGCCATGGGCGAGCAGATCAACCAGTTCAAGGTGTCCCGCGACAACCAGCGTTTTGAACCCTCAACGCGGCCTGAAAAGGCGGTCTAAGGAGGTGCACCGTTATGGAAGAGACTACCATTGCATCGGCGGCCCCGGGCGGCACCAAGGAGAAGGCCATGCAGCTGGTTGGGTTCAACATCGGCAGCGAGCTCTTCGGCGTGAACATCCTGAGTGTCCAAGAGATCATCCGGACGACCCCGATCACACCGATCCCGGATTCCCCGGACTTTATCGAAGGCGTCATCAATCTTCGGGGCAACATCATTCCGGTCATCGACCTGCGCAAGCGGCTCAACCTGCTGACCGAGGGATTCGACAAGGAGAGCCTGTGGATTGTGATCCTGAATGTGGACAACCGGGTCACCGGCTTTATCGTCGATCACGTCACCCAGGTGTTGAAAATCAACGCCGACATCATCAAACCGGCACCGGACCTCGTGATTGCCGGCCTGCAGAGCCAGTATATCATGGGTGTCTGCAAGATCGACGACCGCCTGCTGGTGTTGCTCGATTTCAATCAGATTCTAAGAGTCGATGAGATCAAGAAGTTGAAAGCGATGCACTATCATGGCAACCAGCCCAATGCCGAGGTTGAGTGCCGCCACCACCAGGCCGTCTAACCCCCATGCCCGCTTGCGGGTATGGGAGCGCTAGAATGAAAGGTGTGCTGAAAATGGGTATGCGCGTCCTTGTTGTCGACGATTCATCCATCATGCGGAAAATGATTAAAAAAACCCTTCAGGCCGACGGCCACGATGTCCTGGGAGAGGCCAAAAGCGGGCTCGAGGCTGTCGAGATGTACACGGCCCTGTCTCCCGACCTGGTTACCATGGATATCACGATGCGTGGAATGGATGGGCTCGAGGCGGCAAGACGGATCCTCACGACCGACGCGTCCGCCCGCATTGTTTTTTTGTCGAATCTGGAAAAGGACCGGTACAGCGAGGACGCCATTCGTATCGGCGCCAAAGGCTATCTGTCCAAGCACGATCCCGAAAAAATACTCAATCTGATCCGGGAGATTGCATGGTCACGCCAAAGGAAGCGCGCATAGAAGGAGAAAGCCATGCAAGACCCCTCACTGCTTCAGGATTTTATCGCCGAGACGACCGAGCATCTGGAGGAGATGGAAGACAATCTGCTTCACCTGGAAAAGTCGCCTGACGATGCCGAATTGATCAACGGCATTTTCCGTTGTGTCCACACGATCAAAGGATCGGCTGAATATCTCGGTATGGAGAAGATCGCCGGCCTGACCCACAATCTGGAGAGCGTTTTGGATCGCATCCGGAACGGCAGGCTGCGCGTCAACCGGGATATTATCGATGTCGTGATTTCGTCGGGAGATGTGATCGGCCGCCTGATGGAGGACCTCGTGAACACGCAGGAAGAACGGACCTCGATCGATGAAACGCTCGGAAATATCGTGCGTTTTCTGGATGTGGGCGCCGGCGCCGATCCGGAATCGGCGGCATCCGATTCCATTGTGCCGTACCAGGACGAAGCCAATGACGATGAACTCTTTTCGATATTCGTTCAGAACCTGAGGGAAGGGTTGACCGAACTGGTGCAATCCTTTGCAGCGGCCTGGACCGGGGCTGACATCCCAAAGGTGTTGGACACCTGCGCGGCCCTGATCGACCGACTGGCCACTTCCGCCGACTACATGGGCTACGATCAGTTGTCGACGATGTGCGCCGACTTTAAGCGGGATGTCGACGCATCCCGGGCCGGCTTGGGGGAACGGGGAGCGCCGCCGGCGGTGGAAGCGGTGATCGCCATGGCCGATTCCCGCATTGCCGGCATCTGCAAGCTGTTTGACATCCGGAGTCAGGATCTGGGCGTATCCATGGCGCCCCCTGAAATCGTGGATTCCGATGAACCCGGGTCGGGCACGGCATCTTCGGACCCGGCCATGGACACATTGACGCTCGATCTGGACGAAACGCTCCTGGAGGAAGCGGTTGCAACGGGGTTCACGCAAACCCGATCGGACGATGACCCGGCGCACGCCATAGATCCCTCCGGGTATGCCGAAGATTACGACTCGGAACTTTTCGACATTTTCATCAATCAGCTTACATCGGACTTCGATTCGTTTAAGTGCGATGCCGCCGCCGTGACTGACGGCGATGACGGTCGCCGGACGATCGCCGAGTGGAAACCCAAGCTGGCCGCACTCAAGTCGAGCGCAACCTACATGGGCTATGACCGGTTGACCCGCATCTATGAGGATTGGGAAGGCCAGCTCGAGGCCGTCATGGCAGCCGACGCCGACGGTGGTGCGGCCGACTGGCCAAGGCAGCTGCACAGCGCGCTTGCCGCCATGGTCAAGCAGGTCGCCGCGCTCTTCTCCCAGGTAACGCGGTTGCACGATCTTGACATGGAACTGGCATCGGCCATGTCCGAACGTGAGTCCGATTCGACCGGCGCCGAATCGGTTGACGACATCGTGCTTGCACTCTCACAGACCTCGGCCCTCAGTGATGCTTTGAGCGACAAAATCGCGCAAATGACCCTGCATGCGGAAACGCCGCATGAGGTCATTTCCGACTACCTGTTCAGCGACCAGGCCAGCCCCGTTGCGCCAACGGCGATTCACGACGGCCTTGCCGACTGTCTCGCGTCGGACGATCCGGACTGCCCGGACGAGCGGGAACCTCAGGCGGGGGACGCCCCGGCCAAGGATCTCCCAACGGCTTCGAAAATTGACCCTGTGCCGCCGCAAGGGATCACGCCCGCAGTCGAATCCGAATCGGGCAAGCTCGCCAACCCGGAGTGCGCCGACCACCCACCGGCCCGAGAGGGTGCCGGGGACCTCACCCAACCGTCGGCCGACACCGTCAATTTCAGCAGCCGCATGCGATCGCAAAGCATCCGCGTCGATGCCGACAAGATTGACGCGCTGATGAACCAGGTCGGTGAACTCGTGGTCAGCAGGGCCTGGTTCTCCCAGCTCCATCACGAAATGCGCGATCTAAAACAATCGCTGTTGCAGACAGCGCACATCGACAAGCGCCTGTCCAAACAGTTCAGTCAGATGACGTTCCGCCTGCACGAAGCGACCAGTTCCCTGGGACGTGCGGCCAATGAGCTTCAAGAAGGCGTCATGCGTATCCGCATGCTGCCGGTCGCGCGCCTGTTCAACCGATACCCGCGGCTGATTCATGACCTGGTCAAAGGGGGCGATAAACAGGTGGATCTTGAAATCAGGGGTGAAGAGACCGAGCTTGATAAAATGGTCATCGAAAAAATATCGGACCCCATGATTCACATCATCCGCAACGCCATCGACCACGGCGTCGAACCGTGCCCTGCAAGACGTGCCGCGGGCAAGCCCGAAACCGCCAAACTGGTCATCGAAGCGTATCATGAAAGCAATCATGTGGTCATCGAGGTGACCGACGACGGCCGCGGCATTGACCCCGCAACCATCAAATCCGCCCTGATCGAAAAAAATATCAAGGATCCGGCCGAGATCGACCGGCTGACCGAGCGCGAGGTCGTCGCCCTGATTGCCACACCGGGATTTTCGACCGCCAAGACCGTCACCCACACCTCGGGCCGGGGGGTCGGCATGGATGTCGTCAAAAAGAACATCGAAAAGCTCAACGGCACCCTGGAAATTGATTCGATCGCCGGTAAAGAGACCCGTGTCAGGATAAAAATTCCCCTGACACTGGCGATCATCCCGGCGCTTCTGGTCCGCGTGGCAACCGAACTCTTTACGATCCCGCTGTCCACCGTCGAAGAGACCATCAAGGTGATGGTCAAAGACATTGAACGCATCGAAGGCAATGAAGTCATCTACTTGAGGAACCAGACCATCCCGTTGATCCGGTTGTCCAGCCTGTTCAACATGCCCTCGACCGACGCAGGCGGTCAGGCGGTTTTCATCGTTATCGTCAGCAATGGCATGAACCAGATGGGCCTCGTGGTGGACGCCATGCTCGGGCAGGAAGAGGTCGTCATCAAACCGCTCGAAGATTATCTTCAAGAGAGCAGCGGGTTTTCGGGCGCAACGATCCTTGGCGACGGCAAAATTTCGCTGATTCTCGACATCTACGATCTGCTGAACATCTCCGTGGCCAAATTGGAACAGCGCCGAAAAGCCAAGGCCGTCGTGGTGGCCTGATGCATTTGCTTACCCGCACTGCTGACATTGCGCCGCTGGTTTGCGGGACGGCAGGGCGTTTCAACCCTTCAACAGGGTGAGTCAATGATGTCTCGACAACGCAACATAGACGAACCCGACGCTGCCGGCCATTCGTCTTGCGTGGCCGCGTCCGTGGCATCCCAGGATCAGGATACGGGTTTTGTCGGTGAGCTGAAGCGAATTCAACTCGACAATCTGATCCAGCTGTACTGTCTGTCCGCGGAAACCATGGCGGTCAAAATAAACCAGGGCGATTACACCGGTACCGTCTATCTGGAAGCGGGCGAGATCGTTCACGCCCAAAGCGGGTCCAAGTCGGGTGAGGAGGCTTTTTATGCGATCATGGCCCTGCAGGGCGGGCGCATCGAAACCAGCCAGACCGAAAAAGCCGCCCAACGCACGATCACCAAAAATTACCAGTTTTTGCTCATGGAAGCCGCCAGGAGAAGCGATGAAAACCGCTGGATGGAAGAAGAAACCACGGTGGCTGTCGATATCGATGCTTGCGCGGGCGAACTGGTGGTCGATGCGCCAACGCTTAAAGCCCTGGTGGTCGACGACTCCAAGCTCATGCGCAAAATCATCGCCGGCATGCTGACCGCCGAAGGCGACATCGAGGTCGTCGGCATGGCCGGCGACGGTCGCCAGGCACTGCAGCTGCTCAGGCAGCTGCAGCCCGACGTCATCACCCTCGACGCCAACATGCCGGTCATGGACGGGTTGACGACCTTAAAGCACATCATGATCAAAAAGCCTTGCCCCGTCATCGTCATGAGCAATCTTGCCACCGGCGACCACCGCACCCTGACCCAGTTTTTCAATTTAGGCGCGGTGGATTTTCTACCCAAGCCGGTCAACAACCGAAATATGCTGGTCCAGCAGCAGCAACTGCTTTCCAGGGTTCGCTCGGCTGCCAATGCCCGTATGTCGAACTTCAAACGTCACACGTCGTCACAGACGGCCGGCCCGGCCGGAGACGCGGCCCAAAAGCCGCAGCAGCCGTCCCTGGTGGTTCTTATCTCGGGGCCCGGCGGCTATCATGAGATGCTCCACGTGATTACGGGCCTTCCCGGCCAGCCCAACACCTACGTCGCCGCGTTTCAAAGTTTACCGGTGGAATTTACCGGACACTTTGCCGCTGCCGCCGGCCGGCATGCCCGGATTAAAACCGTCGCGCTTGACGGATCGCAACGCCTGGAACCCGGCTGCTGTTATATTGCCAGCGTGGAGTCCCAGGTGTCGTTTCACAAAGACGATCATGCCTATATCATGTCGCCGGCCGGCGCGTCATACAGCCGTGCGGGTCAAACGAAGAATCTGGATGATTTCATCGCTTCGGCCGTTGCGAACTTCTCGGGGTGCGTGCATGTGGCATTTCTTTCCGGTGCCGGCGGTATGGCCGCCGGCAGTCTGGCGGCCATTCAGAAAACAGCCGGCACCATTATCGTGCAGGAACCCGCTTCGTGCATGATGCCGGGTTTTTTGGAAGCGCTGGTGTCACGCGGCATCGCCGACCGAACCGCCTTGCCGGAAAACCTCGCCCGGGAGGTCGTGGCGCTCGTCTCGAATCAGCACAGAGGATGCCATGAATCGTAAAATCAAGGCCTTGGTCATCGACGACGCGGCTTTCATGCGCCGGGCGGTCACCGACATCCTGGAATCGGATTCCCAGATCGAGGTGGTGGGAACGGCCGGCAATGGATTGGAGGGGTTGTTGAAAATCAAGCAGCTGTCTCCCGATGTGGTGACCCTGGACATGGACATGCCGGTCATGGACGGCCTGTCCGCCATTCGGCACATCATGATCGAGTCGCCCGTCCCGGTGGTCGTATTGAGTTCGTTGTTCAACGACGGCGCCGTTACCTTCGATGCGCTGCGCCTTGGCAGCGTCGATTTTTTGCCCAAACCGTCAGGCGCCGTGTCTGGTGATCTTCACGGGGTGAGCCGGCAGATCGTCGATCGGGTCAAAATGGCCACTTCCGTCAACATGGGCAACATCCGGCGCGTGCGCCTGGAACGGCAAATCAAACATGACCGCTTTGCCTGTTATGGCTATCGGCCCCTCGAGTATCTGATCGTTTTTGGCACGACCATCGGCGGCCCCAATACGGTGATCCGGATCTTGTCGCAGCTCCCGCCGGAGCTGCCTGCCGCCGTCGTGGTGCTCCAGGAGATCTCCCCGAAAATCCTGCCGGCATTTGTCGACCGGTTCAACGACATGGTGCCGTGGCAGGTCGAGGCGGTGCGTGACGGCATGGACCTCGTCCAGGGCACCTGTTACATCGGATCGAATCGCGCGGCCCTGCGTGTCGGCACCAACGCCAAAGGTGAACCGACACTGCAGCTGTCCGGTCCATGCGAAAAGCCCTTGAACCGGCTGTTCGCATCCGCTGCCGACGCGTTCAAGGAAAACACCATCGGCGTCCTGCTGTCCGGGACGGGAGATGACGGCGCCCAGGGATTCAAGTGCATCCGCGACGCCTCCGGGGTGACCATCGCACAGGACCGGGTCTCTTGTGTCTACCCAAACCTGACCGACAATGCCATCCGCCACGGAACGGTCGACGTTGTTCTGGACGAGGACCGGATGTTGGGGGCCTTGCGATCCATGGTGGCCTAGCGCCCACCCATCGTTGACGGACACGGCATGAAGGATGAGAATATGATCATTGACTGCAAACGCTGTAAACGCCGCTACCATATCGACCAACGCATTTTTCAGGGAAAAAGCGCCAAGGTCCGCTGCACCGGGTGCGGGTTCGTCTTCAAGGCCTTTCCGGCACCCGCGGACAACGGGGTCGCCTTCCACGACCTGTCTCTGGCCAAAACGGACTGGAATCACAATGTCGTCGCGGTCAGCAATCAAAAGGGCGGCGTGGCAAAGACGTCGACTTGTCTGAACCTGGGCATCTCGTTGTCCATGATGAAAAAACGGGTCCTGATGATCGATTTCGACGTCCAGGCCAATCTGACCCAGCTGGCGGGCTGCAGCAGCGGACCCTCCTTTTTCGACCTGTTGACGGCCGACGATAAAAAAATCGAGGATATCGTCATCCAGACCCGCTACGCCAATCTGTCTCTCCTGCCGTCCGGCCGAAACATGATGGTTCTCAACAAGTGGCTTTTCGGGGCGATCGACTACGAATACGTTCTTAAAGACAGGTTGGCGTCCATCCGGGCCGATTTCGATTACATTTTGATCGATACGCCCCCGTCGATCGATTTTTTCACCATCAATGCCCTGACCGCCGCTTCGCTGGTGTTGATACCGAGCCAGTGCGATTTCTTCTCGATCCAGGGCATGGACCAATTGCTCGGCATCATCACCATGGTCAAGACCAAATTGAATCCCTGCCTTGACACCGGCATATTGATCACCATGTACGACCGCCACAGTGAAGCCTCGCGGGTGGTTTACGATAAAATCATCGAGCTCCACAAGGGGCGTGTCTTTCAAACCCGGATCGAGCAGGACGAGTTGATCAAGGAAGCGCAACTGATGAGCCTGCCGGTCATTTTTTACAATCGCAAGAGCACTTCGGGTGTGGGATATCTCAATCTTGCCAAGGAGTTGCTCGCACGGGAGGCCGCATGAAACAATGCGCAGCGCCGAAAGGGATAATGGCGTTGGTAATGCTGGCCGTGGCCCTGCTGGTTTCGAATCCGGCCTTCAGCCAGACGGTCGTCAGCGGTGCCGTCACCACCGACGCCACATGGACCCTGGAAAACAGCCCCTATGTGCTGTCCGGTGACGTGGTGGTCGCACCCGGGGCCGGGGTGACCATCGAAGACTATGTGACCGTCACCTTGAGGCCCGGCTCCCGATTGCGGATCGCCGGCCGGCTGGATGCCGCGCGGGTGTTTTTCAACGGCGTTCTGGCGGCCGATGACCAGGAGTCCCTGGTCTATCTGCCGGGCGCCGCCGGCAGCCTTGCCCGGTGTGCATTTTTGGACCTGGGGCTGGTTTTCGAATCCTCGGCCATCCGTCTCACGTCCTGTGTGGTATCCAATCGAAACGGCAGCGGTGTCACGGTGGCCAAAGAGGCCTTTCCGCAGATTGCCAACACCAGTTTCCACGGCAACAGTTATTTTGCCGTCTACCGCCACGGAACGGATCCACTGGAAGTCATCGATTGCTATTGGGGTGCGGCCAACGGCCCGTCCGGTCAGGGCGACGGGGACGGCGATCAGGTGAGCGCCAATGTCCGCTTTCGACCCTTTTCCGCTTCGGAGCGTGTCGATTTTCTGGTCCTGGCGACGACGTCCGTCGAGACCGTGAGCGATTCGTCCGACCGACGCCTTCAACTGACTTACGGCGTCTATAATCTGAACGGCTTGGATCGCGGCGCCGTACTCGGCGCCTCCCTTCGCGGGGCAAACGGGCAGGCGGTTCATCACCCCGAGTCCGACATCCGGGTCGTTATACCGCCCGGTTGGCATGTGTATACCCGTGTCTTTGAATTGCCGTCCGGTCTCCACGACGGGCGCTACGATGTGCATTGGGGCCTCATGGGCAACAACATGAACGCCTACCATGCCTACATCAAGCAACGCGATGTCGTCGATATCCGAAACGGGCGCCTCAACCCAGCCCACCGGCGGCTTGCGGCGATGGGTGACGATGGGTGACGCGGCCATGCACACGTCCGAATCCGTTTCGGCCGCACCGTCGTCCAGGCCTGTTGGGCCGTCAACGTCGACCCTGCCTTCACGCTCCCGGAAGTTTTGGCTGATGCTTGCCGGCCTGTCCAGCCTGATCTTGATCTGGGAGTTGACCGCCCGGTTCAGCGGCTGGCGCGCCCATGTTTTTCCGCGCCCGCTGGTGGTGGCCCGCAGTATCGCCGAACTGCTGATGAGTGGTGTGCTTTTCCAACACACGGTGGCCAGCCTTTTCAGGGTCACGGTCGGGTTTTACCTGGCGGTGATGGTGGGGATCCCGCTGGGCATAATCCTGGGACGCGTCAGAACGATCAACTATTTTTTAGGGCCGATCATCCAACTCTTGAGGCCGGTATCGCCCCTGGCCTGGATTCCGCTGGCCATGCTCTGGTTCGGCATCGGTGACCCGCCGGCGGTGTTTTTGATCTTCCTGTCCAGTTTTTTTCCGCTGGTGGTCTCGATCGCGGTCGCCGCCAGATCGATCAATCCGATCTATTTCCAGGTGGCGGCCAATTTCAATTTCACCCGCTTGGAGGTCTTTACCAAGATCATTGTTCCTGCCATCGTTCCCGCGGCGGCGACGGCGCTGCGGATCAGCATCACGATCGCGTGGGTCGTCGTGGTTGCGGCAGAGATGATTGCGGTGCAGTCCGGGCTGGGATACCTCATTCTCGATTCACGCAACGCGCTGCGCATGGATTATGTCATGGCCGGCATGGTCGTCATCGGGGTCATCGGTCTGCTGTTGGATCTGGTGATCAAACGCCTGGGCCGGATCGACTCGGCAACGTGGGGCGCAACGTTCGAATAGGGTGTCCGCAACCATGGGATGCATCCAGATCCAACAACTCGACAAGGCCTACCCAAACCGCCGTGCGGCGCCCAGGAATCCGGACGACCGCGAGGCTTTCAAAGATGGCCGGATCGAGGTGTTGAAGGATATCACGCTCGATTTCGAAGATGGCGAGATGGTCTGCTTCCTGGGGCCCTCGGGCTGCGGAAAAACCACGCTCTTGAGAATAATCGCCGGATTCGAGGCGCCGACGAAAGGCGTGGTTCGCGTCGACACCCGACGGGTTGCCCATCCCAGCGCCGACTGCATCTTTGTGTTTCAGCACAGCGGACTGCTGCCTTGGATGACCGTGCGTGAAAATGTGGAGCTGGGCTTGCGAAACCTGCCGTGCGACGAGGAAAAAAAGAGCCGCGTCGACGAATTCATCGAGATCGTCGAGCTGGAGGGCTTTGGCGACTACTACCCGCATCAACTCTCCGGTGGCATGAAACGGCGGGCCGAGCTGGCCCGGGCCTTGGTGGTCAACCCGGGCATGCTGATGATGGACGAACCCTTCAGCGGCCTCGATTTTCTGACCCACATGAAACTGCGCGAAGAGGTCGTCAACATGCATGAGTATTTCAAAAAGACGACGCTGGTCGTGACCCACGACATCGACGATGCGCTGATCATGGGAGACCGGATCGTGATTTTGTCGGGCCGGCCGTCGACCGTGAAATTCAACCGCCGGATCGAATTCCCCCGCCCGCGAAACGTGGATGCCAACCCCGGTCTAAACCGGTTGCGCGCCGAGCTGTTCTTCATGCTGGGGGTTCCCTATGCGGTATAGGGCGATCTTGGGCCGCCAGCGAACCCTGACCGTTGCCCAGAAGGTGCTGCTGGTGGGTTTTATCTGGATCGTGGCGATCTCGGTCCTTCACCTTTTTATCAACCGCGCAGCATCGGCCGGCCGGGTCGTCACCATGGGATACATGCCGGTGATATCCAACCTGTCGGCTCCGATTCTGGACCATCTGACCACCGATTCGGCCCGGCTGCGGTTTCAGGCGATTAAATTCGCATCCTTTGCGGAGATGGTCGAGGCCTTTCGAAACAACCACATTCAGGCGGCCTTTTTGATAGCCCCGCTGTCGATCGTGCTCAAGCAGCAAGGCGAAGACATTCGGGTCGTCTATATCGGCAACCGTCATGAAAGTACCCTGGTGGCCAGAAAAGGCCTGCAAATAAGCGGGATCGAGGATTTGGCCGGTAAAACGATCGCGGTGCCCATGAAGTACTCGGGGCACAACATCGCGCTGCTTCGACTGCTCGACGCCAAGGGCTTGGCCGGGCGTGTCAATATCGTCGAGATGAATCCGCCGGACATGGCCGCCTCACTGACGGCCGGGTCCCTGGATGCTTATTTCGTGGGCGAACCGTTCGCCGCCCAGACGTTGCGAACCGGAGATGCCGAGCTGGTCCGCTATGTAGAGGACATCTGGGACGGTTTCATCTGCAACCTGCTGATCGTGAAGCGCGCTTTTATTGAGGACCATCCGGCTGAAACCAAGGCCATGGTGCATGCCGCCGTGCGCAGCGGCATCTGGGCCCAGCGCCATCCGAAGGCGGCCGCAGACCTGGCAGCGGCCTACTGGAACCAGCCTGTCGAAATCGTCACCCATGCCCTGTCGACCCCGGACAACCGGATTGTGTTTGACAAATTCACCCCCAGGCACGATGAGATGCAATATCTGGCGGACTTGATGGTCGATTTCGGTCTTCTGGAAAACAGTCGCATCGATGGCCTGGTGGATGATCGTTTTGCCCGCAGCGTTGACCTGGATGGTGTCACCAGCCTGGCCAGTATCCTGGACATGGAGGCCCTATGATCGTCGTGGCCGACAACCTGCGCATTACCCTGCCGGCCATCCGGCAGGCTGTCGAACGGCTGGACCCCGGACCCGTGCGGCAGATGGCCGATGCGTGCCGGGATGCCGACGCCCAGGCCATCGACATCAACAGCGGCCCCCTGTCGCGCCACGCCCAGACGAAGATGACCTTTTTGATCCAAACCGTGCAGGCCGCCGCCGACCTGCCGCTGGTTCTGGACACGACCAACCCCGAGGCCATGGCCGCCGGTCTGGCGCTGTGCCGCCGCCGGGCGACCATCAACGGCATCTCCCTGGAGCCCCACAAGCTGGCGCGCTTTTTACCCCTTGCAAAGCGATTCGACTGCGATCTGGTCGGTTACCTGCTGCAACCGGACGGCCAGGTTCCCGCTGACGCCGCGGGCCGCATGGAGGCTGCCGTGGCCCTTTTCGGCCAATGCCGGCAAGCCGGCATTGACCCTCAGCGTTTGATCATCGATCCGGTCGTGGCCCCGTTGGCCTGGCAGGACGGCAACCGCCAGAACATGGCCGTACTGGACGTCATCCGGGCCCTGCCCGATCTGCTGGGATTTCCCGTGCGCACGATTGCCGCTTTGTCAAACCTGACCTCCGGCGCACCGGACCGTGAAACCCGGCGACATTATCAGACGGCCTTTCTGCCCATGCTGGCCGCGGCGGGGCTGGACATGGTGATGATGAACGTTCTTGATCCGGCCCTGATGCACCTGGTCCGGGCATGCGCAACTATTGCCGGTCGGAAGGTTTTCGCCTGGCGATAAACTGGTTTTCATCGCCCGGCAAAGATCCTTATTAACAGTCGAAATATGACGATTGAAATTCCTGCGGACCTTTCCGGCCTACCCCCTGTCGAATAATTGGCGATCATCACCCACAACCTGCCGGTTGGACCCTCAACTTGGGCCTGGCCCGCCGCCACCATCATTGTATTGAAAAATTAATCAATTGATTACAGTGGATTGCGGTGTAATTTGGCAGGCATTGATATTTAATTTTTTTGGCTCGATTATTGCTTTTGAATCTGGCAGGATCATCACTGTCGGAATTCATGATGCTGGAGGTCAGAAATGTGGGGACAGATCAAGAAATATATCGTCATCGGCTTGTGCGCCGCGGCCGGGTATTTCGTGCTAGGCCATCACTTCATTTATCACCAGCGCTCGTTTTCGCTGTTGCCCAAGACAGAGTTAACCCTCAAGTACACCTTCTACAGTTTGGACAACAAGCGGCCGGAAACGATCCTGAAGGTGGATGACCTGCGCTGGGCCGGTATCGGCGATGTTATGGTGGAGCGAGGGCTGCTTTCCGAAGAGAAGATGATTCAAATGGAAAACAAGGCCGAGATGGCATCGGAAAGCTAAGGCCTAAGGCCGATCATCCCATGGGAAGCATGTAGTCCACCAGGCGACCGGAGGTTTTTTTCAGGTTGACGCTGAGCATGTTGGCCAATCCTTTTAAAATATTGACGCCGATGTCCACTTTTTTGTTCAAGATCGACTCGAAGGCAGCGCGGGGCAGGACCGCCAGTCGGACCTTTGACCGGGCCACGACGGTGGCCGATCGCGGAAAATTGTTGATAATGGACATCTCGCCGATGGACCGGCCCCGACCCAAGGTGGCCATGACGTCAACGCTGTCGGGACCGGTTTTTTTGGTCACCTCCAGTTCGCCCCGTTCGACAAAGCAGACAAAGTCGGCCTTGTCCCACTCGTTGAACAGCACCTCACCGGGGTCGAGATCCTTAAAGGCCATCTTGGCCGCCACCTCGTCCAGGGCGTCGCGTTCCAGGAATTCAAAAAGCGGCAGATTCATGATAAAGTCGACTAGATTCGCTTTGTCGTCCGGTCGGTCAGGTTCCGATGGGCGTCCCAACATGTTCCTTTTCCCGTAGATTCAAAGGCCTTTTCCCGGGATTAAAATGTCTTGGCCATCTGGCCTCGAAACCATTAGCATGCCATCCCGGTTTTTTCTCTATCGGCACCCGTAACTGTGGACTTGAGCACCAAATCCCACTTGAAGCGGAGGAGATGATGATCACTACCGAAATTCCCGGATTCGGGCGCTTGGACCTTGCGCATCTGGTCCTGGATTACAACGGGACCCTGGCGGTGGACGGCGCGCTGCTGCCTGGCGTTGCGGATCTACTCAATGCCATTGCCGGACAACTCGCCGTGCATGTGGTCACCGCAGACACCTTCGGCAAGGCGGCTGACGAACTTGCCGGCGTGGACTGTCGGCTGAGCGTCCTGCCGGCCGGCCGGCAGGACAAGGCCAAGGTCGACATCGTCGAGCAACTGGGCGCGGTGCAAACGGTCAGCGTCGGCAATGGCCGCAACGACGCCCTGATGCTGGCGGCTTCCGCACTGGGCATTGCGGTCATTTTAAAAGAGGGGGCCTGCACGGCGAGCCTGAACGCCGCCGACATCGTGTGCACGGACATCCATGCGGCACTCGAACTGCTCATTCATCCATTGCGGCTGACAGCAACGCTGCGGTTTTAAATCGGGTCACCCACCGATCCCTTGCATCTGATCGTGGACGACTAAATCTCCATTGGAACACAGCCGGTGCTGGGCCGCTTTGTGGCGCACCGCCTTGCGGAAAATGTCAGCCACCTGTTCGTCGGTGTCGCCCCTTCTCAAGACCGGTTTGAGTGGTTCGTAGTGGTCGGACAGCAGGCAGGCCCGCAGCTTGCCGTCGGCGGTCAGGCGCAGTCGGTTGCAGCGGCTGCAGAAGTGGTGGCTCAAGGCGCTGATGAATCCGATCTCGCCTCTGGCGCCGGCCAACCGGTAGCGCCTGGCCGGCCCGTCGTCTGGACTGTTTTCCACGGGAACCAGGTCCCCGATGCTAGAGATCGTTGCGCGGATTTCCGGGGTCAACAGCTGGTCCCGAAAATGGGCGCGGCTGTTGCCGATGGGCATGTATTCGATAAATCGGATGTGCAGCGGGTGGTTCAGGGAGAGCCGGCCGAAATCGGCAATTTCATCGTCGTTGATGCCGCGCATGGCAACGACATTGATTTTGATGGGGTCGAAGCCGATCTCCGCGGCCTGCCGAATGCCCTCCCAAACCTGGTCCAACCGGTCGTAACCGGTGATCTGGGCATACTTGTCGCGTTGGAGGGAGTCCAGGCTGACGTTGATGCGACGGACGCCGGCATCGTAAATGGGGCGGGCGTAGGAGGCCAGCAGCACCCCATTGGTGGTCAGGGAGACATCGGTCAAGGCCTCGATGCGGGTCAGCCGGGCCAACAGATCGACCACCCCTTTTCTGACCAGCGGTTCGCCGCCGGTGACGCGCACCTTGCGGATGCCCAGGCGAATCCCGATGTTGACCAGGCGCAGGATCTCCTCGAAGCTGAGCACATCACCATGGTCCAGTTTGGGGATGCGGCCTTCCGGTGCGCAGTAAAGGCAGCGCAGATTGCAGCGGTCGGTGATGGAAACCCGCAGGTACTTCAGGTGGCGTTTTTCGCGGTCCACCAGCTCGCCGCTGAAGGCCGCTTCAACTTCGATGTCATCTGTCATGGTTTCGCCATCGCGCGCCGCGGTGGCCCACCGTCGGCGCCTGCCATCAACCCTGAACACTCAAAATGGCCTGGATCAGACCGGGCACCGTGTATTGCTTTGCCTCTATGCTCACGGACAGGCCCAATTCACGGGCCGTCCGGGTGGTGATGGGGCCGATGCTGGCGACCGCGACACCGCTCATCAGTTCAGCGATGCGATCCGGCGGCAGCAACCGGCAGAAATTTTTGACGGTGGACGAACTGGTGAAGGTGACCATGTCGACGGTTCCAGCGGCCAGCCGTTCATTCAGGTTGGCGGCACCGTCTGCCGCCTGCCGGGTTTCGTAGGCGGTTACCTCGTCCACCACAGCCCCCATGCGGGTTAGCTCCACGGGGAGCACGCTGCGGGCCTCTTTGGCGCGTGGCAGCAGGATCCTGCGGTCCTTTACCGGCATCTTGGCGAAGGCGGCCACGACCGATTCGGCGCGGTAGCTTTCGGGGACGATGTCGCTGTTGAAACCCTGCTCCTTGAGCCGTTGTGCGGTGGCAGGACCAATGGCGGCGGTGTTGACGTGTCCCAGGGCGCGGCCGTCTAGTCCCGTTTTCCCACAGGCGCCTGAAGAAATAATCCACGCCGTTGACGCTGGTAAAAACGATCCATGCATACTGCCTCAGGTTCCCGATGGCTGCATCCAGCGGTGCCCAGTCGGCCGGCGGCCCCACCTGAATGGTCGGGCAGGCGATGCACTCCGCGCCCAGTTCGGTCAGCTGGTGAAGCAGGGCGCTGGCCTGCTGGCGCGCCCGGGTGACGACGATGCGGCGGCCCAGCAGCGGCCGATTTTCAAACCACTGCAAGGTGCGGCGCAGGTTGACCACGCGACCGACGATGATGATAGCCGGCGCTTTCATGCCGGCCTTGCGCGTGTCGTCGACGATGCTGGCCAAGGTTCCGGTTACGGTGTGCTGCCGGGGCGTCGTTCCCCACCGAATCACCGCCGCCGGCGTATCGGCGGGCCGACCGTGGGCCACCAGGTTGGCGGTGATGCTCGCCAGGTTCTTGACGCCCATGAAAAACACCAGGGTGCCGATGCCGGTGGCCAGGGCCCGCCAATCGATGCTGGACTCCGCTTTGGTGGGGTCCTCGTGGCCGGTGACGAAGGCCACATCGGAGGTGTAGTCCCGGTGGGTCAAGGGGATACCGGCATAGGCGGCGGCGCCGATGGCGGCGGTCACCCCGGGCACGACGTCGAAGGGGATCTGTGCAGCGACCAGCACTTCGGCCTCTTCACCGCCGCGCCCGAAAATGAAGGGATCGCCCCCTTTCAGGCGCGCCACCGTGTGGCCCTGGCGGGCTTTTTCCACGATCAAGGCGTTGATGCCGTCCTGGGGCAGGGTGTGGTCACCACCTTTTTTGCCCACGTAGATCATCTGGGCATCGGGGTTGGCGTGGGCCAGCAGAGCCGGTGAGGCCAGATAGTCGTAAACCACCACATCGGCGCGGGCAATGCAGTCGACCCCTTTGACGGTGATCAGACCCGGGTCGCCGGGACCGGCGCCGATCAGAAAGACCTTGCCGACCTTGCTATTGTTGTGCATTCGCGTTCAATCTTTCCAGAATGTCGCCGGCGCCCCTGGAGAGCAGGTTTGCGGCCAGTTGCGTGCCAATTTGTTCGCTCTGGTCGGATGGACCGGTTTGGCTCTGTTTGATCTGGTGGCTGCCATCCACGTCGCAGACCAGACCAGTCAGGGTGTACCCGTTGTCATCGATGTGCCCGTGGCCCCCGATGGGAACCTGACATCCGCCTTCGAGCCGATTTAAAAAGGCCCGTTCGCCCATGACCACCTGACGGGTGGGCCGGTGATCCAACTCGGCCACCAGGGGAGTGATTCGTGGGTCTTGCTTTCGGATCTCGATGCACAGGGCCCCCTGGCCCACGGCGGGCAGCATGACCGATTCATCCAGAATCTGGGTGATCCGGTGGGCCAGTCCCAGGCGGCGAACGCCGGCGGCCGCCAGCACGATGGCGTCCAGCGGCTCGCTTTCCAGTTTTCTCAGGCGCGTGTCCAGGTTGCCCCGCAGGGGAACGATCTGGATGTCGGGGCGGCGACGCAGCAGTTGGGCGGATCGGCGCAGGCTGCTCGTTCCGATCCGTGCACCCTGGCCCAATTGGTCCAATGAGCTGCCGCTGCGGGTGATCAGGACGTCGCGGGGCTCCTCCCGTTCGGGGATGGCGCCGATGCACAGGCCGTCGGGAATATCGGCCGGCATGTCCTTCATGCTGTGCACGGCCACGTCGATGCGTCCGTCTAGCAGGGCGTTTTCGATCTCCTTGACGAACAGCCCCTTGCCGCCCACCTTGGCCAGCGGTACGTCCAGAATTTTGTCGCCGCGGGTTTTGATGATCGTCAGCTCGACGGCGAGATCCGGACGGCGATCGCAAAGGGCCTGTTTGACCCAGTTGGCCTGCCACAGTGCCAGCTGGCTGCCGCGGGTGCCGATCACGATGGATTCGGCGGCCATCAGTGACCACAACCGGCGCAGCTGGACGCGCTGCATCCGCTGCAAGACGAAGCCGAGGCCGAGCTGCTCACGGTTTCCCCGCCGCTGCCCTTGCTGACAAATCCGCAGGTGGACATGAGCTTGCAGACCGTGGTCGCCGTGCAGTCGGGACAATGGCCGGGTTCGCTGCCGCCCAAAACCAGATATTCAAAATCGTGGCCGCATGTGTTGCAGTGGTATTCATAGATTGGCATGAAACAGTCGCTCCTTTTTCAATGTTTCGCCGGGGCCCGACCGCGGTCGTCGGGACTGGGAGACGGTTTGATGAGGCCCACTGGCAACTCGCAAAACCATTACCATAAGCACAAAGTGGCCGTCATCAATCGGCCGCCCCAATAATCTCGGTCCGGTCCGTCGGCACCCACCGCCTTTGGTCAGCCGACCGAAAGCACAAAGGGCTCAAGAAGCCTTGACGGCCGCCACCTGAGCCTGGGCCGATTGCATGTCCAAATGGCTGTCGTGACCCAATTCGATCGCCCGTGCGAATGCGGAGAGCGCCCTGTCCGGTTTGTCCTGCTGCAGGTAAATGACTCCCAGGCGATGCTGGAACAGACCGTTGTCCGGTGCCAGGCTCACGCTCTGTTCGCAAAACACCTCGGCCACATCCAGGCTTTCGCCCAGCTGGGTGTAAAGGCGGCCCAGCATCGACAGGGCGTCCGCATCGGCTGGATTGACTTTGACGGCGCGCTTGTAGGCCTGGATGGCCTCACGGGTCAACCCCAGCTGGCCCAGGCACCTGCCGAGGCTTTTGAATGCATGACCGGATCGATGGTTGCTGCGCGTAGCCGCCTCCAGATAGGGCCGGGCCCTTTCGGGCATCTGCTGGTCCATGTAGGTCAGGCCGATATGAAAGTTCACTTCAAAAACGTCCGGCTCCAGACGGGCGGCCCGTTGAAAACAGTCCAGCGCCGATTCGTGCGCCTGTTTCAGCAGATGGATGTAGCCCTTGTTGTAAATGGCCATCACATCTTCCGGGTCCAACGCAATGGCCTTTTCGAAAGCTGCCAGCGCTTCGTCGTGGCGGGCCAACACACCGAAGCAGACGCCCAGGCTGTTGTAAAGGTTGGCGTCGGTCGGGTCCAGCTGCAATCCTTGCTGGTACTCGTCGATGGCCCCAGTCAGGTCCCCGGCCTGGTAGTGCCGGTCGCCGCTGATGTTCAGGCTGACCGCGTCGAACCCGGTAATGGTCCCGGGACCGAAAAAACCGCCGTGTTCCAGTGCTTTTTCTGCATTGGCGACGATTTGGGAGCCCTCAGCGCCGGCGGTCGCCAGGGCGGCTGTCCCCAAGATGACCGGTGGGTGGGCGTCACCACCAAGGCTCTCGAGGAGCTCTTGGGCCAGTGCCTGGCCACCGTCGGCGCTGAGCCCGGGAAACACGCACACAAAGCGATACCGCCCGGTGCGCGCCCAGACGCCCTTGTTGGCACGGCAGGTTTTGGCGATCGGCTTGAGCCATTTCATCAACAGGGTCGCTGCGCGGTCGTCGTCCGTTGGCATGTCTGTTGGCCACACGATCCTGACGGCAATGGCCGCCAGCGCGGTGTCCGAAACCATGGTGTCGGCGATGACCTGGATCAGCCCGTCGCGATCGTGCATATCGGCAAATTCGGCCGCAAGCGCCAGACTGCCGGCGTTGTCTTCGTCGAAGCGTGCCTGTGCGGTAAGGTCTGTTTCGAGGGCCTCTTCCGAATGGGAGAAGAGAAATTCATGCGTTGCGCTTCGATTTTTGAACAGGTCCGAGGAGTGTCTCACCATCCAATCACCTTGTCTGGGGGTTGTCGGCCAGCATCTTGGCGAAGGCCTTGGCAATGATATCGAGTTCTTCTTCCTGCAGGGTGCGAGGATCCATGATAAACTGGTCATTTTCGATTCTGCCGATGATCGGCGGGGTGTGGCTGCGCATCCATCGCTCGACGGCGTTGGGGGACATCTGCGCGACGGCAACACCGAGGCAGCGGCTGGGCAGCGCCAGCAGGGGCAGTGAACCACCGCCGGCTTTCGAGTCCAGATCGAGCAAGGCCACGTTCAGGCGCCCGTCACCGACGCCGACCAGGAGGCTGCGCAGCTCGGCCGCCCGCGCCTGGATGGCCGCCAGGGGCATCGTGAGCATTCTCAAGGTGGGAATCTGCTGCACGGCCCGGCGTTCGTCCCGATAGAGCTGCAGGGTGGCTTCGAGGGCGGCCAGGGTCATTTTGTCGATGCGCAGGGCGCGGGTCAGCGGATTGGCCTTGATGCGTTCGATGTGCGGTGCACTGCCCAAAATGATTCCGGCCTGGGGGCCGCCCAGCAATTTGTCGCCGCTGAACGTGACCACATCCACCCCGGCGGCGAGCGACTCCTGGACGGTGGGCTCCTTGATCAATCCATAGGTCGAGAAATCGATTAAGGTGCCGCTGCCAAGGTCCTCCATGACCGGCAGCCCGTGGCGGCGGCCGATGGAGACCAGCTCGGACAGGGAGACCGACCGGGTGAAGCCCACGATGTGATAGTTGCTGGTGTGGGCCTTGAGCAGCAGTCCGGTGCGCTGGCCGATGGCATTTTCGTAGTCCCGGGGATGGGTTCGGTTGGTGGTCCCCACCTCTTTCAAGATGGCGCCACTTTTGGCCATGACGTCCGGAATGCGAAAGGCCCCGCCGATTTCCACCAACTCGCCCCGGGAGATGACGACCTCCCGTCCCTCGGCCAAAGTCTCCAGGCACAGCAGGACCGCCGCGGCATTGTTGTTGACGACCATGGCGTCCTGGGCGCCGCTCAGCTCGCACAGGATGCCCGCTACGGCGCTGTAGCGCGACCCGCGGCGCCCCGCCGTGAGATCGAATTCCAGGTTGGAGAAGCGGCTGGCGATGGTGGTCAGGTTGTCGATCGCTGCCCGGGATAGCAGGGAGCGGCCCAGATTGGTGTGCACGACGATGCCGGTGGCATTGACCGTGCGCGTCAAATTCAGGGTCATGGCCCGCGCCGTGCGTTCCAGCACATCCGCCGCGATGGCCTGGCGGGAAAAGCTTTGTTCGTCCAGGAGGTCGGCAGATGCGACGATGCGGGCCCGCAGGCTCTCGACGGCCGCCCGGATGGCCGGAATCAAGACCGATTTGGGAACGTCGTCGAACCGCTTGTCGGACGCCGTGTGGGCGATGATGCGGTCCACGCCGGGCAGCTGGCGCAACTGGGACGCCTGGCGTTCATCCATGGGCCTGGCCTTCCGATGGCAGTCCTTGTGCGGGAGGGGCGAACACCTGCGGCGGGATGATCTCTACCAGTTCCGGCAGGCGTGCCGTGGTCAGGTCCAGGCGGGCCAAATGCTCGGCCAGGTTGGCCGTTTCCAGGCGTTCCAGTTCGAGACCGGGGCGGAATCGGGACATTAGCAAATCGGCCAGGTAGACGATCGTGGTCAGAACCTCGTGGCGCTGTTTTCCCTCCGGTGCGTGGTGGAATCGGATGGCGTCGGCAAGGGATGCCGGCAGGCCCCATTTGCGGGCCAGCAGGTTCCCCACCCGGGTGTGGTCCTTGCCCAGGATCCTGTTTTCCACATCGAGAATATCGGCGCTGCGGTCCTGAAGCTCGCGGTAGAATAGGGGATAGGCTCTGGCCACGAACTGGTCCAGCACCACCTTGCCGATGTCGTGCAGCAGGCCGGCGATGTAGGCCTGTCCGGGGGGGACCGATGTGGTTCGGGCGGCAATCTTTTCGGCCGTCATGGCGGTGCCGATGGCGTGATGGTACAACCCGCCCTTGCAGAGGCTGTAGCCATTGCCGCACTGGTCGTAGTAGCTTTGCACAGCGGCGCAAACCACCAGCCTGACGAACAGATCCTGTCCCAAAAAGACCAGGGCGTGATCCAGGGTGACGATATCGCGCGGTTTGGTGAACAGGGCCGAGTTGCACAACTGGATGGTTCTGGCGGTCATGACCTGGTCTTTGCGAACCTCTGCGGCCACCTGTTCGACGTCGTATTCGCCGGCCTCGATAATGCGCAGAACCTTGAGGGCCACCTGGGGAATCGGTTTGATGGTCTCAATGGTCTGCAAGATTCGGTCTGTCTCCGGTGCCGATGCGCTCTCCGGTGGTGTTTCGGCCTCACGTCCGGCCGGCCGGATGCGGCATTGCCAGCGCTGCATGTCCAGTTCCAGACAGCAGGTGAAAAAACCGCCCGTTTCGGCCCGCGAAACGGCAACCCCGGCTTCGTGCAGGGCCGTGTAGGCTTTCTCGGCGGTCCGGCCGCCAATGTCCAGTTGCATGTCCAGATCGGAGAGCGGGCCGACCAGCGCACCGCCGGCCACGACCGCTTTCATGTGGTTGACGTCGGCCCCGAGGTCCAGCAGGTGGTCGATGAACAAGGGGATCCCGGTGGCGGCGTAGGTTTCGGGCCGGTCCATCTCTGCCGCCCCAACCGGTTCCGGCAGCAGCAGGTGAATCAACCCACCGACACCGGCCGTGGGGTCGGCCACCGCCACCCCCACGCAGGTGCCCAGATAGGCCTCCAGCACCCGGGGCTGGGTGTTGCCCGCCTCAAAGGAGCCGGTGGCCACATGATAGCTGTTCGCGTGTCCCATGTCGTGTACCTTCTCTCGCTTCTTTCGACTTCTGACCGTCCAACATATCATTATCCCAAAGCGATTTTCAACAACGGGGTTGCCTTTTTTGTGAATGCGGCCGGTGCCGCCGCTCGCTTTTGGCATTGACAGAAACGACGATTTCGCCTAATAGTTTCAGCCAAGGTGCGTAACGCTTAAAAGGGAATCCCGTGCGAATCGGGAGCGGTCCTGCCGCTGTAATCCCCATCTTTTCCAACGGAAAAGAGCCGCTGGGCAGATGCCACTGATCCGGGATACCGGAACGGGAAGGCGCTCAACGGAAAGGGAGAGCCAGAAGACCTGCCTGTCACCAGTGCCGAAGAAACCTTCCTGGTAAAGCGCTCTCGGCCGATCATATCCTCGAGAGCCAACTCAGCCGGATGCAGCCCTTCAGATCGGTGATCGGATTTGAAGGGCTTTCGCGTTTAATCATCGGTGCTCGAAACAGGCGTGCGTGACGGTACACCGCAACGCAGCAGCAAACCGACTGGCCGGCCGTGAACCAAGCCACATTCAACTCCGCTTCCCATAGCCCACCCGGGCACAGCCGGTGGTTAACCGGCCTGTTGGTACTGGTCCTGTTGCTGACCATCAGCCTGTCGGCCGGTATGGGCTACCTGAAGATCGCCTGGATCGACGTGTTGCGAGTGGTGGGCGGCAGCCTGACGGGCAACCCGTCCCTGACGGCTGGACTGGACGAGCTGACGCGCGTGATTGTCATGGAGGTCCGGCTGCCGCGCATCCTCACCGCCGCGGCTGTGGGCGGCGGCCTGGCCATGTGCGGAGTCGTTTTTCAGGGCATCCTGCTCAACCCGCTGGCCGATCCCTACACGTTGGGTGTGTCGGCCGGCGCCGCCTTCGGCGCCGCCCTGGCCCTGCTGCTGAACCTCACCGCTATAGGGATTTACACCGTGCCGATGTTTGCCTTCGCGGGCGCTACGGTCACCTTGCTGCTGGTGATCTACCTCTCCGCATCCGCCGGCGGTGCCGATGCCAACAACCTGATTTTGTCGGGCATCATCGTGGCGGCGATCCTTTCGGCCGGTATCAGCTTCTTGAAATTCGTGGCCGACGAACAGGTGTCGGTGATCATTTTCTGGCTCATGGGCAGCTTCGCGTCGAAAACCTGGGCCGACGTTGGCCTGACGACGATCTTTCTGGCCGCCGGCCTGGGCATCTTCGTTTTCTACGCCCGTGATCTGAACCTGCTGTGCCTGGGACGACGGGCAGCCGCATCGCTGGGCGTGGACGCCCGCCGGGTGCCCTGGGTGCTGCTGGTCACCGCCTCGCTGGTGGCGGCGGCCTGCGTGGCCGTGTCGGGCATCATCGGCTTCGTCGGGCTGCTGGTCCCCCACATGATGCGCGCCCTGGTAGGACCGGACAACCGGCGTCTTTTGCCGCTTTCGCTGCTCGGCGGGGCGATTCTGCTGCTGTGTGCCGATACGGTCACCCGGGCCGTACTGCCCCACGAAATACCCATCGGCGTGCTGACGGCCCTGATCGGCGGCCCATTTTTCTGCTACCTGTTCCGCAAACGCCAGACCGGCGCCAAAGGGTTTTGACCATGGGATTTTCCCTGTCGGGCGTTGGCTTCGCCCATCCCGGAAGAACCGTGTTTGATGGCCTTGACCTGGATCTGGCGGCCGGCCGCTTCACCGGTATCATCGGTCCCAATGGCTGCGGCAAGACCACCTTGCTGGACCTGATCTGCCGGCACCGCATTCCCCAGCGCGGCGACATCCGTTTTGGGGGCCGACCCTTGGTGGCCTACGGCAAGCGGGACCTGGCCCGGCGGATTGCCGTGGTTCCCCAAAGTTACGGCATCAACTTTCCGTTTACCGTCGAAGAAGTGGTGCTGATGGGGCGCTACCCGCATACGCCACGCTTTGGCGCGCCGTCCCCCGAGGACCGCGAGCGCGTGGCCCAGGTGATGGCCGATTGCGAGGTGCTGGCGCTCAAGGGGCGTGCCGTGACCACCTTGAGCGGCGGAGAGCGCCAGCGGGTCGTTTTTGCACGGGCGTTGGCCCAGGACACGCCGGTTCTGGTTCTGGACGAGGCCACCGCCAACCTGGACGTTCGCCACACCTTGACGCTTCTGGATCGGGTCGCCGGACTGGTGGAAATGCAGCAGCGCACAGTGATCGCCGTCTTTCAGGACCTGAACCTGGCCTCGGCCTACAGCCAAAAGATCGTAATGGTCAGTCAAGGCCGGGTCGTGGCGGCCGGCGCCACGGCGGACGTGATGACGCCGGACAACCTAAGCGCCGTATTCGGCATCCTGGCCAACGTCGCGGTTGACGATTTCACCGGAAAACTGCAGGTGCGCTACAAACGGGCCCGTGGCGGTGGCAGGAGTTTCGAGAATTGAAAACAGATCTGCTCGTCTGGACGCTGGCGGCTGCCCTCATCTGCTGCGCCGCCGCCGGGATGGCTGCCGATCCGCCTTCCGTCGATGCAGCGGCGTTGGCAGGGGCGCCGTACGAACGCATCGTCTCACTGTACGCTGCCCACACCCAGAACCTGCTGGCCATGGGCGCGGCGGATCGGCTCGTCGGTGTGGATGCACAGGCCGCCAGCCTGCCGGGAGCCCGCGGCAAGCCCGTGTTTTCCTACCACGATGACCCGGAACGGTTTTTGGGAGCCCGGCCGGACCTGGTGCTGATCCGGCCCATGATCGCGCGCGGATATCCCCGCCTGGTCGATCGCCTGGTGCGCAGCGGCATTCAGGTGGTCTCGGTCCAGCCGACCACTGCGGGCGAGCTGGCGGACTACTGGCGACTGCTTGGCCGCCTGGCCGGGTGCTCCGGGCCGGCGGAGCAGATGTGCCAGACCTTTGTTGCCGCCGTGGCTGATTTCAAACGGCTGTCCGACCGTGTGGAGCAGCCCAAGCGGGTCTATTTTGAAGCCATGCACGACACCATGAAGACTTTCGCGCCCCAGGCCATGGCGATTTTTGCATTGGAGACGGCCGGCGGCATCAACGTGGCCGCAGATGCACCGGTGCGTGCCAACAACAACATCGCCGTGTACGGCAAGGAGCGCCTGCTGGCCCATGCCGACCAGATTGAGGTCTTTCTGGCCCAACAAGGCGCCATGAACCAGGCTTCCGTGGCCACGATCATGGCCGAGCCGGGATTCGGTGTCATCAAGGCCGTCAAGTCGGGTGCGGTTTACCTGGTCGACGAGGCCATCGTCTCGCGGCCGACCCTGGGACTGCTCCAGGGCATCTACCGGATCGGCTGCCTGCTCTACCCGGACCTTTATTGTTCGGACGGCCGGGCGATTCTTACCGCGGCCGGACTGGATGGTTGATGTCGCGGCGCTAGGAATCGGCAGCTGGTTGAGGGACACAGGAGGCGGTTATCAAAGGAATTGTCATCGGTGGCACGACCAGCGGGGCCGGCAAGACCACGGTCACGCTGGGCTTGATCGCCGCGCTCACCGCCAGGGGGTACACCGTGGCCCCGTTCAAGGTAGGACCCGACTTCATCGATCCGGGGCATCACGGCCGGATCACCGGCCGGGCCAGCCGTAACCTGGATGGGTGGATGCTGTCGCGGGATTACAACCTGGACGCTTTCGCCCGGCACACGGTCGCCGCCGACATTGCCGTGGTGGAAGGGGTGATGGGCCTTTACGACGGCTACGACGGCGGCAGCGAGGCGGGTTCCACCGCCCAGATGGCCAAGTGGCTGGGATTGCCGGTTCTGCTGGTGGTGAGCGCGCGCGCCATGGCGCGCAGTGCGGCCGCGCTGGTTCAGGGCTTCGAGGGTTTCGATCCGGTGCTCTCGTTTGCCGGGGTGCTGTTCAACCACCTGGGCAGCGACCGCCATCTGGACTACCTGAAAACCGCCCTGACGGGCCATGTGCGCATGCCGGTGCTTGGCGGCCTGATGCGCACCGACGCTGTCGCCATCCCCGAACGGCATTTGGGTCTGGTGACCCATGAGGACCATCGCCTGTCGGACACGCAGCAGCGGCAATTGGCGGCCATGGTCGAGCAGGCCGTCGACCTTGACGCGCTGTTGGGCAATTTGCCGGAGCGGGAACCGGCAGATGCGCCCGCGACGCCGCTGTCGTTCGCGGCGCCGGAACGGGTGCGCATCGGCGTGGCCCGGGATGCGGCTTTCTGCTTTTACTACCCGGACAACCTGGAATGGCTCCAAGCGGCTGGGTCGCGGCTGGTTTTCTTCTCGCCCCTGACCGACGCCCGCCTTCCGGAGAATCTGCACGGCCTCTATTTCGGCGGCGGGTATCCGGAATTGCATGCCCGGACCCTGTCCCAAAACCGATCCCTGCGTCAGGAGATTCGTGGCATGAGCCGCATGGGAATGCCCATCTACGGAGAGTGCGGCGGGTTCATGTACCTGGGCCGGGAGATGGGCGACCTGGACGGCAGTACCTTTCCCATGGTTGGCTGCCTGCCCCATGCCACGCGCATGCTGGCCCGGCTCAAGGCCCTGGGTTATCGCGAAGTCGTCCAGGTGCGTGACACGCTGCTCGGCCCGTCCGGGCAGACCATGCGCGGGCATGAATTTCATTACTCCGAGATCGTCGACGCGGGCCAGGTGCACGCGGCCTGCGCCTACCGGGTGAACAACCGCGCCGGCCTGGCGGCCGCCCCGGAGGGGTTCTGGCGCCAGCGGACCTTGGGCAGTTATGTCCACCTGCACTTCGGAAGCTGCCCCCACGCTGCGACCCATTTCGTTGCGGCCTGCCAGCAGTGGGCCGCCGAACCGAAACCGATGCGTGAATACTGAAAGGATCTGGGTATTTTCTATGCAGCCTCATGAAATCGAACAGCGAAGTTTTGAGATCATCGACAGTGAAGCCGGCGACCACGGCTTTTCAGCGGATCAGTGGCCGGTGGTGCGGCGGGTGATCCACACCAGCGCCGACTTCGAGTGGCTGACCATGATTCGCATTCATCCCGAAGCGGTCTCGGCCGGCATCGCAGCCATCCGCAGCGGGTGTACCATCGTTACCGACACCAACATGGCGCGGGTGGGCATTCGCCAACGCGATCTGAGCCGCTATGGCGGGATCGTCACCTGCCACATGTCGGATGCCCGCATTGCCGAAACCGCCCGCCGGGATGGTACGACCCGGGCCAAGGCGGCCGTTGACCTGGCAGCGCCGAACCTGTCCGGCGGCATTTATGTGGTGGGCAACGCCCCCACGGCGCTCCTGCGGCTGATCGAACTGATCGATCAGGGTCGGGCAGCGCCCGCCCTGGTGGTGGGGATGCCGGTGGGATTTGTCAACGCCGTGGAGTCCAAGGCCCTGCTGCTAAAAAGTGAGGTTGCCTCGATTACCAACCTGGGCCGCAAGGGCGGCTCGACGGTGGCGGCGGCCGTGGTCAATTCGTTGATTCTCATGGCCTGCGCCGATAACTGAAAACCGATAGTCTAACTGCCGATGCATGCTCACTCGGCGCAACAGGCGACATCATGAACACGTTGAAATACGGCACGCTTTACGGCATCGGCGTCGGCCCGGGCGACCCCGAGCTGATGCCGCTCAAATCGGTCAATATCATCAAGCGGGTGCCCGTGATTTTCGCGGCATCCTCGACCAAGAACGACCACAGCCAGGCCGTCAAGATCGCCGCGCCGCACATTCCGGCCACCAGTGAGGTCCGGCTGCTCTCCTTTCCCATGACCAAGGATCGTGCTGAAAAAGAGGCCTGCTGGAAGACGCACGCCGCCACCATTATCGCCGAACTGGCAACAGGTCGCGACGCGGCGTTTCTCACCATGGGCGATTCGCTGACTTACGCCACCTATGGTTACGTTTTGAAGTACATTCTGACGATGGCACCCGATGCACCGGTGGTCACCGTTCCCGGCATCACCTCCTATCAGGCCGCGGCCGCCCGGGTGAACCGCCCCCTGGTGGCCGGCGAGGAGTCCTTGCTGGTGCTCTCCGGCGTGGAGGGCGGCGATCGCCTGCGCCACCTGTCGAACTGTCTGGACAACGTGGTCTTCATGAAAGCCTACCGCAATGCCGGAGATATCATCGATGCCCTGGAAGAGACCCGCATGCTCGAGCACAGTGTCGCCGTGGCCAACTGCAGTTCGCCCGACGAAGAGGTGATCGAGGACGTCAGGGCCCTGAAGCATCGTAAACCGGGCTACTGGACCTTGATCCTGGCCAAGAAGAATCCATGAGAAAGGCTGAATCGGGCTGGCCTTATCGGCCCCTGGTGATCTCTGTGGTCTGTTCGCTGGTGCTGATCGGCGTGGGGCGAACCGTCGTGGACGGACTGACCGTCCACCGGCTGGTGAGCGGCCTGGTGGGGCCCCTGCTGCGCCTGCTCGGTTTCATCGCCCTCGGGCTGGTGGTGGGGCAGGCCATCGAAGCCACCGGTTGGACCCGGCGCCTGGCGGTGGTGGCGGCGCCCCTGTTTCGCTTCAGCAATCTGGGCGCTCGCTGCTCGGCTGCCTTTACAACCGCTTTTTTTTCCGGCGTGGCCGCGAATGCCATGCTGTTGGGTTTCTACAAAGAGGAGAAGATCACCCGGCGGCAGCTCTATCTGAGCAATCTCATGAATCAGCTGCCGACCTACTTTTTGCACCTGCCCACCACCTTTTTCGTGGTGGTCCCCCTCACCGGCCGGGCGGGGGTGATCTACTTCCTGCTGACCTTTGCGGCCCTGGTGGGCCGGACCGTTCTGGTGAGCGTTTATGGCCGTGTTTTCTGCCGAGCGGACTGCCGTCAAAAAGCCGTTGCCGACGCCCCGCCGCCCGCGGGTGCCCGGCGTCGCGGCTGGGACGACGTTATGGCCAGCATCAGGCGCAGGCTGCCCGGTCGCCTTACGCGCATCGCCGTTTATGTCGTTCCCATCTATCTGTTCGTGTTCCTGGTCAACGCCATGGGCGGATTCGCCGCGGCCCAACAGCTGCTGGGCCGTTTCGTCGTGACCAGCGTACTGCCGGTGGAGTCCCTTTCCGTGGTGATCTTGAGCTTCGCGGCCGAGTTCACCTCCGGTTTTGCTGCTGCCGGTGCGTTGATGGATGCCGGTGTGTTGACCGTCAAGCAGACAGTCATCGCCCTCGTGGCGGGCAACGTTGTGGCCTTCCCCCTTCGCGCCCTGCGTCACCAGCTTCCGCACTACATGGGCATCTTCTCGCCCAAAATGGGCCTGCAGCTGCTGCTGCTCGGTCAGGGGATGCGGGTGGTGAGTCTGATTGTGATCGGGCTGGCCTATTATTACTGGTGTTAAGCGCCAATGACTGGGGAGAGACAGACCAATGGCTGAATTATCAACCGAGATCCTGGCCGGCCAGCGCCTGATGGTCGGCTTTGACGGCACCGATTTCAATAACGAGCTGGCCCATCTCATCGGCACCGTTAAGGTGGGTGGGCTGATTCTCTTTGCCGGCAACCTGGTGTCGCCGGAGCAGATCGGCCGGTTGTGCCGTGACTGCCAGGCCTGCGCCCGCCGCCACGGGCTGCCGCCCCTGTTCATCGCCATCGACCAGGAGGGGGGGCAGGTGGCGCGGCTCAAGCCGCCGTTTACCCAGTTCCAGGGCAATCCGGCCATGCGCGATCCCACCGATGCGATCCGGTTTGCGCGTGTGACGGCAGAAGAACTCAAGGCGGTGGGCCTGAATATGAACATGGCCCCGGTGCTGGACATTGCGCCACGCGGATGTCAGAGCATCATGGCCGGGCGGGCTTTCGGCAGCGACCCCGGGTGGGTCGCCACCATGGGCATGTGCGTGATCGACAACCTGCAGCGCAACGGTGTCATGGCCGTGGCCAAACACTTCCCCGGTATCGGGCGCACCGCGCTGGACAGCCACCGGGCCCTGCCCGACCTGGACATCGACGCGGCCGCCCTGGACGATTTCGACCTGATTCCCTTCCGGGCCGCCATTGCCGGTAACGTGGCCGGCATCATGCTGTCGCACATCCGCTACACCGGCATCGATCCCGTCTGGCCGGCCAGTTTGAGCCCGGCCGTCACGGTAGACCTGCTGCGGCGCCGCCTTTCCTACCAGGGGGTGGTCATGACCGATGACCTGGACATGGGCGCCATCAGGCCCCAATTCGACATCGACACGGCCATCGTTCAGATCCTGCGCGCCGACGTCGACATCGCTCTGATTTGTCACAAAGGCCCGGCCATAGCGGCGGCCTGGGAGCGGATTAGAAGATCGATCGGGCAGGACGCGGCCTTGCGTCGGATGGGGCAAGGTTCCGTAGCGCGAATCTTGCGCTTGAAAACTGCCTACCTGAACCGCCCCGCCGCGTGAGGGTGTTCACGGGTGCGGGCCCGGCATCGATGCCAAAGGCCGGCGTCAATCCGTGGCATCCGGTTTGGCCTTCTGTGCGGCCTCGCGGAACCGGTCGCTGACCGAACCGGTCAGCTCCGCCGCGGCATCCAGAAGGTCGGCCACGGCCGCCTGATCGTTTTCCCGGGCCTGCCCGGCCCATTTGCGGTAGTCGCCGATGTGGTGGTCGTTGTGCTGAATCCAGTGATCCAGAAGCGTGGCCAGCTTCTCGGCGAATGACAGGGGGGCGTGGCTGTGGTCATGGCCATGGTGGTGATCGTGTCCATGGTGATCGTGGTCATGATGATGGGACATGGTGATCTCCTGCAGGGATGAAGCTGTTTAGGTATAAATCAGGTTCAAATTGATGGGTGGGTATTTTCTGACCCCGGGCTTTGGTAGCAAGTGTTCGCCCACCACGGTGAGCCAGTTGACATCTGGATTGATTTCGCGCAGTTTGCCGTCTTCCGGTGGCCGGGAGTGTACGGTGTAGCCATAGGTCGCCTGGAAGATGCAGACGTTATTTCTGCCTTTGCGGGCGATGACGTAGTTTTTCGTAAAGGTTCGCGGGGCCATCTTCTGCGATTCGGCGATTTGTTTGACTTCCTCGTCGGCAAAGCGAACCAGGGCGGATTTGGAGACCCCCCGCTCGGATATGCGATACAAGGCCCGTGACTCGCTGCTGCCGGCGTACACGGTGGTGATGCAGGGAATCCGTTTCAGGTATTGGGCGGCCACCAAGGCGGCCGTGCGCCGTCCGCCCACCATCACGGGCATGCCGTAGTATTCGAACAATTTGCGTTGGACCAGTTCGGCGTGCTTGTCGCCCTTCTCATACAGATCCTTTGAGATGTAGCGTAAACTCTGGGCGAGGTCTTCGGCCGCTTCGGCAATCGGCCAGTCAATTCTCACGTGATAGTGCGTCAGGCTGTAACGATTGGTGGAGCGGGTGGTGGGGTCGCGCTGGATCAAGAGCGCGTAGTCGACCGGCAGCAGCAGGTTCAAAAAGTCGTAAAATTGAACGGAGTCCAAGTATTTGTGCGTCCGGTCGAAGTCATCGGGCAAGGGCAGGGCCTTGGACTGCAGCAGGTTGGATTTGGTGGGTTTGTTCACATCGAAAAAGCGGATGAACTTCTTGTGCCCCGCCGGGATGACATCCTCACAAAACAGCACCAAAAAGGTCTTCTGGCTTTCGTACTCGATACCGGGAATTCGGGCGCGGGGCTTGAGTTCGCGCTTTTCGATGAACGGATAGCGCAGCTTGCGCTCGTTAAAATTCTCGTAGGATTGGATCAGGGCATAATCGAGCATGAACTGATCCAGTTCATCCCTGAGCAGTTCAAAATAGGAACGCCGTAGCCGGTTGAACTGACTGAGTTCTTCTCTTACACTCCAGAAGGCCAATAAAGTTCCCCTTGGGCGGGTTGCGGTATTTTTGTGCGGAAGATGATGCGAACGCTACCGTGGCGATCAGGCACGATATCGAAACTACACTTTTGAAATAATGCTAACTAACACGATTGATGGCACGGGTCAACGGTTGCCTGCGCTTTTCCCGTTCACTTTTTCCATCCACCGATAAATATGCTCACGATAGCGGATACTCACCACGGCCGCCAAAACCGTCACTGCCAAAACGATTCCGAGTACCAGATAGTTTTTTTCGAAAAGGAATTCGCCCTGCAGGCTCAGCAAGAGCGTCCCCGGCATCCGGCCGAAGGTGGCAATGGTCAAAAACGCCTTGACGGGAATGGCGGTAGCGCCCAGAAACAGGCACAGGTAGTCCTTGGGAAAGCCGGGAAAGAGAAACAGGATCAACAGAACGATGATGCCCTGGCGCTTGACCAGATGGTCGAAACGGGCCAGCTTGTGGGCCGGAATCCATTTGCGCACGTAGCGCTTGCCCAGATAGCGGCCGATGGCAAAATTGATCCAGGAACCCACCGCCAGGGCAAGGCTGGAGTAGATGAATCCTCTGGCTGCACCGAAGAGATAGCCGCCGATAAATCCGGTGGCTTCTCCGGGAACCGGCGCCAGTATGACCTGAAGGATCTGCAGCCCCATGAAGGCCAAAGGGGCTGCGCTGCCGAAGGCGGCCAGAAAGGGCGCGACCTGATCCCGGTCGGACAGCAGGCGGTAAGCATACTTCAGGCCGCCGGTGATTTCATTGTGAAAGACCAGCACCGGCAGCACCAAAACCAGCAGCAGTACCGTGATCCAGGGCCATCGTTGCCGCCTGGCCGCCATCAGCGGTCGGTCAGTGCGGCCACCCCGGGAAGCACCTTGCCCTCCAGAAACTCAAGTGAAGCACCGCCACCGGTCGAAATGTGGGTCATGCGGCTTTCCAGGCCGGCCTGTTCCACGGCTGCGGCCGAGTCGCCGCCGCCGACGACAGTCACCGCGCCGTTTGCGGTGGCTGCCGCCATCGCCCGGGCCACAGCCACGGTGCCGCCGGCAGTGGCCTCGATTTCGAACACGCCCATGGGACCGTTCCAGACGATGGTGCGGGCTTTTTTTATGATGCCTTCGAAAGCGTTGATCGACGCCGGGCCGATATCCAGGGCGATGCCGCTGCCTGGGATCTGGTCGACGGAGACGGTCGACAGGGAGCCGACGGTCCGGGCCGCAAAGTCGAAGTGGTCGCTGTAACGGCAGTCCACCGGCAGCAGGAGCTTGTCGCCGCCCTCGTCTATCAGGTTGCGGGCCACATCGACCTTGTCCAACTCCACCAGGGAGTTGCCGATCTCCAGGCCTTTGGCCTTGAAAAAGGTGTAGGCCATGCCGCCGCCGACGATCAGCCGATCGACTTTGGGCAGCAGGCGTTCGATGACATCGATTTTGCCCGATATCTTGGCCCCGCCCAAAATGGCCACGAAGGGGTGCTCGGGCGAGTTCAGGGCTTCGCCCAAATAGGCCAGCTCTTTTTCTATCAAAAACCCCATGGCGCTGCGATCCACAAAGCGCGTCACCCCGACGGTCGAGGCATGCGCACGGTGGGCCGTGCCAAAGGCGTCGTTGACGTACAGGTCGGCAAGATCGGCCAGGCTGCGGGCGAAAAGGGCCTCGTTGTCGGTTTCCCCCTGATGGAATCGAAGGTTCTCCAAAAGCAGAACATCTCCGCCCGACATGGCCTGGGAGGCTGCTTTGGCCTGCGGGCCGATGCAGTCGTTGACAAAGGCCACCGGCCGGTGCAGCAGCTTCTCCAGCACATCGGCGCAGGGCCGCAGGGAGAGCTCGGGCACCCGTTTTCCCTTGGGTCGGCCCAGGTGCGACATGAGGATCAATTTGCCCTCGTGGTCCAGGATGTGGCGGATGGTGGGCAGCGCCGCCCGCAGGCGCTTATCGCTGGCCACCCGGCCTTTTTCCAACGGTACGTTGAAATCCACGCGCATGAGCACACGACGTCCCGAGACGTCAAGGTCGGCTACGGTAAGCTTGGCCATGGGATCCTCCTTGGCGGTGTTGCGGTGGGAATCGATGACCGGCCTCGGCCTGGGGCCTGGTCACGATTCGGTTTTGGTCCGTTTTTGCGTATTCAGGGTTTTTTTGCGAGACCAGCGTTCGAAAAAGCCGACCATACCTGAGGCATATGCCCGATCGACCAACTCTTCGCGCACAGCGATCCCGCCGCTGTCGGTCATGGCCTGCCGCAGGCAATCGGTTTTGTAATAGCACGGCATGCAGGACTCGGGGGTCTGTCGCAGCCCCTCCGGTCCCATGGGAAAGACGTTCTTCAGGTCGCCGTAGCAAGGGGGATATGGTTTTCGGTGCGTTGTCATGGCGTGGCACTCGCAGGTTAGTTGTGGGCCGGGTTTGCGCGAGATGGCGCGCGCTTCGACCCGGCATGGTCGATCAACTGCCGGCCCGATGAAGGTCGGCCATGTGGCCATGGTCGGCAAAACTGTAGTATCCTTCCCTGCCGACGATCACGTGCTCGTGAACGGTGATACCCATCAGCCGGCAGGCCTGCACGAGCTTGCGCGTGATGTTCATGTCGTCGGGCGACGGCGACGGATCCCCCGATGGGTGGTTGTGGGCGAAAATCACGGCGGCGGCACCATGGGCCAATGCGGCGCTGACCACCTCGCGGGGATAGACGGCGCTGGCGGTGACCGTGCCGGTAAAGAGCGTCTCGTCGGCGATGACTCGATTCTTGGCATCCAGGTAGATGGCCATGAAGCACTCTCTTTTTTTATCACGAATGGCGTGGTTGAGGTAGTCGAAAAGTGTTTTCGAGTCACTCAGGGCCGGTTTGCCGGTCAACTGCTGTCGCAGGTAGCGCCGGCACACGGCCGGCACCAGTTTGAGCCCGACCAGGTTGGTCGGGCCGATTCCCGGCACCTGGCGAAGGTCCGCTGGTGCCGCATCGAAAACCCCCTGCAGGGTCTTGAAGCGCTTCATGGCGGCCTTGGCCGCCGCCTTGCAGTCCTTGCGCGGTGTGCTCAGGGTCAGCAGCAGCTCGACGACTTCGTAGTCGTGAAAGCCGTCGAGCCCCGACGACAAGAAGCGCTCTCGAAGCCGCTGACGGTGTCCGGCGCCCTTGTGCGGTCCGGTATCGTTTTCTGGCGCTTTCGACATGGTCGCTTCAGATCTGGTCCAGTTCCTGTTTCAAATCCCGGGTCATCAGCTCAAAAAGGGCCGTGCGCGGATCCAGGTCGTCGTAGAGTACGTGATAGACGGCGTGGGAGATGGGCATTTCGACCCCGAGGCTGCGCGACAGGTTGTAGACCGACCGGGCCGTCTTGACCCCTTCGGCCACCATGTGCATCTGTGCCAGCAGTTCCTTGAGCTTTTTACCCTCGCCGATCTGCTTGCCGATGGTGTGATTGCGGCTCAGGTCGCCGGTGCAGGTCAGAATCAGGTCGCCGACGCCGGCCAGCCCGGTGAAGGTCCTGGGCTGGGCATCCATGGCCAGGCCCAGGCGGCGAATTTCGACCAACCCGCGGGTGATCAAAGCGGCCCGGGTGTTGAGTCCCAGTCCCAGCCCGTCGATCACCCCGGCCGCAATGGCGATCACGTTTTTAACGGCGGCGCCCAATTCGGCCCCGATGATGTCGTCGATCGTGTAGACCCGGAAATACGGGGTGGCGAAGAGCTGCTGCACGAAGGCCGCCGTGTCTGCGTTGGCGCAGGCGACCGTCACCACCGTCGCCACCTGGCGGGCCACCTCCTTGGCGAAGCTCGGGCCGGTCAGCACGGCCAGTCGGTCCGCAGTGAGTCCGGGAACCACCTGGGACAGCACCCCAGACATGGTCAGGTGGGTCTGGTTTTCGATCCCCTTGGAGGCGCTGACCACGACAGCGGTTGAACCGATTGCCGAGCCGCAGCGCGCCAGTGTCTGGCGGGTGACATGGGAGGGGGTTACCACCAGGACCATATCTTTGTCCGCCACGACCGACGTCAGGTCGCCGGAGGGGTGCAGGCGGTCGGGCAGGGGGACGCCGGGCAGAAAGCGCGGGTTTTCGCGTTCGTTTACCATCTGGGCCAAAACGTCCGTCTCATAGACCCAGTGGTCGACATGAAAGCCCTTGACGGCCAGCAGGTTGGCCAGGGCGGTCCCCCAGCTCCCGGCCCCGACCACTGCAATCTTGACCTTCTTGACATCCACGGATGAGTTCATGCGTGCTATTCCTCTGACGTTGCCGGGGGCGCACCGACGGTGGCGAGCGCCGGGTCTTCTTCCTCCGATTCGGCCAGACCGGCGGCGCTGACCACCCGTTCGTCCGGCACCATGACGATCAACCGGACCCCCTGGGTGTTGCGGCTGATGACGGAGGTGCCGGCGACCGGCATGCGGATCAGTTTGCCCATGTTGGTGACCAGCATCAGGTCATCTTCGTCCTGGACCAGGATGATGTTGACGACCTGGCCGTTGCGTTGGTTGGTCTTGATGGTGATCACGCCTTTGCCGCCGCGCCGGTGAACCGGGTATTCGTCGATGGAGGTGCGCTTTCCGTAGCCATTTTCGGTAACGGTGAACAGGGTTTGACCGTGCTGCAGCACCTCCATGCCCACAATGCGGTCTCCCGGGGCCAGGCGCATACCCCGCACGCCGCGGGCAATGCGGCCGGTGGGGCGCACCTCCGATTCGTGAAAGCGGATGGACTTGCCCCCGGCGGTGCCCAAAAACACGTTCTGTGTCCCGTCGGACAGCTTCACGGCAATCAGTTCGTCCCCGTCGGCCAGGTTCAAGGCGATGATGCCGCCGGTGCGCGGCCGGCTGTAGGCCATCAGATCCGTCTTTTTGATTGTTCCATGGCGGGTGGCCATGATGATGTGCAGGCCCGGCACGAATTCCGGGACGGCCAGCACGGCGGTCATGTGCTCACCGTCGGTGAAGTCGAGCAGGTTGACGATGGCCTTGCCCCGGCTCTGACGGCCAGCCTGGGGGATGTCGTAGACCTTGCACCAGTATACCTTGCCCATGTTGGTAAAAAAGAGAAAATGGTGATGGGTGGAGGCCACGAACAGGTGGGAGACGAAATCCTCTTCCTTGGTGCCCATGGCGGTCTTGCCCTTGCCGCCGCGCTGCTGGCTTTGGTACAAGGTGATCGGATTGCGCTTGATGTAGCCGGTGTTGGTGATGGTGACCACCATGTCCTCTTCGGCGATCATGTCTTCGATGGTCAGTTCGCGCGTATCGGTCAGAATCTCCGTCCGGCGGGCATCACCGAACTCGCCCTTGAGAATGTCCAGTTCGTTTTTGATGATGCTCAGGACCAGCTGATCGCTGCCCAGGATCTCCTTGAACCGGGCGATATCCTTGAGCACGGCCTCGTACTCTTCGACGATTTTATCCCGCTCCAACCCGGTCAGTCGCTGCAGGCGCATGTCCAAGATGGCCTGGGCCTGAATGACGCTCAGGGCGAAGGCCAGCACCAGGCGCTCCTTGGCTTCCGGCGGTGTCTTGGATGCCCGAATCAGCGCGACCACCTCGTCCAGGTGGTCTAAGGCCACCTTCAACCCTTCCAGAATGTGGGCCCGGGCTTCGGCCTTGTTCAGGTCGTAGCGCGTGCGCCGGATGACGATCTCCTTGCGATGCAGAACGAAGTTTTCCAGGATCTGCTTGAGGGTCAGGACCTGGGGCCGGTTCTTGACCACCGCCAGCAAAATCGTTCCGAAGCTGCTTTCCATCTGGGTGTGCTTGTACAACTGGTTGATAATGACGCCGGCCATGTGATCCTTTTTCACCCCCATGGCAATGCGCATGCCCCGCCGGTCCGATTCGTCGCGGACGAAACGCAGCCCGTCGATGACCTTGTGCTTCATCAGCTCGGCAATTTTTTCGATGAGCCTGGCCTTGTTGACCTGGTAGGGGATTTCGGTTACGACGATGGTTTCCTGGCCGGTCTTCTTGTCCTCCTCCACGCTGACCCGCGCCCGTGACCGCACAATTCCGCGACCCGTTTCGTAGGCCTCCCGGATGCCCTGGACGCCATGAATCATGGCGGCGGTGGGAAAGTCCGGTCCGGGGATGTGGAGCATGAGTTCCTGGCAGGTGATCTGCGGGTTGTCGATCAGGGCCTTGATCCCTTCGATCACTTCGGACAGGTTGTGGGGCGGGATATTGGTGGCCATGCCCACGGCGATTCCCGAGGAACCGTTGACCAGCAGGGCCGGGAACTTGGCCGGCAGTACCGACGGTTCGGTCAGCGACTCGTCGTAGTTGGGGACGCTGTCGACGGTCTCCTTGTCCAGGTCGTCGAGCATCTCGTGGGCCAGGCGCATCATGCGTACTTCCGTGTACCGCATGGCCGCGGCCGAGTCGCCGTCAATGGAGCCGAAGTTGCCCTGACCGTCCACCAGGGGGTAGCGCATGGCAAAGTCCTGGGCCATGCGCACGATCGTGTCGTAAACGGCGCTGTCGCCGTGGGGATGGTACTTGCCGATCACGTCGCCCACGATGCGGGCCGATTTTTTGTAGGGCTTGTTGTAATCGTTTTTCAATTCCCGCATGGCGAAGAGGACGCGGCGGTGAACCGGCTTGAGCCCGTCGCGCACATCGGGCAGCGCCCGACCGATGATCACGCTCATGGCGTAATCGAGGTAGGACTTCTTCATCTCCGTTTCGATACTGATTTCGGGGCTTGGCAGCGCTTCGGTTGGGTTGTCCGTCATGTCGAGGCATCATCCTTTTGGGTATTGGGCCGTTCATCCGTCCCGAAACCGGGCGGATCGCGGTGTCACCGTCGATAACCACGCCGCTCCAGCGGTACGGTTTCGATCAGCTGTTGGTAGCTCTTGTGGTAAATTTCGGTTAGGGTCAAAAATGCGGTCGCAATCAGCGGGCCATAGATGATTCCGAGAATCCCGAAGAGCTTGAGGCCGCCGACAATGGACAAGAATACCACCAGGGTGTGCATCTGAACCCGATTGCCCACAATTTTGGGTTTGAGGACATATTCAACGCCGCCGGACAGCAGCAGGTAGCACGCCAGAAAAACCAGGGCGCTGCCGGTACGTCCGGTCAAAATAAGAAAGATCGCCGTGGGGATGAACACCACCCCGATACCGATAATCGGCAAAAATGCCAGCAGGGCCATGATGACGCCCCACAGGAAGGCGGACGGCAGCCCGAACAGCCAGAAAATCACGCCGCCGACCAGGCCTTGAAGCGCGCCGCACAGTCCGTTGCCCACCAGCACGGCCCCGGCCATGTCATTGAACTTGTTGATCAGCTGGGTGTCCTGGTCATCGGGCAGCGGCGACAGGTCGACCAGAAACTGCACCAGCTTGGGTCCGTCGATGAGCAGGAAAAAGATGACCAGGAGCATCAGAAAGAAGTTTACCAGAAAGGAGAGCGTGTTGGAAGCTATGAAGCGGGCCTGATCGTATAGGAACAGCCCTACAAATCGACCGACGTCCGAAATGGTCTTGCTGAGCTCCTCGCCGGTAATGACGATGTCGAAGTTGACCAGCAACGGATTGATGCGCTCCAGCAGGGCGCTGTTGGTGAAATGGGTGTTGATGAAACGGGTCAAATCGGGACTCCTGGCCAGTTGGATCAGATCGTAGGCCTCCTGGGTCAAGACGCCCACGAAAAAAACGATGGGGACGAACAGGATCAGAAAAATCAACAGGCAAGTCAGCAGTGACGCCAGTCCGCCGCTGATTTTCTCATGGGCGGCCAAGCGCTGGTAGACGGGGTAGAACACGCCGGTCACCACGGTGCCCAGAACGATGATCGACAAAAAGGGCGACAGGAGCCATCCCATTAAGGAGATGGATATCAAAAAGCAGGCCAGAAAAAACCACAAAATCATATTTTGTGAGGTCCGGTTCACCATGGCTCCTCCGGAAACCGGGAACGGCCGCTGGCCTGACAAGATCTGAACGGACAGGGTTCAACAATCGTCACGACCCAAACGCAATCTGCGCAAACACCTGAGATTCGCGAACAAAGGCATTTGCGCAGAAGTAGATGATGCACACGCCGGATTCGGGCCGTCACTTATGGATGTGACCGGCTGCGGATCGGCGCATCCCTTTACCTGCCGACGATCGCACCGCCGACCAGATAGAGTAGAATCAGGTAAACGACGACCGGTGTAAAACTGCCGGCGAATCCATAGATGATGCCGCCGCCGATAATGGCGGGGACGCCGAAAAATATCAGAATTCCCAATTTCCTGCTGATATCCATATCCTTCTCCTTCAAAGTCTCACCATCACCGGGAGCGACGCGATGCAATTTTTCGACACTGCCTGAAATCGGACTTTTACTATCAATAAGAGCCGAGAAAGTAAAGAAAAAAAACGCCCGGTTGATTCCTGGCACCACAACTGGTAAAGGGAACGCAAACCTTCTCCATGACCTGGTCATAGCCTCATGAAACCATACCTTTACGCCCCGGCCGTACTGGCCGTCGGCCTGCTCTTTTCCCAGCTGATCGCCACCGTTCATGTCTACCTGTCCAACCGTGAGCTGCTCGAGCTTGGCACCGCCGTGATGCGCGCCGGCTACCTGCCGGTCCCCAACGCCTCCGTCATGGCGCGGCTCGACGCGCTGCCGGTCGTCATGGCCGGGGGCCTGTTTTTCACGCTGAGCATCGGTGCCGGGCTCTCTTTGGCCACCCTCGTGGCCGCGTGGTCGTGGGATCGGCTATTCCGGCGCAGTCGGGCGGCCGCCGGTGGCTGCCTGCTGCTGTGGGCGACGGGCCTCGTGCTGATGAATGCCAACGGCTGGAACCCGGCGGCCAGCGCCTATGTCGCGATGATACCCCTGACCACCTGGGCCGCCGCCGTCCGCCTGTTGCCGCGTCGAACGCCGCCGGCTCCGCGCCGCGCGGTCGTCTGGCCCATATCGGCCGCCCTGGTGTTGACCCTGCTGTGGGGTCAGGTGCTGGACCGGGAGCTGTTCACCAATATTCGCGACTTCCTGCTGCTGGGAACCCGGGTCGGCCGATCGATCACGGATGCCTACTACACCTACACCCTCTTTCCCGCCCATGCATTCAACGCGCTGGAACAGCGACAGATCCGGACCTGTAAGCTCGACGGGGATCTCAACCGGCCCGATTGGCAGCGCATAGAGCGCCTGGTTCGCCGCCATGACTACCTGCCGGTCGCCGGCGACAGTCCGGCCGACCTTGCCATCGGCCTCGACCACGACAGCGCCCACGTTCTGTTGAAAAACGGTCCGGCCACCGTCTTGACCGTTCCCCTCCAAGAGCTGTTCGTCGACACCCGCAGTGTGCTCGGTGCCTTCTCGCAACGCCTGGACCGCAACCGCACCTTTCGGACGCTGACCCTTGTCTGCCTGCTGCTGGGATTTCCCTTGTTGCTCTACACGCTCGTTTTCGGTCTGCTGGCCATCCTGCCCGGCCTCTTTTTCCCGGCGGCCGTTTCCAACGGCATCGCCGCGGTCCTGTGCGTGCTGGTCGGCATCGTGTTGTTGGTGCCGGTCTATCGGGGGCACAACACCCAGATCGACCCGGGTGGCCTGCCCACGGCGCTCGCCTCACCGTCCGAGATTATCCGCGTCGCCGCTCTGCGGCTATCTTTTGCCGAACGGCGCGACGTCACCGACGCGGCGCTCAAACACGACCTTGTCAACAGTACCAGCGTGGCGGAGCGCTACTGGCTGGCGCGCTGCCTGGCCCATGCAGCGTCGCTCGAGGCGCACGCCATGCTGTTGACCCTGATAGACGATCCAACGCCCATCGTGGCCTGCCAGGCGTTGTGGGCCGTGGGCCAGGGCAACGACCCCGCCATGATTCCGAAACTGATCGACCGGGTGAACACGTCTTCGCACTGGTACGTGCAGATGTACGCTTACCGCGCTTTGAGGAGATTGGGATGGGTCCAGCCCCGGTCACCACACCATTTTTATTGACCACCCTGCTGGCCGCGGTACTGCTGGAAACGGCCGCGGCCGTGGCGGGACCGTTGCTGCCGCTCTCCCCCCTGTGGCTGATTGCAGTGGTTCGAACGCTGCAGACGTTAGTCATGCTGGGGCTGGCGGTCGTTCACACCGGCGACCTGGGGGTGCTGGGACTGGAAAGGCGCTCTTTGATGCCCGGCATCAAGACCGGATTGGCCTGGTCGGCCGGCTTCGCCCTTTTGGCCGGCCTGTTGTTTTTGGGCGGTTTCATGGCCGGCCACGACCCGCTGTCGTGGGTTCGCGCACCCCTGCCCGCAGCGGCATCCCAGCGGGTGCTCTATTTTTTTGTCGGGGGCGTCGTGGCGCCGGTCGCCGAGGAGGTCTTCTTTCGGGGGGTGATCTTCGGTTTTTGTCGTCGTTGGGGCCTGCCGGCGGGCGTCTTGATCTCCACGGCCCTGTTTGCCGCCATTCATGCGGGCGCGGCCATCCCCATTACCCAGATCGTCGGGGGCGTCGTTTTCGCACTGGCCTACCACATGGGCAACAGCTTGGCGGCGCCCATCGTCATCCACATGCTGGGGAATCTGGCGATTTTTACGCTCTCCCTGCCGTCTTCCTGACCTTGTTGCGTCCATCTCCAGCCAGGCCGGCGGCATCAGTCGCCCAATCGCACCTTGACAGGTCACGACCCTTTTAATAAATTTAGATGTTCTGACGCGTGGTTTCGTCCGGCGGACGCAATCGGGCAACCAAGACAATCAAACCATCAGTGAATCAAAATGACGAGCATCAAAAAAGAGAAACATTCCGGATTGGCCACCTTGTTCGACGGGGTGGAGTTGAAGAGTTTTTTCATCAATTTTCTGTGGTTTATCGTTGCCGTGGAGATTTTGATATTTCTGGTCAGCTTTCTGGGCAACCTGGGGCCCAACAAGGGTCCCTTTCCCTGGAAGTTCTATTTCTACGTGGCCTTCGTCACCCCGGTGGCGATCACCTTCCTGCTGGGCGTGTTCATCCTGGCATTCAACCAGTTCATTTTTGGAAACACGCCGGCGGGCGCAGAGGGCGACGGAGATGACGCCGAAGCGGTCGACAGCCGCTCCAAGCTGTTCAAGTTCAATCTGTTCGTCACCCACATGAAAAAGGTGCCTTTTCTGCCGATCTTGTTCGCCCTGGTCGCGCTTACGGTGCTGTTTTACAAGCTGGACGCGATTTTCCTGTTCGTTTTCAACGCCGGCGAAAAAGTGGTTACCTACCTGCTGATCGCCTGCGGCGTCCTGCTGGTGGCGGGCCTGATTTTCGGCATTGCCTGGATTATCAGCAACTACCGGCTCAGTAAGAAACAGATGGAGCACGAGTATCGGTATCGCAACGACGTCATGGACAAGCTCGGATTTCTCATCATGGAAGACGATACGGTAATCGACAAGAACGGCAAGCTGATCAGCCAGAAACAGGCATTGCTGACGGCCCCCCGGGAGGCTTCCGCAAAGGAGCGCGAAAACCTCAAGATACTGCCCCCGTCCCACCCGTCCAACGATATTTCGGGAACTCAGTGAAACCGTGCGCATGGCCCCATCGCCGCCGCGATGAGGGGTTCAGGCGCCTGCAGTGATGACTCCGACACAGATGCTTCGATCCCTCCCTCCCTGCGGCTGTCGCCGCTCCCGCATCCGATGGCCGGCCGATGAAAATGGCTTCGTGGTGAGCCCGCTGGCGGCGACCCTGTTTCTGGGGGTGGTGCTGATCATCCTGGTGTACACCCTTTTGGACCAATCGGGCACCATGGCCAAAATGGGGTATTTCGGCCCGGTGCTGCCCATGCTGATCATCCTGTGGCTGATGGTCGGCATCTATCAGGGGGTCAAGTGGCTCAAGCGGCGCACGGCGCGCATCCGGATCAAGGGGCCGTTGTTCATGCGCTCCCTGATGAACGATTGCCTCGAGCGGACCTGCGGCGTGCTTGAAAAGTTGTTGAACACGCCCGAAATCCCTTCCGCCAAAATCCTGAACGCCATCTTGACGGACAAAGTGCTGCACATCTGCACCACGGATTGCCTGCGCTACTCCGACATTCGCCGGGAAATCGAAGAGAGCCGGTTGAAGGGCGCCCCCGACCTGGAACTGGCCAATTTTCTCCAGACCACCGTGGCCTATCGCAAGCAGCCCGTACCCTTTGAGATTCAACATGCCACCGACACGGTGTCCCGCAGCCGGCCGGAGCTCAACAAACTGATCAAGCGCCTGAAAGACGCCCATCAGAACCTATGCACGGGTGGCACGGGCAACATCCTGGCCCTGCTGCCGCCCGACCCGAATAAAGTGGAAAAGCTGCGGACGACCTACCGCTACCGGCCGCCCACGCCGGAACGCGCCGAGCGGATGGCCTTCGCTTTGGAGACCCTGGCCTACCTGAAGGCCACCCGCCACGCCAACGTCAACCCCATGGACCGCAATCGTTACGACACCGTGGCCAAGCAGGTCATTCCCCAGCTGGCCGAAGCGCTCACCTTCTACAGGCATACCTGGCAGGACCTGGTGGATGCCTTCGAGCGTCCGGAAGACGATTGAGTCCATCGGCGCTGGACGGGTGGCGGATGCACTTATTTTTTCTGGGCATCCACAATGGCCACCTCTTCAAAGGTTTTGATGTCGCACAGCACCCGCGTGGCGGCATCGAGCAGCTCCATGGCCACGGCCGCGCCGGTACCTTCTCCCAGGCGGAACCGCAGATCCAGCAGCGGTTCGACACCCAGCCGTTCGTGCATGAAGCGGTGACCGGCCTCCACGCTGCGGTGGCTGGCGAACAGGTAGGCCTTGGCCGCCGGGGCCAGTTCGCAGGCGATCAGGGCGCCGGCGGTGGCGATCAGCCCGTCGCACACCACCGGAATGCCGGCGGCCGCTGCCCCTAACACCAGCCCGGCCAGGCCGCCGATCTCGAATCCGCCCACCTTGGCCAGAACATCGAGGGGATCATCGGGATCGGGCCGGTGCAAGGCCAAGGCCTGCTCGATGACCCGGATCTTGTTGGCCAACGACGCATCGTCGATGCCCGTGCCGCGCCCGGTAAGCCTTGCGACCGGAATACCGGAGAAGGCCGCGATAACCGCTGACGACGGTGTGGTGTTGCCGATGCCCATGTCGCCGGTGCCCAGCATGTCCAGCGGTCCCTCAGCCAGCAGTTCCTCGACGATCTCGATCCCGGCCGCGACGCTCCTGACGGCCTCCGGGCGGCTCATGGCCGGCACTCTGGCCAAATTGGCCGTGCCCCTGGCCACCTTTTTGTGGAAGATCGGCAGGGCCGGGTCGAAGTCATGGTCGACGCCCAGATCGGCCACCTTGACCTGTGCGCCGGCGTGTTTGGCCAGCACGTTGATGGAGGCGCCCTGGTTGACGAAATTGAACACCATCTGGGCGGTTACCTCCGGCGGAAACAGGCTGACCCCTTCCGCGGTCACGCCGTGATCCCCGGCGCAGGTGATGATGACCTTGTTGTTCAGCCGTACGTCCAGGGTGCCGAAAATGGCTGCCAGCCGGGCCGACACCGGCTCGAGCATGCCTAAACTGCCGGCCGGCCGGGCCTGGTTGGCCAGGCGCGTGTTGGCTTCCTGCAAAACGGTCTGGTTGAGCGGTTTGATCGCTGCAATGCGTTTTTCAATCGGTTCAATCTGAGTCTGCATAGAACCTCCTGCGGGGAACCGGGGGCAAAAAAAAACCCGGACCGAAAAATGATTTTCAGCCTGGGGTTTTACCATCACCACCAAGTCAACGCCCTTGCGGCAGGTCTTCTGACTCGCGGATCGTCCTACCGGCCGCCCCTTCCCGTGCCGTTTCGTTCAAGCGGTCCATGCCTGCCCAAAAAACGTTTTGTCAGGCAATCACGGTTACGACACAGTGGCAATGGCGGCTTTCGTCCCCGCTCACAGCGACGGGTTCGTCCCGGAGTCTCACCGGGTTCCCTATTATCCCTGGCAATCCGTGTGGATTGCGGGCACCGAAAGGTTCGACAGCCAATTTAAGGCTGATGTAAAAGAGCCGGCGCCATGTGTCAATACCTTTTATGCTCCGGACTTCCGACGAACGACTTGCCCCGGGGGGCCGGAACCGTCTGCAGGCCGAGGGCCAAGGGTTTGACTTTTGGCCGGTTTCAGACTATTTTCAGCAATTATCGCATCCTATCCGCATTAACGCCGGGAGTATTTGGATGAAGAAAAAGCTGACCTACGCCGATGCCGGCGTCAACATCGACACGGCAGACCGTCTCGTCGATTCGATCAAACAGATCGCCAAACGCACCCGCCGGAGCGGCGTCATGGGGGAGATCGGCGGCTTCGGCGGTCTGTTTTCGCTGAACGTCACCGATATGGACAGCCCGGTGCTGGTCAGCTCCACCGACGGCGTGGGCACCAAGCTGAAGATCGCCTTTCTGATGAACCGCCACGACACCGTCGGCATCGACCTGGTGGCCATGTGCGTCAACGACATTGCCGTGCAGGGCGCCAAGCCGCTCTTCTTTCTGGATTACCTGGCCACGGGAAAGCTGGAACCCGCTACGATTACCGAGATCGTCACCGGGATCGGCCAGGGCTGTCTGCAGGCCGACTGTGCGCTCATCGGTGGTGAAACCGCCGAGATGCCCGGCTTTTATGCGGACGGCGAATACGATCTGGCCGGTTTTGCCGTCGGCGTGGTCGACAACCGCAAGATCGTGGACGGCTCCGAGATCCGACCCGGCCACCAGCTGATCGGCATCGCCTCCAGCGGGCTGCACAGCAACGGCTATTCACTGGTGCGCAAAATCTGCTTCGAGGTGCTGGGGTTGACGGTGGACAGCCATGTTCCCGAGCTTGGCAAAACCCTCGGGGAGGAACTGCTCACCCCGACGCGAATTTACGCCAACACCATCCAGCAGCTGATTCGGAACCTGCCCATTCAGGGGCTGGCCCACATTACTGGCGGCGGTATCATGGACAATATCATCCGGATCATTCCTCAGGCGTGCGGCATCGTGGTCAAACGGGGCTCCTGGGAGATCCCGCCGATCTTTGCGTTTTTGCAGGCCGCCGGGAATGTTGACGAGAAGGAGATGCTGCGCGCCTTCAACAACGGGATCGGTCTGGTCGTGATCGTGCCCGAAAAAAGTACCCAGGACGTGCTCAATCGGTTAACCGGCAGCGGTGAAACGGCCTGGGCCATCGGCGAAGTGACCCAGATCCGCAAAAACGCCCGATCCCGGGTTCGGTTGGCATGAGCCGGACCGGCGACCCCATGGAAGGCACCTTCCCATGCGAAAGTTTTTTTTCCAGCCACTGAAACGGCTGCTGGCCTGGATCGCCGAAGGGCAGAAAAAACAGCCGGTCTGCAAGACCTGAGCCCCCGGTCGTCCGCGTTCCGGTCCGGGGCGCGCCAAGCCGAACCCGCATCAGCGATAGTCGTTCAACCGCCCCAATGGCCTCAGCACGGCGGCACCGGCCATCCGTTAGGATAGGATATTATGCTTGTTTTGGGTATCGAATCGTCGTGTGATGAAACCGCGGCGGCCGTGGTGCGCGATGGGCGCCGGGTGCTCTCCTCGGTCGTGGCCTCCCAGGTGGCGGTGCACCACCCGTACGGCGGCGTGGTGCCTGAACTGGCGTCGCGTAAACACATGGAGGCCATCGTCCCCGTCGTCGACCAGGCCATCGCCGGGGCCGGTGTCACGGCCGACCAGATCGACGGTGTGGCCGTCACCCAGGGCCCCGGCCTGGTCGGATCGCTACTGGTAGGCTTCTCCTTCGCCAAGGGGTTCGCTTACGGCCATGGGCTTCCGTGGGTTGGCGTGGACCACCTGGAGGGGCACATCCACTCCGTCTTCCTGGGACCGGAGCCGCCGCCCTTTCCCTTCGTGGTCCTGCTGGTCTCGGGAGGCCATACGAGCATTTACCACGTCACGGGGTCGCGCGCGTTTTCAGTCATGGGACAGACCCGGGATGACGCCGCCGGTGAGGCTTACGACAAAGTTGCCAAAATGCTGGGCTTGGGCTATCCGGGCGGGGGGGCGATCGACCGGCTGGCGGCCCATGGCGACCCAACCCATGTGCATTTCTCCCGCCCGTTTCTCGACCGGGAGCGGTTCGACTTCTCTTTCAGCGGCATCAAGTCGGCCGTCAAGCGCCATCTCCAGAACCATCCGAAATCGGCCGACCGCGACCAGGCCCACATCGCGGCTGGCTTTCAGGCCGCCGTTGTCGAGGTGCTGGCGTTTAAAATTGTGCAGGCCGCCAAGCGCCGGCATTGCCGGCATCTGGCCGTGGTGGGCGGCGTGGCCGCCAACCGCGGCCTGCGCGAGGCCGTCGGGTGCGAGGCCGCCAAGGCCGGAATCCAGGTTCACATTCCGGGCCTTGACCTGTGCGGAGACAACGCCGCCATGATGGCCGCGGTGGGCTACCATCGCCTCAAGGCCGGCGAGCGTTCCGCCATGGACGACGATGTTTACTCACGCGCGAGTGTGCATCCCCGATCCCCCAATTGATCCGATTTCGGTATACACCGAAGTGCGACCGCGCTTCGGATCCCGGGGCGCGGTTTTTTGATATATGCGTGCATCCAGGCTGATCTTGTGTTAAATCAGACAGTAATCATTTATAAAAACAGATATTGGTCCGAACTTCATCCATGCACGCCACGCTAGATCGCAAACGACAGCCTGACGACACCCTGACGGTCATTCTGGCCGGATCGTGGCAAACCGGCCGCGGCCTGCCGTCCACGGACGACATTGACGCCCTGTTCGCCGATGGGGCCGTCGTGCACCTTCGATTCGACACCCGCCAGTTGGAACACTGGGACAGTGGCCTGGTTGTTTTTCTGGATGCCCTGATGAATCGGTGCCGCGACGCGGGGATCCAGGTGGACCCGGACGGCCTGCCCGAGGGCGCGCGTCGGCTGCTGGAACTTTCCAAGGCGGTCGCCCGCAAAGCGGATGCGGCGCAGACATCCGCACGTCCGCCGCTGCTCGAACGGATCGGCGAGTTCGGGCTGCGCGGTGGTCAATCGATCATGGACACCGTTGATTTCATCGGGGAGCTGGGGCTGTCGACCATGCGCCTGATGGTCGGCAAGGCCAGCGTGCGTGTGGCCGACGTATTCGAGGTGATTCAGTCCTGTGGATGGCAGGCTCTGCCGATCGTGTCGCTGATCAGCCTGCTGATCGGGCTGATCCTGGCTTTCATGGGGGCGGTACAGCTGGAGATGTTCGGTGCGCAGATATTCGTGGCCGACCTGGTGGGGATCGGCATGGCCCGGGAGATGGGTGCCGTCATGACCGGTGTCATCATGGCCGGGCGTACCGGGGCGGCCTTTGCCGCCAATCTTGGCACCATGCAGGTCAACGAGGAGATCGACGCCCTGCGGACCCTGGGGGTCGTGCCCATGGATTATCTGGTATTGCCGCGCGTGACCGGCCTGGTGCTGATGATGCCGCTGCTGGTCATCTATTCCATTTTCATGGGGCTTTTGGGCGGGATGGTGGTCAGCGTGGGTGCCTTCGACATCTCGGCGATTCAATACATCAATCAGACCCGGGAGGCCTTGACGCTCACCCACCTCGGCATCGGAATTTCCAAAAGCGTTATTTTCGGGCTCATCGTGGCCGTGTGCGGCTGCATGCAGGGCATTGGCTGCGGGCGCAGCGCCGCGGCCGTCGGGGAAGCGACAACGGCCGCCGTGGTGACGGCGATTGTCTGCATCGTGGTGGCCGACGGCATTTTGGCGGTGATAACCAACGTATTGGGAATTTGAGGCGTGACCGCGACAATGGAAACGACGCCGGCGGGAGGCGGGACGGAATCGAACATGATCGCTGACAACACCGACCGGGATTCCAAAACACCTCACATCACCGTCCGAAACCTGACCATGGGCTACGGTGATTTCATCTTGATGCGCGACCTCGACTTTACGGTCTATCGCGGCGACGTGTTCGCCATCATGGGCGGCAGCGGATGCGGCAAGAGTACCCTGATGCGCATCCTGATCGGCCTCAAGGCACCGCACACCGGCACCGTCAGCTACGAAGACGTTGATTTCTGGTCGCTGTCGGAAAGCGAGCGCGATCGCATGATGCATCACTTCGGCGTGCTCTACCAGAGCGGTGCCCTGTGGAGTTCCAAGACCCTGGCCGAAAACATCAGCCTCCCGATGGAACTGCACACCGATCTTGGCAAAAACCAGATCCGCGACCTGGTGGCGTTCAAGCTGGCGCTGGTGGGGCTGGCCGGCTTTGAAGACTATTACCCATCGGAGATTTCCGGGGGGATGCGCAAACGAGCCGGCCTGGCCCGGGCCATGGCACTGGATCCGGAGGTGCTCTTTTTTGACGAGCCGTCCGCCGGGCTGGACCCGGTCAGCGCCAAGAACCTGGATGACCTGATCGTCGAGATCAACCAGAGCCTGGATGCCACGGTAATGATTGTGACCCACGAACTGCCCAGCATCTTCGCCATTGCCAACAACGCGGTTTTTCTGGACACCGCCACGCGTACGTCGGCGGCCACGGGTGATCCGCAAGCCATGCTGGAAACGACGGACAACCCGGACGTGGTTCGCTTCCTGACCCGCGGCCAGCGCGACAGCACCGGGCCGGCAGTGAAACATGGGAACGGACAAAGGAACCGACAAGATGAGTAAACAAGTCAACAAGACCCTGGTCGGCGCATTTATCATCGGTGCCGTCGTCCTGGCCGTGGCCGCGACCCTGATTCTGGGCGGCGGCAACCTGCTGGGCCGTTCCTACCGCTACGTGATGTATTTCAGCGGATCGGTCAGTGGCCTGCGCCTGGGCGCGCCCGTCAAACTCAAAGGGGTGACCGTCGGAACGGTCACGGCCATCAACCTGGTTTACAACTATCAGAGCGGTGTTTTTCTCAACGAGGTTCATTTCGAAGTCTTGGAAGGCTCGGTGAAAATAACCGGCAACAAAAATGGCGGTGAGCCGCAGAAAAAGCGGCTCACCAACGAGACGGCCATCGAGAACATGATCAACAACGGCCTGCGGGCCAAGCTCCAGCTCCAGAGCTTCGTCACCGGGCAGCTGATGGTGGCCTTCGATTTTTTCCCGAACAGCCCGGTCGTGCTGATGAACTTCGAGGGCGATACCCCCGAGTTGCCGACCCTGCCATCGGACATGGAGGCGCTGGCCAAGACCTTCGATTCGATAGACTTTGAGGCCATCGCCAACTCGATCACCAACGTCATCAGCAGTATCGAGAAGCTGACCGCTTCGCCGCAGCTCCAGGAGGCCCTCGGCAAGATCAACGACACCCTGGCGGTTTACCGCCAGCTGGCCGTCAACCTGGACCGGCAGGTGGCGCCCCTTTCGACCGAATTGGCCGCCACGCTGGCCGATGCACGGCAGTTGATCCAGTCGGCCGACGGTCAGATCGTTCCCCTGGCGACCCAGGTCAGCGGTGCCGCCGCCGACATCCGGCAGACCATTGCCACCCTCGACCAGGGGCTCCAACCGGTCCTTGACAATGCCGCCGCCGCCACCGCCGTGGCAAAAGACGCTTTCGCGCAGGCCGAGACGATGCTGACCCAGTTGACCTCTTTGTCCAACGAGGATTCGACCCTGGTGTTCCAACTCGAAGCGACGTTGGCCGAAATCCGCAACGCCGCCGGCGCCCTGGCCGTGCTGGTCGATTACCTGGGCCGCCACCCGGAAGCCCTGCTCAGAGGCCGACATGAGGTAGTGGAGGAGAGATGAGCCTACGAATCATACGTTTGTTGACCGTTGCCGGCATGGCGTTGCCGCTCCTGACCGCCTGCCTGAACCTGGGGGGATCTCCCTCGACCGTCACGCGGTTCTTCCTGCTTGAAGCCAGGCCCGCAGACGCCCTGGCGACGAGCGCCGATGACGGGCCGACCGAATACGCCCTCGGCGTGGGCCCGGTTACCATCCCGGCCTATCTGGACCGGCCCCAAATCGTCACGCGCGCCGATGGCAACGAACTGCTGGTGAACGATTTTCGCCAGTGGGCCGAACCGCTCAGATCTTCGATCACCCGCGTGATGCGAGAGGACCTGGCCCTGGCGACCGGTGCCCGGCACGTCTACGCCCACCCCTGGAATCGATCCGACGCCATCGATTTTCAAGTCAGCCTGGATGTGATCCGGTTCGAGGCCGACACCGCCGGCGCGGTTACCCTCATCGCCGTCTGGCGCATTCTCGATGCTGCTGGCGGGCGGCGACCGACCCTGGTGCACGAGCAGCGTTCGACGATTATTCGGCCCTTGGACGGCACTACTACCGTCAACGCCATGAGCACGGCCCTGGACGACCTTTCAAAGGAGATGGCCGCGGCACTCGTCGTGATCTCCCGGGGTGAGCCGGGCGCGTCGGCCCCAAGCGCCTCCTGAGGGTCGCCGGGATCGACCGGTTCGATGCGCGCTTCTGGCCGGCTGTTCCCCGATGCTTGGGGCGACCCCGGAGGGTTTTCGCGCAGGGCAGGGCGGCAACGTTGCCATACTTTCCCTATTCTGGGGGCTGGAGCCATAAAGCACTCATTTCGGCCAACTGCCGATCAGCCTCTGCATGGGATGAGTTACCAATTACACCCCGAACCACGGCCGAACCGCCACGCCATTGCGGGTGTAGTGCTCCTGGCCGCCGTGGACCAGAGTGGCGCTCTCCAGGGGCTGGCCGCTGAGGCTGCACCACCAGCGTAGGCTGGCGAACATGTCGCCGGAGACGGTCTGACCAGACTTGATCTCCACCGGGAAAAGCTCACCGGCTTCTTCGATGATCAGATCGATCTCATGCCCGGTGTGGTCGCGCCAGAAAAAAAGCGGCGGCGTGCGGCGATGATGATGGAAAGCCTTGGCTGTTTCTGAAACGACATGGTTTTCGAAAATGGCTCCGCGAAGCGGATGGGTGGGGATTTGAGCGGCCTCCCGGATACCCAGCAGGTGGCACAGCAGTCCCGTGTCGTAAAAATAGAGCTTGGGGCTTTTGATGATGCGCTTGTTGAAATTACGGTGGTGTGGGAGCAGCAAAAAAACGATAAAACTGGTGTTGAGCACCGATACCCAACGACGGGCCGTGTCCACCGCAATGCCGCAATCCGACGCCAAGTTGGAATAGTTGAGCAGTTGGGCCGCGCGTCCGGCGCACAGGGCCAGAAAACGGCTGAACAGATTGAGGTCGCCGATGTTGGAAAGGCTGCGCACGTCCCGTTCGATATAAGTCTGCATGTAGTCCGGAAGCCAGATTTCGGGTGGGATGCCCTGGTCGTGGATGCGCGGATAGAAGCCGTCGCGCAGGGTCGACCACAGGTCCTGTCCGGTGGCCACATTACCGAAAAGATCGGGTGGGTGATCCGGTTCAGCTTGGGCTTGATCTTCCAGTTCGGCACGGGAAAATGGCAGCAGATTGAGAATGCCGCAGCGGCCGGCCAGTGTTTGGGCAACCTTGCTCATCAGTAATAAATTCTGGGATCCGGTCAATACGAAGCGGCCCGGGGTTGGATCCCGGTCCACGGCTGCCTGAATGTAAGACAACAGGTCGGGCACATGCTGGATTTCGTCGAGAACGGTCGGGCCGTCCAGTTGGTTCAGAAATCCCCGCGGATCTTCCAAGGCAAAACGGCGCTGATCGATCAGTTCCAGCGAGAGATAATGGTGGGACGGAAAAGCGGCCCGAACCAGGGTTGTCTTGCCGGACTGACGTGGGCCGGTAAGGGTGACCACGGGATAGTAGCCGGCATCGCGAAGCAAATAGTCATGCAGTAACCGATGTTTCATTTTGATAATTTACGATCTTATCGTCAATTTGTCAAATATGAACCGAATAAGGTACGAAATCCTTTGAGCTGGGGCTGATTCCACTCCACGCATCTGTTCTGCTCACCGATTTTTTTCAGAGTTGGTGTAATTCTTCCATGATCAGAGGAGACTGAGACGAAAGCTGGAAGAAAAAGATTCATGAGCAAGCAAAAGCAAGAGAGTCCACCCACGCCAATGCCGTTCAAGGTACCGGCCTGAAAGAAGCTTTTGAAGGAGGCAAAGGTGGTTCCGTTCCAGTGGGTAAGGGTGACCGTCTTGGAAAATCCCAAACGAAACAAGATGATCGAGGACTAAGGGTCTGGGTTGACGCGGGTACTTGTATAAATCGTCATGGGTAAGAAGGCGCAGCAGAACCACTTCTGCCGCCCAGTCCGGATTGCCGCCGGGCAGGTGAGCAGTAGGGTCCAGTGCAAGGCGGATGCTGCGGTCGACCCGGATCGCCCATGCCGATGGATCGTTGACAATCCGTTCGAGATGCAGACCGGGATGCAGGGGGTCGCTTTCAAGAAAACGCAGGGGTTTGGCGGTTTTCTTGCGCAGCGCGGCATTGTGCCGAAAGTTTTCCAGGTCTTCCAGGAATTTATTGGTCGGAATCAGTCTCGGCATCGTCCATGTCCTGGCGTAGCCATTGCGGCAGACCTCCTCTCCCGCTGAGGCGGGCCGCTTCCAACTTTGCCTGGCCCTGTTCGTTAAGCCGTGTGGTCCTGTATATGACCACGGGGTGCAAGGAAATCCGGCCACCCTCGTCCACCGTGAGGTCCAGGCTGGTGCCCTGTTTCAGCCCGAGTGCTTTGCGGATGGCCAGCGGTAGATTGATGCTGCCCCGTTTATCGATGGTGATCAGCATGACGGTCTCCTCTTGAAATTTTGAATGATCATGATGACATTATTTGAATATGTCAATTGTTGCAATTCGCATATTTTCAGAATTCTTAAAATGCTTGCAAGTCCCAACCGGACACGCTGCCACTGGCGCCAGGGGAGTCGCTTTGGCATGTATCGATTTCTGGCGTGCGAGCGGGTTGGTACTTCATCGCGCCCGGCGACCCGGATCGGTTTTTTTCGCATAGGGCCTCCCTTTTCCTGAGAAACGCATAGCATGGGAACATTACGGCATGCTTTCGCCAGCATTACAGTTTTGAAAGGACCTCATGGAAAGGGACCGAGCGGCGTCCCAGACGTCGCGGGTCAAATGGCCCGCGACGGGCAGAAGGGTCTTCGGCGGCCCGGCATGTTTCGACCGTCGAACCGGCCCACGTTTTGCCCGATATCGGCAATTCAACACCCCCGGCTTCACCTCCCTTGACCGATGTCGCGTATCATCTTATAAACCGAATTTTGCACGATTCGGAGGGTTTCATCACGTGGTTGTAAAAAGTTTTCATGCAAAACTCAGGTATAAACCCTTACGGCGCTTGCATGCGGCAACGACCGGGTAGCCCGGCACCATGAAAGCCAACCAAAAGATCACCGACTTTTGTTACCGCCAACTCTTCCCGCGGGCCGGTTTGCTGCTGATCCGGCTGATATCGCGCACCTACCGCTACCGGATCGTGGGCCTGGAAAACGAGCGGCGGGCCCTGCGGGACCACGGCAAGGTGGTCTACGCTTCCTGGCACCAGCGCATGTTCCCGGGATTCACCTTCTTTACCGATCGCCAGCCCATCGCCATCATGATCAGCCAGAGCCGGGACGGGGAAATGATCGCCCGGGCGGTGGCGATGCTGGGCTGGCGGCCGGTGCGCGGATCCTCGTCCAAAGGGGGCCTGCGGGCCCTCAAGCAGCTGCGGTCGCTGGCCGGGCAGGGCTTCCGGATCATGCACATCGTCGACGGCCCCCAGGGCCCCTTCGGGGGCGTCAAGCCCGGCCTGCTGACCATCGCCCAGGTTTCCGGGGCGCCGATCCTGCCCGTCATCGGGTCTTTCGACCGCTGCTGGACCTTTTCCAGCTGGGACCGCTTCATGGTCCCCAAGCCGTTCTCGAAAATCCTGGTGCGCTTCACTTCCCCCATCACCGTTCCCCGCCGACTGGCGGCCGACGCTTTCGAGGCGCTGCGGCTGAATCTCGAAAATCAGATTAAAGACCTGTACGCACAGACCGATAAGTGGTGGAGAGACCCTAAAATCATTGCCGATATTTTCGATTGATCTTGTTTTGGAAAACCGGCGGCACCACTGACCAACAGTTAACTTGACGGCGGCCTCACCACTGGATCATGACCGGCGTGGGGCCGCCGGATCACCTTGACGACTGGAGTGCGATACAGCAGTGACATCCACCAGCAGCACAACCACCGCATACGGTAAGATCATCGGCCTGTTGATCGATGACGGGGTACTTAACGAAACGCAGGTCGCCTACGCCGCGCGCATTCAGACCAAGGTCAAAAGCGACAAGCCCTTGCTCGAGATCATCAAGGAGCTCGGCTACCTGACCGAGGAACAGCTGCGGCTGACCTTGCGCAACAACAAACTGTCCTTGAGGATCGGCGAATTCCTGGTCGAACTGGGCTTGATTCGCGCCCACGACCTGGAACTGGCCCTGCAGCTCCAAGAGGAAGAGACCCCCCGGCGCAAGCTGGGCGAGGTTCTCGTGGCCCACAACCTGCTCGAGGAGCGCAAGCTGATCAGCGTGCTTTCCCTGCAGCTCGGTTTTCCCTTCATCGAGCCCGACCTGTTGAAGATCGATCCCGACTTGTTCGCCCTGGGCCCCGTATCCCAGTACCGTAATCACAACTTCGTGCCGGTGCGCCGGGAGGACGGCAAAGTCCTGGTGGCCTTTGCCGATCCCCTGGACACCCGTGACGTCGATGCCGCTGCCAGGGCCCTGAATGTGCCGGTAATTCCGGCCATCACCACCAAGTTGTCCATCAAGGCCGCCATCGAACGCTTCCGGACCGACAAAACGCTGGAAGGGCATGTCTCGCCGGAGTCGGGCGAATCGGTGGTCGAGATCGTCAACGCCATCATCGTGGATGCCATCGAAGCCGACGACGTCAGCGACATTCACATCGATCCACTGTCCGACCGGCTGCGGGTCCGGTTCCGCCTGGACGGTGTCATGGTCCACCACAAGGACTATCCGCTGAGCATCGCGATGCCGCTCTCCACGCGCATCAAGGTGCTTTGCCGGGCCGACATCGCCGAACGCCGCCGGCACCAGGGCGGCCGCATTTTGTTCGATCACGGCAGCCATCAAATGGACATCCGCGTCTCCTTCTACGCTACGGTAAAGGGTGAAAAAATCGTCTTGCGGTTGCTGAACCGGCAGGCGGAACTGCTCAACATCGATGAGATCGGGATGTGCAAGCGGGTCATGCACCAGTTCCGGGAAGATGCCCTGGACCGACCCAGCGGCGTCATCATGGTGACCGGCCCGACCGGATCGGGCAAAACCACCACCGTATACAGCTGCATCAATCACCTGAACACCATGGAAGCCAGCATCATCACGGCCGAGGACCCGGTGGAGTATGTTATCGACGGCATCGGCCAGTGCTCCATCGACCCCAAGATCAACCTGACCTACGAAGATTCCCTGCGCCACATCGTGCGGCAGGATCCCGACACGATCGTGATCGGCGAGATCCGGGACACCTTTTCGGCCGAAGTCGCCGTCCAGGCGGCCCTGACCGGCCACAAGGTCTTGACCACCTTCCACACCGAGGACAGCATCGGCGGGCTGCTGCGCCTGCTCAACATGGACATCGACGCCTTTCTGATCTCGTCGACGGTGGTATGCGTGGTGGCCCAGCGGCTGCTGCGGCGCGTCTGCGACCAGTGTGCCCGGCCCCACGAACTGTCGCCCATGGATCTGCTGCGCATCGGCTGCGAGCTCGAGCAGCTTCAAGGTGCCACGTTCATGAAAGGCCTGGGCTGCAAGCACTGCCGGTTTACCGGCTACCGCAAGCGCGTGGCCGCCTTCGAGGTGCTGGTGCTCAATGAGGCGGTCAGAGACGGTTTAATCCAGCGCAAGACCAGTCATCAGATCCGGCGCCTGTGTACGGAAACCACTAACCTGGTGACCCTTTTCGAAGACGGCCTCTACAAGGCGGCCAAGGGGATCACGACAGTCGATGAGATTGTCCGCTGTCTGCCCCGATTCCAGAAACCACGGTCGATCGGTGAGTTGGAGCGACTACTTGGAAAGTGATCATGCGATGAACGAGGCCCCTCCTTTTCTGAACATCATCAAGGATTACCTGACCAGCAGCAAGGCCGTGCTGCCGGTTTTCAACGCCACCGGCATGAAAATTCAGCGCGAGGCGTCCAAGGCGGAGCCGGACACGACGGTCATCGAAAGGATGATCACCTGTGACCCTTCCCTGACCAGCCAGGTTCTGCGCATTGCCAATTCGGCCTTTTACAAGGGCCTCAACAAGGTTTCCACGGTACGCAGCGCCATAGTGCGGTTAGGCAGCCGCGAGATCGCCAACATCGCTATCCTGGTTACCCAGAAACGGCAGTTCAAGTCCAAAGACCCTTTTATCAACAACCTGATGCGCAACCTGTGGCGCCACAGCGTGGGGTGCGCCATCAGCGCCCAGTGGATCGCCAATCGGACGGGGCTCCGGCAGATTTCCCAGGAGGCGTTTACGGGCGGCCTGCTCCACGACATGGGTAAACTGCTCATCCTGACGGTCACCGACGCGGTGCGGCGTGACGGCACGCTCCAGCAGATGCCGTCCGACCAACTGCTCAACGAGGTCATGGACAACTTCCACTGCCGCTTCGGCGAGGCCCTGCTGCGGCACTGGAATCTGCCGGAGGGGTATACCCGCATTGCCCGTGATCATCACAACGCCGAGCCGAACAAAGAGGACGACCTGCTGATGGCGGTCCGGCTGGCCAACAAGACCACCAATTGCATGGGCATCGGTCTGCGCAAACCTCAGGCCTGTGTGCTTGCCGCGACTCCGGAAGCCGATTCTTTCGGGCTTTCTGAAGTCGACCTGGCCGAGCTTGAAATCAAACTGGAAGACAGCAAGGCCTTGGCCTGACTGCCTCGGTGACCGGTTGCTGAACCGGGCGCCGACCCACCGACCCGCTTCGACCGCTTTGACATGCGCACCAAATGTGCTAATCATTTCCCATTATCGATCGACTCGCAGGTTACGATTGGCTTGATTTGCGGAGGTGTTCAAGATGGGAAAAAAGCGGCTGTCGATTCTTTTCATGGCGGTCCTGCTGGCGGGATGTTCGGGTGTCACCGTCAGTCAGGATTTCGACCCGGCAACGTCCTTCGACGGCTTGGAAACGTTTGCCTGGGCTTCACAGACGCAACCCGAAACCGGCGACCCGCGCATCGACAACCCCTTGCGGGACAAGCGCATCCGGGCCGCGGTGGAGCGCGAGCTCACCCAAAAGGGCTTCGTCCCGGCCGACGACGCACCGCCTTCGTTTTTGATCCGCTATCAGTACGTGCTGCGCAGCAGGGTTGAATCGGCCGGCGGCAGCCCATCGTTCGGGTTCGGCGTCGGTAGCGTCGGCAGCCGCGGCAGCATCGCGGTGGGGACCAGCACCGGTGGTGCCATTCGCGAAGTCGACGAGGGATCCCTGGTGATCGATTTTGCGGCGCCCGAATCGGGCGCTCTGCTGTGGCGCGGCACCGGGACGCAGATCTTCAGGGAACACGACGATCCGACCAATACCACCCGGGACATCGATACGCTGGTCGAGCAGGTGCTGGCCCAGTTCCCACCGGCCTGAATCCAATGATTCGGGCCGCATCCGTTCGACGATCGCTTCCAGTTCACGGCCGCCAAGCGTTAAGCCATTTGCGCATTTGATGGCCCCTTTTTCGGTTCAGCCTCATGAGGCGCATCATTAAGCGGTTGTGCGGGTTGGTGTTCTCGTTAGCGTGGCATTCGGCCACTCGCCGGGCTGAGGCCAACTACAGCTGACTCTCCGGAGCGATCTTCATAAACCAGGCCTTGAAGCGCCGCCACCATCCCGTTTGTGGCTCCCTCGTTTCGATCACCTCCTGGCCATCGATGCGGCCGTGCCACTCAAGCTTGCCGCTGTCGTTGACCTGCACCCGATAGGCGACCGTCGGCAGCCATTCGTCCACGTTTTGGGTGAAGCCGGCGACCATGGGTTCGGAGTCGATGAGCAGGCCCATCTCGGCGTTGATCGCGAACGACCGCGGATCAAGGTTGAGTGAGCCGATAAATGCGTAGCGGTCATCGATCAGGATGGCTTTGGTGTGCAGGGTCAGTCCTTGCGGTCCATCATCGTCGCCATCCAGTTCATTTGCCACATTGACCCGCACCTCGTACAGCTCGACCCCAGCCTCGATCACCTGCCGGCGGTAGCGCGCATAGCCGCTGTGAACGGGCACATGGTTGGTCGACGCCAGCGAGTTGGTAAGCACGATGACGCGCACCCCTCTGGCGACGTGATTGCGCAGGGCCTGGACGCCGCTGTCGCCGGGAACGAAGTAGGGAGAAATGAAAAACATCTCTTTTTCGGCGCGCTGCAACATGTCGCTCAAGTCCTGGGCCAGGCGCATGTGTGTTTCACCAATCGGGTTGACCAGTTTGTCGGGCGTGTCGGCCAGCACCCAGGCCGGCCCGGCGAACAGTGGCTGCCGGCCCGCGACGAGATCCTCAAGCAGTTGGCTGTCCAAGGCTTGCCGATAAACCGTGGTGTAGATCCCATCGAGTTCTTCGGCGATCTCCACTCGGACCGTTGCCAGATCCGCTTTGTGACGGTCGGGGATGAACTGGTCGATGGGCACCGCGCGCGAATGGTTCCAGTAGTCGTCGAAGGAGATGGAAATGTCGGCTGCGATGGGGCCGATCGACAGCACGTCCAGGTCCACGAACACCGCATCGCTCTTGAGTTGAAAATACTCATCGGCGATGTTGCGCCCGCCCACCACGCTGACGGCATTGTCAACCGTAAAGGATTTGTTGTGCATGCGCCGGTTGGCCTGGTCGAAATCGCCGAGAAAATTCAGTGCATAGAAGCCGCTGCGGGAAACGGGATTGAAGATGCGGATCTCGATCTGGGGGTGCTGGTTGATCAGCAGGAAGCTGTCATCCGGAACGGTGGTGAAAACGTCATCCAACAGGAAACGGACCCGCACGCCGCGATCCGCTGCCTTGAGCAGCGCGTTGGCCATGACGGCGCCAGCCGTGTCGTTTTTCATCAAAAAGTACTGCAAATCGATGCTCTTCTGGGCATTTTCGGCCAGTCGGAGCCGCATGCCCAGCGCGTCCATGCCCTTGTTTAGCGGGTAGAACACCGACAGGCCGCCATGCCTTGCGGATTCATGGGCCGCATATCGGCCATACCAGGTGTCGGCGGTGTCGGTGATCGCGGCCGAGTAGGGTTTGGGCTGATCAAAGGAGACCGTCGCGCAGCCAGCCATAAGGCTGATAACGGCCAGTACCGCCACCATGGTCCAGCAATGGTATCGCTTCATTGGGCATTCTCCTGGAAACGGGCCAGCTCATCCGCCAGCCACCCGGGCTGTCGGCGTGCTCAATAAATACATCTTCCATGGTCGGTTTCGTCAAGTGCCAATCGCGTCTGTTATTTCTGGACGGACACCATCTAAATCGTGAACGGCAATGATCTCGGAATGTTAACCCCACCCCAACCCTCTCCCAGGGGGGAAAGGGCGTCAAAGAGAGTCCCAATCAATGGCCGTTCAACGGATAACGGCCGCCCAGACGGTTTCAGAACACCGGGCATCGGATCAGATCCAGCGGCCTGGGCGGCCTCTCAAGATAGAGGGTAACCGTCGTGCCGGGCTGGGCCCGCGCGCGTGTGATGCCGTCGCCATCCACGATTCTGGTGATGCGATCCGTCCGGGTGGGGCCATCGGGGGTGAGCACGTTCACGGCATCACCCGAGCCGATCCGGTTTTTGACTATCACCCGGCTGCCGCCGTCGGGTGACCGCCCTAGCACCTTGGCCACGAAGCGGCAGCCGGACTGGACGAGGTTGTCCGTATTTGCCGCGATCTGGTCCGGGTCGCCGAAATAGAATCCGGTGCAGTAGCCGCGGTTGTTGATGGCGGCCAGCTCGGTCAACCAGTGGTCGCGGACACGGTAGGCGTGCGGATCGCGATACCAGGCATCGACGGCCTCGCGGTAAACCTTGACCACCCCGGCCAGGTAGTGGATGCTTTTCATGCGACCTTCGATCTTCAGGGCACAGATGCCGGTGGTGATCATGTCCGGCAGGTGTTCGATCATGCACAGGTCCCGTGAGTTGAACAGGTAAGCCCCCCTGGGATCTTCGGCGATGGGGAAGTACTGCCCGGGGCGTGTCTCCTCCATGAGCGTGTAGTGAAACCGGCAGGGCTGGCAGCACATGCCGCGGTTGCTCGGCCGGTTTTTCATGTAGCCGGACAGCAGGCAGCGGCCCGAGTAGGCCATGCACATGGCACCGTGGACGAATGCCTCCACGGCGACACCGCTGTGTTCGGCCATCGAGCGGATCTCCGCCAGGGTCAGCTCGCGGGCCGCATTGACCCGGGCCGCGCCCAGATCGCGCCAGAAGCGGGCCGTGCCGGTGTTGGTCGTATTGGCCTGGGTGCTGATGTGAATCGGCACATGGGGCAGCCGCTGCCGGGCCTGCAGGAAGATAGCCGGGTCGGCCACGATCAGGGCGTCCGGGCCGACGGTGTTCAGTGCATCCAGGTATTCGCCGATGGCCTGGGCGTCGCCGTCGCGCGAGTAGATGTTCACGGCAACGTACATCCGGACGCCCTTGTCCATGGTCAGGCGTCGGGCCGCCCGCATCTCTGCCACTGAGAAGTTGGCCGAGAAATTTCGCAGACTGAAATCCCTGCCCGCCAGGTAAACCGCATCGGCACCGTAGTGGAGGGCGATCTCCAATTTCTCGGGTGTCCCGGCCGGAGCCAGCAGTTCGATCTTATTTCGACCGGGATGCATTGCCGCCTAACCCCTTTCCGCTTTCTGTTTGCGCCACAGCTCCGCCAGATAGTTCAACGACGCCTTCAGCGCTTCAAAGGCAAACACCTCCAGTGAGACCGTAAAAGCGTATTGTTTCAATATGTGCATCACCGCATCCCGGTGGGCCGGTGCCAGGCGGTCGAGCGGGAGATGGTCGCGGGTGCCGTCAACGCCGTGCAGGTGAATCATGGTGATGCGTTCGCGCCAGTTGGTGTAAAATGCCCCCAGGTCGGCCTCGTGGGCCATGAGGTGCCCCATGTCCATGCACACGGACAGATCCAACTGTTCGACGATCGGTGCCGCCAGGGCGAAATCGTAGTCCAGGTTTTCTACCGAGATGCAGCGGCCGGTGACGCCGGTTTCCAAAAGGGCTTCCAGGGATTGTACCGTGCGGGCCTGCCAGCTCCGGGTATCTGTTTCCGGCTCGGATTGCATCAGGTGCAGGGTGTAGGTCGTCGGAGCCAATGCGCTGGTGCGTCCGATGAACTGCTGGAGTACATCCACGGCCGTTTGGCGCACCCCGGCATCGGCATGCCCCAAGTAGATGTCCGTGGGCAGGTGCACGTTGTAGGTGACGTCGAAGGCCTGGGCCATGTGGGCCAGTTCGCGAACCAGGGCCGGGGTGGGCAGGCTGTCCGCAAAGCGGCTTTCGAAGCAGAGCAGTTCGACCTCGTCGACAATGGGGGCCAGATGCCGGACGTTGTCCACGTAGCCGGCCGGGTAGACGAAAGAGGGGCAGGCCAGGCGAAAGGGAAAGACCTTTTTGCCGCATGTCTGCAGTGCTGGAAACGATTGCCGCCGGGTCGCGGGAGGGGTTGCCATGATGGGTCTATCCTGGCAGCGCCAACAGAGCCGCTGCCGCGGCTATGAAGGCCAGCAGGGCCGTTGTCAGCATCAGTCGGCAGGCCTGGCGGATGTGGCCGGGACGGGCCCGGCCCAGCCCCTGGCCGATAACGGGCTTTTCCACCAACTGGCCGTGATAGCAATTGGGGCCGCCCATCCAGATGCCCAGGGCTCCAGCGAAGGCGGCTTCGGGGTATCCGGCATTGGGGCTGGCATGGGCCCTGCCATCTCGCCGGGCGGTCTTCAAGGCACGGCCTCCCCGGTCGGCCAGCAGCTGGGCGGCCAGGGCGATCAGGGGCACACTGAGGCGCGCGGGAACAAAGTTGGCGGCGTCGTCCAGGCGGGCGGCGCAGCGGCCGAAGCGAAGATAACGGTCGGTTTTGTAACCGATCATGGAGTCCAGGGTGTTGACCATCTTGTAGGCCATGGCCGCCGGCACGCCGCCCAGCACCGCAAAAAAGAGCGGGGCGATCACCCCGTCGACCAGGTTTTCGGCTACAGTTTCCACCGTTGCCCGGGTGACACCGGTTGCGTCCAGGCGGTCCACCTCACGGCCCACGATCATGGCCACCGCCTGTCGGCCGGCGGCCAGTCCAGACTCGGCCAGGGCTTTTTCAACGGCCAGGGCGGCATCGGCCAGGGCACGTGCCGAGATGCAGGTGAAGAGCAGGACGGCTTGAGCGAGCAGGCCGGCAGCGGGGTGCACAAGGGTGGCTGTCCGGATTACCGTCACTGCCAGCAGCCACACCGCGGCTGCCAGCAGCAGCGTCATGAGTGCACCGGACAGCAGCGGGTCGACGGGCAGTGACCGACAGCGCGGTTCGAGCCGCTCGATGGCCGTGCCCATCCAGCGCACGGGGTGCGGCAGCCACAAGGGGTCGCCTATCCACATGTCTAGGGCCACGGCCAGGGTCAACACCAGGGCCGCGCTTTCAGCATTCATGAACATTTTCCCGGCCGGCCTGCTTCCGGCACAGCTGAACCAGCAGATCGGCGGCCCGGCGATTGTCCGTTTCGCCCTTCAGAGAGACGCGAATGAAGGCATCCGACAAGCCGTAAAAGTTGCTGCAGTCGCGAATCAGAATGCGCCGTTCAGCCATGTGGCGCCATGCTACCGCAGATGTCAACCCGCTGGGCAGCCGCATCAGCACGAAGGAGGTGGCCGAGGAAAAGCAGCGCATCGCGGTGTGCCGCTGGAGGGTCGCGGTGAACTGCGCCTTTTCCGATGCCAGCAGGGTGCGGGTGGCGGTCAGAAAGTCGCCGACGGCCTGCGGGTGCGCCATGATCCACTGCACGGCGGCCTGCGCCAAGCTGTTGACCGGCCAGGGCAGGGCCAGGGGCTTCAGCCTGGCCATTACGGGCAGCGATGATTTGGCAAAACCGATGCGCAGGCCGGGGATACGAAAGGCTTTGGACATGGAGTTGAGCACCACGACATTGGGCAGCTCCGCGCGGATCAGGGAATCGTCCGATGGGTGCGGGGCAAAGGGCAGGTAGGATTCGTCGATCACGAAGCGTGTGTCGGGCCGGGCGCGGCACAGGGATTCGATTTCCGATCGCCGTGTCAGCGTGCCGGTGGGGTTGTTGGGATTGCATAAAAAAACCAGGTCCACTGCTCCCGCCGCTTTGCGCAGGCGTGCCATGTCCGGTGCGAAGCCGTCGGCTTCAGGGCCGATCAGATGCCGGCAGGGTACCTGATGCATGCGGCAGGCGTCCTGGTAGTCGGCGTAGGTGGGGCCCACCACCAGGGCCTTTTTGGCCCGCAGGGCCTGAGGCAGCAGGTAGATCAACTGGGTGGTTCCATTGCCGGCCATCACCTGGGCGGGGTCGACATCGTAAAATTTCGCGAAAGCGGAGACAATTCCCTGTGCGTCGACCTCGGGCAGGGCCGTGATGGCCGGCAGCGCCTTTTTCAGGTGGGCCATCATGGCCGGCATGGGACCCAGGGGGTTGACATTGGCGCTCATGTCGCAGATCTCCTGGGGCCGGCAGCCCAACTGTCGCGACAGGCGGTAGATATTGCCCCCATGCCCGCCGATCATGCCCCGCCTCCTGCGCAGGCGGCCAGAAACAGCACCGCTTCCATGATTTCGGCCATGGCCCCGAGCATGTCGCCGGTGATGCCGCCGAGCTTTTTACGGTACAGCACGATTAGTGCCGCCGTAACGGCCGCAAACACGAGGTTGAGCAGGATACCGCGCCATCCCAGTAGCAGGGACAGCAACACCGGTACAGCCAGGTACCGGAAATCCACCGACACCAGCGGCGTTTCGAAAAAGGCGCTGCCGGTGCCCTCTTCACCGCGAGCGTAAGGTACAAAACGCATGCCGAAGATCATGGCGGCACGGGCGTAGGCCGGTACGATCAGCAGGGCCAGGAATCGTCCATGGTCGAGGTGGCCCAGGGCCGCGGTCTTGGCCAGCAGAACGCAAACGACGGCCACCAGGCCCATGGCACCCACGCGGCTGTCCTTCATGATGGCCAGCACGGCGGCCCGCTCACGCCGGCCGTAAAGACCGTCGGCCGTGTCCGCCAGACCGTCCAGGTGCAAGGCGCCACTGATTACCGCCAGCAGGATCACATCCAGCGCCGCCGCAACGGCGGTTGGCCATAGGGCCGACGCCGCCAGGTCGAACAGTGCCAGGAGCAAGCCGATGGCCAACCCCGCCAAGGGAAAGTTGACCACGATGCCGCGTGGGTCGAAAGCACGCGGCTTGCCCAAAGGGATCGCGGTGAGGAACTGGAGTGAGGCGATCAGGGCTTTCATGGCGCGGGGAATCGAAGGCTGGGTTTGATGGTCACGGGAATGCCGGCCACGGTCCAGTCGACCCGGTCACAGGCTGCGGCCAGGGACTGGTTGGCCCAGCCGGCCAGATCGCGGTACAGCCGGGCCAGCCGGTTTTCCGGAACGATGCCGGCACCCACCTCATTGGAGACCAGGACGATCGCGCCGGCAGCGGTTTTGACGGCATCGGCCAGGTCGTCGATCCGTTGCCGGATCGTTTGGGTCTCTTGTGTCTCCATCAGCAGGTTGCTCAACCACAGGGTCAGACAGTCCACCAGAATGACGTCCGCCGCCGGGCCGTGGGCGGCGAGGGCATCGGCCAGGTCGACGGGGACTTCCAGGGTCAGCCAGGTGTCGTCGCGCTGCCGCCGGTGCCGCTCGACACGCGATCGCATTTCGGCGTCAGCGGGCACGCAGGTGGCCACGAAGATGCGCCGTGGGCCGAACCCTTCGGCCAGCTGCAGGGCATGTCCGCTCTTGCCGCTGCGGCAGCCGCCAAGGACAAGTATTTTTTCGCTATTTGCCATGATCGCCGGTTTTTGCCATAGGTTATCCCATACCCACCAGCGCCCTGATCCGCGTCACATCCACATGACGCCTGAAGTGCTCGGCCAGCAGAGCATACTGCTGCACCTTGGCTGGTAGGCCGCCGGTTTCCGGGATCTTGATGCCAGGCAGCCCGATGGTTTTCATCCAGTGGCCGATCAGGGCGGGGGTGTCGAAAAGACCGTGCATGTAGGTGCCGATGATCTGCCCGTTGTCGACGGTGCACCCGTCGACGTCCGCGACGGCCTTGTCGTTGCGCTCATGCACCGCCAGCAGTGCGGTGCCGCCCATCAAGCGGGTCTGGCCCATGTGGATCTCGTAACCGGCACCCGGGACGCCGTCCCAGGAAAAGCGGCTCAGGGTCGTGGTTTTGGGCGCCTGGAGAACAGTTTCCACCGGCAGCAGGCCCAGGCCCTCGGTCGATCCCGGGCGCCCTTCCAGCCCATCGGGGTCGTGGACCCGGCGGCCCATCATCTGGTAGCCGCCGCAGATGCCGGTGATCCGGCCGCCCCGATCGCGGTATGCGGCGACGTGCGCCTGCCAGCCGACTCTCTTCAGCCACTCCAGGTCGAAGCGGGTGTTCTTGGAACCGGGTAGGATCACGGCCGCAAAGGCGGTCAGGTCCTGGGGCGTTTCCACGAAATGGATTGTCAAGCCCTTGATCCCGTGCAGGGGATCGAAGTCGGTGAAATTGGAAATGTGGGGGATGCGGATCACCGCGATGGCGGGTTTGCCGCCCCGGTTGGCCGTGATCGGCCGGGGCCGTTCGATGACCACCGAGTCCTCCGGGTCGATGCGGATGTGGTCGTACCAGGGCAGCACGCCAAAGACCGGCCGCCCGGTCTTGTTTTCGATCCAGCGGACCCCGTCTTCGAACAGGCGCAGGTCGCCGCGGAAGCGGTTGATGATGAATCCGGCCACGCGCTCGCGGTAAGCATCGGACAGGCACTCGAGGGTGCCCACCAACTGGGCGAAGATGCCCCCCCGGTGGATGTCGCCCACTAGAATGACCGCAGCTTGGGCGTATTGGGCCATGGGCAGGTTGACAATGTCGTGGGCCATCAGGTTGACTTCAGCGCAGGAGCCGGCCCCTTCCATGACCACCAGGTCGTATTGCGACCGCAACCGGTCCAGGGCCGCCCGGGCCGTTGCGATCAGGCCCGATTTTTGCTGATGGTAGTCCATGGCGGTCTGGTTGCCGATGGCTTCGCCCAAAAGCACGACCTGTGAGCCGACCTCGCTGGTCGGTTTGAGCAGGATGGGGTTCATGTCCACATGGGGTGGGATGCCGGCGGCCTCGGCCTGGACGATCTGGGCCCGGCCCATCTCCAGCCCCTCGGGGGTGACGCCGCTGTTGTTGGACATGTTCTGGGCCTTGAAGGGCGCGACCCGTAAGCCATTGTCGGCGAAAATCCGGCACAAGGCGGCGGCGATAACGCTTTTGCCCACGTCGGAACCGGTGCCGAGAACGGCGATACAGGGCGCCTGTCCTGGGGGGCTCATTTTTCGATTCCCAGGCGGGCCGGAACACCGGTCTGGTAGTAGTGCTTGACCGCCGTCATCTCCGTCACCAGGTCGGCCCGGGCAATGACGCGCGGGTCGGCGCCCCGTCCGGTGATGACCAACTCCACCGAATCGGGTTTGGTCGACATGATCTCCAGAATCTCCTCCACGCCGAACAGGCCGCACATGACGGCCACGCTGCCCTCCTCCATGACCACGACCTGGTAGTCTCCCGAGGCCAGCGCCGCCCGGATCGCCTGCAGCCCTTTTTGGGCTTCGGCCACGTCGTCCGGCGCGGGGTTGCCCTTGATGAAGCGGCCGCGCCCGAACTGCTGGACCGTAATCCGGTCGGCATGCCGTGACAGGGCCTTGATTTCGCTGTAGTCGCCCGATTTGATGAACTGACCGATGTAGACGTTCAGGCCGGCACCGGCGGCCCGCAGGGCCAGCCCCAGGGCCGCCGTGGTTTTGCCCTTGCCGTCGCCGGTGTAGATTTGAATGTATCCCTTTTTTAATTCCATGCCGTCGTTAATGCTTGTCCTCTTTTCTCATGTCATACTTATCTGCATATCCCCGCGGTGTAATCATAAACCCCTGGTAAGTAAAGGTCGTCGAACTGCCGATGAACACGGTGGTCTGCATGTCCACCTCGGCCCGGTGCAGCTCTGCCAGGGTGGTCAGCCGGACGCGCTGGTTCTCTCGCATGGCGCCGGTGACGACGCCCACCGGCGTGTGCGGGGCGCGGTGTCTCAGGATAATCCGCTGGGCGTGCATCAGGTGATCGGCCCGGCGTTTGCTTTTGGGGTTGTAAAGGACGATGGTGAAATCGGCCCGGGCGGCCGCGTCAAGGCGCGATTCGATGGTTTCCCAGGGGGTCAACAGGTCGCTCAGGGAGATGGCGGCAAAGTCATGGGTCAGGGGGGCGCCCAGCAGCGACGCCCCGGAGCAAAGGGCCGGGATGCCTGGGACCACCTCGATGCACAGCCGGTCCGAGTCGGCCGGCGTGCCGGCATGCCCGATGGCGACGGCGCGCTCCCGGCACATCTCCAGCACCAGGCCCGCCATGGCATAGACACCCGGATCGCCGCTGGATACCAGGGCGCAGGCCCTGCCCGACAGGGCCAGCTCCAGGGCGGCCGAGACGCGATCGACCTCTTTTTTCATGGCGGTGCTGACGATCTGTTTGCCTGCGATCAGGGGGCGGATCAAATCGATGTAGGTGGTATAGCCGGCCACGGCATCGACACTGGCCAGCACCTGGCTGGCGCGGTGACTCAGGTGCGCCGGCCCGCCGGGTCCGATGCCGACGATGTAAAGCCGTCGGCGGCGATCGCCACGGTCACGTTGGCCGTTTTCCGCTTGGGAACCAACAGGCGTCCCTGGTGTGTCGCCAGCAGGGCTGCGGCTTCGCATACGCTTTCGACTCCTATGTGTTTGCGAACCATGGCCGACGGGGTGGGGACCTGCGCCACCTGGCCGAGTTGGTCACGGGTGAACAGTTTCAAGGGCAATTTCAGGGACTCGGCCAGGGCCAGCAGGCCGACTTCGTCGGCCTTGAGATCGACCGTGGCCAAAGCGCGCAGGCTGCCCATGGCCAGGCCGCCGGCAGCGACGGTATCTTCCAGCAGTCCCCGAATTTCCGCCACATCGGTGCCCCGGTTGCACCCCACGCCGGCCACCAACGATGCGGGTCGCAATATCAGTACCGGGGGGGGCAGGTCAAGGCGGATGTGGTCCACGAATATGCCGGCCCGGCTGTCGTCGAAGGCGGCGGCGGTGTATGGATCGCATTGATCCTGCGGCAGCCGGGTCATCACGAGCCCATAGGGGTCATACACGCCGATCCGCCCGCCGGTGAGCAGGGCCATGTTGACCGACTTGATCGCCCCGGGATTTTCGATGACCAGCTTGTTTTCCACGGCGATGAGATCGATGGCTCGCACCTGGTTGACATCGGTGGCCGTGGTGATCACCGCCTGGCCGCCGGTGAGCCGGGCCACCTGCCGGGCCAGGGCATTGGCCCCGCCGATGTGGCCGGAGACCAGACTGATGGCGAACCGGCCGGCTTCGTCGCAGACCACCACGGCCGGGTCGGTCGTCTTGTGGCTCAGGTGAGCGGCGATGGTACGTACCACGATGCCCGTGGCCATGATGAAGATGTGGTCGGAAAAATGGTTGAAGCGATCCTGGAGGATCGGCTTCAAGCGCACGAAACGGATGGCACCGTCGTTTGCCGTTGCCAGTTTTTCGGGCAGAAACAGCGTGCTGTGGTCAATCTGTTTTGCCATCGCGCGCGCCAGGCCGGCGCCGGTGGGTGTGATGGCCCAGATGGCGGTGCGCCGTGGTGCGCCCCGGCTCACGGTTTTTCCCCGGGGGTTCGATAACCGTGGGCGAAGTGGCGGTCGTAAAGTTTGGACTGGTGCACCAGTGTCTCCACACTGACATCCAGCACCCGCCCGACCACCACCAGGGCGGTGCGCGTGATCTTCTCCTTCTTGACCGTTGCGGCCAGCTGTCCCGTGGTGGTCCAGACGATCTTCTGTTCGGGCTGGCTGGCACGGTAGACCACAGCGCAGGCTCCTTCGGGACCATAGGCGTCCGCCAGGATGCGGGTCATCTCTTCGACCATGGAGATGCTCAGGTAGATGGCCATGGTGGCTCGGTGCGCGGCCAAAGATGCCAACGACTCCTCCTGCGGAACGGGTGTGCGCCCGGCCATGCGGGTCAGGATAAGGGTTTGGGACACTTCCGGCAGGGTGTATTCGACGCCCAGGGCGGCGGCCGCGGCGAAGGCCGCCGTGACCCCCGGGATCACCGTGTAGGGGATGCCGCGTTCCTGAAGCTTGGCCATCTGTTCGAAGATGGCCCCGTAGAGGCTGGGATCGCCGGTGTGCAGGCGCACCACTGCCTGGCCGTCATGCCAGGCCGCAGCCATGGTGGCGACCATTTGGTCCAGGTGCATACCGGCGCTGCTCAAGTGGCGGCAGGCTGGCCGGGTCCACTTGAGCAGGGCTTCGGGCACCAGTGATCCGGCATAAACGACCAGATCGGCGGCGGCCAGGGCCTGCTGTCCCTTGACCGTGATCAGGTCCGGGTCGCCGGGGCCGGCGCCGCAAAAGACGATGGGTGGCAAAGCGGTGTGGTACCTTGCGGGAGATGGGGTGTTCACGCTTGCGGTGATCCTTTTCCTAGTTCTGTATTTTGTGTGTTGTCAGCCCTTCGCGCGGAGATGACCCAGACCGGATTGGCCGCTTCCAGGCGATGGCTGAAGGGCATGGGCCTGGCCCGGCTGACTTGGATCTGCACGACATCCGCATCAAAGCCCAGCGATTCGAGGGTTCCTACGGTCGCGGCGAGATTGGCGAGCAGCACGGTATTGACAACCATGATTCCCCGCGGCTTCAACCGTTCGGCAGCCGAGCGGACAATAGCGGCCAGGGCCTGGCCGCCGCCGCCGATAAAGACCCGGTCCGGGTCGGGCAGATCGGCCACGCCGGCGGGCAGGTCGGTCCGGATCACGTGCAGGTTGCCGATGCCGAACCGTCTGCGGTTGGTGTGGATGTGCCGGATGCGCGCGGCCTGGCGTTCGACCGCGAAGATCGCTCCCCGGGTGATGAACTGGGCGGCCTCGATGGACACGGAACCGCTGCCGGCGCCTAAATCCCAGAAGACGGCCCGGTCGAACAGGCGCAGGCGGGACAGGCTCACGCAGCGCACCTCGGCCTTGGTGATCAGCCCCTTTTCGTGGTCGAACCAATGATCGGGCATTCCGGGAAAAAGGGAGGCGCGGGTCTGGCGTCCGGGGTCGGGTTTCAGGATGACCAGGTTGAGATCGGCGTAGGTGGCGGTCTGCGCCTGCTGCGCTGTGGTGCGGGTTATTTTTTCGTCCGCGCATCCCAGCCGCTCCGCGATGACCATGCCGACGTCGGCAAGATCATTTTCAATCAGCAGTTCGGCCAGCCAGGCCGGGTGGTGCACTGGGTCGGTGTAGACGGCCACGGTGTCGCCGTCGGCCAGTCTGCGCAGCAGGCGACCGGTGTGGCTGCGGCCGTGCAGGCTGACCACGCTGACATCCTGCCAGGATTCGCCCAGGCGCGCGAAGGCCGCCGCCACAGCGGAGACATTGGGCAAAATGCGGACCCGGTCGGCGCCCAATCGGCGCACTAAAAAGGCGCCGATACCAAAAAAAAGGGGGTCGCCGGAGGTGAGCACCACGATGGCGTGGTTGCAAATGTGGGTCTCGACAAAGTCGCCCAGGGCCGCCAGGTTCCGATCGATGACCCACCGGCGGCACTTCAGATGATCGAACGGTTCGAGCAGCCGGCGGCCGCCCACCAGAATCTCGGCCCCTGCGATAACCGCGCGTTGTTTTTCGGTCAGGTCGTCGGGGGAGACGCCCATGCCGACAATGGTGACAGAAAGTGGCACACGCAGCTTCCTTTTACAGCCTCAGATTCTGAAAATCGAAATATTTGGCAGCACCGCGCCACCCTAGCCCCAATCCGGGTGCGTGTCAACCGCCGCGGCGCCGTCGTAGTCGAAGATTACGCAGCGTACGCGCACGACCGTGTGGCCGGCGAAGGCGGCAGCCGAGCAGGCGGCCCGAACGGCGACGCGCTCGATTACCGCCGGTGCCTGTTGCCGGAGCGGTTCGAAGGCGTGGCGGGCCGTGTTGCAGGCGGCGATGCGATCGGCCAGGTCCGGGTTGTTGGTCAATGCCGCGGTCCAGCGGGTCAGGGCCGCCAGGGTCATCTCGGACTTGGCAGCGTGGGTGTGGGGGACGTTTTGGGCCATCTTCACGGCCTTGCCGAAAAACACGGCCAGGGTCACCGACGCGAAGGTGCGCTGGGCGGCGGCGTGCATGGCGGCCTGGAAAAAGTCGCCGATCTGAATGAACCCCATTTGGGGGAAGTCGGGCCAGCGCCGCTGTGCAAAGCGTTCGCTGCGCCTGCCGGTGGTCAGGACCAGTTCGGTCGAGCCGGCGGCACGGGCGACGTCCATGGCCTTTTCGATGGTCGCCACATAGGCTTCGTGGGACATGGGGCGGACAATACCGGTGGTCCCCAAAATCGAGAGCCCGCCGACGATGCCCAGCCGGGCGTTGAGCGTTTTGCGGGCCAGCCGTTCGCCCTCGGGAACGAAGACCTCGACCTGAATGTCGGCCTCGACAGGGTGCATGTCGAGCAGTTCGTTGATGCTGTTGGTGATCATGGCGATGGGCCCGGGCGTGATGGCCGCCTGCCCGGGCGGAATCTCGAGTCCGGGCAGGGTGACCCGGCCGACCCCCCTGCCGCCGGTGATGTGTATGCGCGGCTGGCCCGATCCCGGCTGCAACATCACCGTGGCCCCGATCTCGGCCTTGTGGGTGACGTCCGGGTCGTCGCCGGCGTCCTTGATGACCGTGCACTGGGCCATGCAGCTGTGGATCATTCGGCATCGATGGATGGCGATGCGGGTTCGGTCCCCGGTCAAGAAAGCGATCTCGACGAAGTGGGGTGCCCGGCCGACTAATAGCAGTTCAAGGGCGGCCTTGGCGGCAGCAGCGGCGGCGGCGCCGGTGGTGAATCCTGATCTGAGCCTGGTCTGACGGCTCAAGGACTTTTTTTCCTGAGCTGGTATCGGCGCACGGCCGCATTGTGTGCTTCGATGGTGGTGGAAAACTGGTGCGTGCCGTCTTTTTTGGATACGAAATAGAGGTAGTCGCTCTGGGCTGGGTACAGGGCCGCTTCCAGGGCCAGGGCGCCTGGGCTGGCGATGGGGCCGGGGGGCAGTCCGCTGATCTTGTAGGTGTTGTACGGGGTGTAGGTTTGCAAATGGCGCCGCTTGATGTTGCCGTCGAAGTCCGGGATGCCATAGATGACGGTTGGATCCGTCTCCAGGCGCATCCCTTTTGCCAGGCGGTTGTGAAACACGGACGAAATCAGGGGCCGTTCTTCGGGGGCGCCGGTCTCTTTCTCGACGATGGAGGCCAGCGTTACCACCTCGTGAATGGTCATGCCCAGTTCGGCGGCGCGCACTTCCCACTCCGGTTTGAAGGCGGCCCGGAACTGTTTGACCATGGTGGCGGCGATGGTGGCGCTGTCCAACCCGCGGGGAAAGTAGTAGGTGTCCGGAAACAAGTACCCTTCAAGGGTGGCGGCATCGATGCCTAACCGGGTGGCCATGTCCGGGTTGCGCGCCGTTGTGAGAAAGTCGCTTTCGGATGCCAGGCCGGCTTTGGCGACCGCCGCGGCGATTTGAACCAGGGTGTAGCCTTCGGGAATGGTCACCCGGTAGAGATGAACGCGGCCGGCCACCAGCTGGTCGAGGATTTGCCGGGGGGGCATTGCGGCGGATAAGAAGTATTCGCCCGCCTGAATCAGCGTGTCTTTCTTTTCGAGCCGGGCCAGAAGGGTGAACCGCAGCGCATCGGAAACCAGTTGTTCCTGTTTGAGGGCGGTGGCGGTCTGCTTGAGGCCCTGCCCCGGGGCAACCGTAAAAATCTTCTCCTGGCTTCCCGCCGCCATGGGAGCGTCGGACCAGTTCATGAAATGCATGTACAGCAACCCAGCGGCGCAGATTCCCGCGAAGGCCAGGGCGATGATGGTGTATCCGAGCGTTTTAAGCATTTGCCTGGTGCTTTCAAGGTCGTTGGAACGACACAATAAAGCATGCTGTCGATGCTTGTCAAAGGGGTTTCTTTTTACCTTGCGGAGCGTTATACCAAGTGGGCAGACATTTCAACCAAATGGAGATCGGCAACCATGACGGCACGCCAACGTGACAACAACCCTTATTACGGATTCGAACAGGGACCCATCCGGCCGCCCAGCGAGGCCCGCAGCCTGCTGATCCGGGTGACCCGCAACTGTCCCTGGAACCGCTGCGCGTTCTGCCCGGTTTACAAAGGCGAGCGCTTTTCCGTTCGACCCGAGGACCAGGTCATCACCGACATCGATGCGGTAGACCGTTTCGTAAAGGCATTGAAGGCCCTTGCCGATGGGCAGGGGCGAATTTCGCGGCAGGACATGAACGCGCGTTTTGCGGATCTGGCCGCCCACGAACAGCAGGCCTTCAGTGCCGCCTTGAATTGGTATGCCGGAGGCATGCAGTCCATTTTTTTGCAGGACGCCAACAGCCTGGTGATCAAACCCGACAGCCTGATTCGGATTCTGCGACATCTACGATCACGATTCCCCTGGGTCGACCGCATCACCTCCTACGCCCGTTCACACACCATCGCGCGCATCAGTGACGCCCATCTGAAACAGATGCAGGCCGCCGGGCTGAATCGGATCCACATCGGGTTGGAGTCCGGCTCTGATGCCGTGCTCGAGCGGGTTAGCAAGGGGACCGACAAGCGCACCCAGATCAAGGCCGGTCGGAAGGTGAAGCGGGCCGGCATGCAGTTGTCCGAGTATGTGATGCCGGGGCTGGGCGGCAGGGACCTCTCCCGCGACCACGCCCTGGAAACGGCCGACGCCCTCAACCAGATCGACCCCGACTTCATCCGCCTGCGCACCCTGGCCATTCCCGGCCGCATCCCGCTGGCCGAGGAGTACCGGTCGGGTCGATTCGTCAAGCTCAACGACGTGGAGATGGTCGGCGAGATCCGGCTTTTCGTGGAAAATCTGGACGGCATCACCAGCATGATCGCCAGCGACCACATTTTAAACCTTTTTGAGGAGGTCCAGGGCCGGCTGCCGGAGGCCAAGGCGCAGATCCTGGCGGTGCTGGACCGATTCCTGTCGCTCTCTGCTCAGGACCAGTGCCGTTTTCAGGTGGGCCGGCGTCTGGGCATCTTCACCCGCCTGGCCGACCTGGACAGCCCCCGGCGGCGGGAGAAGGTCGACGCCTTTTGCGGCCAGCACGGGATTACGCCGGAGAATGTGGATAATATGGTCGATGACATGATGAAGCGTTTCATATAGAAATGGCATCTTGCGGCTCCGACCGGTGTCCCCCTCGGCTGAAAGCCTCGACCTGTTGACGTTCACCTGTTCTGATCGGTTTAGATGGGTTTAAATCACAGTTTCAAAGCCGCCAAAAAGAAAATCGACGCCCTCGATGCGTATGAGCGCGAGCGCCTTGCGTCCATTTGCAATAGCATTTACCAAGCGCAGGCACGGTTGAGCGAAAAGGCCCAGCCGATCCTGGCAAAATGCATGGCCGGCTGCCAGGGCCTTTGCTGCCGGAACATCATCCCGGCCGACATCATCACCGAGTGGGACCTGATCTACATCCTGGCCATGGCCCCGCAGGTCGAGCCGGCCATGGCCGCTTGTCTGCATGAGGAGTCTTTTTTTGCCGCCGACTGCATTTTCCTGGCAAACGGCAGCGGCCCCTGCCTTTTCCCCGACAATCTGCGGCCGGAGCGCTGCATCATCTCTTTCTGCAAGGTGGAACCGTTGGTCGAACAGGAGATCAAACAGGTGATGCGCGGCTTTACGCGGCTGATCCGGTTCTTCATGTTCAGGCCCTACCTTCGTTGGTGCAGGCGTACACGCCGGTTGCTGAGAATTGTGCCTTGAGTCTGATTGTCAGGTCAGTTCTGCTTATTGGGATATAGCCGCAAGATTCGGGTGGCCATCGACGGCATTTCCGATTACATTCGGGCAGGCTCGGCAGACCTGCCAATGTAAGCCTCACGGGGGACAGCCATGCGAAACCAGCTACTGCCGCGGCAATCCGAGGATTACCGACGGGTCGAGAAAGCAATTCAATTCATCGAAAACCATTTCAGGTCCCAGCCGACCCTCGATCAAATCGCGGCCAGCGTTTCCTTGAGCCGGTACCACTTTGACCGGTTGTTCAAACGCTGGGCCGGCATCAGTCCGATTCAGTTCCTGCAATTTCTGACCCTGGATTACGCCAAACGAAAATTGGCCCAGTCCCAGAATCTGCTCGACGTGTCGCTGGGTGCCGGCCTTTCGGGACCGAGTCGGCTTCACGACCTGTTTGTCACCTTCGAGGCCATGACGCCGGGCGAGTTTAAACGGCGGGCCGCAGGGTTGGCCATATCCTATGGTTTTGGTGCGACGCCGTTCGGCCAGTGCCTGCTGGCAGCCACCGACAGAGGGATCTGTTATCTGGGGTTTGTAGAAGGTGGCGCACGGTCCGAGGTCTTGAACCAGCTGATCCAGACCTGGCCCGGGTCCGTGTTCAGGGAGGACTCAGCGGGTATCGGTGCTATCGTGAAGCGCTTGTTCGACCTGGATGGCCGCCAGGACGCGCGTCCGTTTCACTTGCAGCTCAAGGGAACCAACTTTCAAGTCAATGTCTGGAAAGCCCTGCTGACCATTCCCCAAGGATGGGTGGTCAGCTACGGGGACGTCGCCGCGCACCTGGGCGCCCCGAGCGCCTTTCGGGCCGTGGCCAACGCCGTGGCCGTCAACCCGGTGGCCTACCTGATTCCCTGTCACCGGGTAATTGCCAAATCTGGCAAGCTGCATCGCTACCGCTGGGGATCGGCACGCAAAAAAGCCTTGATCGGATGGGAGGCGGCCCGGACCGCCTAATGCCTGCGGCAAAGCGAGCTGGGTCGAAACTTCAGTCAAGGTATTGTCTCACCTACGTGGTGATATTCAGCCCTCGCGCGTCGCCGTGTCGTTCTTCTTTTTGCGCACCGGCAGCGAGATGGTAAAAGTGGTACCTTCCCCCAGGACGCTTTGGGCCTTGATGTCCCCGCCATGGTCCTTGATGAAGCCGTAGCAGACCGACAGCCCCAGGCCGACGCCTTTGACGCTGTCGGTCTTGGTGGTGAAAAAGGTCTCGAAGATCAAATCCAGATACTCTTCTTTGATGCCCACACCGGTGTCGGAAACGGTGATGTGTACGAAGTAGTCGTCTCCCTCGGTGGCCACGGTCAGGCGGCCGCCTTCAGGCATGGCGTCGCGGGCATTGGATATCAGGTTCAGAAATACCTGACGTAGCTGGTTCTTGGAGGCATTGACCTTGCCAAGGTTGTCTGCAAAACGGTGCACCACCTTGATGGAGTGCTCCCAGAGTTGTTTTTCGTACAAGAGCAGGATTTCGTCCAGAATCGTGTTGATGTCCACCGGTGCCCGCTTTTCCTGATCCGGCTTAGAGAAAGAGAGCATCTTGCGCAACATGTCCGTCACCCGAACGGTTTCCGACAGGCTCATCTCCAGCAGCTTGCGGCGCTTGTTGCCGACTGGGATCTCGGTTTTCATCAACTCCAGGGTGTTCATGATGCCGTAGATGGGGTTGTTCAGTTCGTGGGCGATCTGGGAGGTCAGGCGCCCCATGGCGGCCAATTTCTCGGACTGCAGGAGCTGCTCCTGGGTCTTGTGGAGTTTGCGTTCCATCTGCAGGTGTTCTTCCAGATCCACAAAAATCCCCACCGAGGCCTTTTCCGCACCGGTCTCGTCGTAGATGATGTTGGCCGACAGGTTGCCTTCCACGGGCCTGCCGTCATTGGCCATGAACGTCATGGGGTAGGCGCGCAGTTTGCCCTTCCCACCGTAGTCGTCGCTGCGCATCATGCGCATTACCTCCCGGGCCATGTCGTCAGGGTACAGTTCCCTCACATTCATCTTGCCGAGGACTTCCGATGCCCGGTATCCCAATGTCTCTTCGGCGCCCTGATTCCAGATGATCAGGTTGCCCCGCATGTCTGTCCCCATAATGGCGTTGGGCGAACTCTGGATAATGTTGTTGAGAAAATCGTGGGCCTTTTCCAGTTCCCGCTCCATTTTCCTGCGCTGACTCTGGTCGACACAGATGCCCTCGTAACCCAGCACGTTGCCTTCAGCGTCGTAGCGCACGTGCGCGGTGAGCAGCACCGGCAGGGGAGTGCCGTCTTTTTGGCGAAAATCGACTTCGTAATCGATGACCCGGCCATTTTTTTCGATCATTTCCTGAAAGGTGGCGCGTTCCTCAGCCTTGCGGTAAATGTCCCGAGCCAGGTCCAGGCTCAAAAATTCCTCCTTGTCCACATAGCCCAGCATATCTAAAAGGGCCGGGTTGGCGTCCAGAAACTGGCCCTCCTTGCTGCTGATGTAGACGCCGGCGGCGACGTGTTCGAAGAGGCGCCGGAAGTCTTCCCGGGAGCGCTTGAGGCGTTTTTCCTGGTCCTTGCTGTGAGTGATGTCGCGGTAGATGCTCAACTTGGAGACGCTGCCGTCATTGTTGTGGATGGGGATTTCCAGAAGGTCGTAGGTCTTTTCCACCCTGGGTACATAGACCTCTTCGTGGACACTTTCCCGGTTTTTGAACACTTCCTCGCCCCGGCACCAGGGGCAAGGCGCCTTGGTGTGGTTGACGACCTCGTGGCATTTTTTGCCGACGCCGTCGCCGAACACCCGGATCATGGCCTTGTTCATGAACTCGACCACGTATTGGTTGTTGATAATGTAGATGCCGTCGGCCATGGCATCCAGTACGCTGGTCAGTTCGTTGGCTTCGCAGACGTCCATGTTCACACCCTCGGTCCTTCCCTTCGGTTCAATTGGCAACCCGACGATTCAGGCCGCCAGAAACAACGCCTCGATTTTGGCGATCAACTGGTCGTCGGTGAAGTGGGCCAGCGAAATGGCCTTGCCGGGGCACTCGGCCACGCAGGTGCCGCAGCCGTGGCACACGGCCGGATCGATGACCGCGTGGCTGTGTTCGTCAACCACGGGAATCCCATACGGGCAGGCCCGTACGCAGGTGAGGCAGGCGGCGCACCGGCCCGAATCGACGGTGGCCACGACCCCGCCCACCATGATGGCGTCCCTGGCGAGCAGGGTCATGGCCCGCGAGGCGGCCGCCTTGGCCTGGGCGATGCTCTCCTCCAGGGGTTTGGGGTAGTGGGCCAGTCCGGCCAAATAGATGCCTTCCGACGAGAACTCGACCGGCCGCAGCTTGGCGTGGGCTTCTACCAGGAACCCGTCGGCGTTGACGGGCACCTTGAACATTTCATACAGCTTGCGATTGGCATTGGGTACCACGCCGGTGGCCAGCACCAGCAGGTCGGGCCGCAATCGCACGGGCAGGCACAGCACGTGATCGATGACGTCGAGCATCAGATGGTTGTCGCTGTCAACGGAGACCGCGGGCGGTTTTTCCGGTTCGTAGCGGATGAACAAAATACCCGATTCCCGGGCCTGCTTGTACAGATCCTCGCGAAATCCATAGGCGCGGATATCCCGGTAGATGATGGTGACCTTGGCTTTTGGGTTCCGTTTTTTGACGCCCAGAGCACTTTTGAGGCTGTGGGTGCAGCAGATTTTACTGCAGTAGGGCCGTTTGTCGTCACGTGAACCGACGCACTGGATGAAGGCGACGCTTTTGGCGCTGGTCAGCCGTGTGTCCCCGTTGGCCATGGCTGTGTCCATGTCCAGGTGGGTGAGCACATTGGGGTGGTCGCCGTAAAGATACAGCTCCGGTCGATACTCGCCGCCGCCGGTGGCCAGAATGGTGGCGCCATGGGAGACGATGGTCTCCGCCTGGCTGCCGTTCGAGGATGCCAAGGTGGTGGAGAAGTTGCCGATGCTGCCGCCGGTGCTTTTCACCCGGGTGCCGGTTAAGAGGTTGATACGTGGGTGAGCTTTTACCCGTTCGATGGTGGCGGCCAGGTAAGGGGCGATGGGCTCGTCCTGCCAGGTGGCATTGAGCAGATTGGCAACGCCGCCCAATTCGCCGGATTTTTCCACCAGCACCACGTCGCAGCCCTGGTCGGCCACACCCAGGGCGGCCTCCATGCCGGCCACACCGCCGCCGACCACCAGGGCCGTCTTGACGATCGCCAGGCTGACCTGGTGCAGCGGTTCGATGTGGGCTGCCTTGGCCACGGCCATGCGCACCAGGTCCTTGGCTTTCTGGGTGGCCCGCTCGGGCTCGTTCATGTGCACCCAGGTGTTCTGGTCGCGTATGTTGGCCATTTCGAACAGGTATTTGTTCAGGCCCGCATCCCGGATGGTCTCCTGGAACAAGGGTTCGTGGGTGCGCGGCGAACACGAGGCCACCACCACGCGGTTGATGCCCTTTTCAGTGATGATCGATTTCATGTGGTCCTGGGAATCCTGGCTGCAGGTGAACAGGTTGTCTTCCACGTGGACCACGTGGGGCAGGGAGGCGGCATAGTCGCGCACCGCCGGAACATCGGCGATGCCGCCGATATTGATCCCGCAGTTGCAGACAAAGACGCCGATGCGTGGCCCCTGCTCGGAGACGTCCAGCTCCGGGGGCAGCTCGCGCCGGCGGGTCAGCGACCAGCGCGCGTCGGCCAGCAGGCCGGTGGCGGCCGCCGCCGCGGCCGAGGCTTCCATGACCGATCCGGGGATGTCCTTGGGCTCCTGGAAGGCCCCGCAGACGAAGATTCCCGGCCGGTTGGTGTTCACCGGTGTCAGACAGTCGGTTTGGGCGTGCTGGTAGTGGTTCAGGTCGACGCCCAGTCGTTTGGCCAGCGCCACGGCGTCCGGATTGGGGGCCAGACCCACGGAGAGCACCACCATGTCGAATTGCTCGTCGATGTTGTTGCCCGATTCGGTGGCGTAGACGATGCGCAGCCGGTCGTCCTGGGCCGGAAAGACCGAATGAATGCGCGAACGGACGTGCCTTACCCCGTGATCTTCGCGGGCCCGGATGGCGTATTTGTCGAAATCTTTGCCGAAGGTGCGCAGGTCCATGAAGAAGATGGTCGTGTCCAGCTCCACCTCGCTGTGCTCTTTGGCGATGACGGCCTGCTTGTTGGCATACATGCAGCAAACCGATGAACAGTAGCCGTTGTCGCAGGCGTTGAGATCGCGGGATCCCACGCACTGCAGCCAGGCGATCTTTTTGGGCGCCTGCTTGTCCGAGGGGCGTACCAGGTGGCCTTCGTAGGGCCCGGAAGCGGAGAGGATGCGTTCGAACTCCAGGCTGGTGACCACGTTGGGGTGGGCGGCGTAGCTGTAGGCGTCGTAGATGGACGGATCGAAGGGGGCGAAGCCCGGGGCCAGGATGACGGCACCGACCTCGATCTCGTGGACCTGTTCGGTCATCTCGTGACACACGGCGTCGGCCAGGCAGGCCGACACGCACTGGTAGCACTCCGAGCAGACGCCGCAGGCCAGGCAGCGCCGAAGCTCCTGTTGCACTGCCGCTTCGTCCAGGCCCAGCTGGACTTCATCGAACGTGCGCTTGCGGCTGGCGGGATCGGCCACGGGCATCGCCTGGCGATCCAAGGGCGCCGCTGCGGCTAAATCCACGTCCTCCACGGGGAGCATGGGCCTGTCGCGGCCAGCTCGAAGGTCTTGCTTGCCCAGGAAGCGCCGGATGGATTCAGCAGCGGTTTTGCCCGCCGCAATGGCCTCCACCACGGTGGCCGGGCCGGTGACGGCGTCGCCGCCGGCAAAGATGTCCGGGTCGTCGGACTGCAGGGTGATCGGGTCCACCACCATGGTGCCCCAGTCGTTGAGGGTGCAGGCGCATTCGTCGGTCAGGCAGGCCCAATCCGACTCCTGTCCAATGGCTGGAACGACCGCGTCCACCGCGATGGTGAATTCGCTGCCCTCGATCGGCTCTGGCCGCCGCCGACCAGAAGCGTCGGGCTCCCCCAGTTGCATGCGGATGCACTCGATGGCCGTGATGCGGCCCTCTTTTTCAATCACCCGTACCGGGTTGGTCAGGGTCATGATCTCGATGCCTTCTTCGCGGCACTCGGCGATCTCCTCGGCGTTGGCCGGCATCTCGGCCTCGCTGCGGCGGTAGATGAGAAACGGGTGTTTGGATCCGCTGCGCAGGGCGGTGCGCACCGCATCCATGGCCACGTTGCCACCGCCGATGACGGCCACGCGGTCGCCCAGGTCGATCATCTCACCCTGGTTGGTGCGCAGGAGGTAGTCCACGCCGGGCCAGACCCCGTCATATTCCTCTCCCTCGATGCCTAAAAGTTTGCACTCCTGGGAGCCGATGGCGATGAAAAAGGCCTCGTAGCCCCGGTCGCGCAGCTGGCCGATGGTGACGTGGCGACCCATCTCCACGCCGGTTTCAAATGCCACCCCCAGTTGGCGCAGCACGTTAATTTCGTCCTCGATGATCTCCCGTGGGAGCCGGTAGGAGGGAATACCCAGACTGAGCATGCCGCCCAGGGCAGCGTGCTTTTCGAAAACCGTCACGGCAAATCCCGCGACGGCCAGAAAGTAGGCGCAGGCCAGTCCGGCCGGGCCGCTGCCCACCACGGCGACCTTTTCCGGTCGGGCGTCCTTTTTCTCGGGGAGGTAGGTCACACCGTTGTGCCTGGCCCAGTCGGCCAGGAAGCGGTGCAGGGCCATGATGGAAACGGGGGCGTCCACCTTGCCGCGGGTGCAGGCCGTTTCGCAGGGGTGATGGCAGACGCGCCCGCAGATGCCGGGAAAGGGGTGCTCGCTGCGAAACAGTTCGAAAGCCGCTTTATAATCGCCCTGGGCCATGAGGGCGATGCAGCCTTGAAAGCTGGGATTGGCCGGGCAGGCGACCTTGCAGGGGGCCGTGCCTTTTTTCTCGATCGTGTAGGCCGACGGCATGGCCTGGGGGTAGCGCTTGAAGGCCGCCTTGCGGGTTTGCAGGCCCTGGTCGAAATCGTTGGGCACCGTGACGGGGCAGACCTTGCTGCACTCGCCGCAGGCGGTGCATTTTTGCATGTCGACGAAGCGCGGGCGCTGACGCAGGGTGGCGGTGAAATGCCCGGCCTCACCACTGATCGCTTCGACGTCGGTCATGGTGTATAGGTCGATGTTCAGGTGGCGTCCGGCCTCCACCAGCTTGGGGGAGATGATGCACATGGAACAGTCATTGGTGGGGAAGGTCTTGTCCAGTTGTGACATGACGCCGCCGATGGCCGAACTTTGCTCCGCCAGGACTACCCGGAAGCCGGAATCGGCCAGGTCCAAAGATGCCTGAATGCCGGCGATGCCGCCGCCGACGACCAGTACGGAACCAGTGGTTTGTGTGCTCATGAGATGTCCTCCTATAGACCGTAATCCGCCAGGTCGGGTCCCAGGTAGCTGCGTTCGCTTTCGCCGAGATTTCCCATGGCCAGGCACATGATGGTCCACAGGTGCACCACATGGTAGCGACCGCCGTAGTGCTCGCCCATGTCCTCGATCTGGCTGTGGCAGTTGTGGCAGGGGGCGATGACATACTTGGCCCCGGTGGCCATGACCTGGTCGAACTTGATCTTGCCGTAGGCCCGCCGTTCTTCGGTAAAGCCGCCCTGGAGGGCGCCGCCGCCGCCCCCGCAGCAGTAGTTGTTGACGCCGCAGGGGACCATGTCCACGAAGTTCTCTTCACCCACGACGGTTTTAACCACGAAGCGCAGCTCGTCGGCCATCTCGTGGCGCAGGGTCTTGCGCACGATGTTGCAGGGGTCCTGTACCGTGAATTTGATTTTCAGGTCTTTGTTCCAGTCGGCGTTGACCTTGAGTTTGCCCTCCCGGATCCACTGGCCGTATAGCTGGATGATGCTGGTGAATTCAAACTTGTAGGGGATGTTGAACTTGCGCAATCCTTCCAGGATCGCAAAGTAGGAGTGCCCTCACTCGGTGTTGACCACCACTTTGCAACCCAAGGTGTTGTCGATGTGGTCGACGAACTCTTCCAGGATGTAGCGCCAGCCCTCTTCGTCGGCCAGGAACAGGCAGTAGTTCTCACCGGCCCACATAACCGATGGGTAGGTCCAGTCGGCGCCCACCAGGTGCAGAATTTTCCACAGCGGGCCCAATTCGTCCGGCTCGGTGACCGGTTCCCGGGAGTTCTGGTTGATGGCCATGTGCGCCCCGACCCGATCCACGGTGACCTGCATATCCTTGAAGTCGGGCTGGGTTTCGCGGATCTCTTCGGCCACGTCTTCCACGGTCCAGATGAAATCCTCGGTGGGCACGCCCATGGCGTTGCCGGCGCGGATGTGCTGGTCGCAGGAGCCGCGGATGCCCTTGGGACGCTTGTCGCGCGGCCAGGTGCCGCGCATGTTGTACACCAGCTTGGGGATATTGATCTTCATGGGGCAGGCGTTGACGCAGCGGGCGCACATGGTGCACACCCAGGCCCATTTGGATTTTTTGATTTCCTCGTCCATGCCCAGGTTGACCATGCGCAGCAGTTTGCGAGGGTCCATGTCCATGAGGCCCGACGCGGGGCAGCCGCCTGTGCAGGTGCCGCAGGTCATGCACAGGTCAAGCAGGGCATCCGGGACCTTTTCCAGTACCGCTTCCTTGAATTCACACTCCAGGTCGTCCAGTTCGATGGGTGATGTCATGATAAAGGCCTCCAGTATTATAGAGGGATAGACTTAAGGTGGAAGAACGCGGATATGGGCTACAAGATGCCATTTCAAAGTCACATTATCTGATTTTGGCCGCATCCAGGTAAGGCTGAATCTTGTCGATTCCGCCCAAGGTGATGATGTGAACGCCGTCGCAGGTGTCCCGCAGGCCTTTGATGGTGTCGGCGAATAGCTCGATGCTGGCCTTTTTCTTGTCGGGCGCCTTGTCCAGTTTTTGAATGACCCAGTCCGGTATCAGCCCGGCCTTGAAGTGCCGGTTGATGAAACGGGCCATGGCGGCGTTTCGCAGCAGCATCACCTCGGCGATAACGGGAACGTCAAATGTCTTTACCTGGCGCATGAATCGCTGGAACTGGTCCAGGTCGAAGATCGGCGTGGTCAAAAAGTAGCCGGTGCCGATTTCACGCATGGCCTCCATCTCCTGCATGCCCTGTTTGGGCACGTTTTTCCCCCAGGGGGATTCCACGCCGGAGCCCATAACGAAATCGACCTGCCGGTCCAGCTGCTTGCCGTCCACGGTGTGCCCGTCTCTAAGGTGCTGCAGGACCGAGGCCAGCTTGCCCGAGTCGACGTGGAAGAACATGGTCTCCTGCAGGCTTTCCCCGGAGATGCGGTAGTCCTCGGTGAAGACCAGCAGGTTTTCGACGCCGGACTCGTGCGCCAGGGTCAAATCTTTTTGTAGCTGGATGCGGTTCTTGTCCCGGGTGGTGGTCTGATAGATGGCATCGAAGCGGTTCAGGTTGAGCAGTTCACAGGTGCGGATGCTGTCGCCGACAATGCCTTCCAGTTCCACCTCGCTGATGGACACGCCGTCCATGCGGCCCCGGACCCGTTTCAAATTCTCCACCAGCGTTTCGGGGTCGTCGTCGCCCATGGGGGCCTGAACTTCCGAGGTGACCACAAATTTCTTTTTTTCCAGCGCTTCCTTGAGTTTCATGCTAGGCCTCCTTGTTGAACGCTGTTGCGCGATGCGGCGCACTATTTAAGTTCCAGCAGCCGGGCCACCTCTTCCTTGAGTTGCGGCAGGGGAAGCGGCTTGGAGAAGCAGACGTCGGCCCCGTGTGATTTCATCTCCTTGAACTTCTCTTCATCCAGATAAGCCGACAGGACGATGATCTTCGTGTCGCGCGTGTCCTCGTTGGATTTGATCTTGCGACAGACCTCGTTGCCCTTGATGTCCGGCATCATGATGTCCAGGATCATCAGGTGCGGGTGAAAGTGGTTGACCTGCAGCCCCGCCTCGAATCCGTCCGAGGCGCTGATGACCTCGTAATCGAAATCGTCTTCCTCAAGGGCCTGGACGATGGTTTCGACGATGATGGGATCGTCGTCGACCACCAGGATGCGTTTGCGCGTGTCCTCGACTTCCGTGTCGGGAATGGGGATGCCCTGGTTTTTCATGAACGATTCCATGTCGCTGCGTTTGATGCGGCGATGTCCGCCGACCGTCTTGTACGCCTTGATGTGGCCGGCTTCGATCCAGTTGATGATGGTTTTCGAGGACACGTTGCAGAACTTGCTTGCCTTGAAGACGGTCAGTGTATCTTCCATTTTCCAATCCCTCCTTCAATTGCGTGTGGTTGCCAGACGGTCAGGCCGTTGCAGGCATCGGAAATTTCGCCGATCAGCATTTTGCCGCAAACTGCCACGGTGGCGGCGGCTGCTGCCGCTGGGTGGATCGTCAACGTTGACGGGCGCCCATGTCGCAGAGAGAAACGGCCGTGGTTGATATCTTTTGCCGACCTTACCGTCATCTAAAACACGACGACGAGACCTTGTCAATAAAAAAACATAAAAACTATAAAAATTATAATAAGCTCACCAAAATAGGTATATTAAGTATAGTTAATATAGTTATTAATAAAATTATAGTTAAAATTTGTGTCCGGATTGCCGCCTCCCGGCCTCTTTCCCGAGCTGTGGGTGACGGTTGGCCCGACGGCAACCGCAAACCCCTGACATGGCCCCTTGAGACCGAAAAGATCCAGGTTGCCCTTAACAAGTGCCTGTTATGCGCGTATAAGGGCAGTGTAAATCAAACCATCCAGTTTATCCGGACCACGTGGAAACCGCCATTGAAGGCACCTTTTGACAAATTGGCCCGTCAGCTTGACGGCGATGCCGCCTGGGGGCGGCTGGACCGACTCCTGCTGGCCACCGACGGCAGCATATTTTTGCGCGAACCGGCCGCGGTGGTCTATCCCAAGCACACCGGCGATGTGATCGCGACGGTCGATTTTGCCCGCAGCCATGGCCTGAGCGTGCACCCGCGCGGCGCCGGCAGCGGTCTGTGCGGATCGGCCCTGGGTGCCGGGGTGGTCGTTGATTTCACCCGCCACATGAATCGGCTGATCGCGATCGACGCGGCGGCCGGAACGTTTACCTGTCAGCCCGGCTACCGCCTCGGCGAGCTGGAGCAGGTGCTGCAGGGCAGGGGGCTGTTTTTCCCGCCCGATCCTTCCAGCGGCGAATACGCCAGTTTTGGGGGCATGCTGGCCACCAACGCCTCGGGCGCCCACTCGGTTAAATACGGCAGCGTATCCGATTACCTGCTCGACGCCGACCTAGTGCTCTCCTCGGGCCAGCGGGTGCGCCTGTCGGATCTGTCCGCCACTGCCTTCGAGCAGCTTGCCGATCCGTTCGCCGAGCTGGCGCGCTGTTATCGCAAGCATCGGGCCGACATTGAAAGCGCCTATCCGGCGGTCCGCTTCAACTCGTCGGGTTACAACCTGCGGGGCCTGGTCAAAGACGGCCAGTTGCATCTGCAGCAGCTGTTGGCTGGTGCCGAGGGCACCTTGGGCATCGTCACCCGCATGACCTTCCGCTTGATCGGCAAACCGGCTGCCGACAGCCTGGTGGTGGCCTATTTCGACGCCATCGACAAGGCCGCCATGGCTGTGCAGGCGATCCTGCCCATGGGACCGGCCGGCATCGAGGTGATGGACAAGTCCCTTTTGGCGTTGGCCCGGTCCAGCGATCCGGTGCTGCAAGAGCGCATTCCCGCCGGCATCGACAACCTTTTGCTGGTAGAGTTCGACGGAGATGACCGGGCCGCGACGCAAGCGCTGGGAAATCGGGTCAAGGTGTTGCTGAAGGAAGAAGGATGGTCCAGTGACGTTCACCTGGCCGTCTCCGCTTTAGAGAAAGAACGCTTCTGGGCGGTGCGCAAGGCCGCCGTCCCCATCCTTTACAAACTCAAGGGAGCGCGCAAGATCCTGGCCCTGATCGAAGACGCCGTGGTGCCCACCGATCGCCTGGTGGACTATTTTTCGGGAATCTATGCCATTCTCAACCGCCACAATGTTCGCTTTGTGATTTACGGGCACATCGCCAAGGGCCTGCTGCACACCCGGCCGCTGCTGAACCTGAAGGACCCCGACGATGTCGCCCTTTTGAGGCCATTGGCCGATGCCGTGTTCGAACTGGTCCACGACCTCGGCGGTGTGGTCTCCGGCGAACATGGCGACGGCCGGCTGCGCAGCACCTACATTGCGCGCCAGTACCCGGACATCTTCCCTTTGTTTCAGCGGGTCAAGGAGCTGCTTGATCCGCACGACTTGATGAACCCTGAGATCAAAACCGCCTCGACCCCGGACCAGATGGCGCGCCACCTGCGCTATAGCGTCGACTGCCGACGGGTGGCTTCGCGGGCGGCCTGCCTGCACTGGGGCGACGGCTGGGAGGCGGAGATCGAGGCCTGCCACGGATGTTCCAAATGCACGACGGTGACGACCGCCACGCGCATGTGCCCCATCTACAAGTTTACCCGCCGGGAAGCGGCGGCCCCCAAGGCCAAGGCCAACCTGCTGCGCGCCCTGATCAGCGGCGCCCTTGACAACGCCGAACTTTTCGACCAGACTTTTCAGCAGGTTATTGACCTGTGCGTGGGGTGCGGCAGTTGTCGCATCGAATGTCCCTCCAACGTGGATATCCCCAAGCTGGCCCTGGAAGCGCGGGCCCGCTGGGTGCAGCGTTTCGGCCCGTCGGTTCACGACCGGTTGGTGACCGGCGTGGAAACCCTTGGACGCTGCGGCGGCCGTGTCGCCGGGTTGGCCAAACCAATCGCGGGCCTGGCGCTCAGCCGCAAGGTCGGGCAGTGGGTCGCCGGGGTCAGTTCGCGGCGGCCGGTGGTCACGGTTTCGCGGCGGTCGTTGTTTCGACAGGTCGCGCCGGTGACCGGCACCGGACCACGGCAGGTACTCTATTTTTCGGGTTGTTATGCCGGCTACATCCGCCCCGAGATCGGGGTATCCCTGGTCAAGGCGCTCAGCCGTCTGGGTTGCCGAGTGCACACGCCGCCCCAGCACTGTTGCGGGCTGCCCCTGCTGACCAAGGGCATGGCCCTTACGGCCCGGGACAAGGTCCGTCGCAATGTGGGCCGCTGGCAGCACCTGCTGGAGCGGGTGGACCACATCGTGGTTACCTGCTCTTCCTGCGGGTTGGCCTTGATGCAGGAGTGGGCCTACCTTTTGGATGAGCCGCGCATTCGCCGGGTGGCGGACAAGGTCATCCACGCCAGCCGGCTGATACGTCGGTTGCTGCCGGCGGCCGACCTCACGCCGCAGCCGATGTCGGCGGCCTACCATTATCCCTGCCACCTCAAGGTCCAGGCGCATTCCGGCGCTTCGGTGGACATGTTGAACATGGTGCCGGGCCTGAGGTTGTCCGCCCTGAACAGCCACTGCTGCGGTATGGCGGGCACCTGGGGGCTGGCGGCCGAGAACGACCAGTTGAGCCGCGCGATCGGCGGGCATCTCATCGATCTGGTGGAGCGATCCGGCGCCGACACGGCTGTGACCGACTGTCCCACCTGCGAGATGCAGCTGGCCCAGTTGGGCGGCCGTCCGGTGATGCACCCCGTGGAGATCGTGGCCGGCAGTGTGTGTAAATGAGGCCTTTCCATAAATAATGGACGCGGATGTCGCATTTCCGACCGATTCGGTTTAAGCTGGTAGAGAGTTATTTCCACCGACCTTAAGACTTGACAAGCGTCGGCGCAGCTTCTAAGAGGGGCGGCATTTTGGCCGGGTCGCGTGGGCGGCCAAACCAGATCGCAAAACGGCAACGATGAACGTGCAACATGGGGATGATTCATGGCAAAAGCGAAGCTGAAGGAACACCGAATCAATCGGGATTGGTGCAAGGGCTGTGGCATCTGCGTGGCCTTTTGCCCGACCCAGGTGCTTGAACTGGACCGCCAGGACAAGGCCGTGGCCGCTCGGCTGGAAGCGTGCATTGCCTGCCGGCTGTGTGAACTGCGCTGCCCGGACCTGGCCATCGAGGTCGAGGCCGAAGCGGTCGAGGCCGAGGAGAAAGACGCATGAGCCGACAGATCAAATTCATCCAGGGCAACGAAGCCTGCGTGGAAGGGGCGCTGTATGCAGGCCTGAACTTTTTCGCAGGCTATCCGATCACGCCCTCCACGGAAATTGCCGAGCACCTGGCCAAACGGCTGCCGCAACAAGGTGGCAAGTTCATCCAGATGGAGGACGAGATCGCCTCCATGTGTGCCATCATCGGCGCCTCCCTGACGGGCCACAAGGTGCTCACGGCCACCTCGGGCCCGGGATTTTCGCTCAAGCAGGAGGCCCTGGGGTACGCGGTCATGGCCGAGATCCCCTGCGTGATCGTCAACGTGCAGCGGGGCGGCCCCTCCACGGGCGTGCCGACCCACGTGAGTCAGGGCGACGTGATGCAGGCGCGCTGGGGCACCCACGGGGACCACAGCATCGTGGCCTTGACGGCCTCCAACCACCAGGACGTGTTCGCCATGACCGTCGAGGCCTTCAACATCGCCGAGACTTACCGCACGCCGGTGGTCCTGCTCTTCGACGAGGTGATCGGGCACATGCGCGAGCGCCTGGAGATTCCCGAACCCGGAGAGATCCCGCTGGTGCATCGGCTGCGCACGGCCGTGGGCGACGGTGTGGACTATCACCCCTACCTGCCGCGCGAGGACGGACGCCTGCCCATGAGCGATTTCGGCGGCGTGCACCGCTACAACGTCACCGGCCTGGTGCACGACATGTGGGGCTTTCCGTCGGACAACCCCAAGATCGTGCACGGGCTGCTGCGGCACCTGGTGGACAAGATCGAAAACAACGCCGGCCAGATGGCGCGCTACAAGACCTATTACCTGGAGGACGCCGAGACGGTGCTGGTCAGTTTCGGATCGGCGGCGCGTAGTGCCCTGCACATCGTGGAAACCCTGCGATCACGCGGGGAGCGCATCGGCCTGCTGGAACTGCAGACCCTCTGGCCGTTTCCGGCGGACGTGGTCCGGCGCTATTGCAACGACGCACACTACACCGTGGTGGTCGAGATGAACATGGGCCAGGTTTGTCAGATGGTCAAGATGACCCTGCGTCGTCCGGAGCGGGTCTTTCTGGCCAACCGCATCGACGGGGTGTTCATCACCCCCACGGACATCAAGAACATACTGCGCCTGATCAAGGGACGGGGGGTATAGATGGCAGTCAACGATTATATTCGGCAACGGTTTTTCCCGCACCTGTGGTGTTCGGGCTGCGGACACGGGATCGTGCTCAACGGCCTGATCCGAGCCGTGGAGAAGCTGGGCATGAGCCGCAACGAGATCGTGATGGTGTCGGGCATCGGGTGCTCGTCGCGCATCTCCGGCTACATGGACTTTCACACCCTGCACACCATCCACGGCCGCGCCTTGGCCTTTGCCACGGGCGTCAAGCTGAGCAAGCCGGAACTGAACGTGATCGTACCCATGGGCGACGGCGACGCGCTGTCCATCGGCGGCAATCACTTCATCCACGCCGCGCGGCGCAATATCGCCATTACGGCCATCGTGATGAACAACCGCATCTACGGCATGACCGGCGGGCAGTACTCTCCGCTGACCGGACCGGGGATGCTGGCCACCACGGCACCTTATTCCAACATCGACCAGGGCTTCGACGTGGTCGAGATGGCCACGGCGGCCGGGGCGACCTTCGTGGCCCGCACGACGACCTACCATGTGCAGCAGATGGCCGACATCATCCGTTCGGCGATTCTGCACGACGGGTTTTCGGTGGTGGAGGTGATGAGCCAGTGTCCGACCTACTTTGGCCGCAAGAACAAGATGGGCAGCGCGGTGGACATGATGAAGCGCATGAAGGCCATGACCGTGCCCATCGGATCGAAGAAAAAGGCCGAGAATCCGGAACTGATCGAGCGGGGCATTTTCGTTCAGGATGAAAAGCCCGAGTACTGCAGCGAGTACAGCAAGATTATCGAGCGGGCCATGGGAGGAAGGTAGATGGAGCGATGCAGGATGGTGTTTTCGGGGTCAGGCGGCCAGGGGGTCATCACGGCCGCGATCATTTTGGCCGAGGCGGCGGTGCTGCACGAAGGGTTGACGGCGGTGCAGACACAGGCCTATGGTGCGGCGGCACGCGGCGGGGCCACCCGTTCGGACGTGATCATTTCGGATACCACAATCAATTTTCCCAAGGTGAACCAGCCCAATGTGCTGGTCTGCCTGACCCAGGAAGCGTACAATAAGTTTTTTGACATCATCCGTCCCGGGGGACTGATGATCACCGATACGCGCTTCGTTCAGACCCAGTTGAAGGTGGATGCGATCCAGCGCGAGCTGCCCATGTACGAGACGGTCATGGAAAAGGTAGGCAAGCCGATCGTGTTCAACATCTGCATGCTCGGGGCCGTGATCGGCCTGACCGGGCTGGTCAAGCCGGCTTCGGTCATGCAAGTTCTGGAACGGCGCATCCCGTCCGGTTTTCTGGACATGAACCGCCAGGCCCTGGAGCTGGGGCTGGAACTGGGGCGTGCGGTCGCCGTGGCGGCCTGACGGCCCGAACACCCCACCAGTGCCGGGCCTGATGGCCGGCCGGGTTGCCTGAATGCAAGCGCAAACCCGCATTGTTGCCGATGGTCGTTCTGATCGCCCCGCCCGGGCGTCGATGGTTTCCGTGCCGGCGGGGATCTACATACATGTTCCGTTCTGCCGCTCCAAGTGCCCATACTGCGATTTTTTTTCGATAGCTAATGACGGCCGCATTCCCGACTACCTCGATGCGCTGCTTGTCGAACTGAGCCGCAGCCGACTCGCTGGCCTGGCGGTCGATTCGATCTATTTCGGGGGCGGAACGCCATCGCTTTTGACCGCCGAAGCGATCGGGCGGATTATCGAGGCCGTCAACCGCCATTTTGCGGTGAACGGCGATGCGGAGATCACCCTGGAAGCCAATCCCGGTACCGTCAGCCGGGAAAGCCTGGCCGCCTACCGGTCGCTCGGCGTCAACCGCATCAATATCGGTCTGCAGGCCATGGACGATTCAACCCTGGCGTTTTTGGGACGGATCCATACCGCCGGGCAGGGGGTCGATGCCTATGAATGGGCCCGGGCGGCCGGCTTCGACAATGTCGGCCTGGACCTGATTTACGCCATTCCCGGTCAGACGCGGCAGCATTGGGAGGCCCAGATGGCACGGGCGGTCCGACTGGCCCCGGAGCACCTTGCCTGTTACAGCCTCACCGTTGAACCGGGCACCCCCTTAGCCGATCGGGTGGCCGACGGGCAGGTGCGTCTGCCGGCCGAGAAGATGGCCGCTGACCTGTTCGACCTGACCGCCGCCTATCTGAACGCAAACGGCTACCGCCAGTACGAGATTTCAAATTTCGCCCAAGCACCCGCTCCAGGAAAACCCGACCGGCGTTCGCGGCACAACCGCAAGTACTGGAGCGGGGCCGCCTACCTGGGATTCGGGCCCGCGGCCCACAGCTTTTTCGACCACACGCGCTGGTGGAACCACGGGTCCGTGGACCGCTACCTTGCCGACCTGGCGGTCGGAAAGCCGCCCGTGGCGCAACGTGAGGTGCTGACCCGCGCGCAGCGGCTGATCGAATTCGTCTACCTGGGACTTCGTCAGACCGCCGGCATCGATAAAGCAGATTTCAAGCTGCGCTTCGCTGAAGGGTTTTGCGACCGCTTTGAACCGCAGCTGACCCGGCTGATCGACGAGGGGCTAGTCGAGGATGCGGGAATGCGTATCAGGCTGACCGGCCGCGGCCGGCGTTTTCTGGAGGGCGTGGTGGTTTGGCTGATAGACTGAAGGTCCGTCGGCTGAAGAGGGCTTGGGCCAAAACAAGCAGGTTCCCCATGCGGAGAGGCTATGTCGACAATGTCTTGATCAACTGCCCCAGGTAAAATCGGGCGTGGCTGATCGGGGCTGCCATGTTGGCGCGGTGATTGGCAAAGATGCTGCTCAGGTCCCGGTTGAGGACGAACAATGGGTCGAGCGTCGCGGCCTGCTGGCAGGAGACGATGGCGTGGTGAAGCAGTTCGGTGCCGTGGCGGGATTCAAGGGTCAGCAGAAAGTCGTGGTGCACGGCCTCCAGCACGGTGGCCATGGCGTCGGCAACGCCCTTGGTGTAGTAAAAGTAGTTGTCCACGGCAAAGGTGCTGATGGGGGTGCCGTCGGGGTTGGTCTGTTTGACGAGGTTTTCGTCGCAGCTGCCCATCAGGTCTTCGAACGACGCCAGTAGGGGAATCAGGTTGTCCGTGCGCGTGTAAAAGGTGGCTTTGCCGACCTTGAGATTTTCAAGGTACTTCTCAAGCTCCTCGAGGCCGTCGCGATATTTTGATTCGGCCGACGGAAACCAGTAGCTGGTCGCCTTGACCATGAACCAGTTCATGGCCTCTTCCAGGTTCTCGTCGAAGGCGTCGGTGGATCCGGTCCGGGCGATCCGTTCGGCCAGCGCCACGGTGGTCCGTCGAGTTACCTCCAAAACGCCCAGCTGAAACATGTTGACGTTGTCGGTCAGATCGATAAGGTCATTACACCGCCAACCCCACCAGCGTTCTTCCAGCTCGTATTGCAAAGGTTTGATGGCGGCTTCCACAAAGGCGACGCCTTTTGGCGTGGGTTTGTGCAGGTTGGTGTCCGGCAGCGGATGGCCGTCGGTGGGTTCAAGTTTCGCTGGGGTGTGGCCGCCGGTGTCATGGCTGGCGGCCGGAGCGCCGTGGGCGGTTGGTTGATCGTGCGAGGGCTCCTGCGTTACTGGAGCGACATGGGTTGACTCGGCCGGGGCAGCGTGTGTGTCGGTTGCATGGTCTGCACTATCATCCCGGTGGGTTGCGGCGTCGTGCGCTGTGTCGACGCCATGCGTAACCGGTCCACCATGGTCGGTGGTGATCTCGGGGTCGGCCGCGGTGGCGTGCATTTCAGAGCCAACCTGGCCGGTCGTCGTGGTCGGGCTGGACGGGAGGGCCGGTTCCACATGGGCTGGTGCGGCGGTGTGGGTGTCGGTGGTGGTTGGGACCGCGGCCGACTTATCCGCGATGGGCGTTTTTTCGGGCACACCCTGCGGCGCTTCCGATGGCCCGAAGATGAGGGTCAGGGCCCACAGAACCACGACGGCGATGCCGATCCCGCCGATGATGCGTGGCGTCGCGAATTTCTTGAACCCGGTTCCCTTGGTGCCTTCCCCGTTGTCTGCCATGGCTGCTCCGTATTTACCGGTATCGGAATTATTGGCGCTTTCTCAGTATGCGCATATCTCCCACGCGGATGGTGACGTTGGTCGCGTCGAAATGCTCAATCAACGGTATCACATATTTGCGGGAAGCTCCAGTCATATCCTTGAACTCGGGGGTCGTGATCTGGCCCTTTTCCTGGATGTAGTCGACCAGTTCCTTTTTCAGATTCTCCATGGTTTCGGTCAGGTAGTAGAGATCTTCTTTTACCTTGACCAGCGATCGCTCGCCGGTGAGCAGCTCGAGGACACTTTTGGCCGCCTTGGGGTCCACATCCAGATCTTTGACGATGTCGCGAAAATAGGGCGGCGTCAGTCCGGACTGGCGGTAGGTATCCAGGATTTCCTGCTTCAGGGATGCCTGGTCCACCTGCAGGGAGACCGTGTGTGTTGCCAGCCGAACCGTGTCGTCCGCGATGGCCAGTTGTTGATCCCGGATCATGCGGTTGAGGACCAGGGTGAAGAGTTTGCCGCCGGCCAGGCGCGGGAATTTGGATTTTAACTCCTCCTTGGAAATGCCGGGTTTCAATGGGTTTTCGGCATGGTAGCGTGTCAACACCGTGTGGCTCAACTGCCTGAGCGATTCGAAAACATCTATATGGACATACGTCCGGTTCTCCTTGTCCACCTGGACGATGGTCTGGCTGTTGAGCATGTTGCCGATGGCGGCGGTGAGGGCTTTGTCGGGCAGGTTGGTCATCAGCAGCAGCTCGGCAAAGCTGATGCCTGCCGGGCCGGCCATGCGGGCCTGGTGGTCGATAATGCCCTCGGGCGATGCGTCGACCAGGGTCTTCAGGCCCTCGATGATGGCTGGTTGAAAGCGCTTGTGCTTGCCGGGAATGGGGTTGAGCACCTTGCCGCCGCCGATGGTGCGCACCGGCGAGTAGCTGCGGATCACGAATCGGTCGTCCCGGATCAGGTTGACGGGTTCGTCCAGGCGGATCTGGGCCTGGCAGGTCTCCCCGGGGGTCAACTCTTCACGGTCCAGCAGAATCAGGTTGCCCATGACCTCGCTGGTGCCGGTGTGGAAGCGGACCTGCGTGCGGCTCTTGATGGGTTTTTTGTTGCTGGACAGAAAGTGCAGGTCCAGGTCGACCATGTAGCTGGGCATCAGGGTGTTTTCCCGGGCCAGGATGTCGCCGCGGTTGATGGCGGTCTTCTCCAGGCCCTGGAAATTGATGGCGGTGCGCATGCCCGCTTCGGCCGCCTCGCGGCCTTCGTTGTGCACCTGGATGCCCCTGACCTTGGACGCGATCCGGCCGGGATAGATCATGATGGCGTCCCCGACACCGACCTGGCCCGAAATCAGGGTCCCGGTGATGACGGTGCCGAAACCCTTCATGGAAAAGACGCGGTCCACGGGCAGCCGGAACAGCCCGGATGTGGTGCGTTCGGGCACGTCCGCGCACAAGGCGTCCAGCGCTTCGATGAACCGGCCGATGCCGTCGCCGGTCATGGAAGAGACCGGAACGATCGGCGCGCCTTCCAGAAAGGTGCCCTCGGTAAAGTCCCGGATGTCTTCGGTGACCAGCTCCAGCCACTCTTCATCCACCATGTCGATCTTGGTCAGGACCACCAGGCCGTGCTGGACGCCCAGAAGGGTGCAGATCTCCATGTGTTCGCGGGTCTGGGGCATGACACCCTCGTCGGCGGCGATGACCATGCTGACAATGTCGATCCCCGTGGCGCCGGCCACCATGTTCTTGACGAATTTCTCGTGCCCGGGAACATCGACGATGCCCAGGTGGCGTCCGCTGGGAAGGTCCAGTGCCGCAAACCCCAGTTCGATGGTGATGCCGCGCTTTTGCTCTTCCTTGAGCCGGTCGGTGTTGGTGCCGGTGACCGCCTTGATGAGGCTGGTCTTGCCGTGGTCGATGTGGCCGGCGGTACCGAGAATGATCTGTTTCACGATGGGTGTGCTCCGGTGGCTGGTCAGGGTCCCTGTTTTCTGCGGTTTCTGAGATATTCGACGAAGTATGCCAGCCCGACCAGGATGATGCCCAACCCGACCACATAAACGATATCGGTGTCCGGGTAGAACATGCGGGACAGGATTACCGCGAAAACCACTCCCAGAACGGATCTGATGATAAACACATGAAATCGGGTCAAGGTGTTACCTCCTGGTTTCGCTGGATTTGGCATGGTTTTATCGGATCTGGCCAATATGGTCAACACCTGCCGGCCGGGGATTCGTTGCCAGGTGATTTTCAGATGGCAAGGCGGCCCACCGGTCACCAATGTCTTTGCCCGCCATGATGACGCCATCTGCATGGAATGCGTCCTTTTTCGGCCTTGTACCTCAATCTGAACGGCTGTTTCGGTTTTTTTTGATTCAATACAATTTTAAGTTGAAATGGGATCGAGGGTTTGGTATTTACAATAGTTTATTATGGTGGGTGTAGCTCAGTAGGTAGAGCATCAGGTTGTGGCCCTGAGGGTCGTGGGTTCAAGTCCCATCACTCACCCCATAAAAAAATAAAGGCCATTGCACCCAAACATCGCGCAGTGGCCTTTGTTGCTTGTGCGCCCGTAGCTCAGCTGGATAGAGCGCCGGACTTCGAATCCGTAGGCCGCCCGTTCGAATCGGGCCGGGCGTACCATAAAATCAAGGGGTTAGCCATTTACTGGTTAGCCCCTTTTTTTGTTGGTTGCGGATAGGTTGCGGATGGTTGCGTCCGGTGAAGGATCGTCCAATCGGTCCACCGCAGCTTTATTCCCGCCTGGTGTAAGGTGCCCATAGATGTCAACGGTGACGCTGATGCTGTGGTGTCCGAGCTGATCCCGAACATACGCCAATGACTCTCCCGCCTGAATCAGCAGGCTCGCATAGGTGTGCCGAATGTCGTGCACCCTAATTTTTCTGAGCTCTGCCTTTTCAATGGCCTTGTAAAAAACCCTCTTTCGCCAATGATTTATATCCAACGGGGTTCCAGCGTTGCTCACGAAAACCCACTTGGGGACTTTTCCCCATCCTTTATTAATGGTTTCAATCTTCCGCTGGTGTTTGGCATCTTTTATGACCTGGGTCAGCTGCTTTGACATGTCAATGCGCCTGCGTTTTCCATTTTTCGGCAGCCCGATTTTTCCTCTTGAGAAGGTCCTCTGGATGGTAATGAACCTTTCTTCAAAGTCGATGTCATCCCATTGGAGTGCCAATGCTTCGCCCAACCGCATACCTGTTCGTGCCAGCGTCAGTGCCTGTGGATAATGGTCAGGGAAATGGGTTTGAAAAGAATCGAGCAGACTGGACAGCTCATCCCTTGAATATGGCTTTATGTCACCTTGGACTGTTCTTTTTCTTGAAAATTTTACCAAGGCGATGGGCTGGATTGGCGGTAAGCACCCCATCATCGACAGCAACATTCAGCGTTCCACCGATGCAGCATTTCATGTGTGATACCGTGCTGGCTGCAAAACCGGACTTAATTTTGCCCATCAGAAATTTTTTGATCATCATTCTTTTGATTTCCGTGACCGGTTTTTTTCCAAAAACTGGCAATACGTGATTGTCCAGAATGCTCCGGTAATCCTTTTCTGTCGATGGCTTGCATGTAGCTGGCACGTTAAAGGTCATCCATGTTGTGGCATACTCTTCGAATGTCGGCGCCTGGTTTTCAGGTTCTTTTGACAGGTGCAGCTCACCCAGTACCAATCTGGCTTCAATCTGCTTGGCCACCGCCATAGCCGTCCGCTTATCCCTGCCAATCTTCTTTGCCTTCCTCCTTCCTTGATGGTCGATAAAAACCCACCAGATCTCCTGAATTTTTTGGTTTTTCTCTGACTTTAACTCCCATTTTGGCCTCCTTTGATCTGGCCCAGAAAGCTAAAGTCACGCCCCTACCTCTCTCTGGACCTACATTAACACATTTTGCCTTCGATTCCTTTCATAATTTCCGCCTCCTTTCACATCCAAAAAATTGAAAAAAGTTGGATGAAGATCATCCTAACTTCTTGTTTTTTTTGGGTTACCAATCTTCCACTCTCGTTGCTAACTTCGAACCATCGACAGTGAGGAACCAACAACAAGAAAGGAGATTCGAATTGGCAATGGTGACAAGGGAATACTTCAAGGTTTCAGAACTGGCAGAATACGCCGGGATATCCGACAGGACCCTGTGGGATCTGTTGAAGGATCCGGTCAACCCTATTCCTCACTATCGGGTCGGGGCTGCTGGAAGAATCGTCCGCATCAAGAAATCTGAATTCGATGAATGGATGCGGAACCAGATGGTTCGTGAAGACAGTCTCGTTGATGATGTCCTTGAGAGGATTCTCGAATGACCCGCCGTATCTGGCGGATTTTTTCAACAATCAAGCGAGGTTAAAAAAATGAACAAGCAAGACAGCAAGACTCAAGAACAGAATGCCCAGACTAACAACGACACTAATAAAGGAGAAAATGACATGACTGAAACAATCGAAACCGTAGAAACCAGAGAACTCGAAGGCCAAGTAACCGAAACCGAAAGCACCGAAAAGATCGATCAAGAAACTGAAATTGCTGAGGTGGTCGACATCATCACGGACATGGACGAAAACCAACCCGCCCAAACTGAAGAAAAAGAGGGTTACACTTGGGATCTTGCCATGACAGCCGACTCAACGTCTCTTAGCGAGATCACAAACATCATTGTCGAAGGTGATGTTGGTAATCTTGGCGATTCCGACCTGCTTGACCGACTTGACGCTTACCTCGGCGGTGAAATCGAGTTTGGGTCTAACAGCGAAAAGCTTCAGGCTGGTCAAGCGTTGCTCCGTGAATTCTTCGCCGAACACAATCGGGCTTGGTCAGGGATTGTCGGCACTTTCACCGATTACGCGGTACAGATTGGTCGCGTGCTTCTCGTTGTTGAAAACCTGGTGAAGGCTTGCGGATTGATGTGGGAGACTTGGGCCGCAGAGAATCTGAAGTTCATGGCTCCCCGAACCCGTCAGCGGAACATGCAACTCGCCAAAGTGCGGGGTATTGACAACCATCTACACTTTGGCGTGGAACGTCTACTCCTTCTGGATGGTGCCATCAAGGGCAATGACGGGGACGACCCCATTGGCGATTTCCTTGCAAGTACAACCTCGGGTTCGACCCTGCTGAAGAGATCGACCTTGACGCTTACAAGGATGCAGTCGACCTCGCCCTTGACCACGAACGGCTCACAAAGGCTGATATCGATGTGGACATGGAAAGCTTGAAGAAGTTCAAGGCTGACGGGAAGAAAGTCGGCTCTAGTCTGATTAACACGCTCAAGATTGTCAAAAAGATGGGGAATGATCCCAACGAATACCTTCAGACCCCACGTGATGACGATGACGACGCAATCAAAGGTCAAAAGAAAGCTCAGAGCTTTCAGAAAATTGCCATTACACTCGCTGGAACCATCGACTGGATATGCCAGTCATGAGGAGTTCGCCGATGAAGTCGACGTGAACAAAATTGACGAGCTGACCACCAAATTGGCTGCCCTCAAGGCCCTTATCACCGCTTCAGAGACACCTGAAGCCCAAGACTAACATCAACTCGAAGGGGTTCCCCAAGTACATCACGGGGAGCCCCTTCACATTTGGAGGATAACAAAATGCGAATCAATCTTGCTGCGATGAATGTGAATGCATTGATCGCTTACAACAAACTTTATCCCGATAGGCCACTGCATGTGCTGCGTGCCTTTTCCCATAGGAATAACGATGATCAGCTGCTGAGGTCAACGCTTCGGTCACAATGTGCCAGCCTCGATTGGGATTCAGGCACGTTTTACATGCATAATGATGATGGTTTTCCACTTGAATTTGAAGACATGCCTCGAAAGCGGGTCACCTTCAATAGTTATCTCAACTACTTGGAATGTTTTCGGGATGACTATGACCGGATCTACAATTTCGATTGCGATTTCAGTGATGATGGCTTCGACACCAATATTTTCTACCAGAAACGGCTGGAGGACGCAGGTTTTGATCCTGTTCCCGTTGTCCACAGTATCCATGGCGGAGAAATCGGATATTACATCAAAGAAGGTTATCAAGTAGTCGCTCTTGGATCGCCTCAAATTACCAATTTCGGGACCCTCAGCTATGTCATGCACAAGTTCAAAGGGACCCAAATCAAAATTCACCTTTTTGGCAACACGACTTTTCGATTTCCTGACAAATTTTCCTATCTATTCGTGCGACTCTTCAGTTTGGGTACAGGCGGCAAGGTTCGGTGAAATTGCATGGTGGAATCCAAGGAAGCCTGGACCTGAACAAAATGAACCGCGTCTACATCGAAGAATACTATCAAGAGACGCCCAAACTTAATTCGATATCGACCTACCGGCATAAATCAGAACTTGCTTGAATATCTCGACAGGGAACTCGGTATCTCCATGAACAATCTATTGGGACCAGATGGATCGCTGTTCAAGCAATTGGTCAATATCCACCACTACCTGAACTTGCAGGACATAGTAAATGAGATCCATCGGAAAAAAGGATTCTGGACAGCGGAGTAATTTCCCGCCAGATCCGGCGGATTTTTTCCAGATTCAAAGGTAGGCAACTTTATCAGGATGGTCGCTCGTTTCCCATCGGACCGATACCGGAACCAACATGGTGGAAGTTGTGGAACAAACAAATACAAAGGACAGCACAATTGCTGTTCATTCAAAGGAGTTGAAAAATGAAAAGTAAAACCAAAAACAAATTTCAGGTAGCACATAATGAATTGGTTGAGTTTTGCAATAAATGCCAGTCAAGTGAGAAAGTTGAATGTGACCAGATTAAAGTTGAATGTGATGAATTGAGCTCAAAACTGAAAGAATTGTACTATGAGAGATTATATAAATATCATCCTTGTGGAAAATGTTTAGTTCGCGTTCCATGTCAAGGCAGTGGCGATTGTAAAGATTACTGGTTTTATTATCACTCTCGACACACCGCCAATTGTGAACTCACTGACAATGTTTCCTATTATACGAGTGATAAAAGCCCGTTCATAAGTGGCCATAGACTCGCGATTACAGAAGAATATATCAACTCTGATCCGCGTCTGAAAAAGATTATCGATTTCGATGTAACTGAAAAATACATAACGGAAATGAAAAATTAGTAACGTTCAAAAGTTGTGGCATTTGTCCAGCGCAAAGCCAATTTTTCAATTACACGTAACTGAAGAGGGTGTGTAGAGCACAGCCAGAGCTGGTGGCGTCATGTGCGAGAATGGGCCCTAAAAGCTCGTCGGAGCACATGACGTCACCGGCGGCCATCCGGTACCCTTATATGTCGCTACCCATTGGGGCGCATTTAATTCTTGAAAATAAGTCACGGTCTCCTTCATAGGTTTATATCGCCAAATACGAACCTGAACGAAGAGAGACCGTGATGGAACAGCAGATTCATATTACACTCGATTTTGAACTGGCAACAGGAAAAGTCAACTTAAACGAAATCGTCTACCGCTTAGATCAGCTGAAAAACCAACTGATGCTTGAAATCTTAAAAACGATCTTAACGAGTTACGACGATTTGATCACCCAGCGACTGAGCCATCATGGCGGCGTCATCCCACCGAGCAAAATGCGCAAAGGCCTCGGCCGTCATGTGCGAAAGGGAGATCCGAACAACCGCTTTTGCCATGGGCGCAGAATACGCAAACGCGGTTATCGTCAGCAACCGCGGGTCATTTCCACGGCGTTTGGGCAACTGAAGCTGCCCATCCGGGTGGCCGAATGCCGTGTTTGTGGAGCACGCTATTCGCCTTTGTTGGATGCATTGAGCTTAACCCCATACAACCGCAAGGAAAGCAACTTCGAACACCAGGTCATCGAGGCCGTGATCGATACCAACTATCGTCGGCTGATCGAGGGCCGGTCCATTGATATCTCCTTGGGTGGCATTCACAACCTGGTGGTTGGCAGCGATATCGACCAGTTCGCACAGACCGAGGTCGACCTGGACGATATTGCGGCGATCATGGCCGACGGCACCGGCTACAAACGCCAAAAGGGTGAGAAAGGAGAGCTGCGTTCAGTCATCGGCATTACGACCGACGGCAGCGTGGAACCGTTGGGCACATTTGCCAACACCCCCTGGCGTGACATCGAACAGGTTGTAAAAAATCGACTCAAAGATACCAAGGCGTCGGGTGTTCCTTTCATTTACGATGGCGAGCTCGGCCTGGATGACTTTCTGGCCGATGTCGCCAATCCTCAACGCTGCGTCTGGCACGGACCGCGGGGGTTATACCATTCGCTGTGGGAAGACGGGTTGAAAAAAAAGGACAGCCAGCCGCATATCGACAAACTCAAGCATCTGATCGGAATCGAACTGCCACAAGGCGATTACGAGCTCATCAAGGATCAGGACAGACAGGCGGTTGAAGCACAATATCAAGCCAGCAAGGATGAAATTGCCGCACTCATTGCGGTCTTTAACAATCATGGATATCGAAAGGGTGCCACCTATCTGGAGAATCTGTCCGAGCGCATCTTTACCAACATCGATATCTGGCTGAAAACCGGGGTGATCGCACCGAAAACCACCTCGATGTTGGAGCGGATTTTTCGTGAAATTGGCCGCCGTGTCAAACGCATCGCCTGGGGCTGGTCCGATGCAACAGTAACGAAGTTGTCAAAAATGATCATTTTAAAAAAGTATTCAAAAGCGAAATGGGAACAATACTGGAAGCAGAAACTCGGCATCAGAGGCTACTTCAGCATTCAGATCACTCAGATGCAAAAAGGTCCGTGCCACTACTTTTGAACGTTACCAAAAATTCGGCCTATTATCAGGAACTGTTAGATACGGTTAGGGTATATTCGAATACTGCGCTTTCGCTAATTACATGGGGCGTGAAAAGTTTTTCGAGGAGGAGTTTTTCTAAACATCTATTCGTGTTCCATCTAACAGGGCAATCTCTATCACGAGGTTGCCCTGTTTAATCATAACACACTAAAAAATGGAGGAATAACAACATGACTAAAACTTCAAAAATAATGAATGGTCAGGAGTTCAATAGAATTATGACTTCACTTAAATATTATTGCAAAAAAAAGCATATTACAAAAAAAATAAAAGAAAAAATTGACCGAATAAAAATATATATCCCGAACAATTGAGTGCTATCTTTGAATTGGCTTGTATGAATGGAAATGTTGAGCTTGTTCGATATTTAATTGAATCTGATATTAAACCACCAGATAAGAACCATTAAAATTTTGGGTAGAAAAAGTGTGTCAACATGGCCATAAAGATGTCGCACATTTATTAATAGAAAGTGGGTATCCGACAAATGATCTATCTATTCAAAGAATGATGCTTGGAGGACATAGGGAGGGGAAATCCCATCGTTCGTGAAATCCTTGAAGAAAAATGTGTCTGTTACGATTGTTTAGTTAAAATTGTGTGTGTTACACCATGTGAAAAAATCTTCAAAAAGAAAGGTTATTTCCTTTGAATTTTTTACGATTATCTATACCTGAATGTTATCCGGAACAAAACACAAAGGCAATGTCAATTGCTTCAAAATACTATGGAGTATGGAGGATAAGATTATGAGAAAATCAAGATTTAAAAAACAGCTGACCATCGCGATCCCATCGGAACATTTCGAGCAGATCCAGCGAGTCACCGATCGGCAAGAGATAAGCTTCGCGGAATAGGTCCGGGATGCCTTTGTAGCGGCATTAAAAATAACAATGAAAACCATTCGAAGCTTTACTGATGGTTGAGGGAGAACCGGTAAATCTAATGCAATTCACTTTCAAAACAACCCTTGCAAGCAAAAGCCATACCGTTCCATGTCAGGCACAGACTATCTGTCATTGCTGGGAGCCTATGTCGATAAAGACAATATTTATGGCGGATCCTTCGGTGTGTACCTGGCCAGAAAAGTACTTGTCGACAACCAAGAACTGTATCAGCCGCTGATTGACATTGATGGCGCCAATGGACTGGAAGGCCCCGATAAAACCATCAGCGCCATTCAATTCGCACAGGCGACATTGAAAATTGTCAACGATCTGGGTGCTGCCGATCATTTCAAAATCATTGCGACAGGTGGAACTGGATTTCGGGCCGTGTCCAACCTACTTTTTAATCGCCCCGCATATCTGGCATTCGTGGATTGGATGCGGTTCGAAATACCACACCTTTACGATCTCAAACCCCTCCACACAGATAGATTTTCCTCACCAGGTGTTTGCATATAAAGGCGATCCCCTTCAAACAGAGAAAGTGATTACGAGACGGTCACAGCACCAGCAATCCAGAAGAATATGTTGGCCCAATCAGCGCTTCACGCTGGATGACTATTGGCAAATCACCGCCGGAAAACCAGATCCCGAAGAGGTTATTTCGTGTGTACAATGGTTGATA
>CAWAUZ010000006.1:0-77666 GCA_963785365.1 uncultured delta proteobacterium | reverse complement strand
ATTCAGCTTCTCTTTGGCGTCTTCAATCGAATCGCCATACGGGTAGCTCACCTGGGCCCATCCCGTGATCCCGGGTTTTACCGAAAATCGTTCACTGTAGTAAGGGATCTCCTTTTCCAGGTCCTTAACGAAAAATTCACGCTCCGGGCGTGGACCGACAAAGCTCATTTCCCCTTTGATGACGTTGAAGATCTGCGGGAATTCATCGATTCGCCATTTACGGATGAACTTACCCACGCGTGTCACTCTTGGATCGTTTGCTTGCGCCCATACTGGTCCGCAGGTTTTTTCAGCGTCCGCTACCATGGACCGAAATTTGTGGACAAGGTATGCCTTACCATCCTCGCCAACCCGCTCCTGGGAAAAGAAAACCGGCCCGGCTGAGTCAATTTTTATCAATAGGGCAACAGCCAGCAACACCGGTGCCAGGAAGATCAGCATCATCGACGACAAAATCAGATCCACGCTGCGCTTGAAAAAGCGTCTGACACCTGATTTTTGAAACCCTTCGGAAAAAATCAGCCAGCTGGGGTTGATTTTGTCGACAATCAATTTTCCGGTCAACATTTCATAGAAAGTCGTTCCTTCCAAAACTTCTATACCCTTCACGCGGCAATCCAGGAGCGGTTTGGTTGGAAATCGTTTTCTGCGTTCCTCAAGGGCAACGACTATCTTTTTTACCTGCATGTCTTGGGTCAATTGAGCGAGGCGCTCATACCCACTGATGCACAACTCAGGTATATCTCGACCCAGTTGTTGGGGTTTGCGTCCTGGAGCGACAACGAAAGCGGCAATCTGGTATCCGCTGTCCTTTTTGTCGGTCACTTCTTGGGCGATTCTGTAGGCCAACCCCCCATCACCCAAAAGAACGATTCTTTGGTCAAACAATCCTCGACTGAGCACTTGGGTGTAACCAAAGCGCCACAGCACGATAAACGCGACGACAAAACCGGCGCTGACGGCAAAAACATTTCTGCCAATGATACAGAGCGGGAAGAGAAAATATATGAGCGATAGAATGACGGCCGATGCGCCCAGGGCCTGAACCAACCGAATAAACAACTCCTTGATGGTGTCGGTTACTTGCAAGTCGTACAAATTATTGTAGTAAAGGCAAATCTGACTAACACCGGCAACCAGCATGATTTTTAAGAGTACTCGATTGTCGACCACCAGGAAGCTGCTGCCCGTGAGGACCCAACCGGCGAGCATGACGGAGAGAAAGATAAAAAACCCTTCACCAATGACGAAAAACGCGTTACGTACCGGATAGTATTGTTTGAACAATCTCAACATGATCAATCTCTCAATTTCACAGGGTTCGGAAAAAATGCTCAGCCGAACCCCTCGCACCCTTTATGCAGCCGCCTTCTTATGTGTTCCCTAAGCTTTTTTATAAGCTTTGTAGTGTCCGTATTCATATCGTTCAGTCGCAGGGGCCTGATACCCGTTTAACACCACCCCGAGCAACTTCTCGCGCCCCAGCATTGGGACCAATTCTTCAATCAGGTTTCTTGGGGTCTTGCCGGCTCGAATCACAATGATGATCCCATCGACGTAATTGGCCAATGCCGTGGTTTCGGCGGTCAACTGCGGCGGCGGTGAGTCGACGATGACGTACCGGTCCGGGTATCGACTCTTGGCCTCTGACAACAACTGTTTCATCATTTTGCTGGAGAGCAGTTCCGCCGGGTTGTCAGGCGTCTTTCCACCCGGCAGGATCGTCAACTTGGCAACGGCTGTCTTGCGCAGCAACGTCGGCATCGGCGCACCTCTAGACAGATAATCGCTCAAACCGGGAAGATGGTCACTCTGGTAGCCAAATCGTCGATGAATGCTCGAACGCCGCATATCGCAATCCATCAGCAGCACATGTTCTTCCACCCCCTGGGCGATGGAAACGGCCAAATTGGCAGCGACGAAGGATTTACCGTCTCCTGGTATGGCGCTGGTCACCATAATCGATCGCGGAGGAGAACCTTCTTTGGGAAAGAGGATGTTGTTGCGCAAGATTTTGAAGATCTCGGCCTCAGTTGAGGCGGGGTCGTGATAAACCACCAAGTGGGGGTCGATCGTATCGGTCGGCACCGGCGGGTTCCGTCGAAACTGTTTAACGGCAGCAGAATTGTCCTTGGTCGATTTCACTGTTGGTTTAACGCGAATTGATTTGGGCATGACTTGCAACTCGCGCATGTGACCGTTTTTTTCCATTATGTCGCTAATCTTGCCCATTTATCACCGAGTTTCCTTGAAACAGTCCTCCAACGATACTTCGTACTGACCTGGCAGCGTCTCTTCCTGAGAGAATCGATAGAGTCTACTAGGAGACATACGTTTTTAACACCGCGATGGTTTTATCCACCCCATTGAGGTAGAGCGCAGCGAAACCGGTAAACAGCGTCAGCGAAACGAGTGCGAAGCAGGCACAGCACGTTTGTTCAATGCGCCGCAGGATTCTTTTTTTTCGGCTGACGATTTCGGGTACCGTGCACAGAACCGCCAATTTCAAACCGGACTCGATATCGACGACACGCTTGAAGGTATTGTCCATATACTCGAGCAAAAAGACAATCGCCCCCCCCACCCCCAAACCAACGCCCACGACCAGCGCGAAGAGTTTTTTCATATCGGGTTTGATGGGTTTTTCCGGCAGTCGGGCGGCATCCAACACCCGGAACTGTTCGCCCTTTTGTTTGCGCTCCATGTTGACTGCGATTTCTGCCTCGAGCTTTCGTGCCAACAGAGAATTATAGCTGGCCTGGATATTTTCGTAGTCCCGCCTCAAGGACAGCAACTCCTGCTCCCGTTTGGGCGTATTTTCGATACGCCGCTGGTAGAATGCGATTTGATTCTCCACATCGGCAATGCCCGCCTTCAGTCGACGCATTTCTTGTTCGATTTCATTTTGCTGTATTCGCATCTCCGGAGACAGACGCGGCGTGCCGGCGCTGGCCCCTGGCACGCCGTTTGATTGAGTCGCCTCGGCAGCACGCGCTTGCGCCTGGGCCTGAGAATCGGCAATGCTGGCCTTCAACCGGGATACATCGGGATGGCGGTCCGTGTACCGTGACAGGAGCTGTTCCAGTTCAGCACGCATCTGGTCGAGCTCGGTAGACATTGCCTGAGGGTTTCGGCCGCCCCCGATTTCGACGGTTTGCTCACGCAGCGCTGCAGCTTCACTTTGCAGGCTTGCCAACCGGATTTTGGCATCGCTCAAGCGTTGTTGGCTCTCGCCCAAGTGTTCTTGCAGACGATCCAGGATTCGAAGGTTCGACTCCAGTTGCTCGGGCAATTCGCCCATGTGAGCTTCACGGTAAATTTTCAACTGGGCTTCCACACCCTCGAGGCGCTTTTTCATGACCGACAACTCATCGTCGAGAAAATCACTGGTCCCCACCGCCTGGGCTTCCCGTAAACGCAGGTTTTCATCGATGAAGAAAGAGGCCAGCGTGCTGGTGATCCGCATAACGGTTTGCGGATCCTTGCCCTGGTAGGAGATAGTAAATGCGTCGTTATTATGCCGTCGGTCATTAGACACCACGACCGAGATATTGCTGCGGAGGCTATTGATTTTGTCTTCCACATATAGACCATCAAATTTCGGTCCCTGATACAAATTGAATTCATCGATTATCTTTTCCAGGTTTGTGCGACTCAAAATCTGTTGGGAAAGGGTGCTGATGCGTTCACTGGGGTCGGTGGTAACGATGGACTGAACATACTCCTGCGGAACCTTCTGGGGTTGAATCAATATCAGCGTATTGGCTTCGTACATTCTGGGGAGCGTGACAGCAAGATAAATACCGGCCAGCATCGCCAGGAAAAACGGGATCAAAACAACCCAACGCCGTTTGATGACCAGGTCGATGATTGATTTGGGATCCATCGGGATGGGTTGATTGGCCATGTTCACTTCATCCTATAAACAAATTTCGACTGATTGATTGTTCCGAAATTTAAAGCATTTCCGCTGTCTTTGTATGCTCGTATCACCGCCGCGTGAATGGCCCGATTTCCAACTCATTAAGATCGCAAGGGTATTGATAATCGTGGACACTACCTGTTTTTCGGCAGAAATCGGTAAAACATGAACCAATTTTAGCGAAATTACAGCGGGTTTAACGGAAGGAAATGAGCAGGAGAGGGGCGACTTGGGCGCCTCTTGTTTGGGCAGCGGTTGCGGGTATCGCCGCACAGGAGATCAGGCGTTGGATTGGCGCTGTCCGTCGCGCGGCGACCGGAATCAAAAAACCCGCTCGATCGAGCGGGTTTTGGGCAAGGAAGCGGTCGGAAGATGGACTATCTTTGAGGTCGTTTCCTGCGCCTGGTGCCAGCCAAACCTACCAGGCCTGACCCGAGCAGCAGCATGGTGGCCGGTTCGGGGACGGGGGCAGCCTGATGTTCAAGGATGTCGTTTCCGCATGACATCGTCCAATGAATGGTTGCACCGCCCGAATAGTAGGCGTTCAGCATTTCTTGATCCAACAAGGATAGCGCTATCGAGCCTTCCAGACTATGCCTAGTTACGCCATTATCGTTTAATTCACCGGTAGTGTAGGCATATGATGGGTTCGAAGGATCGACCAATTCCGTACCATTGGTGATGGCAAAAGGGGCTGAATCAGGAAAGCTCAAAGTGTTGTCCGGAGTCGCTACGGTGATGTTTCCAAGTACCGAAAAAGCAGTATACGCATCGCCATCCGCGTTGGAAATGTCTATCGCGATATCCCAGGAATCATCCTGGCCGAAATCGACAAACAGATCCCCTGGGAGATAAGAATCGACACCATCAACGAAATCAAAGCCGGTCTGGAGACCAAAATATAGGTTGTTCGAATCTGAAAACAGGCCTATCTTTTCAATATCGAAATCCTGACCGCCCCACCCAGGGTAGACCTGATACCTGTTTCCATAGTTATCAGTCTCTTCTCCATCCGTGTAATCCTTAACGTCCCAGTCGTTCATAGACCCATCAAGAGAAATGGCTTGAGAAATTCCGACCCCACAGAAAAATAAAAACGAAATGACTAAAAGCATTTTCAACAAACGATTCATTGTTTTCCCCTTTTATTGGGCTGTCCAATTTGTATGAAACCGAAACTCACACTTGTTTTCTTATGGACTCCTTAACAGCAAGGGGCATACCAAATCGATGAAAGGAATTCACGATAGCGTTGAAGCGTTGTCTTTTTTAAAATCTTTTCGGAAAGTTATAAAAAAAATGGGCGATCTTGAGGCACCGATTCAGGGAAGGTAATGTGGATTAAACGACCGCCGAAAGCCGCATGCCGATGAGTAATCCGGAGGGAATTGGGCAAAAGTGTGGCATTAATTACACAATCGATTGCTTTTGGCTGTCGGCAGCATACCAGGCCAAGGTGTCGATCAGCCCCTGGCGAAGTTGTACCTGGGGGCTGAACCCAAGGGCGGAGCCAATTGCACCGATATCGGAAACGGAATCACGGATATCCCCGGCTCGTGGTGGCGCGCAGACGGGATCCAATGCGACGCCGGAGATCTCGCCGATCAACCGCCACAAGTCGGCGATACGGATACTGGAACCGGTGCCCACGTTGAAAACGCGGCCGGCGGCCGCCGCCCGGGTCGCCGCCAGCAGGTTGGCCTGCACGACATCCGTGACGTAAACGAAATCGCGTGTCTGGTTGCCGTCGCCGTAGATGGTGGGCGCACGGCCGTCGGCCGCGCAGGTCATGAAGATGGAGATCACCCCCGAATAGGGCGAGGACGGGTCCTGCCGGGGGCCGAAGACGTTGAAGTACCGCAGGCAGACCGTCTCCAGCTGGTACAGGCCCGAAAAAACGGCGGCGTTGTATTCTCCGGTGAGTTTTTGAACCGCATAAGGGCTCAACGGTTTAGGGGCCATCTGCTCGGTTTTGGGCAGATGCGGATCGTCCCCGTACACCGCACTGGAGCTGGCCAGCACCACCCGGCGGACGCCGCTGCGCCGGGCGGCATCCAGCACCCGAACCGTGCCCAGATCGTTGACCTCGCAGGCGTGGCAGGGATCCTGGACGGACTTGGTGACGGAGACCACCGCGGCCTGGTGGAACACCACGTCGCACCCGCTGGTCACCTGGTCCAGCAGCTGGGCGTCGCGGATGTCGCCCTCGACAAATACGATCCGATCTCCCAGGTGTTCAATGTTGCGACGATGCCCCGTCGACAGGTTGTCCAGCACCGTCACCCGGCAGCCGCCGGCCACCAGTTCCTCCACCAGGTGCGAGCCGATGAAACCGGCGCCGCCGGTCACCAGGGCATGCTTGATCTTTTGCATGGGGCCAACCTTTCAGCAATACTGTGAGCGGCAATAATCTTCGATTTTTTACGTTCACCCCTCCCCTCTCCCTGTTGACTCACGAAGAGAGGCAGTTAAGGCCAGCGGAAATCGCCATCAATGGACCGGGAAAAGGGTCTTGCCTCCCTCCCGGTCACCACGTTATATCGTGACTATCGGCGATTACTTTAAAACGATCCATCTTTATGAAACCGGATGACCCCATCGTCTGCCGCAAGTGCCGGCACTACTTCATCACCTGGGACCCACGCCAGCCCCACGGCTGCCGGGCCATGAACTTCAAGAGCCGGCGGCCGCCCAGCCTGGTCGTGCGCCGCACTTCGGGGCAGCAATGCCTGCGCTATGCCAACATGGACGAATCGGGCCGCAGCCTCACGCCACAGTGAGCCACCAGGAAAAGGTCAGCGCCGAAGCCAGGGTCGTGGCCGAGATGGCCGCCACGGCAAAGTCGGCATCGGCGCCCATCTCGCGGGCCATGACGTAGGCGATCGTCGCCGTCGGCGAGGCCAGGAGGATGATGGCCGGCAAATAGTCGTGGCGCGACTGCCCGGTCAAGCGAAACAGCAGCCAGCCGAATACGGGCAGCAGCAGCAGTTTCAGCAGGCCGGCCACCAGGACGGCCGCGGGGTGCCGGCCCACCAGTTTCAAGGAGAGCGAGCCGCCGATGATCAGCAGGGCCATGGGCAGGGCCAGGCCGCTCAGGATCTGCAGGCTGCGGTCGACCACCAGCGGCATCGGGATGCCGCTGGCGGAAAACAGAATGCCGGCAACCGCGGCGACAATGACCGGGTTGGCCACGATCTTGCCGGCCACAGCGCCCAAACGCCCGCCAGGACCCTCCTTTTGGCGGTGGTATTGGAGCACGCTCACCGCCAGCAGGTTCTGCAGGATCATGATGAAGGCGGCCAGGATGCTGGCCCGTGCCAGGCCGTCGGCGCCCAAATGGTAGAAGGCCACTGCCAGGCCGATGTAACCCAGGTTCCCGTGAAAGGCGCATTGAATGAAGGCCCCCCGCGTCGCCATCGAGACCTGCAGCGAGCGGCTGGCGGCCCAGCAGGCACCAAACGCCGCCAACAGCGCGGCCAGGGTGAGGCCGATGATGGCCGGGCTGAACTGCCGCGCCAAGGATGCGTTGGCGATGGCCCGGAAAATCATGGCCGGGATGGCCAGATAGTAGACCAGCCGGTTGGCCGGTTCCAGAAAGGCCGGCGGCAAGAACCCCCTGGATCTGGCGATGACGCCGAGCACAATCAGACTGAAAATGGGAACGATCGTGGCAAGGATGTGGGCCATGGCGTCCTGTGTCGAATGACACGATCTGAGGGTTCACAAGATATCAATCCCGCGGATGATGTCACAAGGCAAGACCAAAATCAACGCCGCCGGCGCGCTTTTTGATCGGCCCACGCTTGACCGTCAAGGGCCTGGTCATTAACTTTTCGCTTATGACAACCCAATCCCGCCCACCCACGAGGCCCATATGAACACAGCGCACGTCCGACTCAAGCTGTTCGCCGCCCTGAGCGACTTTACCCCCGACGACCCGGATCGGGTCGCGATCGACCCCGGCACCTCGGTCAGGCAGCTGCTCAGCCGCCTGGAAATCCCCACCGCCAAGGCGCACCTGATCTTCATCGACGGCGTCAAAAAATCCCTGGACACCCGCCTGGACGGCGGCGAGCGGGTGGGCATCTTTCCGCCCGTGGCGGGGGGCTGACCCATGCCAACCACCCTTGCCCGGCGCCTTGACGCCCTGGCCGTCAACAATTCACTTGCCGACGGCAGCGCCTGCCGAACCATCGGCGTCAGGGATGTTGTCCGTCTGTCCCAAGAGACAGGTCTCAGGGGGCGGAAGGTGGAAATTGCGGCCTTGAAACAGCGGATCCTGCCGGACCGCTACCTGCGCAACCGCCGCACCTTGTCCATGGACGACCAGATCCGGCTGCTCGAATCGGCCGTCTGCGTCGTCGGCCTGGGCGGACTGGGCGGACTGGTGACGGACACATTGGCCCGCACGGGCGTCGGCCGGCTGCAGCTGATCGATGGCGATTGTTTCGAAGCCCACAATCTCAACCGCCAGTTGCTGTGCGATACCGGTCGCCTGGGGCAGCCCAAGGCGGCGGCGGCGGCCGAGCGCGTTCGAGCGATCAACCCGGGCATCGTGGTCAGCACGGCCCGGACCTACCTGGACCCGGACAATGCGGACGGCCTGCTGGCCGACTGCGATCTGGCCGCCGACTGTCTGGACAACATCCCCTCGCGATTCACCCTGGAAGCGGCCGCCCGGCGCGCCGGTATCCCCATGGTCTCCACGGCCGTGGCCGGCATCGGCGGACACCTGACCACCATCTTGCCGAGCGACACCGGGTTGACCACTATTTACGGCCCCGCGGATCGACTGGATGCCGCGCAGGGCGCGGAACTGCAGCTGGGGTGCCTGGCATCCGGGGTCAACCTGATGGCATCGCTGGCCTGCACCGAGATCGTCAAGGTCCTGACCGGGCGCGCCCCCTTGTTGAGCAAACGCTTGCTGGTGGTCGATTTGTCGGACTACACATTCGAAAAACTCCAGATGGAATAAGGTCAGCGCGCCGACCAGCATCGCACCCAGTGCTGCGGTTCGACTTCACGCATGGCAGGCGCCCCCCGACGGCATCGGTCATGGAATTCGGCGCACCGCGCCGCAAAGGCACACCCGTCGGGCGGCGCGTCGCGGTTCACATCGGCAACCATCTGGGGCGACCACCCGACCGTGGTGGTTTCGGGCACCGCCGCCAGCAGTTTGAGGGTGTAGGGGTGGCGGGGTCGATCGAAAAGCGCGTCGGTCGGCGCCGATTCGACGATACGGCCGCGATACATCACGCAGACGTGATCGCAGATATAGCTGACCACGTTGAGGTCGTGGGAGATAAACAGGTAGCTCAGCCCCAGCTCCTGCTGCAGGTCCTTGAGCAGGTTGATGATCTGGGCCTGGATGGATACGTCCAGGGCCGAAATGGGTTCATCGCACAGCACCAGCTGGGGGGCAACGCTGAGCGCCCGGGCAATGCCCACCCGCTGGCGCTGGCCGCCGCTGAATTCGTGGGGGTAGCGGCCGGCGCTGGCCGCCGGCATGCCCACCATCTCCAGCAGCTGCAAAATCCGTTCGCGCTGGCGAAAGCGATCCGCGATGCCGGCCATGCGAACCCCGTCGGCGATGGATTGGGCCACCGTCATGCGTGGGTTGAGCGAACTGTAAGGATCCTGGAAGATCATCTGGATCCGTCTGCGCAACGGTTTGAAAGCCCGCTCGCTCAACGTGCCGATCTCACGCCCATCGAAGCGGATGCTGCCGGCGTCGGGATCGAGCAGCCGCAGAATCAGACGGGCCACAGTGGATTTGCCGCAGCCGCTTTCGCCCACCAGCCCCAGGGTCTGGCGGGGGTGAATCGCCAGGTCGACCCCGTCCACGGCGCGCACCGGGCTGGCGCTGCGCTGGAAAAAGCCGCGCCGCACCGGAAAGACCTTTTTCAAGGCCCGTACGCCGAGCAGGGGGGTGGCCGATGGGTTCATGCCTGCCGCTCCCCGGTCCGCTCCCGGCCCGCGAAAAGGACCGGGCAGCGCGCCTTGTGGCCGCCGCCATAGTCGCAAAGGACGGGAACGTCGGCTGCGCAGGATGATTGACGGTGCTCGCAGCGCGGATGGAACGGACAGCCCCTGGGCTTGTAGGCCGGGTGGGGGACGCCGCCCGGTATGCTGTACAGGCGTTGCCCCCGCTTGGCCCGGGTGGGCAAGGCGTTCAGCAGGGCCCTGGTGTAGGGGTGTCTGGCCGCGCCGAAGATACGACCGGCAGGCCCCTGCTCCACCACCACACCGGCGTACATCACGTACACCTGATCGGCAATGGCCGCCACCACGCCCAGGTCATGGGTGATGTACTGGATCGCCATCTGCCGGCGCTGCTTCAACGTTTTGAGAAGGCTCAGGATTTGGGCCTGAACCGTGACATCCAGGGCCGTGGTGGGCTCGTCGGCGATAATCAGGTCCGGATCGCCCCCCAGGGCCATGGCGATCATCACCCGTTGACGCTGTCCGCCGCTGAGTTGGTGGGGATAGTCGCCCAGGCGCTCCTGCGGATCGGCGATGCCCACGTCGTTGAGCAGCTCGACGATGCGGTCGCGCAGGTCGGCGGCCGCCATGCGGTCATGGGCTAAAACAGCCTCGCCGATCTGATCACCGATGGTGAAGACCGGATTCAAAGATGTCATGGGTTCTTGAAAAATCATGGCGATGCGGCGGCCGCGCAGGGCGCGCAGCTCAGGCGGCGCCATCTCCAACAGGGCCTGCCCGTCGAAGGTGATGCGGCCACCGGCAACGACCGCCGGCGGCTGCTTGAGCAATCCCAAGATGGCCAGAGCCGTCACCGTCTTGCCGCAGCCCGATTCCCCCACGATGCAGACGGTTTCGCGAGGGCGCACCTCAAACGAGACGCCATCGACCGCCCGGGCCACCGGACCGTCGCCGACAAAGTGGACCTGCAGGTCTTCGACGGAAAGTATTAGGTCATGCGATGGTTCCATGATCGATGTGGCTCCGCGTTCATGGGCTATAGGCTGTAGGCTATGGGCTATGGGCTATAAGGACAAGCATCCGCGTCAATTCCTGTGGACAGATCTCCTTCACAAACACCGCTGAAGCGGTGGCAGGACCTTTTCACAGGTTCAAGCTCAAGGCGGGACGAGGCGTTTAACCGCAGGCGTAGCAGCGCTACGTTGAGGATTGAACGCCTTGGACCAACGCAGAGATTGGGCCTGTGAGAAGGTCCTGCCACTGCTTCAATTTCGTTCGCGTAGTTTCGGATTCAATATATCCCGCATCCCCTCGCCAAAAAGGTTAAAGGCCAGCACGACGATCAAGATCACCAGGCCGGGCGCAAAGGTCAGCCAGGGGGCGTCGAAGATGAAGGCCTTGCCGTCGGATAATATGTTGCCCCACGTGGCGTGGGGGGGCGGCACGCCGAAGCCCAGAAAACTCAATCCGGCCTCGGTCAGCATGGCCGAGGCGATGCCCAACGTGGCCGACACCAGCACGGGAGCGACGGCGTTGGGCATGATGTGCCGGAAGATGATCCGGGCATCGCTGATGCCCAAAGCCCGTGCCGCAGCCACGAAATCCTGTTCTCTGAGGGAAAGGAATTCGGCCCGCACGAAGCGGGTGGTGCCCATCCAGCTGGTCAGTCCGATGATGACCATGATGTTGTAGATGCTCGGCGGCAGCAGCGCCACCACCGTGAGAATCAGAAAAAACGAGGGGAAGCAGAGCATGATGTCCACGGCGCGCATGATCAGGGTGTCCACTTGGATCGTCGGCAGGCCAACCCATTGCAGATAGGCCGGCAGCGCCGACGCGCCCGCGTCGTACCGCCGTTTCCAGGTGGCTGCAACAACGGCCACGGCCAGCACCAGCATGCCCGGCACGGTGTGTTGGCGAATGACCAGCACAATGGCCGCGGCCACCAGCAGCAAAAGGCAGATGTGGCCCACCTGGATCCGCTCTCGTCCGTAGTAGCCGGAGATGCCGCCCAGCAGGATGCCGATGCCCACGGCAATGCCCACGGCCACGAACCCGACGGTCAGCGACACCCAGGCCCCTTGAAGCATGCGGGCGAAGACGTCGCGGCCCAGCTCGTCCGTTCCCAGCAGGTAGATCCCCAGGGCTGGAAGTTCTTCCGCGCGCAGGCTGTCGGTATTGGGAAGCGACAAGGGTGGGCGCAGCTTCTCCTGCAGGCGTACCCGGGCAGGGTCCAACATGGGGTCTTTGCCGGAAGTGACCGCCAGGCCGACAACGGCCAGGATGAAGAAAAGCAGGAAAATGACCAGGCCGGCCAGGGCCATCCGGTTTTTGCGCAGCAGGTGCCAGGTCTGCGCCCAGGGCGAGCGCGACGGCGGCATGGGGCCGCTGGGGTCCACACGGGTCCGCTTGGGCGCCTCGGCCGCGGTCGTCATCAGAGCCTGATCCTCGGGTCGACGACCATGTAGAGCATGTCCGAAAGCAAGGTGCCCACCAGCACCAGCACGGCCGTGAGAAAGTTGATCGTTAAAATCACCGGGTAGTCGCGCCCCAAAATGGCTTCGTAGGCCAGGCGGCCCATCCCCGGCCACGAAAAGATCGATTCGATGATCACCGAGCCGCCGATCAGGCCGGGCAGGATCAGTCCGAACATGGTCACGAACGGCAGCAGCGCATTGCGCAGGGCGTGCTTGTAGTAAACCGTTTCCGAGGAAAGCCCTTTGGCCCGTGCGGTGCGCACGTAATCCTGGCCGATGGTCTCGAGCATCTGGCTGCGGACATACCGGCTGAGCACCGCCACGCCCCCGGTGGCGCCCAGCAGCGACGGCAGCACCAGGTGCCAGATGCGGTCCATGATCTGAACCCCCGGCGAGGCCGAGTCGAGGCCGAAGGTCGCCATGCCGATCACCGGCACGTTCAGTTTGGTGACCACCAGGATGATCAGGACGTAGGCAAAAAAGAACCCCGGGATGGAGATGAGCAGATAGGCCAGAAAGGTCGTGGATTTATCGAACATCCCATCGCGATGGATGGCCGACCGGATCCCGACCGGGAAGGAAAAGGTCCAGGTCAGGATCGTGCCCACGATGAACAGGGGCAGGCTGTTGAGAAAGCGCTCCCAGATCTTGCCCAGCACCGGCAGGTTGTCACGCCAGCTGACAATCCGGCCCGTGAACAGGTTTTTGTAGAACAGCACGTATTGGACGTGCAGGGGTTTGTCCAGATGGAACTCCGTGCGCATGCGCTCGACCATCTCGGGGGTGAACTTGGGGTTCAGCGGATCGATCTGGCTGGGTTCACCCGGCGCCAGATGGATGATCAAAAAGGAGACCACCGATACGAAAAAGAGGGTCACGCTTTTTTGAACGACGCTTCGCCCTAAAAATGCCAGCACCTGCGTCTCCTATCCGTCGGCCGAAAAAACAGGCCGCTGGTTGAGTTTGATCCACTGGTTGAAGTGAAAGGTGTGACTGCCGGTCTGGGTGGGCACGATCGGTTTGAATATGGCCTGGCCGTCGGCCCCGGCGACCTTTCTGACGATGCGCTTGTCCAGCACGGCGGTCCAGCGGTTGATGTACAAAAAGGTGTAGGGCTGCTTTTCGGCAATGATCGCGTGCAGCTGATGACAAAAGGCCACCTGGCGGGCATGATCGTACTCCTGCCGGATCTTGACGATCAAGTCGTCGGCTGCGGGATCGGCGAACCCTACGAAATTGAGCTGAAACGGACCGCTCTGGCTGGAGTGCCATATCTGGAACAGGTCGGGATCGATGCCCATGGACCAGCCCAGGATCAGGGCATCGAAATCCAGGGCGTTGACCCGTTTCTGGATGAAAACGGACCACTCCAGCAGATCCGTCTCCACCTGAATGCCGATCTGCTTCCAGGCGTCCTGGGCGATAGCCAGAACGGCTTTGCGCAGCGGGTTGCCGTTGTTGGTAATCAGGGTAAAGGCCAGGCGTTGACCGTTTTTTTGCAGATACCCGTCGCTGCCGCGCCGCCAGCCGGCCTGGCCCAAAAGGGCCACGGCCCCTTGCGGGTCGAAGGGCAGCGCGGCGATTTCAGGGTTGTAGAAATCGGTCTGTTTGACAAAGGGCCCCGTGATGGTCTCGCCCTGGCCGTAGAGGACGTAGTCGATAATTTGCCGTGAATCGATGGCCATGCCCAGGGCGCGGCGCACGCGCGGATCGTTGAAGGGCTCGCGCCGGGCGTTGTAGCCGATGTACGTGTAGCCGAAGGCCGTGCCCGAAAAGTTCTGAAAGCGGTCGTCTTTTTTCAAGCGGGCCACCTGATGGGGTGGTATGCCATGGAGTGAATCTCCATAATTATCCAGGGTACCTGAATAAAATTCCATTTCCTGGGTCAGCGGGTCGGGAATGATGCGCATCACATAGTCGCGGTAGTTGGGCGCCCCTTCCCAATAGCTGTCAAAACGCCTCAGACGAACGAACTGGTCCGATTTCCACTCCTGGAACACAAAGGGCCCGCAGCCGACCGGCGCCCGGCTGAACCGGCTCTGACGCATGGTGAACTCGTTCGGGCGTTGCCCCCGCTGGCGCGCCTCTTCGGTCAGCACGCGGTCGTTGAGCAGGTGGGCGGGCAAAATCCCCATGCCCCAGGTGGAAAAGGCCGGCGAATGAAGCCGTTTGTAGACAATCCGCACGGTCAGCGGGTCGACGACCACCACCTGCTGGACCGGCTCGAAGTCCGGGACCCGGGGGGAAAGGTTCTTGGGGTCGACGATGGCGTCATAGGTGAACTTCACGTCGACGGCCGTCAGCGGGTGGCCATCGTGGAATTTGACGCCCGGGCGGATGTAAAACTCGATGATGGGATTGTGCGCCGTGGCCGGCATGATCGCGGCGGCCTCGGCACTCAGCCGCTCCGGCGGCAGGCCCCCGTGGACCGTCACGTAGGCGGCCGGGTCGAAAGTGTCGAAATAGTCGTCCCCCAAAAAATGGGCCAGGCGCTCGAAAAGGGTTTGATCGACCCGGTCGAGCACCAGGCGGACCCGCTGGGGCGCCATGGCCCGCAGGGAAACGGTTTTGTCGGCATCGCCCTCGTCGATGGCAACGGTGTGGTCGAGGATTGCGGCCGGCAGCAGGTCGATGGCCTTGACGTGCCGCCACTGCGGTCCCTGGGCGTCAAAGACGCGTTGCAGCCGCACGACCAGGTCGTCAGGCTCGATGCGGCCCCACCGGGCCGTAGGGGCGCGCGCGTTGATGTAGAAGTAGGCGTGCTCGTAGACTTTCCAGCGCTGGGCGACCCGGCCCCGAAACTGAAGGTTTTCGTCACGGTCGATGAGGCCTTCGAACACCAGGTCGTTTATCTGGCTGCTGGCGGTGTCGGCCGACAGGATGGGGTTGAGCATGGAGGCATCCCCGGACGAACTGGTGATAAACTGCACCAGCCGGTCCGGGTTCCCTTTGGTCTGCTGCTTGTAGGTGGGCACCCAGAAATAGGAAATCAGCAGCACGACAGAGACCGCGGTCGGCGCCATGATTAGAAATCGTCGTACGGTCATCAGCGGTGATCCATCCCCGAACGCCGCAGCTGCCGGGGAAATAGATGGCCGCAGGCAGGTGACAACGATCGTTTGGGGTAAGGTAGGGAAAAGCCCCGCTTAAGTCAACCTAAGAGGGAAGAATCGCCGGCCAGGCGCCGGCACTGGGCCCGGCGGCTTGACTTTCAACGGCGCTGGACCTTACATTAACCATCAGCGTCCACCGACGGCCCCATTGGCAACCCAACCCAGCCATTTTCATACAAGGACGATATCCCTGATGAGCGAATTCACCTGCTCCACACCACCCGGTGAAATTGACGACCGTATCGGTAAATTTCAAGACTACCTGCTGCACGCGGGCATTGACGGCGCCCTGATCCTGCAGAATACGGACCTTTACTATTTCTCGGGAACCATCCAGCAGTCCCACCTGTACATACCGGCCCAGGGCCAGGCCCTGCTCATGGTGCGCAAGAGTCTGGAGCGGGCCCGGGCCGAGTCCCCGCTCGAGGCCATTGTTCCGCTGAGCAGCCCCGGGCAACTAATGGAGCTGATCCGGGACCACGGTATGCAGCCGCCGACAACCCTGGGCATGGAACTGGATGTCATGCCGGTCAACACCTATTTCTCCTACCGAAAGCGGTTTCCCGACGTCGAGGTGCGCGACGTCTCCACCCCCATCCGCCTGCTTCGGGCGGTCAAATCCGACTATGAACTGAGCTTGATACGCCAGGCAGCGGCCTTTTCGGATCAGGTTGCGCAGGGCGTGCCCGCTTTGCTCGAAGAAGGCCTCACCGAGATCGAACTGGCCGGACAGGTGGAAGCCCAGGCGCGGCGCCTGGGGCATCAGGGCATCGTTCGCATGCGCTTGTGGGGCGCGGAGATGTTTTACGGGCACCTGATGGCCGGAAGCGCCGCCGCGCTGCCCAGCTACCTGGCCTCACCCACCGGCGGCGGTGCCGTCAACGCGGCGGTCGCCCAGGGGCCAAGCTTCAGGAAAATCCGGCGCAACGAGCCGATTCTGCTCGATTATGTGTTTGCCTGGAAGGGTTACCTGAGCGATCACACCCGCATCTTTTGCATCGGCCGCCCCCCGCAGCAGTTGGTGGATGCCCACGCGCACATGCTGAACCTGCAGGAACGCGTCAAAGCCATGGCGACCCCCGGTGTTTTGGCCGGCGATCTCTACACGGCAGCCATCGAAATGGCCGGGCAGATGGGTGTCGGCGACCACTTCATGGGTGCCGGTGGCAGCGACCGCATCCGGTTTATCGGCCACGGCGTGGGGCTGGAACTCGACGAGTTTCCCTTTTTGGCCCAGGGTCAGACCATGGCCTTGCAAGCCGGTATGGTCATCGCGCTTGAACCGAAGCTGATCTTCCCGGGCGAAGGGGTCGTGGGCATCGAAAACACCCACGTGGTCACCCCCCAAGGGCTCGAGCAGTTGACCGTTGCCGAAGAGCAGATCGTAACCGTATAAGGACCGTCGGGCCTCAAAAAGGAGGAGCGGGCCCCCACGCACACATGCCCACGGGCTGTATTCAGGCCGCCGCGACCGCACAGGCCGCGAAACCATCCGGGGCAGTCCGAGCAAGCGCAACGCAAAAAAGGGAGCGATCGGCGATCGACTCCCTTTAAAATGACGGTGCGTGTAAAACTTAGCGTTTGGAGAACTGAAACCGCGCCCGAGCACCCTTTTGTCCGTATTTCTTGCGTTCTTTTTCCCGGGGATCGCGCTTGACGAAACCGGCCCGCTTGAGGGACGGCCGCAATTCCGCATCAAAAAGGATCAGGGCTTTGGTGATGCCGTGCCGCACGGCGCCCGCCTGTCCGGAAACCCCGCCGCCGCGAACGTTGATCTTGATGTCGAAGGCATCCAGGTTGTTGGTCAAGGCCAGCGGCTGGCGCAGAATCGTGCGGGCGGTGTTGACCGTGAAATAGTCATCCGCAGGCTTGTCGTTGACGGTGATCACACCCGTTCCGGGCGTCAGCCATGTCCGGGCAATGGCGTTTTTACGTTTTCCGGTCGCATAAAAAGCTTTTTCTGTAGCCATGAATTTCCCCAGTTATCGACGTGAATACGGTGGTTTCGCTGCCACCTAGTGGATCTGCATGGTTTCGGGCCGCTGGGCCTCGTGCGGATGCTGGGCACCGGCATAGACCTTGAGTTTCTTGAACAGCTTGCGGCCCAGGCTGTTTTTGGGCAGCATCCCTTTGACGGCAAAGCGAATCACATCCTCGGGCCGCTTTTCGATCAACGCTTTGGCCGTGGTGGTCTTCAGTCCACCGATGTAGCCGCTGTGACGGTAGTAGCACTTCTGATCCATCTTCCGGCCGGTCAGGACGATCTTTTCGGCGTTGATCACGACGACCGAATCCCCCAGATCGGCATGGGGCGTGTAGAGCGGATTGTGCTTGCCGCGCAAGGTCGCGGCAATCCGGGAAGCCAGCCGGCCGAGCACGGCGCCGTCGGCATCGACCACCCACCATTTGTCGGGGTTGTCGGCGTTTTTTGCACTGTAGGTATATTTTTTCACTGCTTCCACTCCTGTTCGTTTCTTAGAAACCGGCACTATTAGTAGATAATGGGTTGGGTGTCAAGCAAAAATATTATCGCAATCCTATGCGCACCAGCGTAATCAAGGCCATGGCAATCAGAATAACTTTTTCTGGACGGCGACTCCCAGATGGCGATAGGCCTTTTCGGACACGCGCCGGCCCGAACTGGTTCGAATCACCATGCCGATCTTCAACAGGTACGGTTCCACCACATCCACCAGGGTGTCGGTCTCCTCCTGGAGCGTGGCCGATATGGCCTCGATGCCGACGGGCCCGCCGCCATAGTAATCGATGATGGTTTTCAGGTAGCGGTGGTCCAAACGGGTGAGCCCCAGGCCATCCACGCCCTCTAAGGCCAGGGCCGCTTCCACCGTAGTCTTGACGATGGCGCCGTCGCCGCGCACCTGGGCATAGTCGCGAACCCGCTTGAGCAACCGGTTGACGATCCGTGGCGTCCCCCGCGAGCGGTTGGCCAATTCCAGAGCGCCGGGTGAATCGATGGGCACGTTCAACAGCGCCGCCGAGCGGGTGGTAATTTTCACCAGGTCATCGATGCCGTAAAAGTCGAGGCTGCGGAAAATACCGAACCGGTCCCGCAGCGGGGCGCTCAACAGACCCACCCGGGTCGTGGCGCCGACCAGGGTGAAACGCTTGAGCCGGTAGCGGTGGCTGCGGGCGTGGATGCCCTTGTCGAAGACAAAATCGACCGCAAAATCTTCCATGGCCGGGTAAAGGAATTCCTCCACCGTCTTGGGGGTGCGGTGGATTTCATCGACGAAGAGCACATCCCCGTCCCCCAGGTGGGTCAAAATACCGATCAGGTCGCCCCCTTTTTCCAGGGCAGGCCCCGACGACACGGTCAGCGTGCCCCCCATTTCAGCGGCGATGATGTGGGCCAAGGTGGTCTTGCCCAACCCCGGCGGGCCATGAAACAAAACATGATCCAGGGGTTCGGACCGCAGTTTGGCCGCCTCGATGGCGATCTTCAGGGTCTCGACCGCCTCGACCTGTCCGACGTAATCGTGCAGCCGTTCCGGTCGCAGCGACAGCAGCTCCGGGTCGCGGTCATCGGGTTGAAGGTCACCGTCCACGATGGCCGTCTCATCCGAACTGTGGGTGAAGATTCGATCCGACATCAGCGGCCCCGCCCTAAACCGGCAAAAGCGGTTTCGACCATCGCCTGTCGTCGGTCGTCAGGGCATCGAAGGGCGGCCCCAAGGCCGAAAACGGACCCGGATCGGGTGAGATGGTGTTTTCTCATTTAGGGCCGCTCCGCCTGGTAGATTTCGTCAAACAGCTGCTCCGCCGAGGCGATCGCGGCGTTGCGGTTCATGGCGTTGGTAATCATCTGGCGGGCATCGCTGGTGCGATGTCCCAGCTGGGTCACGAGCACATCCATCACCGTCTGGATGAAATCGTCATCCAGGCGCAGCGGCGCAGCGCCCTTTTCGTGATGAATCAGGGCGAACCGGTTCATCTTGCCCTGCAAGGAGGCGATGATCTTGTGGGCCGTACGGTCGCCGATGCCGCTCAACCGCTTCAAGGTGTTGGCGTCGCCGCTCTCGATGGCGTGGGCGATGTCACCGATGGGAATGTTCATGGCCTTGACCGCTTTCAACGGCCCAATGGCCTCGACGGAGAGAAAGGACTGAAAGAAGGCCTTCTCGGCCTCCAGGGTGAACCCGATCAGGACCGGCTTGGGCTGCCGCTCCGTTTGATGATAATAGATGTACAAGGAGACCGTTTCTCCAGGTGTCTTGGCGGACAAGCGCTCCATGACCACCACCGGGACCAGGACTTCGTATCCGACCTGATTGACCAGGAGCAGGATGCGATCCTGCTCCTTTTTCATCAATTTGCCCTCGAGGTATCCAATCATCGGCTTTCAAAAAATCGATCGAACAAGGTTCACGACGTTTGGGTGTGGCGAAACAGACCGATCAACGCCAACCCCAGGGCATCGGATGCGTGCAGGGGCCGGATGGGCGCCGGAGCGCACAGGGTGTGCCGTACCGCCCGCTCCAACTGCTGCTTCGAGGCCTTGCCGTTGCCCGTTAAAATCTGCTTGGCCTGGCGCACCGGCACTTCCGTCAAGGGGACGCCGAACTGGATGCCGGCCAACAGCAGGACCCCGCACACCTTCCCCAGAACAATGCCCGACGTGGGATATTTTTCGAGCACAAAAACATCCTCCAGAACCATGAGGTCGGGTTGTTCATCCGCCAGCACATGGGTGATCTTGGTGTAGATGCGCTCGAGTCGGCAGGCCACGGGTTCGTGTTTGGGGGTCGAAATGGCGCCGTATGTATAGCCCGCGACATTCAGGCCGCTTCCGCGCACGATACCCACACCGGTATCCGCCAGCCCGGGATCGATGCCGATGACTTTAAGCATGGCGGCTAGGGAACCCTGGGACAGCAGCGGCGGCACCCTTGGCATCGCTTCGTCGCCGGGTGCTGGGCAAACAGATTCGAGCCGGGCATTTCAGAGCGCGTCCAACTTGCTTTTGGCAATGCTGGCTTCATTGGTGCTGGGGTATTTGGCAATCAGCTCCGTGAAAATCAATCGGGCGTTGTTCGGCTCGCCGATGTTCAAAAAAGAGAGCCCTTGCTTGAGCAGGGCCGCCGGAACCTTGTTGCCGGATGGATAGTTCTCGAGGACCTTCTGGTATTCCAGGATGGCTTTTTCATACCATTTTTCCAGGTAATAGGTCTCACCGATCCAGAACTGGGAGTTGTCGGCACGCGGCGACGCGGGGTGGTCCGCGAGCAACTGTTCGAAACCGTCTCTGGCCTCTGTGTAGTTGCCGGCATCGAAAGCTTTTTTAGCCGCGTCGTACAGGTTCTGGTCGGCGGCCGGCTGACCCGGGGCCGGCGCTGGCGCGGGTTTCCCGGCTGACGTGGGTTCCAGGTTCAGGTATTGATCAATCACCTCGATGCGCTTTTGCAGCGCGGCCACATCGGTGGCCATCTGGTCCATGCGCTCCCGGCCTTGAAGCTGCTCGTTCTCGAAGCGGTCGAGCTTTTGATTGAGCAGATACTCGATCTCCTCCAGGCGGCCGGAAAGACTCTGGGCGTCTTCACGCAGCCGTTCAAGCTGGGCCGACAGGCCGGCATACTGTCCCCGCAGCGCGACCTCATCCTCGCGGCGGCTCTGGTCCAAACCCGCCACCTGGCTGGCAACCGTCTCCAGTTCCTGATTGCGTTTTTCCAGCTCCGCGTTGCGCCGCTCCATTGAAGTGATGCGGTGGTCCAGAGAGTAAAGATCGTCTTGCGAGGCACAACCGCAGAGCAAAACGGCCGCCAGCAGCCACACCCACATGGTTCTATTGCGCATATTCACCTTCCCGCCCCGCCGCCTGGTCGGCGAACGCCATGGGCACCCCCATCGTCCCATACCGAATATGCAGCAAGCGACCGGGACGCCGGCCGTTGCTGCATATTCGGTGGGGCTCATGGGTATTCTTGGCGCTGAGGATCGACGTCTCCCCTGGCCGTTTTTACTCCAGGACGAACTCAACGCGCCGGTTCTTGGCCCAGGCCTCCTCAGTTTGCTCCATCGCGACCGGTTTTTCCTCGCCGTAACTGATGGTGGTCATCCGCGCCGCATCGATACCCAGATCGGTCAAGTAGGCCTTGACACTTTCCGCGCGCCGTTCACCCAAGGCCAGGTTGTAGGCATTGGTGCCGCGTTCGTCCGTGTGCCCTTCGATAACCACGTTGACGTCGGGGTTGTCCGTCAACCACACGGACTTTTGTTTTAACAGCTCCTGAGCTGTGTAATCGAGCGCCGCCGAATCGAACTCAAAGTAGACATTCTCGTTGAGGAACCGGTTCTGGGCCATCATCAGTTCCCGTTCCATGGCTTCGGCTTTGAGCTGCTCGGCCCGTTCGGCGGCAAGACGCTCTTCCTCCAACTGCTTCTGGCGCTCCATCTCCTGCTGTTTTTCCAGTTCGGTCTGCTGCGCATCCGCCTCAGCCGACGCGTCGGCTGGCATCGTGGCCTGCTTGCTGCAGGAAACGGTGAACAGCAGAGCTGGCAAAACCATCAGCATGACCAACACGATCCAGGTTCTTTTCATCATTTCTCCTCCTCTGTGAGTTCAACAATGTTGCGATTCATGGGGTTAGGTTATTGGGGGACCACCTCGGATTGGTCTGTTCGCCCGGCAGGGAGAGCAGGCGCCGTTGGTCGGTTCCGAAAGCGGTCATCACGTAAAGCCGGCTTTTTCCCTCGCGCGTCGAACTGAAGGCAATAAGGCTCCCGTCAGGTGACCACGTGGGTGCCTCGTTGCTGCCCTGGTTCTCTGTCAGCTGGATCGGTTCGCCACCTTCGGGATTGATGCTAAAAATATCGATGACGCCATTTCGCATGGCGGAGTAAGCGATTCGGTCTCCCCTGGGAGACCAACTGGGCTGGGTGTTGTAGCGCCCTTCAAAGGTCAGCCGTTGGACCCGGCCAGAAATGATGTCGCTGACGTAAATCTGAGGGGTTCCCGATCGCCGGGATACAAACGCCATGCGCTTCCCGTCCGGGGACCACGTGGGTTCCACGTCGATTCCGACACTATTAGTCAATCTTTTAATCACTTTCCCATTTCCGGTCAACAGGTAAATTTCCTGGTCGCCGGAAAAAGAGAGGCTGCCCGCCAGTTCGAATCTACCCGGAACCCATGCGGGAACCACCTGCAGGCCCGGTTTGTCGATGCTGACCACCCGGTCGGGCTCCGTTAGGTGCTGGATGCGGATTCGCGGCCACTTGTCCGCGTAAGTGGTGTAGGCCAGCCACTGGCCATCCGTGGACCAGGCCGGGAACAGTGAAATGCTGGCGTGGTTGGTGAACTGGCGGACATGGCCACCATCGAAATCGCACAGGTAGATCTCCTTGTGACCGGAGCCGTTGGAGACGAATGCGATCATCGAGTTGAAAAAGCCCCGATTTCCGGTGATGGCCAGCATCACCTCGCTGGAAAATCGACGGGCCACCTGGCGGTGGTCGTCGACGGCGCCCCGGTAGCGCTTGCCCACCAGCAGCTTCTCCTTGACCGTGTCGAACAGGCGCAGCTCGAATTCGGCCGTGCCGTTGTTGATGGCCACCGCTCCGGTAATCAGCAGTTCGGCGCCGATGGCCGTCCAGTTGCGGTAGCGTATGCCCGCGCCCGTGATGTCCATTTTCTGCGGGTCCTCGAGAAACGCAGCCGGGTCGCTGATGGCAAAATAGCCGGTAAATTCCAGATAGTGTTCCAAAAGTGCGGACGTGGCCGTGGCGGCCTGCATGGCCATGGGGTCATGGGCGGCAAATTGGAGCGCCGGCAGCGCAACCGGGGTCTTGCGCAGAAACGGATTGGAGATATCAATATAGTTGTACTGGGCTGCGGCGGTCGACCCGACCAGCTGCATGCACAGCCAGAGGGTCAAAGCGGCCATCGATCGGTATCGACGCATGTTTCAACAAATCCTTTTTTGACGAGTCTAACGAATCCCTTCGGGCGTAAACCGAATCGCCATCATCACGTAGGGTTGACGCAGTTCATTGGGGTGCCGGTCCACCGGATTGGATTTGACGATGGCCCGGTAGGCCGACTCGTCCAATGCGGCGTTGCCGGAGCGATCCGTGAAAAAAATATCCCGGATCTCACCGTCGGGCATCACCTTGAATACGATCGCCGCCACCAACGATTGGTCTTCTCCGGCCAGCTGCTGGTTGAAGGCCCAGTTTTTTTGGATCTGGAAGGCCACTTCAAGGCGATAGAGGTCGATCAGTTCGGCGCTGCGTCGTCCGTCGCGACTGACGCCGCCAGGCGCCGGGCCGTTTTCGCCGTCCGCAGCCGACCGTTTTGCCTCGCTTTTCCCGACGGCCTGCCGCAGCCGCTCCAGGGCCGATTGCAGCTGATCCGGTGGAACCGCTGCGGCAGGTTCCGGCGCACGCGCCACCTTGGCTTCCAGATCCTGCATGGCCTGCTTGACCACTTCGGTGGACTTAAAGGTCTTTTTTTTCAGGGATGTTTTCGGCTTCGGTGCCGGTGTCGGTGCCGTCGGCGCGACCGTCTGGTCCGGTTTCGGGGCCGGCGCCGGGACGACCGGCGGTTGCACGAGTTCCGGTTTGGTGACTTTGGGCGTTTTGGTCGTGGCCACAGGCGCCGGGGCCGCGGTGGTGTCGGGCGCCTGCAAGGCGACCATGCGGACGTTGATGACCGAGTGGGCCGGCGGTTTTTCGGAACGCAGCGATGGCATGAACACGACCGCCGCCAGAAACGCCAGGTGGCAGACGAGCGAAAGGGTCACCGACGACAGGCGGGCCCGGTGTCCATCGCCCCCCAGACCCCGGTCATCGGATGCCTGAGCGCGGATAGGGGTCGTCATCAGTCCTTTTTGCCGGCGGTTTTCCCGATGGCACTGTCGTCAAAGGGGTCGGTTACCATGCCCAGTCGGTCCACGCCGGCGGCCTTGATCTCCGCCATGACACCGACGACAACCCCATAGGGGACGGCTTTGTCCGCACGGAAAAACACCTCCTGATCCGCCTTTCCGGCCAGGATTTTCTGCAGCTTTTCCCTGAGAAAATCCATCCGGACCTGGAAATCGTTGATATAAATGTTGGTCTCTTGGTCGATGGTCACCGTCAGGTTGTCGCTTTCGGCCTCGATGGGCTTGGCGCTCACCTCCGGCAGGGCCACATCGACCCCTTGCACCATCATGGGGGCGGTTACCATAAAGATGATCAGCAGTACCAGCATGACGTCAACAAAGGGGGTCACGTTGATATCGGACATCAACCGGTCGCTGCCGCTGCCGATTGCCATAGCGCCTCCTGTTACCTCAAAATGTCCCGGTCGAGTATATTGAGAAAGTCCGCCGAAAAGCTGTGCAGTTCCGTCTCGATCACCCGAATCTTTTGCATGAAGTGGTTAAACGCAATCACGGCCGGAATGGCCACCGCCAGGCCGGCAGCCGTGGCGACCAGGGCTTCGGAGATGCCCGGCGCCACCACGGCCAGGCTGGCCGACCCGCGCTGCCCGATGCCGTGAAAAGCGTTCATGATGCCCCAGACGGTGCCGAACAGGCCGATAAACGGGGTCGTGTTGCCGGTCGTCGCCAGAAACGGAACCATCTGATTGACACGGGTCATCTCCGTGTTGATGGCGCGCCGCAAGGCGCGTTTCACGTTGTCCGAACCGGAAAAACCCTGCCGCAGGCAAGGCGCGTGGGGGTCGGTTTCCCCGACGTCGTCGCGTTTACCGCCGGAGCTGAGCTTGCGCAGCTCCACATACCCGATTCTGAAAATTCGCGCCACCGGGCTTCCGCCGAGCTGTTTGGCCTTGGTGAAGGCGCTGGCCAGATCGCGACTCTTCCAGAAATAGTCGACAAAGATCTCAGACTCTTTGAAGGCTTTGCGGATGTACCTGATTTTGATGATAATAATCGACCAGGACATCACGGAGAAAAAAAGCAGCACCAGCAGGACAAACTTGACCATCAGGCTGGCGTTGCCCATGATATGGATGTAATCCATTTGCGCAGGAATCATATGGTTGCCTCTTCACGGGTTCCAATCCCCTGGCGTTTCCAAGCCCACGTCTGGGATCTCATTGGCGGCGTCGCGATAATGACGCCGCCAGGATATCGACATGCCGCCGCGCCACGACGGACAACAGGCGTCAACCCCTTGAAAAATGTTTTGTATACCTATACAAGCCACCGGGACCTGTCAAGCAGTTTGGCTATCGAAGGCGCGCAGTTCAAGGCTTTGCGGGAACGGCGCCGACAGCCTTCCGCCCGGATGCCCACGCCGGCGCCGGCGCCGGGAGGCACGCCGCGCCCTTGCAAACCAATATTGGTGCCCGATCCCGGGCCAGATTCATGCAACAACCGTGCTCAAAAGGAGATGGCAAATGGACCGCATTGTGGAGTTTTTGTTCGAAGCCATGCTGTTAAAGCGGGTTCAACGTACCGGGTATCAGTTTCTCGGGCCGGGCCAGGAATCCGTCGCCGAACACACCTTTGCCGTCATGTGGGTCGCCTGGAGCCTGGCCCGACTGACGCCGGAAACGGATCAAGGCCGCCTGCTGGCCATGTGCCTGGCCCACGATCTGCCGGAAGCCAGACTGGGCGATTTGAACGCGGTGCAAAAACGATATGTGACGGCCAACGAGAAATTGGCCGTGACCCACATGACCGCCGACCTGCCCTTCGGGTCGACCATCGCTGCCCTGCTCGACGAATTCAACGCCTGCCAGACCATCGAGGCCCGCTTGGCCAACGATGCCGATCAACTGGCGTTTCTGCTGGATTTAAAGTCCCTGGCAGACATGGGCTACGCCGCCCCGGCCAAGTGGGCCGCGCATGTGCGCAGCCGGCTTCACACCGCGGCCGGCATCCAGCTGTCCGAAAGCATCGCCGGAACTGAATGGGATTCATGGTGGCAGAAAATAGTTATTGACAGCCCTAAAAAATCTCAATAGTTCTGTCTTCTTATTTAAAAAATCTGGCACTTACTTCAATCGACATGGAGGCGACGATGAACTGGTTTACCGGCACGCTGGGATCATCCATCGGCAAGAAACTGATGATGGCCATCACCGGACTGAGCTTTTGCGGGTTCCTGGCAGCCCACCTGGCAGGCAACCTGACCATCTACGGGGGCAAGGAGGCATTCAACGCCTATGCCGGCCACCTTCACGCTTTGGGCCCCGCGCTCAAGGTGGCCGAATTGGCCCTGCTGACCCTGTTTCTGGTTCACGTGATCACCGGCCTGATCCTGTTTCTGGAAAACCTGAAAGCCCGTCCGGTCCGCTACGCGGTCAACAAGCGGGCCGGCGGCCGCACCATCGGGTCGGCCACCATGCCCTACACGGGCATACTTTTGCTGGCCTTTATCGTTTTCCACCTGATCAACTTTCACTTCGTCGACAAATCCGGCACCACCATCTTCAACATCGTCAGCGAGGCCTTTTCCAGCAGCGCCTATGTAGCGATCTACATCCTGGCCATGGTGGTCGTCGCCATCCATGTCAGCCACGGGTTTTGGAGCGCGTTTCAGACCATCGGCGCCAACCACCCCAAATATATGCCCCTGGTTCAGACCCTGGGCATCGCCTTCGCCGTCGTCGTGGGCGTCGGATTCGGATTTTTACCCATCTACTTTTTTCTGCTGGCCTGATCGAGGCGCGACCGAATTATCAACAACCAATGGGGTCGCCTGCCCCTGCCTGCCCGGAAAGGAAATACCATGGCACTTGATGCGCAAATACCCGGAGGACCGCTTTCCGAAAAATGGGATCGGCACCGTTTCGAACTTAAACTGGTCAACCCGGCCAACAAACGCAAATTCGACGTCATCGTCGTCGGCACCGGACTGGCCGGCGGATCGGCCTCGGCCACACTGGCCGAGTTGGGCTACAACGTCAAAACATTTTGCATTCAGGACAGCCCCCGCCGCGCCCACAGCATCGCCGCCCAGGGCGGCATCAATGCCGCCAAGAATTATCCCAATGACGGCGACAGCATCTGGCGGCTGTTCTACGACACCGTCAAGGGCGGTGATTTCAGGGCCCGGGAAGCCAACGTGCATCGTCTGGCCCAGGTCAGCAACGACATCATCGACCAGTGTGTGGCCCAGGGCATCCCCTTCGCACGCGACTACGGCGGCCTGTTGGCCAACCGTTCGTTCGGCGGCGCCCAGGTTTCGCGAACCTTCTACGCCCGCGGCCAAACCGGCCAGCAGCTGCTGTTGGGCGCTTACAGCGCCATGATGCGCCAGGTGGCCGCCGGCAAGATTCAGATGTTCGCCCGCCGCGAGATGCTCGATGTGGTCCTGGTCGACGGCCATGCCAAGGGCGTTGTCGTGCGCAACCTGATCACCGGCGAGGTGGAGCGTCACGCCGCCGACGCCGTCGTGCTGTGCACCGGCGGTTACGGCAACGTCTTTTTCCTCTCCACCAACGCCATGACCTCCAATGTGACCGCCGCCTACCGCGCCTATAAGAAAGGTGCCTTTTTCGCCAACCCCTGTTTCACCCAGATCCACCCCACCTGCATTCCGGTGCATGGCAGCTTTCAGAGCAAATTGACCCTGATGAGCGAAAGCCTGCGCAACGACGGACGCGTCTGGGTCCCCAAGAAGCCGGGCGACACGCGCCGGCCGGATCAGATCCCCGAGTCGGAGCGCGACTACTATCTGGAAAACAAATACCCCAGTTTCGGCAACCTGGTGCCCCGCGATGTGGCCTCGCGAAACGCCAAGGAGCAGTGCGACATGGGCAAGGGCGTGGGCGAGACCGGTCAAGCGGTCTACCTGGACTTTGCCGACGCCATCAACCGCGACGGCAAGGATGTGATTGCCAAGAAATACGGCAACCTGTTCCAGATGTATGAAAAGATCACGGCTCAGGACCCCTACGAAACGCCCATGATGATCTATCCGGCCATCCACTACACCATGGGCGGCCTGTGGGTGGATTACAACCTGATGAGCACCGTTCCGGGACTGTTCGTGCTCGGCGAAGCCAACTTTTCCGACCACGGCGCCAACCGCCTGGGCGCCAGTGCGCTGATGCAGGGCCTGGCGGACGGCTACTTCGTGTTGCCCTACACCATCGGCGGCTACCTGACCGGAACGACCAAGGCGGACGTCACCACCGGCCACCGGGCCTTCGACGAATCGGAAAAAGCGGTCACGGCCCGCATGGACAAGATGCTGTCCATCGACGGAAACCGCACGGTGGACGACTTTCACAAGACCCTGGGACACATCATGTGGGAATACTGCGGCATGGCCAGGAACAACGCGGGTCTGGAAATGGCCCGCAAGATGATCCAGGAACTGCGCGCCGAATTCTGGGAAAATGTGCGCGTACCGGGGTCCAAGGCCGACTTCAACCAAAGCCTGGAGCGGGCCGGACGGGTGGCCGATTTCCTTGAATTCGGCGAACTGATGATCATCGATGCCCTGGCGCGCCAGGAATCGTGCGGCGGCCACTTCAACGAACGGTTCGAGACCGAAGAGCACGAGGCCCTCCGGGACGACGACAACTTCTGCCACGTGGCGGCATGGGAACACCGGGGCGATGGGCAGGCGCCCGCATTCCACAAAGAGCCCCTGGAATTCGAGAACGTCAAACTAACGCAAAGGAGCTACAAGTGACAAAGCATATCGATTTGACACTGAAAGTGTGGCGCCAGGATGGACCGAAACGCAAGGGACGCTTCGAAACGTACCATGCCGAAAATATCACCACCGACATGTCTTTTCTGGAAATGCTCGACGTGGTCAACGAACAGCTGACCCTCGACAGCAAGGAGCCCATCGCCTTCGACCACGACTGCCGGGAGGGGATCTGCGGCATGTGCGGCTGCGTGGTGGACGGCCGGGCCCATGGCGCCGAAAAGGGCACCACCTTGTGCCAACTGCACATGCGCCACTTTGACAGCGGCGATACGATTGCCATCGAACCCTTTCGCGCCATGGCCTTCAAAGTGATCAAGGACCTCGCCGTGGACCGCAGCGCGCTGGACAAAATCATCCAGGCCGGCGGCTACATCTCGGCCAACACCGGCGGCGCCCAGGATGCCAACGCCATTCTGATTCCCCAGGAAGCCGCCGAACTGGCCATGGATGCCGCCCAGTGCATTGGCTGCGGCGCCTGCGTGGCCTCGTGCCCGAATGCGTCGGCCATGCTCTTCACCAGTGCCAAGGTCTCCCAACTGGCCCTGCTGCCCCAGGGCAGGCCCGAAGCCGCTAAACGGGCCCTTGACATGGTCCGTGCCATGGATGGGCTGGGCTTCGGCAACTGCACCAACGAAAGGGAGTGCGAGGCCGAATGCCCCAAAGAGATCTCCATCACCAATATCGCCCGCCTGAACCGGGAGTACCTCAAAGCGGGCTTGTTCTCCCGATCCGCTTGACAAGACCGGCCTGAGGGCCTGTCCGATCATTCTTGCCCACCGGCAGGTTCGGCGCCACGGCCCGCGCCTGCCGGTGGGCAGCCACGCCCTGCCCAAAAAAAGCCCGTCCACCTCTTGATTAATACCCGATATCGGCGTATCTTTTGACCTTTTCAGCTTTCGGGGATGGAACACATTCATGAAACTGCCCATGCAGCGGGTGGCGGATGGCCTTAGTCTACCCGAATCCACCCTGCAGCGGTGGATTCGTCAGGGAAGGATTCCCATTCAACGCAGCGGTGTCGATGCGATCTTTTCACACCGGGCCTTGGAAAAGTGGGCCACCACCCACAATTTGACCTTTTCACTGGATTCGGTGCCGGCCGATGACGGTGAGCCCGACCCGGTCGACACGCTGGTGGCGGCCATGGGGCGCGGCACGGTCTGCCATCGGGTCGCCGGCAAGGACGCCGAGCAGGCCCTGAAGTCGGCCGTCGCCTGCATGGAGATGCTCTCCACAAAGATCCGGGAAGAGCTTTTCGAGAAGCTGATGGAGCGCGAACGTCTGGCCTCGACCGGCATCGGCAACGGGATCGCCATTCCCCACCCGCGCGAGCCCTTGTCGCAGCCGCCCCCGGCACCGGTCATCACCACCTGCTTTCCGGAAAACCCCCTGGACTTTTGCGCCATCGACGACCAGCCGGTGTTCGTGTTTTTTGTGCTGCTCAGCCCAACGGTCCAACAACACCTGCACCTGTTGTCAAGACTCTCCTATTGCATCAGGGACCGTGCCTTTCGATCCTTTTTGAGCACCCATCCGGACGCAAAGGCACTTTTTGCGCGCGTCGCCCGGTCCGAAGCGCAGTTGGACAGCCTCTGACCGCCATGCCATCGACACGCCTGTTAAACAAACTGAGATATCCGGGCAACTGGTCCCTGTTCCGTTCCGACGACCGGCTGTTGTTGATCATATTTGCCATCATCGTCGGCATCTGCAGCGGGCTGGCAGCCCTTTTTCTCAATCGCAGCCTGGAAACCATGCTGGCATGGCTGCATCACTATCGAAGCTATTGGTGGGCCATCTTTTTGCCGGCCGCCGGTGCGGCCCTCTCGTCGCTCTTTTTAGAGAAAGTGGTCAACGAAGGGGCCGGCCACGGCGTCCCCGAGGTGATCTACGCCGTTTCCCGCTACGGCGGCCTGCTGCGCCTGCGGTCCAGTTTTTCGCGGCTGATCTCCAGTTGCCTGACGATCGGCAGCGGCGGGTCGGCCGGACCGGAGGCCCCGGTGGTCATGAGCGGCGCGGCCATTGGATCGAACATCGCCCAGGCGTTTTCACTCAACGACCGCCAGCGGGTGGCCCTGGTGGGATGCGGTGCGGCCGGTGCCATCGCGGCCATTTTCAACGCACCCATTGCCGGCATGGTGTTCGCCATCGAAGTCATTCTCGGCGAGTGGAGCACCATGAACATCATCCCCATCGCCATCGCCGCCGTAGCCGGGACCGAAGTCAGCCGCCTGCTCAAGGGCAACCAGATCGTGTTCGCACACCGGGGTTTCGACATCCACTTCCATGACATTCTGGCCTGCGCGGGGTTGGCCGTTTTCTGTGCCCTGGCCTCGATCCTGCTGACCCGCACACTGCGGTCCATGCACAGCGCGTCCAAGCGCCTCCCGGTGCCCTTGTGGGTGCGTGCTGCCATCGGCGGCGCCATGGTGGGTGTCATTGGCTATTTCCTGCCCTATGTTCTCGGCGAGGGGTATCATGCCATCCGGACGGCCATCGAAGGCGGATTTCCCGGTGGCCTGATGCTGGTGGCCGTGATTGCGGTGGCCAAAATTCTGGCAACGTCGCTGACCCTGGGATGGGGCGGTTCGGGGGGGATCTTTGCACCGTGTTTGGTCATCGGGGCCTTCATTGGGCTGAGCTTTCATCGCCTGATGACATCCATGTGGTCGTCCGTGGCCTGGGTCAACGAGGGCTGCTTCGCCCTGCTGGGTATGGCCGGCCTGATCAGCGGCATCCTGCAGGCGCCGCTGACGGGAATTTTCCTGATCATCGAAATCACCGGTGGCTATGATGTCATCGTGCCGCTGATCGTGGTTTCGGCCATTTCCACCACCTTGTGCCACACCATGGAACCGGCCTCGTTTTACCTGAAGGACCTGGTGGAAAAGGGCCAGTTGCTCCGTCCCGGAACGGATGCCCGCGTGTTGACCGACCTGAGCATTCAGGAACTGCTGGAAACCGACTGTATCTGCGTCCACCCCGATATGCGCCTGGCGGATTTCGTCGACACGGTCAAATCCTCCCGCCGCAACTATTTTCCCGTCGAAGACCAGCAGAACCGTCAGTTTCTGGGCATGATCTACCTGGATGACATTCGCCCCTACCTGTTCGACCGCGCCATGCACCACGCGGTCTTGACCGGCCAACTGATGCAGACCCGCGTCAAGACGGTCTCCCTGCACGACGATCTGACCGACGTGCTGCAAAAAATGGATGACGATGGCATTTACAGCATGCCGGTGGTGTCGGACAACCGCTTTCAGGGTATGATTTCCAAGGCCACGCTGCTGGATCGGTATCGGAAGGAGTTGATGGTGCAAACCGGCCGCTTATGACGGCGGTCAATCCACCGCATCATTGTTCTGCGGTAAGAAGGTAAAGGAGGAACGGCGCGAGATGGCCCAGAAACTGTTTCACATATTCAGAAATACCCCCCTGGGCAGGGAGACCCTGCTGCAGTCCATCTATTTTTGCAAGCAAATCGGCGTGCTGCCCACGGTCTACATTCCGGAAGCCACCAAGTTTTTGATGTACTTCGAAAACGACGTCGTTCAGGTCGACCTGGATTCGTCCTACCTCAACGACCCGGAAACCGCCCGGGCCCACGTGCAGGAACTGCTGACCGCCGCGGAGATCAATTTGGAGCTGTTCAAACCGAAAAACTACACGGCCTCCACACTGCCCGACGTTCCCACCAATTTCGACTTCATGTGCTGCCCGCGCAGCATCAGCGACCTCTCTTCAAAAATCGGCCTGGGATACATTGGGCCGCGGGTTCGGCGCATCGTTCAGGCGGCCCGGTTTCCGGTTCTGATCACCAGCCCGATCTACAAGCCCTGGCAGCGGATCGCGGTATTCTTCGGCGGCTCGGCCAACGCGGTCAAGGCCCTGCGCCTGGGCATCCGAATCGCCAAATTGACCCAGATGCCCCTTAATGTCTACACCGATGTCGGCAAACGGTCGCCGGCGGAATACCGGGCGGTTCTAAGGGATGTCGATCTGGAAAAGCCCTTAGCGGGCGTCTTGAGCGACTGGACCTTTTTCGAAACGGGCCGCTTCGAGGACAACCTTTACCAGGTCCCCCACGATGCCCTGGTGGTCCTGGGCGCCTACGGCCATGGCATTATCCGGGACATCATGTTCGGATCCATGATGGAAAAGATCCAGTCCACCATCTCCAACAACCTGCTCATCGCCGGTCCCAAGTACACGGTGACCGCGTGAACCAACCGTTGACGGGACGTGCCATGAATCAGAAAATATTCACCATGAATCTGGGCGTGGAGGCGGTTTCCCTCTACCTGTTGTGCTGCGCGGTGGCCGATTCGGGATCAGCCATCACCGTGAACACCCTTCGGGAAAAATGGAACGGCAGCCCGGACGCTCTCGAACACGCGCTGGCCCACCTGGAAAAGCGCTGCATTGTGCGCCGGGACGACGCGTCCCAACAAGAAGCACCGAGCTATCTTCTGACGGCGGAAAAATATTGGCAGTGACAACCAAGACCGCGGCTGCATGAACAAAGGGATCCGGCGGGTCGCTTTAAAACGGGTCGTTCAGGGCGCGCTGCACACATTCACGGACGCGCGCTTCCGGTGCGTCGGCGTTCATTCCCGGACAGGAGTCGGCCATGGCCCGCCAGTTGCCGACATCCACCAGGATACTGCGGATAAAGGGCCACTGACGGCACATCTGCGGCTTGACGGGATGAATGGTGCAGACCTTGTTCCAGAAAATGCAATATCCATCGGCGCTTTGAGCGATCAGGGGCCGGCCGCCGGACGACTGCGTACAGCGGGTCAGCAGCTGCGCGGTCGTCACCTTCAGATAGCGGGCGATGGCGTCGATGTCGGCCGTGGACAGATACGTGCCCCCGTACCCCTTGCAGCACGCGCCGCAGCGCGTACAGGCGAACAGCTCCGCACAGGCCCCCTTTTCATCCGATTCCATGCCGACTCTCCATGGCGCGCTTGAGCGTCACCTGGTCCACGTACTTGAGATCACCTCCCATGGGCACTCCCGAAGCGATGCGGGTCACCCGCACCGACGCGCCGGCCAACAACTCGGCAATGTAGGCCGCCGTGGATTCACCCTCGACATTGGTGCCCGTGGCCAGGATGATCTCACGGATGGCCTCTTTTTCGACGCGGCCGATCAGCTCGGCCACCTTGATGTCGCCGGGGCCGATGCCGTCCATGGGCGAGAGCGCTCCTCCCAGGATGTGGTAGCGCCCCTTGAAGGCGCCGGACTTTTCGATCGAGGCCATGTCGGCCGGGTGTTCCACCACGCAGATCACGCCCGTCTTTCGTGCCGGGTCCTTGCATATGCGGCAGAATTCATCGTCGCTGAGCGCAAAGCACTGGGCACACAGCCGCAATTTCCGCTTCATTTCCACGATGCTTCGGGCCAGTTGGTGGGCCGCCGCCTCCGGCTGCTGGAGAATGTGTATGGCCAGACGCTCGGCGGTCTTACGGCCGATGCCCGGTAGCCGCGACAGGTGGTTGATCAGCACCTTGATCGATCCGGGATAGTAGTCCATGGGATTACATCAGGCCGGGAATCTTCATGCCGCCGGTGAGTTTACCCATCTCCGAGGAGACCATTTCCTGGGACTTGGTCAGGGCATCGTTGACGGCGGCCAAAATCAGATCCTCGAGCATCTCCACATCGTCGGGATCCACGACCTCTTTTTCAATTTTAATGGACACCACCTGCTGGGCACCGTTGGCCACCACGGTGATCATTCCGCCGCCAGCGGTGGTCTCCACCGTCTTGCCTGCCAACTCCTCTTGCATACGCATCATTTTTGACTGAAGTTTCTGGGCCTGCTTCATCATATTTCCCATGCCCTTCATTGTGCGAACCTCCTATTTGAGTTTGATCTCATCGACTTTTCCATTGAAAATGTCGACGGCATCGACCACCAGGGGATGGTTGAGCAGCTCATGCTTGCGCTTTTCGGCTTCTTGACGCTGCGACGCCGCCGGCTTGCCGACGGCCGACTCATGGTTGAACTGGAACTGCACGTCCCGGCCGCCGTGTTCACGACAAGCGGCTTCGATCAGTGGCAGATGCTTTTTGATCGTCTTCATGGTGTAGCCGTTGTCACGCACCTGCACTGAAAATTCGCGATCCGACACGGACGCCAGCTGCGTCCGGGAAAGGGCCGCGGCGATGGACGGCTTCGTTTCGGCAATGATCGCGGTAATCCGCTCCCAGGATTCACTCCCGCCATCGGGGCCATCCGGCAAAACCGGCTGCGCATCAGCCGGATGCTTGGTTGCACTGTCTGCTATCGGCGCCCCTGGCAGGACGGGCCGGTCCGCCGCAGGTGCTGCCGGCAGATCGCGTGGCGGTGGTGTTGCCGAAGGGCCGTAGCGGGTCTGTGCTTCGACGACACCCGGCACCGCCTTGACCCCGGGGGCTTTCAAAAGGGCCTCCATGCGCTCGATCAGCTGCTCGATGGGCAGCGCCGGTGTGATCTGGTGAATCTTGAAAAAGGCCATCTCGATGGCCAGCCGAGGTTGCAACGCCTTGCGGACACCGGTCTCGGCGTTGAACAGGATCGTCAGCACCTGGTCGATGTAAGCGCTCGAAGCGCCGGCCGCCTGATCGGTCAGCATGTCGAGCTCGCCGGGACCCACATCTGACAGCAGCTCGGCCCGGACAGCCATCTTGACCAGCATCAGGTGGCGAAAATGAACCAGCAGATTGGCATAGAACCGTTTCAGATCCTGCCCGCTGCGATAGACAGCGTCGATGGCGGCCAATATGCCGGCAATGTCCCTGACGAACACCGCCGCCGAGATGTCGAAAAGCACCTGGCGGTCCATGCCGCCCAGCAGGCGGGCCACGTCGTCGGCTTCCATCTGGCCGTCGGTGCAGGCCAGCACCTGGTCCAGCAGGCTCAGGGCATCGCGCATGCTGCCATCGGATTCGCGTGCAATGGCCCACAGATGGTCCTGATCGATGGCAACCGCTTCCTGGCGACAAAGGCTGTGCATGTGCGCCGTGATGGCCGTGGATGCGATGCGCTTCAAGTCGTGGCGCTGGCAGCGGGACAAGATGGTAATGGGAATCTTGTGCGGTTCCGTGGTGGCCAGAAAAAACAGCACGTGTGACGGCGGCTCCTCGAGCGTCTTGAGCAGGGCATTGAAGGCGGCCGTACTGAGCATGTGGACTTCATCGATAATGTAGATCTTGAATCGGCTGTGGGCCGGCATGTAGCGAATGTTTTCCCGCAGCTCCCGGACCTGGTCGACGCTGTTGTTGGAGGCACCGTCGATCTCGAACACGTCAACGCCACGGCCGGCAGTGATGTCGGTGCAGGAACGGCAGGTGTTGCACGGGGTCGGGGTCGGCCCGGACAGGCAGTTCAAGGCCTTGGCCAATATACGCGCGATGGTGGTTTTACCGGTTCCGCGGGGGCCGGCGAACAAAATGGCGTGGGCTACCCGGTCGCCGCCGATAGCATTTTTAAGTGTCTGGGTGACGTGCTGCTGCCCGACCACGTCGTCAAATGCCTGAGGTCGGTATTTGCGTGCTAAAACCAGATAAGTCATCGATTCAGAACCATGCCGGTCAGACCCGTTAACGCCAGTTACCCGCCCCAATGTATCCCATCGGCAGTGCGGTGGCAAGCCGCGATAAGATCCCTAACATCATCCGTCAAATAGATTTTCCTGCAAGAAGGCAGATCCAATAACGTGGCAAAATGGTGGGCTGGGCCTGCGGACGGTGGCGGAGAGAGAGGGATTCGAACCCTCGGTGCCGCTATAAACGACACACACGATTTCCAGTCGTGCTCCTTCAGCCAACTCGGACATCTCTCCGCATCAGACAGACAACGCCGAACCATGCCGATGGCGATCCTCCCCGGATCTCAACGTGAAGACGATAGTGGCGGAGAGGGTGGGATTCGAACCCACGATCCCGCTTTTGGCAGGATACCGCTTTTCGAGAGCGGGGCCTTCAGCCGCTCGGCCACCTCTCCATTTTTCCCAATAAGCACCGGCATTAAAAACGCCTAACTATCTTTTTTGGGCTGGTCTTGTCAACCCTCAAATTGGTCTTGCGACACACCCGGTCCAGCGGCTGCCCCCGTGCCGACATCCCGATTATGCTTGCCCGACAGGCTCACCTATAGTAGTGAAATCGATTCGGCAAGCGACGCCGACCCAAAACCGGTGGAAGAAAGGAAACGCCCCGCCATGGCCACTGTGAGGCCCTTTAAAGGGATTCTTTACAACTCCCAGAAAATGACCGACTACGCGGATGTCACGACGCCGCCCTACGACGTGATTTCACCCGATGAACAAGCGGCCTATTACGCCAGGCACCCCAACAATGTCATCCGCCTGATCCTGAATCGGGCCGAGGCGACCGACAGCGGCCACAACAACCCACACAGTCGCGCGGCCGCCTTTTATCGGCAGTGGATGGCCGACGGCACCCTCAAGCAGGACGACCGGCCGGCGCTGTACCTCAAAGCGATCACCTACGATCATCAGGAAAAACGCGTTACCCGTTTTGGCCTGATCGCACTGGTGGGCCTCGAGGCGTTCGACAAGCGCATCATCTTGCCCCACGAGAAGACCTTTTCGAAAGTCCGCTCCGAAAGGCTGGCGCTCATGAAAGCCACCCACTGCAACTTCTGCCCTATTTTCTCGCTCTATCCCGATGAGGGCGGTCTGCTCGGAACACTCGAAGCGGCCGTCGGCCACTTGGCCGCCGATGTGGATTTTTTGGATGAACAGGGCCACCGGCACCGCCTGTGGCGAATCGTCGACAGGGCCTTCCACGGCCGGGTGACCGCGGCCATGCAGGACAAGCGGCTGTTTATCGCCGACGGTCACCACCGCTACGAAACCGCCCTGAATTTCAGGGCCCACCTGCAGGCCACGCTGCCGTCCTTCGACGACCGGCATCCGGCCAATTTTGTCCTGATGTACCTGTGCAGTATGAGCGACCCGGGATTGGTCATTCTGCCGGCCCACCGCCTGCTCAAATCCGTCGGCCGGCACCAGATCCAAAAAGCCCTGGAGACGGCGCGGCGCTACTTCGACATCACCGCGTACGCCTTCACCGCCGACGATCGCCAGCGGGTGCAAGACCGTTTTCTCAACGCACTCAGTGACGGCGCCGACCGTCAGTGCATCGGGGTCTATGCCCACGGCGCACCGGTGTTTTACCTCATGGCACTTCACCCCGGCATCATGGATGACATGTTCCAAGACGACCTAGACCCATCGCTGAGGCCGCTGGACGTCAGCGTACTGACCCGCCTGGTATTCATGACGTTGTTGGGATTCGATCGTCAGCGCCTGGATGACGATCGGCTGATCGGTTATGCCAGCACGGCCGACAAGGCCCTGCACGCCATCGACACCGAAACGTTCGATGTGGCGTTTCTGCTCAATCCCACCCGCATCGAACAGGTTCAAGAGGTGGCCCAGAAAGGGCTGATCATGCCGCGCAAGTCGACCTATTTCTATCCCAAGGTAATGTCGGGTCTGGTGATGAACACGCTTGTTGAATAAGGGTCACAGAAATAAATAAATCCACCATATGGCGCCGCCTGTGGTGGATTTATTTTCTTCCGGGGCCCTAAGCCCGGCCTCACCTGGAGAGCATCCCTGCGACCCTTTTGGTGTAGGACCCGTTCTGGTCATAGAGGTGCAGCGGTGGGTCGACCTCGAGACCAGGCCGCCCCCCCTTGACGGCCATGATCGTCACCAGTCGGGCCGGCAACGACTCGCCGGAGTGGATCGTCATCAACGCTTTGGGCTCCAGGCCTGCCGAACGCATCCCCGCGATCAGATCCACGGCGCGCAGGCACGGATAGATTACGAAAAACCGGCCGAAGGGTTTCAGCATGCGCCGGGCGCTTTGCAGCACCTGCTGCAGATCGACCTTCAATTCATGCCGGGCGATCGCCCGCTGGGTATCCGCGTTGATGCGGCCGCTGGCCAGCTTGCGGTATGGCGGGTTGGCCACGACCACATCGACCGGGCCGCCAATCTCGGCCGGCGTCAAGCGGCGCATGTCCTTGGTGACGATGTGAATCCGGTCCGCCAGGCCGTTGGCGGCCACATTTTGCCGGGCCAGGTCGGCCAGGTCGGTCTGAATTTCGACACCGACCAGCCGAACACTGGCATGCCGAAACGCCAGGATGAGGGGAATGACGCCGCAACCGGTACCCAAATCGAGGACGATTTCGGCCTCCAAGGGGCGCACCCGGTGGGCCAGAACGACGGCATCGATGGAAAAACGGTACCCGTTTTGGGGCTGTTTGAGAACGATGTTGCCGTTTAGAAACGGATCGCGTGTCAGCGGCTGCATGACCTTCCCTGCCGTGCCCGATGCCGCCCCCTACATCGGGCCGATCTTGAATTTGATGTCATCGATTCGCTGGTTGGTTAACCCGTGGTTGAGTTTTTCCAGCAACTCGGCTTTCAGGAACTGAAGGTGATGCAGCCAGGCCGAACTGGACACGTGCACCAACAGCAACGCCCCTTTGACCGCAAACGGTTTGGCGTTGTCGCGGATGGGGGATCCCACAGCCGCCTCCCACACCCGAATCAAGTTCAAGATGCCGCCGCTGGTGCTCGACCGGCACTGGTCGACAATGGTCTCGAGCACCTGGCCGATGGGCGTGAACGAATCGCTGGGCCGCTTTGTTGTCGACATGTCGAATCGATTGCCTTTCATTCATGTGTCGCCCGGGGCAACAGCGCCGTTTCCGGAGCGGTGTCGTATACCGATATAGAAACTGCCCGCCCGCAAGTCAACCCAACTCGAGATCAAAGCGCCTGACGGGCCCGCCCCAAATCAGACCGGCTGAACGGCGCCGATGCCTCGAGCCATTGATTTTCCTTGACTTAGCAAGGTGCCAACCTTAAGTTAGCCTATCTTTACAACCGGATAGTCAGGGCCTACCGGTGGGCCAAAAGCCTGCCGCAAACACGATGAGACGACCGATGGGGCAGCATGCTGCCGGTCGGGGCTCATCTCAAACAAGGACATTGGAACCATGGCTTGGGATTGGGAAAAGTTAAACCGCCAGCAGCAACAGCAGCATGGCGGGGGACCTCCGCAAATGGAGGACATCATCAATCAGCTGAAAAAGTTTAGGCCGCCGGGCGGTTCGATATGGATTGTGGCCATCATTGCCGTGCTCTTTATCGGGTATTCGATCTTTTTTACCATCGAATCCGGCTCGGTGGGCGTGGTCCAGCGTTTCGGCAAGTTTGTACGTATCGCCGAACCGGGTGCCAACTTCAAACTTCCGTTTGGCATCGAGAACGTGACCAAAGTCCGTCAGGATCGTGTTTTCAAAGAGGAGTTCGGCTTTCAATCGGAGCGCGAACAGTTCACTGAGACATCGGACACGGCCAGCATCTCGTTGATGCTCACCGGCGACCTGAACGTGGCGGTGGTGCCGTGGATCGTTCAGTACCGCATCAAAGACCCATACGACTATCTTTTCAAGGTCAAGGATGCCACCGGCCTGTTGCGTGACCTGGCGGAATCGAGCATGCGGCTGGTGGTGGGCGATCGAAGCATCAACGAGGTGATCACCAAGCGGGACGAAATCGCCGTGGAAGCGCACCGGGTGCTCCAGGAAGAACTGGACCATGCCGAGACGGGAATCAACGTGGTGACCGTTGAGATGAAAAAGACCAACGTGCCCATGCCGGTACAGGCCTCTTTCAATGAGGTCAATCAAGCCACCCAGGAAAAAGAGAAGATGATCTACCAGGCCCGCGAGGACTACAACAAGGCCATCCCGGCCGCCAGGGGCGAAGCCGAGCGAACCATCAAGGCCGCCGAAGGCTATGCGCTGGACCGCGTCAACCGGGCCCAGGGTGACGCCGCCCGGTTCAAGGACCTTTACAGCGAGTATGTCAAGGCCAAGGATGTAACCAAGCGGCGGCTCTACCTGGAATCCATGAAAGAACTGCTGCCCAAGGTCAACCGTAAGTTTATCGTCGACGCGGACCAGCAGAACCTACTGCCCCTTTTGAACCTTGGAAACAGCGATGGTGGCACAAAATGAAATTAAAGCTATTATTGGCCCTTGCCGGCGTGGTGGTCTTGATTCTGTTCGTGTGTGCCTACACGGTCGATGAGACCGAACAGGTCGTGGTGACCCGTTTCGACCGCGTGCAGCGGACCGTGACCGATCCCGGACTCAACTTCAAGCTGCCGATTATCGAAAAGGCGCTGGTCTTTCCAAAAAACCTGCAAGAGTGGGACGGTGACCCGGGTCAGATCCCCACCCGGGACAAAACCTATATCTGGGTCAACACCTTTGCCCGTTGGAAAATCGTCGATCCGGTCGCGTTCTTCAAAACCGTCGGCTATGTCAACCGCGCCCAACAGCGTCTGGATGAAATCATCGACCCCACGGTCAGGAACTTCATCACCTCCAACCGCCTCATCGAGGCGGTTCGCAACAGCAACCGCGAGCTGGACACCTTCGAGGATCTGGGGGACAACCGCGAAGTCGATGAACAAAAAAACAAACCGATCCGCTTCTCCCAGGTATTTGTCGGCCGGGATAATATCGACAACGGCATTTTGAACTCGGCTAGGCCCAAGCTGGAAAAGTTCGGCATCGAACTGATGGACGTCAAGATCAAACGCGTCAACTATGTCGAAGAGGTTCGGGCGTCGGTCTACGACCGGATGATCGCGGAGCGGCAGCAGATCGCCCAGAAGTTCAGGTCCGAAGGTAGAGGCGAGGCCCAGAAAATACTGGGCGAGAAAGAGCGCGATCTAAAGCGCATCGAATCGCAAGCCTACCGGACGGCCCAGGAGGTCAAGGGCAAGGCGGATGCGGAATCGACGCGGCTCTATGCGGAGGCCTTCGAAAAGGATCCGGAGTTCTACTCGTTCACCAAAACGCTGGAAGTCTACAACGAGGCCATGACCGACAACAGCACGATCATTTTGTCGACCGATTCGGAGATCTTCAAGTATCTGAAAGGGTATGAGGGCGCCAACAGCACCAAGCCCTGAGGTAGTGGGATTTTAGGCACAGCCAAAAGGCGAAGCACCGACGCGTGTCGTGTCGGTGCTTTTTTATCGGGCCCCATCATCGACGTGTGACAGCTGCATCATTTGCCCTTTCTTCTCTGATGCCGCGTACGCGCCAGCAGCTTGCGGTGCTTGTGCTTACGCATCTTTTTTCTTCGTTTTTTGATCACGCTACCCAACCGATCACCCCCATTCATGGAATCGTTATTTTCACAAACTTGATTAGTTATACCATCTTACCACCATTGTCCATCTTTTTTAATCCCGGCCCTGATTCGGGCATTGATCCCGCACAAGGGGTATGCTACACGGTTCAAATGCAACGGGATGCCGATCAGGCCACATTTACAAATCAAGAACTGGAGGTTGTCAACAATGCCGTTGCCATGGCCGAAGAGCTGGTCAGCAACCACTACAAGATGTCGGCCAGCCAATGGCTGAGACCGAAATACGATGTCAAGACCCTGGCCGATCTGAGCCCGGATGAAATCGTCAGCGGACCGTTTGCCCAGATCATCCGCTACGAAGGCAAACTTGCCGGCGGCGTTTTGGGTTCAAGCGCTTATGACTTCTATAAAATCTGTATTCAGGACCACACGATCCTGGCAACCTTGCAAGCGCGTCCGGAGATTCAGCTGCATCCTTTCGTCTTGTATGTCGTCACCCACGAGTTGGTCCACATCGTCCGGTTCAGCCGGTTTCTGCAGCACTTCAACGCCAACGATGAGGAAAAGCTCGAAGAAGAGCACCGCGTGCACGGCATCACGCACGACATTCTGGGCCCTGTCAAGGCGCACGGATTGGACTATGTGCTCGACTTCTACGGCAGGTGGCACACCCCTATCGACGGACTGAAGACCGTCTCCTGATTTTTATCTTCAATTTCTTGACAAGCACTCAACACGACCTATATTAGAGCAGTCAAGACGTCCAAGATTCAGGTTTTTTATTGTATTTGCAAAATGTTACAGGAGAATTGAACGATGCCGCTCTACGAATATCAGTGTACGGCGTGTGGACAGATCGAGGAGGCGATTCAAAAATTTTCGGACGCCCCACTGCAAACCTGCCGGCACTGTTCGGGCAAACTGAATAAATTGATCTCTCAAAGCAGCTTTCACCTCAAAGGGACCGGCTGGTACGTCACCGACTATTCCAAAAAGCAGTCGCCTCCGGCCACCGGTGGTACGTCTGAACCGGCATCCACCACCGACAAAAAAAAGACCGACAGCGCTGCCGATACCAAGTCGACCGCGACGGACAGTTGACAGGCATGAATGGTCGCATGGCGCACCCACCGATCAGCGTTTGCGGCCATGGCGACATCCTCGCTTCGGGCGGATTAAAGCCGCCTTCACATAAAAATCAACAACTGCACTTTACAAGTCATGACCTGTGATTAACTTGTTGAATCTCGTATTTTCCCGGATGTAAACAGCGGCTTCATGGTGACGTGTTGATTGAGGGTCGAGATGCGGCCCTTTCAAATAATTGAGTGGCTTTGGCTTCAACGTGTTTAACTTCAGGCATTAAAAAGGAGAAATGTAAAGATGAATCTCAGACCATTGCAGGATCGTATTCTGGTGCAGCGTGTCGAAGAAGAAACCAAAACCAAAGGCGGTATTATCATCCCGGACACCGCTAAGGAAAAGCCGGCCGAAGGTGTGGTCAAATCCGTTGGGAACGGCAAGCTCGGGGATGACGGCAAGCGCGTGGCACCGGAACTCAAGGTTGGTGACCGGATTCTTTTCGGGAAGTACTCGGGAACGGAAGTGAAGATCGAGGGTGAAGAATTCCTGATCATGCGTGAAGACGATGTTCTCGGCGTCATTGAGTAACAACTACCCATCAAACGTTAGACATGGAGGTTAAGTGATATGGCTGGTAAAGTGATCAAATACGATATGAAAGCCCGCGAAGCGATGCTCAACGGCGTCAAGGCGCTTGCCGATGCAGTGGTTGTCACCTTAGGACCCAAAGGCCGCAACGTCGTTATCGACAAATCCTGGGGATCCCCCACGGTCACCAAAGATGGTGTCACCGTTGCCAAGGAAATTGAACTGGAAGACAAGTTCGAAAACATGGGTGCCCAGATGGTCAAGGAAGTCGCCAGCAAAACCAGTGACATGGCCGGCGACGGAACCACCACCGCGACCGTATTGGCGCGTTCCATTTACGAGGAAGGTCAAAAGCTCGTTGCGGCCGGCAACAATCCCATGGCCATCAAGCGCGGCATTGACAAGGCGGTCGAAGTGGCCGTCAAAGAGTTGCACCGCATGAGCAAACCCACCAAAGATCAGCGCGAAATCGCCCAGGTGGGCACCATCTCGGCCAACAACGACGAAACCATCGGCAACATCATCGCCGAAGCCATGAACAAGGTTGGCAAAGAAGGCGTCATCACCGTTGAAGAAGCCAAGGGCATGGAAACGACCCTGGATGTGGTCGAAGGCATGCAGTTCGACCGCGGCTACCTCTCCCCCTACTTCGTGACCGATCCGGAAAAAATGGTCGCCTCTCTCGAGGACCCGTTCATCCTTATCAACGAGAAAAAAGTCAGCAACATGAAAGATCTGCTGCCGGTTCTCGAGCAGGTCGCCAAAATGGGCAAGCCGCTGGTCATCATTGCCGAGGATGTCGACGGTGAGGCCCTGGCGACCCTGGTCGTGAACAAGCTGCGCGGCACACTTCAGGTAGCCGCCGTCAAGGCGCCTGGTTTCGGCGACCGCCGAAAAGCCATGCTCGAGGACATCGCCATTCTCACGGGCGGCCAGGTGGTATCTGAAGACCTGGGCATCAAACTGGAGAACCTGACCCTTACCGATCTGGGTAAAGCCAAGCGCATCTCCATCGACAAGGACAACACCACCATCGTTGACGGTGCCGGTGCCCGCTCCGCGCTGGAAGGCCGTGTGAAGCAGATTCGCGCCCAGATCGATGAGACCACTTCCGATTACGACCGCGAGAAGTTGCAAGAACGCCTTGCCAAGCTGATCGGTGGCGTCGCCGTCATCAACGTTGGCGCAGCGACCGAAACCGAGATGAAAGAGAAGAAAGCCCGTGTGGAAGACGCTCTCAACGCGACCCGCGCCGCAGTTGAGGAGGGTATCGTACCAGGCGGCGGTGTGGCCCTGGTCCGCACCCTCTCGGCTTTGGACAAGATCAAAATCAAAGCCGATCAGAAGCTGGGTGTCAAGGTGGTCATGCGCGCCGTCGAAGAGCCGCTCCGCCGGATTGCCGGCAATGCCGGCTACGAAGGCAGCGTGGTGATCGACAAGGTCAAGAACGCCGAAGGCGCCATAGGATACAATGCCGAAACCAATGAATACGAGGATCTCATCGAGGCCGGTGTAATCGACCCCACCAAGGTGGTCCGTTTCGCGCTTCAAAATGCCGGCAGTGTTGCCGGGCTGATGCTCACCACCGAGGCCATGGTCGCAGAGAAGCCGGACGAAAAGGGCGCCGATCCGATGGCCGGGGCCGGCGGCGGCGGCATGGGCGGCATGGGTGGCATGGGCGGCATGGGTGGCATGATGTAGGCCTGACCCACCATAACCCACTCGGCTTTTTCCATCATGAAAGCCTCCGCACGACGCGTGTGCGGGGGCTTTCCCTCTTTTCCGGCGCTGTTTTTTCTAAAGCTTTCTCCAGCCCTTACCGATAAGCTAATCGGTGAATCCCATAGGCGCATTTAAAGCTATTGGATTCACAATCGTTTCGTTGATCTGCCAAACTAATCGCCAACGCCGTTGTCGTTGCGCCGAAGACACCTGAAAGATGAGGTCGCCGATGAATCGCCGAACGTGTCCCACCCTTCTTGTCGCTGTATTTCTGATGGTTCTCCTGTTTTTTTCACCTGTGACGAAGGCCGGTGAGATTGCGGTGATCGAGAGTGAAGCGGGTTTCTATTACACCATCCAGAAAGGCGACACCCTCTGGGATCTGTCGCAGCAGTTCAACAATTCTCCCTGGTTGTGGCCCGAACTGTGGGAGGAGAACGATCAGATCAGCAATCCGCACTGGATATTTCCCGGTGAGCGCATCCGTTTGTATCAAAAGGGGGACTCCCAGCACATCGCGGGCACGGATGCCGTTGAACCCATGCCCGCGGCACCGGCAGCCGCCACGGTGCCAACCGTGTCCGAAGCGGAAACAGCCCGCCCCTTTTTCATTTACGCCCCCATCAACAGCGTCGGATTCATCCGCAAGCCGCCTGTGGTACCGTTGGGTTCCATATTCGAGGTTCAAGGACGCAAAGTGCTAATCAGCGAAGGTGACATGGTGTACGTTCGCCCTGCAGCGGATGCCCCGGCAGCGCAACTTATTCCCGGCAGCAAGCACACCGTTTTCAGATATGTGCAACCGACACCGGATCGCGATTCAACCGAGACCATCGGTACCCAGCATGTCATCTTAGGCATTGTGGAAGTCTTCAAAAAAGAGCCGGACATGTTGATCGCCAAAGTGGTGAAGTCCTTCCGGGACATCCGGGTAGACGATTTGCTGATGCCCTTTCGCCCTCAGTCCCCCAAGGTAACTCTTCAGCCCAGTACGCCGGGCATCGACGGGCAGATCATCGTATCTGAACGGCACACGGACCTGATCGGCGACCACATGCTGGCGTTCATAGACAAGGGCCGGGAGGACAACATCCAGGTCGGCCAGCAGTACAGCCTCTATGAAAAACAGAAAACCGTCTTGGCCAACAATGAGATCGGCGTCAAAGCACTCCCCCCGGTGGACATCGGCCGCTGCCTCGTCCTGCATACCGAGCAGACCACCTCGACGGTAATCATTACCAACGCTGCCAAGGCCATCACTCCTGGAGAGCGATTGAGAACGCCCATCAACTGATCACCGTCGGTGGGAGCGTTTCCTCCCGCCGGTGATGCTGTAAAAGCGCCTTACCCAGCCGGGGAGGCGTTTTTTTTACGCTTGAGACGCGATGAAACCGTTGTCGGCAGTAACCCGCAGGACCTCCTGGTAGGTGGTGATTCCCGCCATGAGCTTTTCGACGGCGCTTTCCCGCAAAGAGGCCATCCCCTCCGCCCGCGCCGTTACCGTCAGGTTGGTCAGGTCTGCATCCGGAACCGTCAAGGCCTTGATGGCATCGGAATAAGGCAGCACCTCATGGATGGTGGTTCTTCCCAGATACCCGGTCCCGCGACATTTCTGGCAGCCTTTGCCATGAAAAAGGGTGAGTGTGCCCGACCGGCCGACGTCCAGCTTCAAGGCCTGGAGTTTGGTTGCATCCACCGGCAGGGCCGCTTTGCACGAGTTGCATATCTTGCGCACCAGCCGTTGGGAGAGGATCCCCCGGAGCGTCGCCTGAATGAGAAAGGCCGGCACACCCAGATCCATCAGACGGATGATGGATGACGGCGCATCGTTGGTGTGCAGGGTCGACAGCACCAGATGGCCGGTCAAGGCAGCCTGAATGGCATTTTGGGCGGTTTCCAGATCCCTGAGCTCCCCGACCATGACAATGTCGGGGTCCTGTCGGAGAATGTTCCGGATGATCGAGCCGAAGGTAATGCCCACCTGGGGCCTGACGGCGATCTGGTTGAAATCTTCATGCACCATCTCGATGGGATCCTCGACGGTCGTGACGTTCACCTCAGGCGTACTGATCTTGCGCAGGGTCGAGTACAGCGTCGTCGATTTGCCGCTGCCGGTGGGACCGCACACCAGCACCATGCCGTGGGGATGGGCGACAATCTGATTGTACTTTTCCATGTCCACCGAGTTAAAGCCAAGATTCTCGAGGTCCTGGAACAGAATATCCGGATCCATGACCCGCATGACCACCTTCTCGCCGAAGGCAACCGGAACCGTTGAGACGCGAATCTCGACCTCCACATCCTGCTTGCCGGTTTTGATGCGCCCATCTTGCGGCCGACGCTTTTCGGCCATATCCAGGCCGGCCAGATTCTTGATCCGGCTGATCATGGCCGAATGAACATTTTTGGGCAGCTTGTAGACCGTGTGCAGGACGCCGTCAATCCGCATTCTGACCAGGCTCACCTCCCGCTTGGGCTCGATGTGGATGTCGCTGGCTTTCTGATCGAAGGCATAGATGAACAGGTGGTTGACGGCATTGACCACGTGCTGATCGGTGGAAGGCAGTTCGTCGGCGGATTTGAGATGAAGGTAGCGCTCGAGATTGCCCAGGTCCACCACAGGCCCGGAAAACTGATGTTCGGCGGCTGCGATCGAGCGCTTGAAACCGAAGAACTCTTCGATCAGCTTGATGATGTCTGTCCGGGGGCTCACCACGGCTTCAACCGGCATCTGGCACGCCCGTTCGACATCTTCCAGCACTTCGAGGTTGAAGGGATTCGGGGTCGCTACGGTCAGCTTGCCCTCGCTGATCCGCACCGGCAGAACCAGGTGGTTTTTGGCAAACGAAATCGGGATGGTGGTGGTAACGAGGTTCAGATCCAGTTTCAACGGATCGATCTTGACGAAGGGCCGGCTCCAGGTTCCCGCCAGGACCTGGTAGATGGTGTCCTCGTCCAGCGTTTTGGACGGATCATCGCTGCGCTTGAGATTCAGAAAAACCAAGGCGTCGATAAAATGGAAAAAGCGGTCCCGATCCCCGCCGGGGACCGCCTTGCCCGCTTTTACAAGACGCTGCTCAGCCTGCTTGACCATTTCCAGGCGATTGACGAAAAGATCACGTGCCTGTTGAAATGAGAGAATCTCCTTTTTTTCGAGCGCGGCGAGCAGATGTTTTTCGGAAAGGGGATCGCTCACGCCGTCATTTCCTGCGACGCTGGCAGCTCCTGACCGCAGGTGCGAAAACTGCGGATGATCGTCTCAATCCATTCGATGATTCGAACCACGGATTGCCGATTCTCCGGGGTGTCGTTGAGCCCTGCCAGTTCGCCGCCGTAGGCACGGATCTGCCTGAGCAGCGCCAGGTCGCCGGATGACCCGACCCGTCCGACCCCACGCACTACGATTTTCAACTGCTGCAGGAAGACCGGCACGGCATTGACGCTGTCCGTGCAACGATAAATGCCTACTCGCGGATCCCCGTATTCCTTCAGTGCGGCACGCAGGATCTGATGGGCAACGGCGCCTGACAACAGTGCCAGGAAGATAAAAATCTCGCGTTCGAGTTCCAGCAGCGGCCGTATCGACGGTACCTGCCGATCCGGCGGCGCGGCTTTCAGCGCGGCCACCAGCCGGGCATGCACGCTGCGCACCTTGTCCGTGAACCGATGCCCGGCCGCGTCGATGCGAAACTGGGCATAGTGGATGACGTCCCGGTCCAGCCCGTTGCGCACATTGAGCACCTCCTCGGGTGTCATCTCGATGTCGACGTCAAGCTCTTTGTTGTAGGTTCGCAGCAGGATATTGGCCAGCATGATGGCGTATCGATCCGATGGTGCGGCCCACTCGGGAAACCGGCAGAAATCCGCCAGTAAAAAACGCAGGGCATGCTTGGGCCGCCTTATCCGACTGATGAGATGCTGAAGGGCGTTGAGAAAGACCACCCGGTTGGCAGGACCTTGGAACACCTTGAAATAGCACCAGAGCATCTCGAAGGCGTGATTCTCGTGCTGCGTCAGCTCGTCCAGGAGCGGCTCGAAGGCCTGGCGATTGACCGTTTCCCGGCCGTCGAACAGGTCCTGCAGCAAAAACGTTATCCTTTCCGTATCGTTGACGGGAATCTTGAATGCCTGCGACACGGCCCCAATGGTGGCAGAATTGCGTTGGCTGACCAACAGCTCGATCGCGCGCGACTGTCGCTGCGCTTCATCGGACTTATTTCCCACCGATCGTTCGGACTGGACGTTTTTAATCGGATGGGTCTCAGCGGCCAATAACCTACCGTCGTGCATGCCTCGTCTCCGTTTCGGTGCTGATCGAAAGTCGCCACGAAGGCGCCGGCATCACCATCGCGGTGATCCCTGTAGTTGAAATCGGGTCGCGAAAATTGCGCATCCCACCTACGATCATTACCCATATTTATCGGTTGCGGTATGCGATTCTTTAGCGGGTATACACCGGTTTGTGGCCCTTTGGGCAAGCTTTCTCGGCAACGGCACCGGGCGTCGGCAGGCAACAACAAAAGCCCTGCCCAATGGGTATGGCCATTGGGCAGGGCTACCGGTCTGCAAGAGGGACTGGGATCGCCCCCGGCTTGTAAAAATCGTTAGGGCCGATCGAACAGCGTTGTGATAAAACATCCGCTGTCGCTGTCCGAAGATGGCGTGCTGACATTGCCGCCGTCACCACCATTGGTCCCACCGTCTGGTTCGATGGCGCCGTAAACGATTATTTTCTGTTCGTCGACGTAGTCCCAGCCGGCCTCCAGGATATCGATGTCGGTCGTGCCTTCGGGCAGCGGCTCGACCTTGATGATGGTCGCCGAGCGGGAGCACGAACCGGCATTGTGATCCAGATCGTATTCATAAGGCCAGAGCACGTCCTGGTCGTCGGACCTGCTGGATTGATCCGGCGGGCCGACGAATTTTTGGGGAACCACCACCCGGAAGGGTCCTTCACCGTCCAGCTTGTTTTCGTCGTTCAAGACCCCCGAATCCAGGTAGGCACCGTCGCGCTTGTAGGCCAAAATGGCCTTCAAGCCGCCGGAAACGGGAATGGTGTCGCCGTGGCTTCGCCCCACGCAGGACGGGGCGCTGTAGTCACACCATCCATAATCCGGATTCTGGTCCACATCGGCCTCCAGGTCGTAATAGTAGGTGGCCGGCGGATACTGATGGGGTTGCCCCGGTTCGTTGCCGAACACGTGGTACATGTCAATCTCCGGATTGTACGCCAGGGGATGGTTTTGCCCCCACCCGTCCGGGGCATACACCCATATACCGGTGGCGCTGTCCAGTATGCCGGCATCCTCCAGCAGATCCTTCAAGGGGACGCCGGTGTACTCGGCGTAAAAGTCGCCGGACCGCGAGGTGTTCATCAGCAGGAACTGGGTATGGGCGCCCAGCGCCTCCAACTGGTCCCGGGTGTAAACGCGAAAGGGCGCCGGGATCAGCCCGGGGTGATCGTTGGCATTGCCGGGAAAGGCGTTGGCCGCGATTTCGTCGGCATTGGAATAACCGTCACCATCGCTGTCCAACCCATCGATCTGGGCCACGGCCGCAGCGTTGCGACCGGCACGCAGGTAATCGGCGCCATAGGCGTTGATGGTCGCTTCGATATCTCCGGCGCCATCGTAGCCGTAGTTCTGGTGGCACCACTGGCAGCTGCCCAATTGGACCGTTTGGTCCTTGTCATTCACATAAGAGCCGCCGCTGTGGCAAAGGTTGCAGTTGTCCACCTTCGTGCCGGCCTTGTCGGCATAGGTGGCCGAGGCGCCCATGTGAAAGCCACGCAACCAGGGTGAGCGCACCCCCTTGAAAGGCGAAAGGGTCACTCTTGCGGCGACCTCCGGCGAATCCGCTTCCGGGCCGGCGGCGGAACCGTCATCCCCGTCCCCGTTGAACAGTCCCAGGGCATACGTGGCGGCCTGCTGAAACACTGCGCCATGTAGCATTAGGCCGATATCGACCATAGATTACATTTTTTACAGGGAGCCGCTGGCGATTTGGGCGTGCGCCACGAATCTGCATCCATTTTTGCACACACGAACGTTGGAACCCTTCGCGTCGCACGTGGGGACCTCCGATGGAAAAGGGCTTTTGCTTCGGAAACCCTTTCAGGGAGCGGTATTGCGCGCCCCTTGACACGCCATCAAACAACGGCGATAATTGCCGATCATCAGAAACTCGAAAGCCCCCTGCAGCCGACCGGCCGGCGATACCGCTGACAACACGGCACAACGGCCCCTTTCTGGATGACGACGCTTCAACGGCCCCATCGCGAGGAGTCGATCATGGGAACCAAGCTCAAAAAGAGTAAAACCCGCAGGCAGAAGGCGGGTCAGACCAAATCCGGCAAGTTGAATCGCAACATCTACGAAGCGGAATTGGACAAACTGCAGATCGAGCTAGTCAGGTTGCAGGACTGGGTCCGCCACAAAGGCATACGGATCGTGGTAATTTTCGAGGGCCGCGATGCCGCCGGCAAGGGGGGCGTTATCAAACGCATCACCGAACGGGTCAGCCCGCGGATTTTCCGCACCGTCGCCTTGCCGGCCCCCAGCGACCGCGAGCGCACCCAGATGTACATGCAGCGCTACTTTCCCCACCTGCCCGCCGCCGGCGAGGTGGTTCTCTTCGATCGCAGCTGGTACAACCGGCTGGGCGTGGAACGGGTCATGGGGTTTTGCACCGACAGGCAGTACGAGCGTTTCAAACGCAATTGCGCCGCTTACGAACACGCGCTGGTCGAGGACGGCATCGTGCTGGTCAAATATTGGCTGTCGGTCAGCAATGACGAACAGGAACGGCGCTTTCGGCGCCGGATCGAGGATCCGCTCCGACAGTGGAAGCTCAGCCCCATGGACCTGGAGGCGCGGCGCCGCTGGTTCGAATACTCCCGCGCCCGCGATAACATGCTTGCCGCCACGGACACCCGCTGGGCCCCGTGGTATATCGTCCGCTCGGACGACAAGCGGCGAGCCCGCCTGAACTGCATCGCCCACCTGTTAAGCCTGATTCCGTATGAGGCGTTGCCCCGGGAAGAGATCAAACTGCCTGAACGGGACGAAAAAGATGCCTACGACGACATCACGCCGCTGAAATCTAGAAAGCACGTGCCGGAAACGTATTAACCGCGCGCCGACATCTGCCTTGAATGTGCGGCAAGCGCGACAACCGACCCAACCGAACCATCATGAATTGGCTGCAAGACGATCGTCGCCAAACACCACCGTCGCGAAGACGCTGGCAGATGGCGGCCCACGAGGTGATTTTCGAGGCCGACACCCCGGCCGGAAAGACCTTCGACGTCCTGCTGATCGTCAGTATTCTGATCAGTGTCGCCGTGGTGATGCTCGACAGCATCGTATCCCTGCACCTGCAGTTCGGCGGCCTGTTTTACGGGATCGAGTGGTTTTTTACGATCGTCTTTACGGTGGAATATGCCTTGCGTCTGATGTGCGTGGGCAAACCGCTCAACTATGCGGCCAGTTTCTATGGGGTGGTCGACCTGCTGGCCATCATCCCGACCTACCTCAGCCTGCTGTTGCCTGGCAGCCAGTACCTCCTGGTGATCCGCATCCTGCGCATCCTGCGCATCTTCCGCATCCTCAAACTGGTCCCTTATATCGGAGAGGCGCGGCTGCTCACCAAAGCCCTGCGGGCCAGCAGCCGCAAGATTGCCGTCTTTCTCTTTTCGGTGCTGACCCTGGTGGTGATCTTCGGTTCCTTGATGTACGTCATCGAGGGCGAGGCACACGGGTTCACCAACATACCACGCAGCATCTATTGGGCGATCGTCACCCTGACCACGGTCGGATACGGCGACATCTCGCCTCAAACCGGGTTCGGACAGGCCCTGGCAGCCCTGGTCATGATCCTGGGATACGGCATCATCGCCGTTCCGACCGGCATCGTCACAGTTGAAATGTCGCAGGCCTTCGGCCAGGAGGTGTCCACCCAGGCCTGCCCGGAGTGCAGCGCGGAGGGACACGATCTGGATGCCCGCCACTGCAAGATTTGCGGGGCGTCGCTCTACCCGGGCCCGGGTCACCCGCCGGCGCCCGATGACGGAACATAATGGCCGTCAGGAAAGGACCCGGCAGATCGGGTCGCGATCACGGCATGCAGGAGCCGACCAATTCATCGTTGGCATATACCTCACAGACGTCCAGCGTCCCATCTCTGAAATAGACTCTCTTCTCGCCGTGCCGGTCCCCATTGCGATACTCTGTCTCGGAGAGGATCGTGTCGTTGTCGTAATAATAGGTGACGACACCATTTCTTTCGCCACTGCTGTTGTAAGGTGTCTGAATCAGCAGATAATGCCTGTCATTTAGCTTGCGGTAGGTTTTCTGCCAGCCAAATTTATGGCCGTTGGCATAAATGGTTTCCAGGAAGAGGTAATGGTCGTTGCCGGTGCGGTAATCGCATTTGACATAGCTGCTGCCACTTAAATCGATCTGCACCTGATCCGAGCTGGTGGACTGCACATTGCAGTATTCGGGGCTGGGAAAGTCCTCCCAGTCGCCGGAAGGTTCCTGCCACTCAGTGCCGACGTCAACCTGAGTTTGCCGAGATATCAAAAACCCATTGCTGTCGGTTGCCGTAAAGGTGACGGTGTATTCCTTGGCCGCCCGATATGCGTGTGAAGCGATAAACGTCGTCCAGTAAGTGCCCTCTTTTCGCCGGGTGTAGCTATCGCCAAAATCCATGGTGACATCATAAGGAGGCACGCCGCCGCTGAGTTTCACTTTCCAGACACCTTTTTCGTTCACCTCCAGGGGGAACGGGTATGGCTCTTCGACATAGGCCAGGTCGAGCGATGAAATGCCGCTTTTCACCTTCACTGCCGTCTCGAGGACATGCCTGTGATTGCCATCAGGATCATGATCGCCGACGATGGTTATCTTTAGCTTCTTCTCTTCATCTTGGTAGCTATCCAGAAAATAGGTGTGCTCCCGGCTTTCGGAGCCGAACGCATGGGAGGCGGATCCAATCTTTTGACCCTTGACATAGGGTCCGTCCGAGGTTTCATCGCCCCACTCGATCGTAATCTGGTTGGTTTGGGCGTGGGGGCCAAGCGAGCTGAACCCGCTGATATAAAATTGCAGTACCCCGGGTTCTCCGGAAATGAATTCGATCGGTTTGAACGAATGCCGGGCGATAACTGGAAAACTGGGCGTCCCCCTGAGCATGGCCTCACTGTCACAGTACCATCGACTGGGATCTTCTTGGCAGAGCCGGCGCCATTTTCGATTAATGGCCTTGTCTATCTGATAGGCAGCCGACAACAACCGCTTCAACATACCCGGCGTGTAGGTGTCATAGGTATCTTCCAGTGCTTTTCTGGTCTGGTATATGGTGTATTCTCCAGGTCCATAAGAGGTTCCCCGCAAGGTGCGCAATGCATCCACCAAAAAACCTTCCAGAAATATCTGCGAGGCCTTTTGCATGGCATCACCCATCAACGACACCTCCTCACTGCCGGACCGTTCGGCGACATGCGACGTCAGCGACTTAAAAGAATTGCCGCTCCCATTGCTGATCACTCTCAGCAGTTCCTCGGCCGCCTCGCCGCCATGGAACAGGTCGTCGAGCTCGTCGGCACCGCTCAGCGTTTTCAGCCCTACCACGGAAGATGCCTGCTGGATCTGCTCGTGATTGCCTTTCAACATGGCGTACAGCAATCGATCGATGACCTGCAGATCAGCCTCCTGCAAGGTGGACGCCCCCCCCAGCGCGGAGGTTACGCTCAGGGTTCCCGTCGCGGACAGCTCCGCCAACCAACGCTCGATCGACGCGATTCTCTCTTCGATCTCCGCTCTCAATTCCGCGGTAGAATAGTCGTATTCGGTTTCAAAACGGTCCAGGCTGACCAGCGCATCCTCGAGCGCCTCGATCTGGTTCGACAAATAGGTTTCAATCACATATCCGGCAGACAGGCCGCTGATCTCCGGCAGGTCTTCGATCCTGAAATCGGCCTTTTTGCCGTTGGCAATGGAAACGACCACATCACCGGCTTCGAAGCTTCCGGTTTCGATGTCCACGTAAGGAGGGACCGGTATCAACGCACTGCCGTCCTCGGTGAGGGTCGAGTTTAACACCACCTCGAAACCGGACGCGTTCTCGAAGACCACATCGAGGTCAGCGTCACCCGATATCGAATCGTCCGTGATGGTGATGAACGCGCCCGGGACCGCTTTTTGGTGCGATACGGTCAAGGTGGTTTCGGATGTGGTTCCACCGCCAGGGCCGGGTGGCTCACCGGCGACTTCCCCGCCGCCTCCGCCGCCGCCACAGGCAACTGTACACAACGGGATTATGGCAACCGCTACCATCAACAACCTCGACCAGTTTCTCATTATTGATTCCTTTCTCGGGGGGCAAGCAGTTCAGCGATAAGAGCGATCATCGGGGCAAAAGGCAAACGGCCGTAACACCTCGGCGGCGATCTCCAGTCTGTGTGTAAGCAGATGCCGAATGACATTCATGGAAGAAAAGGTTCATGACGGCATGAATGTTCCGGGAAGAGTTGATTGCTGCTTTCTTGGTGCAATAACTGTACAAAAGCGGAAAAAAATCAGATAAAAATTCAAACCTATATAATACAGATAGATAGCTAAAGATAGGGCAATGCATAGCAGTCCCTGCAGGCAGAAATAGTGAGAAATTACTTTCACAATAGGTAAAAAAATTATGCTTTTTCCGTTTAATTCTCTCCAGATACTGATCTTGAATGAGATTAGGCACCTTTCGAAAACCAATAAAATAATGTAATTACTTGTTTTTTTACCAATGGCACATCTATTGCTTAGTGCAATGTGAGATCAATTATTTCCTTGCGGAGACATCAACCGAGCAAACCCGGTCAACACAGATGCAGATAGAAATGCTAAGTGCCAAGGGGGTCAGATGAAAAAGATTAAATTTATTTCAGCGTGTATCGTGGCCAGCATCGCTTTTTTAATTGTTCTCGTTCTCAATCGGTTTGAATGGGGGCGCAGATTAAATGGATGGGCGCTTAAAATATAGCGGCATGAATCAATTCAATCGCGGGCACCATTGCGGGTACCGTCGATGATCCTGCATGAAAAAAAGGGAGTCGGTTTTAAAACCAGCCCCCTGTCTTTTTTATGGTGCCGGAGCTCGGAATCGAACCGAGACGGAGTCGCCTCCGGTGGATTTTGAGTCCACTGCGTCTACCAATTTCACCACTCCGGCATAAAGTCGGTTATATAGGAAAACGTCTCAGAATTGTCAATCAAATTGAACCGCTTCGATTGCCTGCCGGGATACGGCGCCTTTCCGGATGATCTTGGGCGGCCGACAGGTCACGTCCAGGACGGTGGAACCGGGTCCGCCGGCAAGGCGGCCGGCATCCACGATCAAATCAACACCTTCCTTGACGGCATGATCCAGCTGGTCAACCGCGGCAGCCGGTGGTCGCCCTGACAGATTGGCACTGGTGGCGGTAATGACACCCCCGAACTGCGAAACCAGCGCCCTGGCCACCGGATGGGCCGGCAGGCGCACCCCGATTTTTCCGGTGCCGGCGGTCAACATCTCCGAAACCCCGGCGGCCGCCTCCAAGATGAAGGTGATGCCGCCTGGCCACAACTGCTGCATCAGCGCTTGGGCTTGCCGCGGCACCAACCGCACGACCCGTTCCAGGGCGTGGCGGTCGCTTACCAGCACCAGGATCGGTTTGCGGTGTGGGCGCCCCTTGATGGCGTATATCCGCGCCACGGCCCCGCAATTGAAGGCGTCGGCCCCTAAACCGTAAAGACCGGAGGTCGGAAACACCACCACAGCGCCGTTTCGAAGCCTGTCGACCGCAAACCGGATCGCGTCCAGATCCGGCCTGACCGGGTCGACCCGCACCACCCTATCGGTAGGATTTGAGTTTTTCGGCCTTTTTTTCAACCTGAACGGCCATCTCCGCTTTGAAGGCTGCCAGCCGGGCAGCCAGGTCGTCATCGGCCGCCGCCATGATCTGCACGGCCAGAATGGCAGCATTCTTGGCACCCGGCTTACCGATCGCCATCGTGGCCACGGGGATCCCCGGTGGCATCTGCACCGTCGCCAGCAGCGCGTCGAGTCCCTGGAGACAGGAGGAGTCGATCGGCACCCCGATCACCGGCAGGGTCGTGTGCGCCGCCAGCACACCGGCCAAATGGGCGGCGTGACCGGCACCGGCGATGATGGCGCAAAGTCCGCGCTGCCTGGCCGATTGGGCGTAGGTGGCCGCCCGCTCGGGACTGCGGTGTGCCGAAGCAACCGTCATCTCGATCGGAATCCCGAACTTCTTGAATATCCCCAGGGCCGACGCCATGACCTTCAGATCCGAATCGCTGCCCATGACGATACCCACTTTGGGCACCGCCTGCATGCGCACCAGGGCTTTTTGGCCGATATCCGTACGGTAGTGAGCCTTGGACCAGTTGATCTTGGCCACGGCCTGGTAAGCTTTTTTGATCGCCGCCTCGACCGTGTTGCCCAGGGCCGTGACCCCCAGCACCCGGCCGCCGTCGGAAAGCACTTTCTTGCCTTCCAGACGGGTTCCCGCATGAAAAACCACCACGTCGCGCATGCGGTTGGCGGCGTCGATACCCTTGATTTCATGTCCCTTGTCGTATTTTCCCGGGTATCCCCCCGAGGCCATGACCACGCAGACCGATGCCCGTGGATCGATCTCCAGTTGACAGGCGTCCAGGCGCTCGTCGATCACGGCCTCGATCAACGGCACGATGTCGTTTTGCAGGCGCACCAGCAGGGGCTGGGCCTCCGGATCACCGAAGCGGCCATTGAATTCCAGCACCTTGATGCGGTCCCCATCGATCATCAGGCCGGCGTACAGGACGCCTTTGTAGGGACAGCCCTCCGCGGCCATGCCCCGGACCATGGGAATCATGACCTCGTCCATGATGCGCCGGTACATGTACTGGTCCACGACCGGTGCCGGCGAATAGGCGCCCATGCCGCCGGTGTTCAACCCCTTGTCGCCATCGAACACGGGCTTGTGGTCCTGCGATGACGGCAGGGGCAGCACGGTTTTTCCGTCGGTGAAGGCCAGAAACGAAGCCTCCTCGCCGACCAGGCACTCTTCGACGACGACCTTGTCTCCGGCCTCGCCGAATCTGCGTTCCACCATGATCTGCTCGAGGGCATCCAGGGCCATCTTTTCACTGCTGCAGACGATGACGCCTTTGCCGGCAGCCAGCCCGTCGGCCTTCACGACCAGGGGTGCGCCGACCTTTTTCACATAGGCCCTGGCCGGGGCGATCCGGGTAAATGTCTCACCCGTAGCGGTCGGGATACCGTATTTTTGCATGATCGCCTTGGCAAAGGATTTGCTGGATTCGATGCGCGCGGCCTGCTGGCTGGCTCCGAAAATTCGCAGACCCGCCTCCTCGAAACGGTCGACGATACCCATAGAGAGCGGGTCTTCGGGACCGACGATGGTAAGATCGATCTTTTCCTCACGGGCAAAGGCCAGCAGTTTGTCGATCTCGGCGGCCCCGATGGGCACGCACTCGGCCAGCCGAACCAGGCCCGCATTTCCGGGGGCGCAATAAATTTTGTTGACGCGCGGACTCTGGGCAATTTTCCAAACCAGGGAATGCTCTCTTCCCCCGCCGCCGACGACCAGCACTTTCATAAGAATCCTCCCTCTTGGTGTTGGACCGGCGGGCTTACCGCCGAATCAGGTCAATGCGCAAGCATCGTGACGATGCGAATCGAATGCAACTTCTGATTGGATCGGCTGCGCCTCACCCTGTGATCACACGCCGCCGGGCCGCCATTCCCAGATCGATCAGCCGGTCCAGCAGCTGGCTGAAGGAGATGCCGGCCGCTTTGGCCGACTGGGGGAAAAGGCTGGTGCCCGTCATGCCCGGGATGGTGTTGGTTTCAAGAACGAAAAACCGATCGTCCCTGAGTATCATGTCCGTCCGGCTGTACCCCTGGCAGTAAAGGGCGCGGTGGGCGGCCATGGCGCAGGCCTGTGCCGCTTCGGTTTTTTGGGCGTCAAGCCGGGCCGGGCAGATCTCTTCGGTGGCACCGGGTTGATATTTGGCCTCATAATCGAAAAATTCGTATTTTTCCCCGGGAATGATCTCGATCAGGGGCAAGGCTTCGAGATCTTCATTGCCCAGTACGCCGCAGGTAATTTCCGTCCCGGAAATGTAGGCTTCGATCATCGCCGTGGCACCGTGTGTCAGTGCTTTCGCCACGGCGCCGGCCAGGGACGATGCCTCCCGAACGATGGTCATGCCCACGCTGGAGCCGGTTTCGACCGGTTTGACCACCACCGGCAGTCCCAACTGCGCCTCGATGCGGTCGACATCCAACGCTTCTTCCCGGCGCACGACCGCGTAGGCAGGCACGGTCAGCCCGGCCCGCTCGTAAAGATGTTTGGAGAGCAATTTGTTCATGGCAACGGCGCTGCCCAGCACGCCGGCCCCCTGATAGGGTATGTCCAGCAGATCCAGCAGTCCCTGAACCGTTCCGTCTTCGCCGTAAGGCCCGTGCAGGATGATCAGGGCACAGTCGATCCGTCCGGCATCGGCCACCAGGCGCGGGATGTCCGTCTTGGGATCGTAGGTCAGAATGTCGTACTTTTGCTTGTCCAGGGCATCGTAAACCTGTTTGCCGCTGTTGAGGGAAACCTCTCTTTCGGAGGAGATGCCACCGAATATCAGGCCGATGGTTCGCTTGTTCATGGTGTTGTTTCCTTTATCGATTGCCGTCGATTGAAGCGTCACGACCGCCGCAATGCCACCGGTGCAAGGAATCCCAGCCCTGCAGGCGTGCGGTAGCGGCGACGAGGGCCCAACCCGCACAGGTGGGCTCGATCAGCCGTTCAAGAGGTGTCGTTTGGCCTTGTTGAACTCGTCGACCGTGATGAGATCTTTTTCCAGCAGGCGAGCCAGTTCGGCAAGCTCCGAGACCTCGCGCTTGCCGACCATTTCCGGGTCTTCGAGCTGGGGAATGTCGATGGCCCCATCGTACTCGATGGCCGGGGCATGCGTCGACTGCCCCATCTTGACCGTCGCCATGCCGCCCAGCAGGCTGACTTCCACGGATCGGCCGCTGAAAACAGGGTTTTTGAGCATTTCGCGCAGGGATCTGCCTTCGGCCCGCATCCGTCTGAAAAAATAGAAGGCCGAACCGCCGATCAACACGATTCCGCCCAAGAATATCCAGAGCATGTAGTTGACCACGCCCCTGAAAAAAAGGACCAGCAGCGCCATGCCGGCGATCAGCAAAACATGCAACGCCAAGATGAAGTAGGCGAGCAACACACTCCTGACCAGGCCGTCGCTCTCTTGTTTTTTGCCAAACATGGTTACACCAAATTATGCTTTTTTGCCTTCGAGCCGGTCGACCACCTCGGCGAGGTAGTGCTGGGGAATTTCGAATGTCGCGTGGCGATTCCGCATGGCATTCAGTTTCAGGATCAGGAGATTGAGCTTTTTGGTGGTGCGGTACTTTTGCGACGCGTCGGTCATGCCGGCCAGCAGGTCTTCGGTGGTCCGAATCTCTTTGCGCAACTGCACTTCGGGGGGAAGGCAGTCGGCATTTTTGAGAACTTTGTGCGCCAGTCGCAGGTCCTCGGGGATATGCCGGTCGTCCTCGAGGCAAAGGGGCTGGCCGCTCCCGGGAAGGTCTTCGAAAGCCCCTTGTTCCTGGGCTTTTTTTATTCTCGATTCGATGATCTTTTCAAAACCGGGAAACATCCACCACATCCTTAAACGGCACATTTTCGTTGAAGCCGACTATATTATATCGGCCTATCCGATTTCAAGGGCTAATGTTTCCGGTCAGGCTCTGCACATACTGGCGGACATGTTCCATCAAAACCGGCAGGCGGTCCGGGTCGATGCCTACCGTGGACCGGCGGTCTCCATCCCGCGGCCGGGTGGTGGCGCTGTGGCCGGCATCCCCCAGCCCGGCCTGGATGGCGAGCTGGTCTGCCAGATGCACGATATGAGACAACTGGTGATCACCGGCCGACGATGGGTGGTGATGGTGGCGGATGCCGAAGGCGATGGCGCGCGGCAGGTTCCATTTTTCACACAGGATGGCGGCGATGACGGCATGATCGAACCCCAGGATCACCCGCTCCGCGTCCTGAATGGGGCTGTCCGGATGCGTGGCGCTGAAATGGGAAAACAGCATGTGTCGCTCCTGAACATAGGGATCCAGAATGATCTTGCCGACATCGTGAAGCAGACCGGCCATGTAGGCCGTGTCGCGGGCGTCGGAGCCGATTTCGGCGGCAATTTCAACGGCGGCGGCGGCTACGGCTACGGCATGGCGCCACATGCTGCCGGCCTTGATCCCATACCCGGCCATGGCCTGTCCCAACAGTTCGCCGGCACTCATGGCTGTGATCAATTCCGCCAACCGCCGCGCGCCCAACAAGGCGGCCGCATGTTGAACCGTGGTGACCTTACCCCGAAATCCGTAGTAGGCCGAGTTGGCCACTTTGAGTATGGCGACCCCCATGGCCGGATCAGTTTCGATCAACTTGGTGAGCTGGGCCGGGGTGGTGCCCGGCCGCCGGACGATCTGCTGGACCTTGATCATCACCGCGGGCACCGACGGCAGTGACTGGGTCCTGGCGATGATGCGGTGAATCAGTTCGCGCCCGGCAAGAAAGGCTGCCGAGGACGACACCGGCCGCGGCCGACCGGTCGACCCTGCCGCCGCCGTCGGGAAGCGGAAACCATTTTCCGTTGCCAGTGTTTGACAGCGGGCCAGCTGCCGGTTGGCCCTGTCCAGGCGGGCCACTAATTTGGCGATAATCTGGTCCTTGAACTTTTCGCGGATCTGCACTGAAAGCCGGTCAAAGGGACCGCGATCCATCTTCAGGACAATCACCGGTTCCCGGGCAATGACGTTGGCAGCGCGGCGGGAATCGGTCAGCAGGGCCATCTCTCCGAATATCTCCCCGGCGCCTAAAACGGCCAGGATCGTGTCGCCCGCCGGGCTGGCGACACTGACCGTTCCACTGAGCACAATGTAGAGGCTGCGGTCGCGGCTGCCCTGGCGGATGAGCATCTCTCCGGGCGAATATGACTTGAAGCAGGCATCGTCCGAGGCGATGCGCCGTTTTTCGTGCGCGCTGAATGAACTGAAAAAATCGAGCCGATCGATAATCGGCCCTATCTGTGCTGGGGTCGACACCCGTTATTCCTCTGTTGCTAAGGCCTGCTTGCGATCGACCACCATTACCCACCGGGCGTGCACCTCTGGTCAACATCGTCGAGAAGGGGCCGACCATCATCTGTTGACAATATTGTCGGCAAGTTACCCGATTGCATGAGTCTACCTGACCGCAACGGCCCACCGGAACCACAGGGATAGAAAGGGCGGCATCGCCCTGATCCGGCACGCTCCGATTTTGTTCGGAGGCATCGTCGATGCCATGATCGGCGGTTGATCAAATCCCTGAAACATGGCAATGTTAAGCTATTCATGAACCGATGCACGGCGGCACGATGCGCATCGGAATCGACATCAGCGCACGGGAGGACGATATGGATCCGGGTTTGGGAAACAGGCGCAGACAACGCTATTCGGTCAAGGACATGACCATATCGATCAACGGTAAATCCTACCGGATCTTCAACATCAACGAGTTCGGGGTCGGTTTTTTAATCGATTCACCCGATGAAATCGAAATCGGCACCCAAATTCAACCAATGATCGCCAGGGCCGACCAGTCGGTCCAGGTGGTGGGAATCCCGCGCCACGTTTCCCAGTATCGATACGAGGACGATCGATTGCACTTCAGATCGGGGTGGGTCTGCGGAACGGAATTCACCACCCAGCAGGATCTGGCCGGCGGGCAGATGCTGCGGGACTTTATCGCTGAAAACATCGCTGCTGCCAAGGATGAGAACCTGCCATAGCCATCCAGCCCGTTGCCGCTTCGCTTCCATAACGGGCGCACCTTATATCACCTCCGGTGCACCTTTACGGGCCCGATGAATAAAGCCCACCATCCTTGCCTGACAAAACCAAAATGCCGTCACACCCGGCATCAGGCGACGGCATTTTTGGAAATGGCCGGGGGCGGGGTTAGTGCTCCTCGACGATCTTCCCACGCGTGCTGATGACCACCTGCCGGCTGGGTACGCTGACGCCGGACCGCTCGATCCCCTGCTGCACCATTTTGGGCAGCCCGGAGCAGCAGGGCACTTCCATGACGACCGTGGTGACACGCTTGATGCCGGCGGTTTTGAAAATCTCGGCGAACTTATCGATGTACTCCTGGGCGTCATCAAACTTGGGACAGCCCACCATCACGGCCTTGCCTTGCAGGAAATCGCGGTGCAGGGTGGGAAAGGCCAGGGGCACGCAGTCGGCCACCACCAGCAGGTCGGCACCCTTCAAAAAGGGCGCCGTGGGCGGGATCAGGCGAATCTGGACGGGCCAGTGGGCCAGGGCCGAACCGTGCGTTTGAAGCTGCGTGGGCTCATTGGCCTGCTGACAGCCGGATGCCGGCGCAAAACGCTGGATCTGGGTGGACGGGCAGCCGCAGGGCATGGTAGCCGCTTCCGGTTTTTCAGCCTGGGCTTCCAGGTGTTTTTCGACGGCGGCCTCGTCAAAGTCGTCGGCTTCGCGTTCGATGATTTTCAGGGCATCCTGGGGGCAGTCGCCGATGCAGGCACCCAGGCCGTCGCATAAATTGTCGGAAATCACCTTGGCCTTGCCGTCGATGATCTTCAGGGCGCCTTCGGCGCAGGCGATCACGCAGTTGCCGCAGCCGTCGCAGCGCTCTTCGTCGATTTCGATTATTTTTCGGGTTACTTTCATGGGTCTCACCTGTGCTTATCTATTGCTTCAACACACCGCTTCGGAATTGACCGCTGAACCGGTTTTACCGAAACCGGCGCGTGGCCTGTTTTGGGATGGGCTCTACAGATCAAGGGCCTTTTTGGCTTCCAGCTTGCCGCTTGGCGTTAAAAACGTCTCGTCGATAATGGCCGCCATCGTTTCGACCGACGCACCGTCTTCCTTGATGCGGTCTTCCAGATTGGCAATCCTGTCCGCGTCGTAAAGCACTTTGAAATTCAAGGTTTCGGATTCGCGCGGGTGGTGATGGTGCCCGACGATGTCGCACACCTCATCCACCAGCGGGGGTTTGGCGCCCAGCTTTTCCAGAATCTCGCGGGCCACGGGCGGACCTTCCTGCTCCTGGTAGCGGGCCGCACTGCTGCCGTATTTTTTCTCGGCCTGGACGATACCGATGTCGTGCAGGTAGGCCGCGCACAATACCACCGCCGGATTGGCGCCCTCGGCCCGGCCGATGCGTTCGGCGTGCCGGGCCACACGGCCGGCGTGGCCGATGCGTTTGAAATCACCCCGAAAGTAGCGCTTCATCTCGATGGCCACGCGGTCTTTGAGCAGGTCCTCCTGCTTGAGCAGGAACTCTTCGGGCAGGGTGCCGATACACTGCTCGGCATACTGGCAGTAAGCAGCGCAGCCAAAATCCATCTCCGGGTTGACGAAGCGGTGCTGGCAATCGGGACACTTGCGGGCCGTGTCGTCCTTGAAAAACTCCACCTTTCTACCGCATTGGGGGCACGGCACCTCATATATGGCACCGGGTTTCCAATAAAGGGTGTCCTGTCCGGGGCATTTCATAACCGTTCACCGTCTCTACTTTTTTGGTTGCGGCTGCCGGGCACCCGGCAGCCGCACCGTGATGGTATCCATGTTGGTTCAGAAAAGGTAGGTTGTACCCGATTTCGAGGCGGGCGGTGGCTTTGAACCGGAGGAATATATGAAATATTTCGAGGATTCAAAACCGTCGCCCAACACAGAAATCGGGTGCAAGATGCCATTTCTGGACGGACATCTATCCCAAGATGGCCTTGAGGTCCTCCTCCGGGGTGCCGATGGGCATGATGTTGAAGTTTTTCACCAGCACGTCGAGCACGTTGGGGGTGATGAACGCCGGCAGGCTGGGCCCCAGACGGATGTCCTTGATCCCCAGGTGCAGCAGGGAGAGCAGGATCACGCAGGCCTTCTGCTCGTACCACGAGAGAATCATGGAGAGCGGCAGGTCGTTGACTCCGCACTCGAAGGCGCCGGCCAGGGCCACGGCGATCTGGATGGCCGAGTAGGCGTCGTTGCACTGGCCCACGTCCAGCAGTCTGGGAATGCCGCCGATGTCGCCCAGGTCCTTGTCGAAGAAACGAAACTTGCCGCAGGCCAGGGTCAGCACCACACAGTCCTCGGGCACCTGTTCCACGAATTCGGTGTAGTAGTTGCGCCCCGGCTTGGCGCCGTCACAGCCTCCCACTAGGAAGAAGTGGCGGATGGCCTTGTTCTTGACCGCCTCGATGACCGTGGGAGCCACCCCCATAACCGCGTTGCGGCCGAAACCGACCGTGACCTGCTTGCCGGGAACATCTTCCGCGAAACCGGGCATCTCCAGGGCTTTGTCGATGGCCGGGGTGAAGTCCTTGTCTTGGATGTGGGTCATTCCGGGCCAACCCACCAGGCCGGTGGTGAAAATATTGTCCTTATAAGCGTCCCTGGGCTTCTGGATGCAGTTGGTGGTCATGACGATCGCTCCGGGAAAGGCGTCGAACTCCTTGGCCTGATTCTGCCAGGCGGTACCGTAATGGCCGTAAAAATGACTGTACTTCTTCAGTTCCGGATAGCCGTGGCAGGGCAGCATCTCACCGTGGGTGTAAACGTTGATGCCCTTGCCCTCGGTCTGTTGGAGTATGAGCTCCAGGTCCTTCAGGTCGTGTCCGGAAACCAGGATGGCCTTGCCCTTTGTGGGACCCAGGGGCACGGCCGTGGGCACCGGATGACCGTAGGTGCCGGTGTTGCCGGCGTCCAGCAATTCCATGGCCCGCAGGTTGACTTCGCCGCACTTGAGGGCCAGGCCCACGTAGTCGTCGACACCCAAGCCGTTGTCCAGGGTTGCCGCCAATCCTTCGTAAATGTAATCGTAAACCGCCTGATCCTCCTGGCCCAGGATCCGGGCATGATCGGCGTAGGCAGCCAGGCCCTTGATGCCGTAAACGATCAGCTCCCGCAGCGAAAGGATGTCCGGGTTGACCGTCGGGTCGGATTTGACGCCGACGTTCTCACCCTGGGCCACCAGGCCGGCCTGGTCATCGGCGGGCACGAACGTTGCCGGCCCGTCCGCAAAAGCCACATTGCCGCCGGCAGCCTTGACCTTGGCCTTGAGGGCCTCGCGGTGCTTGACCGCATCGGCGATCAGGGTCACAAACCGCTGCGCATCGAAATCCACGTTGGTCAGCGTGGAAAAAATGGCCTCGCAGGTGAACCGGTTGACGGCCGGGTCGCTGACATTGACCGTGGCCCCTTCGACGGCCACCTGGGAGATGCCCTTGACAGCATAAACGAGCAGGTCCTGAAGTGCGGCCACGTCGGGCTGCTTGCCACACACGCCGATCTTGGTGCATCCTTCGCCTTTGGCGGTCTGTTCGCATTGAAAACAAAACATGGTGTTGCCTCCTTGAAGTTGAGTGTCCTGATGAGTGTCGTCGACCGGTGCGGCGTTCGCACTGCCGCCAAACAGCCTTTTAAATAAGTTGATCATCTTCTACCCTTTCCTGCGTCGGTTGACATTGACCTGAGTCAATATTTCAAAGAAAAATCGAATGCGCCGCCGCCGATGAGGACAACCGGCACCGGTCGGCATTGCCGTATGGGCCCACTATAGGCTGCGATCGGCCCAACCGCCTTGACTTATATCAAAAAATTCATCAATAAGGATCAGTCTGAGGACCAACGCACATCTCAATCACGGAAAGGGGTGCCGGCCGATGACCACCATCAGCCAGACTCTGGCGATAACGCCGCTGTTCAACGGGTTGTCAACGCAGCAGGTCGATGAGATCGGAAAGATCGCCGTACGCAGACATTACCAACGGGGTGAGTCGATCTTCATGGAGGGCGATGCGGCCGATGGCTTCTATATCGTGGCCCTGGGCCAGGTTAAAATATACAAGGCCTCGATGGAAGGCAAGGAGCAGATTCTGCATATCTATGGACCGGGCAGCCCCTTCGGTGAGGTGCCGGTCTTTTCCGGCTCGCGCTTCCCGGCCAATGCCCAGGCCCTGGTCAAAAGCCAGATTCTCTTTTTGCCCCGCAAGGCCTTCGTGCGCCTGATCGCCGCCAACCCGTCCCTTTCCATGAACATGCTCGGCGAGCTCTCCATGCGGCTGCGCGAATTCACCATCCAGATCGAGAACCTCTCCCTCAAGGAGGTGCCCTCCCGCCTGGCCGCTTACCTGATCTACCTGGCGCAGGAGCAGCAGTGCCCGGACCGGGTCATTCTGGAAATTTCCAAGGGCCAGCTGGCCAGCCTGCTGGGCACCATTCCGGAAACCCTGTCGCGGATTTTCGCCAAGATGTCCGCCCAGCGACTGCTTCAGGTCGATGGCAAAACGATCGACCTGCTGGATCCGGTTGGATTGGCGGATCTGTCCGCGGCCGGCAAGCTGGCGGAATAGACCGTGCCCACCCATAAATGGTTATTTTGGTTGAGGTCAAGGCATAAACAGCCGGCTATGACTTGCGGTCGATCTTCTTTTTGAGTTTTTTTTCGATCTCGGCAAACAGGTCCTGCTTCTTGCGGGCCTGCTCGGCTTTGATGGACGCCACCTTGTCCTGCATGACGCCCTTGCCCTGCTTGAACTTTTTCAGCTCCAGTTCCAGACGGCTCTCTTCAACGTCACGGGGCAGGGCTTCGATGGCCAGATGGTCGCCCACCACGATGCGGTCGGAAAATCCGCTTCTGACCGTGTCGACGATGCCCATCTCTTTGAACCGGTTGAGCAGGTAGCTGCCCTTTTCGTCCGAATAGTCGAGCAGGCGACAGACATCCGCCAATAAAGGCGGCAACCCGTCACGGTGATCCAGCACGCGCAGTGCCGCAACGAACAGATGGGCGGTGTCATACAGATCGTTCGGTTTCATGGTCATCGATTCCTGGGCCAAGCCGTTCCAATTCACTGTGTTTGGAATAAGGCCGATACCGGCCGTTTCTTGACATCCCCTGGCAAGCAGAGTAACATCTGCCGGTAAATTGTCAAGCGGCACCCGACCGGCGTTGCTCAGGATCTATTTCCTTAAAAGTCATACAATTCAAACAGTTTGATAGATGGCCGATCGCCATGGGCCTAGCCTGTGGCACTGGTGAGAACAGACATTGGGGAGATGATACCATGACGGAGATTATCGATGTAAGGGCGAGAGAAATCCTGGATTCACGGGGCAATCCCACCGTGGAGGTGGAGATGGTCCTGGCCTGTGGTGCCAACGGGCGGGCGGCGGTCCCCTCGGGTGCCTCCACGGGCAAACGCGAGGCCCTGGAACTGCGCAACACCCGCGCCAAACGCTATGGCGGCAAGGGGGTGGCCAGTGCTGTCGAGAACGCCAACACCATCATCGCCGACGAGATCCGCGGTATGGACGCCGCCGACCAGTCGGCCCTGGACGCCTGCATGCTGGCCCTGGACGGCACCGCCAACAAATCCAAACTGGGCGCCAATGCCATCCTGGGCGTCTCCATGGCGGCCGCCCGTGCAGCGGCCAATGCCTTCGGCCTTCCCCTGTACCGCTATCTGGGCGGCATCAACGCCAGGGTCCTGCCGATCCCCATGATGAACGTCATCAACGGCGGCGCGCACGCCGCCAACAACCTGGACATTCAAGAGTTCATGATCGTCCCCTTCGGCGCCGTCTCCATGACCCAGGCCATCCAGATGGGTGCCGAAACCTTCCATGCCCTCAAAAAGATCCTCAAGTCCAAGGGGTTGAGCACGGCCGTGGGTGACGAGGGCGGCTTCGCCCCCGACCTGAACACCAACGAAGAGGCCCTGGAATTCATCATGCAGGCCATCACGGCCGCCGGCTATACCCCCGGCACGGAGATCGGCCTGGCCCTGGACGTGGCGGCCAGCGAACTGTACGCCAAGAAAAAATATCTCCTCAAAGGGGAGAACAAGTCCCTTTCGGCCGTCGAGATGGTGGACTACTACGAAAAGCTGATCGACAAATACCCCATTTTGTCCATCGAGGACGGCCTGGCCGAACAGGATTGGGACAACTGGATCTTGATGACCGACCGCCTGGACGAAGTCATCCAAATCGTCGGCGACGATGTCTTCGTGACCAATCCGGAGATCCTGGCCAAGGGCATCGAGGACGGCATCGCCAACTCGATCCTGATCAAGCTCAACCAGATCGGTACGGTCACCGAGACCCTGGACGCCATCGAAATGGCCAAACAATCCGGCTACACCACCGTCATTTCCCACCGCAGCGGTGAAACCGAGGATGCCTTTATCGCCGATCTGGCCGTGGCCGTGAACAGCGGGCAGATCAAAACCGGCTCGCTGTCGCGCTCCGACCGCATTGCCAAGTACAACCAGTTGATCCGCATCGAAGCGCAGTTGGGCCAGGGCGCCCAATTCGCCAGGGAGATCTTCCTTGGCGACTGATAGGATCGCCTGGAAGCCGCACCGCAGAAACCGTCGCCTAAAGCAGTTGTCGCCGGTCGCCGCGGCCCTGTTGATCACGGCGGTGCTTTTCGTCGGGCCGGGGATGCCCGAAAAGGGCTGGTCGGCGGTCCTGGAAGGTCCTCACATTTTAGATCTGACCGCCCGGGCCCTCGGCCCGATCGCCGCCCTGCAAACAAGTCAGAAACGGATCGTCTACCCGCAAACGCCGGAAACCTTTCCGGGCGTCTTTGATGAAACCGCCACTTACGTGATGCCAAACCGCTTTCGTGCGGACACGCTATTCGAGCTGCACCAGCGCACCCACCTGGAGGTCGGCGACCGGTCGCTCACCGTCATCGACGGCCGCCTGACGTCCGACGCGGATCCGTTCGACCGCTACCAGCGCCTGCTGAGAAGCCGCAGCCGGGCGCAGCTGATGCGCACGGTCAACCAGCTGGGTGTGGAAACCGCCATATCCAGTCTGGGACGGATCGCCGGAAGCGTGGTGTTCGTTATCGGGGCCCGCTACCCCGATGAAAGCGTCTCTCAACTGGCCCTCGACAAAGAGACCTTTCTTCCCGCGCGCCTTTTGCTGGTGGATCGGGATGTGTCCGCCCAACAGGCACGCCACATGGAAATTTTCTATTACGACTGGCGCAAAATCCAGAGCGGCTGGTTTCCCTTTCAGGTGGTCTTTGTCGTCGATGGGCGCCTGACGCAGGAGATCCGGGTGGCGGGCCTTCGCCTCAATCCATCCCTTCCGCCCGATTATCTGGACGTTGAGGCGCTGAAGGCATCGGTGGCCACAGATCCGTGAGCGGCGCCCACCCATAAAATGGCAGCCGATGCCGGCCGGCACAAGGATGCGCGCACCGGCAAAAAAGTTGCCCGGCCGGGTTTCCCAGCGCGGTTAAAAAGTACCCGCCCAGAAATGAGGAATCTTGGTTGAGGTCAAGGCGCGTGAAAAATTTTCCGGAGGCATATAGTTGATATTCCGAGGAAAAAAAATTTCACGCAACACAGAGATCGGCCAAAATAACCATTTATGGATGGGCGCTGATATGGTACAGGCAGTCGCAATTCATATGTTCGATCGCTGTGACAGCGCGAAAAATCGTCAAACCGACATGCCGGCCCCGCTCCGGCATCCGCCAATTCGTGAAACCACCGGATTAAATCAACGGCTGAGGTTGTATAATGGGGTATGACACCAAGTACATTTTCGTTACCGGGGGGGTTTTGTCGTCCCTGGGCAAGGGATTGGCCTCGGCGTCCATCGGCGCCTTGCTGGAAAGCCGGGGGCTGACCGTCACCATTCAGAAGCTGGACCCGTACATCAACGTCGACCCGGGCACCATGAACCCGTTTCAGCACGGCGAGGTGTTCGTCACCGACGACGGCACCGAAACGGATCTGGACCTGGGCCACTACGAACGCTTCACCCACGCCAAGCTGGGCCAGGACAACAACTACACCACGGGGAAGATCTACTACAGCGTCATCACCAAGGAGCGCCAGGGCCAATACCTGGGCGGCACGGTGCAGGTCATCCCCCACATCACCGACGAGATCAAAAACAGCATTTTAAAGGCATCAAACGACGTGGATGTGGTCATCGTCGAGATCGGCGGCACCATCGGCGATATCGAAAGCCTGCCCTTCCTCGAGGCCATCCGCCAGTTCTACAACGACGTGGGCAAGGACAACGTGATCTACATCCACCTGACCCTGGTGCCCTACATCGGCACGGCCGGGGAGGTCAAGACCAAGCCGACCCAGCACAGTGTCAAAGAGCTGCGCAGCATCGGGATCCAGCCGGACATCCTGTTGTGCCGCACCGACCGCATGCTCAGTGCCGACATCAAGGCCAAAATCGCCATGTTCTGCAATGTAGACGCCGATGCCGTCATCACGGCCAAGGATGTCACCTGCATCTACGAGGTTCCCCTGCTCTTCCACCAGGAGGGGCTGGACAACAAGATCGTTGAACTGCTCAACATCTGGACCCGCTCGCCGCGCCTGGAGAACTGGGAGTCCCTGGTCCGGCAGATGAACGCCCCGGTCTACCAGGTGACCATCGCCATCGTCGGCAAATATGTCGATCTGACCGAATCCTACAAAAGCCTCAACGAAGCCCTGGTTCACGGCGGCATCCCCAATCAGACCCGGGTCGATCTGAAATTCGTGGACTCGGAAACCATCGATGCCGACACCTGCAACCTGAGCCTGGAAGGGGTCGACGGCATCCTGGTGCCCGGCGGCTTCGGTTCGCGCGGGGTAGAGGGCAAAATCTGCGCGGCCCGTTACGCCCGCGAGAAAGGCATCCCCTATTTCGGGATCTGCCTGGGCATGCAAATCGCCGTGATCGAATTCGCACGGCACGTGGCCGGCCTGGAGCGGGCCAACAGCACCGAATTCGACATCGCCACGCCCCACCCGGTGATCTACCTCATGGAGGAGTGGTTCGACGACAAGTCCGGTACCGTCCAGCAGCGCGATGTCCACTCGGACAAAGGCGGCACCATGCGCCTGGGGGCCTATCCGTGCAGACTGGAAAATGACTCCGTGGCCCACCAGGCTTACGGGACGGCCACCATCTCCGAGCGGCATCGCCACCGCTACGAATTCAACAACGACTACCTGGAACCCTTGCAGACGGCCGGTCTCAAGATTTCCGGCATGGCGCCCTCGGGTGAACTGGTGGAGATCATCGAGATCGCGGATCACCCCTGGTTTCTGGGATGCCAGTTCCACCCGGAATTCAAATCCCGGCCCATGACCCCCCACCCCCTGTTCCACAGTTTTATCACCGCCGCGCTGGCGTACTCGGGCAACCGCAAAATAGAGACAGCCTGAGGGTTGAGTGGCGGTCCCAGCTTGGCCGCCCATCCCGCCGCCATGGTGGTGGACACCACCGGAGCCTGACGGCGGCAAGGCCCCAGTCGGCCGCAGGAGACAAACATGAGCCCTATCCCCTTCCCCTCCCTGCTGGCGCAGGCATCCCACATACTCGGTGAGGGTGCCGTGATCGAACGGCTGCGCCGCGAAACCGATTTCGAACTCGATCCGCACCTGGTCAATTCGGCCTTCATCTACGACGACGCCCGGCGAGCCGCTTTGGAAGCCATGTATCGCCAGTACCTGAACATCGGTGCCGAATTCGACCTGCCGTTGATGCTCTCGACCCCCACCTGGCGCGCCAGCCGCGAACGCATCGCCGCGGCCGGGGTTGCGGACCGGGATGTCAACGGAGACAATTTCCGGTTTTTCGATTCACTGCGCAACAGTTACGGCGCCTATGCCGAAAACGTCGCCATCTGCGGGCTGCTCAGCTGCCGGGGGGATGCCTACGACCCGGCCCAGGCCTTGTCGGCCTCCGAATCCCAGGCCTTTCACACCTGGCAGGCCGAAAAGCTGGCCGCGGCCGGCGTCGATTTCCTGCTGGCCGCCACCTTGCCGGCCATGGACGAAGCGCTGGGGTTGGCAAGGGCACTGGCATCCACCGGGACGCCTTACATCATCAGTTTTATCGCCCGCAGCGAGGGCACGCTGCTGGACCACACCCCGCTCAAGGAGGCCGTGGCCGCCATCGATGGCCAGGTCAACCCGGCGCCGTTGGCGTTTTTGATCAACTGCACGCATGCGTCCATATTCCGATCCGCACTACTGCACGAAACCCATTCGTCCGCCCAGGTCAGGGAGCGCGTCTGCGGCCTGCTGGCCAACACGGCCGCCCTGGCGCCCGAGGAGCTGGACAACAGCGATCACCTGGTCGAGGAAGCACCGGAAGCGTTCGGCCGGTCGGTCGGGGACCTGAAAAAAGAGCTGGGTATGAAGCTGCTGGGGGGCTGCTGCGGAACCGATGACCGCCATATCCGCCAGCTGGCCATGCGGCTGGTCGGCCGCCTGGCCTAGCGGCCACCGCCGTGTTTAGGTTCCTTCGATTGGTGCCGATAACCGTATCGTGAATCCGACGATAGTGGATATGTGGACAGGTGCGGTTGCGTATGAGTAGACTTCAGGAATTGATCGACGTGCTGGCTGAAACCGATCCGGTCGCCCGGAATCCCAATGCCAAGGCACACCACATGTGTAAAATCTGCAATCAGCCGGCAACCTTTTTCCGCAGTGCCCGCGCGGAAATGGAATACCGCATTTCGGCCATCTGCCAGTCGTGCCAGGATTACTTTTTCCCGATCGAGCAGTAGCCCCCGCCGAGCCATCAACCCGCCAGGATGGCCACACAGTCACCTGTCCATGACGAACTGCACCATCAGCAGCACCGCCAGCACCGCCAGCAGCACACGCAGCCAGCGGCGGTAAAGGTCGCTCGATATGCGGTCGCGCACACGCATGCCGAGCAGCATAACGACCAGGCCCAGGCCGGCCAGCGGGATCGACAGTGACAGCACCTCGGCCGTCATGAGACCCGCGTTTACAAAGACGGCCCCTTGCACGAGCTTGCCGAACAGAAAGCAGAAGTTGAAGGTCTGAATCATCACCGTCTTGGGCATGCGCACTTCCAGCGCGAAAATGATCAGGGCCGGCAGCATGACATTCACCGTACCGGCCAGGATCCCGGCCGCCAGGCCGAAAACGGCGAAGGCCAGCCGTGGCCACCGATGGATCCAGGTGAAGCCGACCCCGATCCGCCCGGCATTGAGGTAGAGCACCAGCACGGCCGCCATCAGCGGGCGGAACAGTTCGGGAGAGACGACGATGAGCATCCGGGTGCCGACGAGGCTGCCGATCATGCCGTAAACCGCCAGCGGCCAGTAGCGCGCCAGGCTGTCGCCCCAGCGGCCGCCCTTGAGGATGTTGGCCACGTTGATCGCCATGGTGGGGATCACCAGCAGGAGGATCGCCGTCCTCACGTCGGTCAACAGCGACAGCAGCGGTGTGGCGATCATGGGAAAGCCGATGCCGATGGTCCCGTGGACCAGGGCGGCGAAGGCGATGATGGCAGCCTGAATCAGCATGGTCAATTGGCCTGAAAATCCGGTTGCCGGCAGCCGCTCTTTCGGAAGCGGCCACCAAAGCGATGCAATCACAGATGCATTGCCGGTTGTTTAACAGCCGATCTGGCTTTATAATTCAATGCAGCGTCAATTTGAAGCGGTTTCACAGTAACACAGGAGGTACCTGTCCCGATGCTCAACTACCCATGCGGTAAAATAGAGGAGAATCAGCCATGATCAAAGTCAAAACCTTCACCAACGAGCTCAAAGCCATGCACGCCATGAAGGAACTGAGCGACCTGGACGCCCAGATCAATGCCTTTGTCGAACAACGTGGTGTTAAAAAGGTGATCTCCGTCTCGGATACGACGACTTGTGCGAACGGGGACACGATCGGCATCATCCGGGTGCTGACCTATGAAGCGACCTGATTTTTCTTCACGCGTCCACGTCTTGATACCGCTCAATTCACCGCTGAATGCGTTACGATGCGGGCCGTAGCCGGCAGTCACCTTCGATGGCAGTGCTGTTTTAACCGTTTGCCACAAGTGGTGCAGTCGCATTGCTGAAGAAGATAGTGGGTGGCCTTCATGTCGATTTTGATAATTCAATGTGCTGATGGGCGTAGAAAAACGGTATCGGATGCCCAGTAAAATCCGAGTGGCCGCGACGTGCAACGCTCAGGTGTCAACCAGCCGGATTCAATCCACGCCCCTGCACGAGGGGCGACAAAAAGGGGCACATGATTCGCCCTTCGGCCGTGAACCGGTTTTCCACCCACACCTGCTCCACGTAAATCAGGGTACACTGCCGCTCGCAAAAGTAGATGTGCTGCAGGGCAGAAAGGGCAATCAATTCATCTTCAGAATACATCGTTGCGATATCCCCTTTGACATGACCAACTTTCTGGTCTAATTTATAGTCAGTAACGTTAATCAAGTCTAAAATAGGGGGTGTTTATCTTGATCCAGTCAAACATCAATGAAATCAAGACCCATTTATCAAAATACCTTGATAAGGTCTCCCAAGGTGAAACCGTTATCGTGTGCAAACGCAATATCCCTATCGCTGAAATTAAGCCCATAAAAAGAAATTTGAAAAAAGCGCGGCCTGTTGGACTTGCAAGGAAAAAATATCCGGACTTTGAATTGACGGATGAATGCCTGGAGCCGCTGCCGGATGATGTAATTGCATCTTTTTATGGTGAAAACGCATGAGTTTTCTTCTGGATGCCTGTTCTTTTCTTTGGGTCGCACTGAAACCGGAAAAGCTCAGCAGTCCATTTTTAGAGCGCTTCAGAAACCCAGCGCACACTGTCTTTCTCAGCTCCGTGACGGTTTGGGAAATCGGTATCAAATGCAGCATGGGCAAGCTTACACTACCCATGCCACCAAGTCAGTTTGTTGCCGAAGAACGAAAAAATCATCACATCACACAACTTGAATTGAATGAAGCGGACACATTCCACCTCGAAACCCTCCCTTTTATCCATAAAGACCCTTTTGATAGGATGTTGGTCTGTCAGGCCATCGAACGTTCACTGACCATTTTGACACCCGATCCTCTCATCAGACAATATCCGATACGAACGCTTTGGTAACCAGCCCGATAAAGGCGGTTAAGGTTCTGGAGCGAATGACGTAGGACGATTATCTCTTTCTGGCTTGTTGTTTTCGGCGGCAGGCCGGCCATGAGGACCGGGACATTGGCGACCAGCTTGGCCAGACGGCCGTTCCCGCCAAAGATAAGGATGGATACGGACAAAACCGATGTGCAGTCGCACATAAGCATATAGGGCCTGTTCGTCGTCACCCGGCTTGATGGAGCAGATCAGTTCCCGGTTAAGATCGAACCAGTCCGCCATCAATGCGGCCACATCGTCAGGTGACGCGTATTCAAAGATCACCTGTTTTTCATCGACAACGCCGACTGTGGCGTTGGGTTCTTTCTTCCAGCTGCCGACAGGCTTGTATACGTCAACAATGACCTCGGTTTGTACAGCCTTGTGCAAGGCAAACAGGTCCGTTTCAGTGAGCTCTCCACCCTCTTTAATCGAATCGTAAATCAGATCAATGGCCCTGGCATGGCCGACCACTTCCTGGTGGTCTTTGAGGGGCTTGCCGGCAATGTTCAGGCCCTCTTCCAGAACAAATGCGGGTTCGCCCAGCGTCAGGGTGTTGCCTTCGATGGCCGTGGAGGTGTGGGTCCACAGGTTGCGAAGCTGTATCAGCAGAGCTTGGCGGAGGTCGTTGTCGAGGTTGTTTAGAAAGTTGAACATTTTTACAACGCCCAAAAGTAGATTGACTATTGTCAACTCGAATGGATTATACACACAATATAGTGGTCCATTGGCACCTGAAGGTCGAAATGAACGGCGGCCTCGGTCAGCGTTCGAAGTCACGAATTGGGCTTGAATCACAGCCTGAAATCATGCGAGGGTGAAACGGTTGCGTTCGGCTGGCGACGCGACCTTTTTTCGATGCGCAAGCGCGATCAATCCGATGG
>CAWAUZ010000005.1:0-269312 GCA_963785365.1 uncultured delta proteobacterium | reverse complement strand
TATGTTGTGAGTTTGGGGGACTATTTTATTCCCACTAATTCCCTGCAAAGATAAAAATCCATCTTATTTTTTTCATTCCCCCTCAATCGCCCAGAATAGTTCTTGCCCCCTCGATGGTATTTTGTCACCATTTTTATAAAAAAAGCCCGAAGGGCCAACGTCGGGCTTAAAACAGAGCTGCCGCAAATATCCGGAAGCTCCCACACATTACGTCCTTTCTAATACATGCTTCCGGTGTTTGCAAGGCCGGAGGTATGCCCGTCTTGTTACTGCGCGCAATCCGATGCCGGTGGTGTGATTTGGTTTTTTGTGTCTGTCGGCGTTGCTGGCGAGGTCAGGCTTACTGTTGCGACAAATGCCGCATCGCAGGGCGGCGCCAAAATCATCGTAAGGCCCAAAGAAAATATCGTCAGACCAAGAAGGGTAAAAAGACCCACTGTGAAGCTGAAAACCGCCGCAGACACGGGGATAATCTAAAAAAGGAAAAAAACATGGATGATGCAACTTCCACATCCTGTCGCCCGTGGGCTATGAAGCTATTAACCCGCATAAAAAACCGTGCCTGGCGTGTGGACAAAGGGCCATTTTGCCATTTTTGCGGTATTTGCGGCCGGATTGTAGAGGCGTTCCCCCGTCGCGGCTACGGTTAACCCGGCAGGAAAGGTGGTCCCATATGATAAAGAAGAAAATCCTCAACCCTGATCGGATCAGACAAATCAATGGTGGGTTCAGCTTTATCCCGCACCGCTTTCTCTCCAAAGGTTTTTTGGCCGCTTTGCAGCAAAAGGAGTTGCTTCTCTACCTGTTTTTGGTGATCGCCTCAGACCGCTACGGGCTTTCTTTTTACAGCTACGATGCCATCTGCACCTTACTGGAACTCGATCTCGACCAATACATCAACGCCAGGGATGGTCTGATCGACAAAGATCTGGTCGCTTTTGACGGAACCCTTTTCCAAGTGCTGGATCTACCTGCAACGCCCGTATTGTCGGCGTCCAGAAAACAAGCGGATTGCAAGTCAATAGAGCACCCGGTTAATATCGTCCGATTTGCCGACCAGCTACTCAAGCGGATGTAGAAATGATGGATGAGAATATCCAATCACGATGCCTTCACGACAAAAAAAGCGTTACTGCATCGCTACGCAGACAAAAAACATCCGCAGCCTTACCGGACGTGTTTGAGGATTATCTGTGCTACAGGCGCAAGTACCACCAGACGCCTGAGCGAACGATCGGCGCAAACCGGCGCGTACTTGGGGCGTTTGCCAACTATTTTAAACGACACTGCATCAAGCTGCAAACCGTGCGCATCGAAAAAATCGATGCCTTTCTGACCGATTATCTCAAAGGCTATTCGACCGCAACCTGTCGCATTTATCGTGGGTATCTACGCGGGTTTTTAAGCTACTTGTTCAGTGAGCGCCGATTGTTGTCCAAAGATCTAGCACCGCTGGTAACCGGTCCGCCATTATTTGCGCGAAGCAAGCCGCCTACGTTTTTAAGAAAAGACGAAATCCAAAAACTGTTTGCGGGATTAGCGTTTTCAACGGCCAGTGAACTCAGAACCGCTGCCATGGTTCACCTTGGCTATATGCTGGGCCTGCGTCCCTGCGAGATCGGTTTGCTCAAATTGGACGATATCAATTTCGGCAAGGCGGAACTTTACCTGCGATACCGCAAAAACAACCGACCCGACAGACTGCCCTTGCCCGAATCGGTGATCAAGGCCATCGCCGCCTACCTGGTCGGCGGCCGTGCCAAAAGCAAGCATCGAACCTTGTTCTTAACCTTGCATCCGTCCCATCGCCCGCTCAGTTCCAATGTCATCGGACATCATATCCGCAAATGCATGCGATCCGTCGGTCTGGACGGCACCGCCTATTGGCTGCGGCACACGTACGCGCAACATCTTTTGGAAGCCGGTGCCTCCATATACGAAGTCAAAGAAATGCTGGGCCATGGCTGTATTGAGTCCACGAAAAAGTATCTGCACATTCATATCGAGATGATGCGAAAGGTGCTTTTCAATGAACGCCTTTAACAGCTATCTGTCAAAACAACTCGACGAATTTGTCGCTTACCGCCAATCGTTGGGGTTTGCGACCAAAACGGTATACTCACATCTGAGAACTTTTGATCGCTATCTTGCCAAACGAGAAAAAGAGCCGGTTTTGCTGACGCCCTCATTCTTTCTTGAGTTGCGTGCCGATCTGAATGTCGAAGCCCGGACCATCGATCAAGTCCTTTCCACCGTTCGGGCGCTCTTCGGTTATTTGGTGCGTTGTGGCGACTATGCAAGCAATCCGGTAAAAGACATCCCGCTTTTACCGAAAAATGAGATCATTCCTTTCATCTTCTCCGACAAGCAAGCGGATCAGTTGCTTTCAACTGTATGTAAAGCGATTCGTAAGGACTCCACATACTTTATCAAGGATCTGTCGGTGTACCTGGCTTTCTTGCTTTTGGCCCACTGCGGAATGAGAATATCGGAGCCCTTGCGATTGTTGAAGCATCACTACCGTCAATCGGAACGAACCCTTTACATCGAAAAGACCAAGTTCAAAAAGGATCGGCTGATCCCGATACCAAAGGCAGTGGACACACACGTCCAGAACTATCTCAAGGTGCGTGACAAACTATGGGAAGACCATCACAATCCATACCTGTTGGCCGGGTCCAAATACGGTGGTCTTGGTCCCAATCGAATCCGACAGGTCTTTCGGCAGGCGGTTAAAACCATTGGACTCGATCAACCCAGGCGGGTCATCGGGCATACCAACTTCAGCGCCCCTACCGTCCACAGCCTGAGGCATTCATTTGCGGTCAATACGCTGTTGAAAATCAAAGCCCGGAACGGGTCGCCGCAACACGCACTGCCGGTCCTGGCGACCTACATGGGCCATGTCGAATACCGGTATACCGCCAACTATCTGAAAATGATCGATGCCGACCAGCGTCAACATCTGCTGGACTTTGTGCAAACACGAAAACAATGAATCTAAACCGTTGCATCCATCAATACTTTGTGCAGTACCTGCCCCGCATCAAGGGTTGCAGCACGCAAACTATAAAGGCCTACCGGGATACCTTTAAACTGTTTTTGCCCTTTGCCGCCGACTACCATGGCGTGAAAATAAAATCGTTGGCGATCGATCATTTGACCAGTGATGTGATCCTGGACTTTCTCGACCACCTTCAATCCCAGCGCGGTAATCAAGCGTCAACCCGCAACCAACGCCTGGCAGCCATCAAATCATTGGCCAAAATGATCCACTTTATGGTTCCGGGAAAAAGAAAGATCGCCGACATGATCCGGGCCATTCCTCAAAAACGATCGCAAAGACCGCTGATCGGGTTTTTATACCCGGATGAAATCATGAAAGTCTATCAAGCCGTTGATCTTTCAAAATCCGAGGGAATGCGCGATTACACCATTTTGCATCTGCTTTATGACTCGGGGGCCAGAGCCAGTGAAATCGCAACCTTGAAATTGGATTACTTTGATCCAGAACATCAAACATTGGCAATTTTAGGAAAGGCCGATCGCTACCGGCAGATGCAATTGTGGCCGAAAACGGCTCAGTTGATCGAAACATACGTCGCCAAGCATCGTACAAAACCGAATCCCTTGTCTCGACAGCAGCTATTTATCAATCAACGCGGCGACAGTCTTACCCGGCACGGGATCAATCGAATCTGTAGGAAGTATCTTCAACGAACATTGGACCCCAAACGCCTCAAAAACATAAATCCAGTCCACAGCTTCAGGCATGCCTGTGCGGTAAGAATGCTTTGCGCCGGTGATTCGATTACTGACATTAAGAATCGATTGGGGCACGCAAACCTTCAATCTACAATGACTTATCTGGATATGGATCTGACGCATAAACGAAGCATACAAGAGCAATTTATCCTGTACAACCAGTCACTGCTCAGTCAAGATCCCGAATTAGATGAGTTGATCGGCTGGGAAGAGAAACAGGATACGCTGGCCTGGCTGGACACATTGTAATCGGGCGTTGATCTGGCGGCCGATCACATACAGGTTCGCCAAGAGAATAATTTTTATGTTGACAGTTTTTTGTACAATTTAGAAAATAGTCAGGAACCTCTTGTTTTTACATTGAATTTCGATTTGGATGGACTGCATTCTAAATAGTAACGATTTCAATAGGATAAGGCTACTCGCAACATAACTCAATTTATCACCACTCGTAAAAATTATTTGATATCTAAAGAAACTGGTGTGTAATCATAGCTCGCCCTCAATCAATTTTATTCCCGATCGCACGGTTCTTTTTTCTTTTTTGGCCAAACCCTTTGGGGCCATCTTGCCTTCACCTCATCGACCCAATCAGCACAATAGTCAGTCATTTGGAACCATGCCTGTTTGACGTATTCCGATCGATGGCGTTTGACAGGCATTCTCTTTTTTTGGGGAATGCTCGATTTTTTCTGGGGGGATAGAGCCAGCAGTGGTTTTGCATCTGGCAATACAGGCTTAAAGGCTGAGCTGCGGCACCAAAAAGTCGTTCGATCCCATTGGGGAAGAGCACGCAAGGAGTGAAGAAATTCCCTTTTGTTTTGTTGAGGATCGTCAAATTTTCTGGGACCCATGAATAGGATATCGGATTCGATCAATACAGGCCCGCCGAAAATTCGGTTCGTTCCACCGCAGCTCTTCCAAGATATATCGCCGTCGGGCGCAATGGTAATCTGATATTGCCCAAGCCGAAAGGCTCCAAGATTATCACCAATCATGGTCTTGGACCCGGTGCTGGTCATACTGGACAAAGAAACCCTTTGCTGTAATCGATCTTCGCGGATGTTTCGCCCTGAAGACACATCCAACAAAGTGGATGCAAAACAAAAATATCGGGTTCTATTCCACAAGGGGAGTTTTTTAAGGGTTCCGTTAAACTCCAATTTCAGAAATCCGTTTTCCTCGTTGCACCGGGTTCCAATCAGTAAAATGCTCCCATAAACAAAACACGGTCCGCCAATTTGCGACCCAAATCCGGAATGGGTGTCCCACCATAAGCGGCCATCCGCAAACTCGGATATCCGATACTCATTTAGACGATATAGGTGCTTAGGAATCATTTGTCTCCCCTAACAGATCCGACCTTGAAACCAGCAGTGTTAAATTGTTGATGTCCTGGATAACCGTTTCACTTCCAGGAATTATCGGTGAATCACTGCTTGCATTCCACAACTCCCCGCCAACCCATACCTTGCCATGGGTACCCTTCCACTCCTTAACCACACATTTCTTCCCGATCATGCCGGACGGACCGTAGGCTGATTTGCGCTTGCGATATCGAATTGTCCAGAAAAGTGGCAGAATGACGTGCTCGAAAATTTCATAAATGACGACACAGACCAGAAGCGTGATAAAGATTTCTTTCATGGTGATACTTTTCCGGCCTTAGAAAGGTTGTGTTTTTGGGCGTAGGTAATTTGAGAGACGATAGTACACCCATCGTTAATCCAGAATGGATATCGATGCCGGTCTTACATAGGCAATGAATACCCTTTCTTTTAGCCTCTCAGATTAATCGACAATCAGATGTCCGATGGTCAGCACCATCACCATGGCAAGAAACACCAGAGGCTGGGTGTGGAGTCGATACACACTTTTTCGAAGCTGTTTGGGGCACAGCCTGAATTTCATTATCAGTCCCAAAACTATCAGGGCAATCATTACCGCAAGTCCCCATTCCGGCAGTGCCGTGGACTTGCAGCGGGATGACAACCAGTGCCACAGAGCGATTCCAAGAACCAGCGGGTTAATCAAATAATGGAATCGCATGAGATGCGTCTTCTGGAAGCGATTGAACCGGGCCAGCGCACCTTTCAATCCGTTCCCCATGGGGACAAACTTATTGGTCCACTTGATCAGAAGACTCAAGACAACGGGCAGGTTGGCTGCCACAAGAAGCCATGCAGCCATTTGGCCTGCCGTTTCGTTGCCTTCGTCATCTCCTGCCAAAAAGGGACGAATGATGCTGTTCCTCTCGTTCAAACCAACCTTTTGCCTTGCGGTGGTCATCTGCCAGACCTTTGGTTGCAAACAGAAGGCCGACGATAATCAATCCAATCGCGATTAGACCGATGCGTGATATATTTGGCTTTTTCTTTCTCATTTTCCTTTGTCCAAATAGGAGTAGCTCTAATCAAAAATTCGAATCGAAATTTCATGCCGCTCTACAACAATGGCAAAACAACCGGTGGTCGTTTTTCATTCCAATGTTATTTCTAACTTAAAATGGCGACAAAACTCAAGAGAAACAAAATTTGAGGAGTGTTGAGGCGTTGCTTTTTCGTTGATGGGGTTGATATCTGCAGCAAATCAGGGCAAACGAATTTTCAAGGTAACCGCTATTCACAAAAAGCCCTTTTAAAAAAATAGCTGACCACAATTTCTGGTGATTGGCCGTTTCCTATGATTAGTTGACTTTCAATTTGCTATCACAGGTAAAAAATGACGGCGGATTTCACTGATCCCTCCAACGAATCACCAAATCCCGCCGCTGGTGATATCATCCAAATCTGGGTCAACCACCGCTCACCCGCGCCCGCAGCATTTGGACAACTTGAACGTCACCACCCGCCTGGCCGGCAAATCCTTGCGTTGATCAGCTGCAGGATTGCGCCTTGCTCTCGGCGCCTTTTCCTTCACAAAGAACTTGCCGAAGCAGGAAACCAGAATATCCTCACCGGATTCCAGGGTTGACTTGATGATTTCCAGCAGGCTTTCGGTTGCCTGGACAGATTTTTTCAGACTGAGCTTGGTCTAATTGCGGATATTGCGGGTATGATCAGCGATTTCGCTTTTATTGCCATGGTGGATGCTCCTATTATATCAATAAAGTCAGCACATGAGGTGGACGGTCAAGACACTGGTGTTTTTTTAGTGATTTAATTTGAATGAAACGATTGTGATCAATATAGTTGATTGATATTTATAATAAAATTAATTGTTGACAGACGTTTTTCAATAGCTTAAATTTAAAACAGAATCTGACCTCGAGCTAGACTCGACAGTAGGATTCTCCGGGGCCCGAAGGGGTCCCTTTCCTTTCACCATCTTATTTCACAGAAAAACAACTCCAAAAGGGTCAGTTTTACTGGCTACCTTGCATAAAACTGGGTCCAGTCGCTTGAAGTAATTTTTAGCCCCCTTCCTCTTAATGTATTTGCAGGCTGATAAATATTGGTAGAGGAAAAATGCATTGATATCGGTTAACTGAATAAAGTATGAATGCAATGAATTTCTATGAACTGGGTCCTCTATAACCGTTGAAATTGGTAACGGCCTGAATCCGCTTCCCCCCGTGTTTGGAACTGGGTTGTACCGTCGCATCTTTCTTGCCAAATTACGTAATTTCTTTTCATCTGTTTGGTCGACAACAAGTAACCCAAAATCTAAAGGATTCTGTGGGCCGGGAAAATTTTTATAGGAAATTGTGTTATGAAATCTTTGTATCATTGCCTGCCATGCAGCGGTAAACACATCGAAATTGCTTGCCTTGTTTTTTTTATCAATGACGATATTCAAAATGTTTATATCTGATAAGGCAGCTTGGAAATCAATTGCCTCCCTTAAAATCCGTAAACGAAGGGACTTGACTATCCTTCTTAATCCTCCTGGCCGGTGGATAAATGCAGTAGAGTGTATCTCCTCTCTAAGTTTTAAGCCATAACGATTGCGTAGGTGTTGGCGAAGCTGAACTATTGATTTTAACGTGTCATTCCATTTAAGTTCGTGCACAACGAAACCGCTTAAAACAAAATATCTAGTTGGGCTACCAACCAAACCTGTGTCGCCACTCTCATCAACGTACAAGAGATACATGTTAGAAACCAACCCTCAATTGTCTGCACGGTTTAATGTTTAGCGCATAAAAGATGTGAACAAATGCTAAATAACAAGCATAGCATTGTCAGGTCAAGCCCCCTCCCTCAAGCGGACCTTAGGGGCGGAATAGGACCAAGGGTGAGGGCTTATACAGTAGGTAGCCACACTATCCAAGCGTTGAAATTATGGCCCCCAAAGTGGCCCCCTGTCGAAATTGCCAATAAAAAATGGCCTACAGAAACCCTGTAAACCATTGAAATTGTTGGTCGGGGCGAGAGGATTTGAACCTCCGGCCCCCTGCTCCCAAAGCAGGTGCGCTACCAGGCTGCGCCACGCCCCGATTTTTTTTGTGCCTCTTACCACTGATGCTGAACGTTCGCAAGTGTGAATGCGCCCTTAGTTGCCGACGGGTTAGCCCTGCCTGTCGGGACGATCGACTTTGTAATGGCACGAAATAATATGCAAATATAAATGGTTATATATCCTGGCCCGTGAAGCTCCGTCCACCAGAGATAACCCGCTCAAGCACCGTTTTGCATGCCGTTAAATTGTTGACAAAAAAGTAGGCCACTATTATTCTTAAAATTTGATTTTTTTACAAAGAGCTGTCAGGGCTTGCTTGTTGGCAAGGTGTGCATGTGATCAAGTCAATGATTTTAATGAAATAACGCGAGAGTGGCGGAATTGGTAGACGCACTGGACTTAGGATCCAGCTCTGGCGACAGAGTGGGAGTTCAAGTCTCCCCTCTCGCACCACATTCGTAAATCCGGGAATGGATCAACCAAGCCCTGATGCATGTCGCGTCGGGGCGCTTACTTTTTAACCTGAATCGGATCGTTGATGGTTTCGTTCAGCGTCCATTAACGTACCACCACATGCTTCGTTCAGCAATCGGAGAGGAAAATTATGAAGGTTACCGTGGAAGATCGCAGTTCCGTAAAGAAAGTAATGCACATCGAAGTCCCCGAAGAGGATGTTACCCGTGCGCTGGATGATGCCTATAAAACCCTGAAGAAGACCGCCAAGGTCAAAGGTTTTCGGCCGGGCAAGACCCCCCGCGGGGTCCTCGAGCGCATGTATAAAAATGATGTCCATGCCGATGTCGCCGGCAAACTGATCCAGGACGCCTTCGTTGAAGCGTTGAAGGAGACAGAATTGAAGGTCATCGGTTCACCCGAAGTGGATCCGCCCCAGCTGGAAAAAAGTTCGCCCTACCGCTTCGACGCTAAGGTTGAAGTTCATCCGGAGATAGGCGATATAGATTTCACGGATCTAAAATTGGAAAGATCCAACTACGAAGCCAGCGAGGAAGAGGTCGAGGCGCAAATTAAATTGTTGCAGCAGAATCTGGCAAAGCGTGAGCCCATCGAGGAGGTGCGGCCGGCCCAGAACGGCGATTTCGTGCAATTGAATTATGAAGGGTTCAAGGACGGCAGCCCTTTCGAAGAGACTACGAAGACTGAAAATTTTGTCATGAAGCTTGGCGATGCGCACATTGCCGAAGATTTCGACAAAGGGGTTGTCGGCATGAATGCGGGCGAGGAAAAGGACATCACGATTACCTTTCCCGAGGACTATTTCAATAAAAAGCTGGCTGGCCACACGGTCGATTTCAAGGTAACGCTTAATGAAATCCGCAAAGAGGTGCTTCCCGAGCTTGACGATGAGATGGCCAAGCAGCTGGGACCCTTCACCACCATTGCCGAAGTCCGCGAAAAGATAAAGCAGAATCTGACGGAGGGCTACGATAAACGCGCCGAGCAAGAGCTCAACGAGCAGGCCTTCAGTCAGATATTGGAAAAAGTCGATTTCGAGGTCCCAGACATGCTCGTGGAATACGAGCTGAAAAGCATCATTGCTGACACGGAGCGCTCTTTTAGCTATAATAACAAGACGTTTGAGGATGTGGGCATTACCCGGGAGAGCCTTTCGGAAAAATACCGTGGTACCGCTGAAAAGCAGGTCAAACGCCAGATGATTCTCGGCAAGATCATTGAGCAGGAAAAGCTGGAGCTGACGGATGACGAGCTGTACAAGGGCTTCGAGCAGATGGCCGCCGTATACAAACAGCCGGTCGAGGTCGTCAAGGGTATCTACGAAAAGAGCGGCGACCAGATGGCCCATTTTAAACACGCCTTACTTGAAAAAAAGGCTATTGGGCTTATTATGGAAAGGAATCACATTGAATCGGTAACGCCGGAGAAATCGGCTTCCGAAGTGCAAGAATAAAGCCGTTGCTTGTGCTTGGCGCTCCGAAAAAACCAGCCGGTTGCCAGCAGATGAAGGTGTCCATTGGTTGTATTCGTTTCATCGGTTGAGCACTGCTCCGCATTGACCGCAACACTTTCACCATGGTAACGAAACAGAGGTTAAGGAGACGAGATAGTGGCATTAATTCCAATGGTCATCGACCAAACCAGCAGGGGGGAGCGGGCCTACGACATATATTCACGGCTCCTGAAAGATCGCATCATCTTTCTGGGAACCGCCATTAATGACGATGTGGCCAACTTGCTTATCGCACAGATGCTTTTCCTTGAATCGGAGGATCCGGACAAGGACATCAACCTTTATATTAATTCACCCGGCGGGGTCGTTACTTCCGGTCTGGCCGTTTACGACACCATGCAATACATCAAACCCGATGTGACCACGGTATGTATCGGACAGGCCGCCAGCATGGGCGCGCTGCTGCTGGCTGCCGGCGCTAAAAAGAAGCGCTACGCCCTGCCGCATGCGCGGATCATGATCCATCAACCCATGGGCGGGTTCCAGGGGCAGGCGTCCGATATCGCCATCCAAGCTAAAGAGATCCTGCGCATGAAAGACGCCTTGAACGAGATATTGGTGCGCCACAGCGGGAAAAGCATGGAAGACGTCCAAAAAGATACGGACCGGGACAACTTCATGTCCGGTATGGAGGCAAAGACCTACGGCATCGTGGACCATGTCATCACCAACCGGGATGACCTGGATCAATTGACCGATACGGAGGAATGAGATGGCCAAGAAAGATGAATCCAACGACAACCTCTTTTGCTCCTTCTGCGGGAAGAATCAGAAAGAGGTCAAGAAATTAATCGCCGGCCCGGCCGTTTACATCTGCGACGAGTGTATCCAGCTGTGCAGCGAAATCATCGAAGAAGAGAACGAAAAAGAGTCAGGTGAATTCGACAACCTGATGATTCCCCATGAGATCAAGACCAACCTGGACGAGTACGTCATCGAACAGGATGTGGCCAAGAAAATCCTGGCGGTGGCGGTCTACAATCATTACAAACGCTTGGATTCCAACGTCAATTCCGGTGACGTGGAGATTCAAAAGAGCAACATTTTGTTGATCGGACCCACCGGTTGCGGCAAGACGCTGCTGGCCCAGACGCTGGCCCGTTTTCTAAACGTTCCCTTTACCATCGCCGATGCGACCAGCCTGACCGAGGCCGGCTATGTGGGCGAAGACGTCGAAAACATCATCTTGTCCCTTTTGCAGAATGCCGACTACGATGTGGAGAAGGCCAAGCGCGGTATCGTCTACATCGATGAGATCGACAAGATCGCCAGCAAATCGGACAACCCGTCCATCACCCGGGATGTTTCCGGCGAAGGCGTTCAGCAGGCCCTGCTCAAGATAATCGAGGGCACTACCGCCAGCGTTCCGCCCAAGGGCGGCCGCAAGCACCCGCAGCAGGACTTTGTGAAGGTGGACACCTCCAACATCCTGTTCATCTGTGGCGGTACCTTCAACGGGTTGGAGCAAATCATCAACCGGCGCATGGGCAGCAAACTGATGGGCTTCGGCGCCATGGTGAAAAAGGAGACCGAACGCAGCCTGGGCGAGACCCTGCGCAGCGTTCAGCCCGAAGATTTGATCAAGTTCGGCCTGATTCCCGAATTTTTGGGCCGTTTACCGGTGATCGCCACCCTCGATGAGCTCAGCGCCGAAAGCCTGGTGCGGATTTTGACGGAACCCAAAAATGCACTCATCAAGCAGTACAAGAAGCTGTTTGAAATCGAAGGGGTCAACCTGCGGCTCACCGAAAGTGCGCTTGCGGCCATTGCCGACGAGGCCCTGAAACGAAAGTCGGGCGCCCGGGGGTTGCGGGCCATCCTGGAATCCTGCATGCTGGAGATTATGTACGACATTCCATCCAAGGACGATGTCAAGGAGTGTGTGATTGGCGAGGAGGTGGTGCTCAAGAAAGAAGAGCCGATCCTGCTTTATGAACCTTCCAAGAAACAGGCCTGACACCCATAGTCCGCGACGCATTCGCGCCTCGGCAGGAATCGAGATAAGCGATAACTTATGGTAAATATACAGAAATTTTTTAAGCACCAGGAGTTGGAGGCATCTTCCGAGATGCTGCCCCTGCTGCCCCTGCGGGATATTGTGGTTTTTCCGCACATGGTGGCGCCCCTTTTTGTCGGTCGTGACAAATCCGTCAACGCGCTTTCCAGCGCCATGAACAAGGACAAACGCATTTTTCTGGCCACCCAGAAAAACGCCGGTGTCGACGACCCCAAAGAGAAAGACATCTGCGAGGTCGGCGTCATCGGGACCGTGCTGCAATTGCTGCGGCTGCCCGACGGAACCGTCAAGGCCCTGATCGAGGGCGTGCAGCGGGCGCGTATCAGGCGCTACGTCGCCAACCCCGAGTTTTTTGAGGTCGAACTGTCCGTGCTGCCGGACACCCCTGGCAACGCGATCGAGATCGAAGCCCTGGTTCGCGGCGTAACCGACGGATTCAGCGAGTATGCCAGCATTAACAAGAGTATCTCCAAGGAACTGCTGGCCAAAGTTGCGGCGATTACCGATCCATCCAAACTGGCCGATTCGGTCGCGTCGCATTTTTCCTTCAAGCTGGAAAGTAAGCAGCGGCTGCTGGAAACGGTCGATCTGGTCGAGCGTCTTTCCCTGCTGGTCAAGCTGATCAAGCTGGAGATCGAAGTTTTCCAGATGGATCAGCGCATCAAGGGGCGGGTCAAGGAACAGATGGAAAAGACCCAAAAGAACTATTACCTGAACGAGCAGATGCGGGCCATCAAGAAAGAGATGGGCGCCGAAGATGAAATGGGCGATGAGCTCAAGGATCTTGAAAAGAAGATCAAGCGCAAGCGCATGTCCAAGGAAGCGTCCACCAAGGCTCGCCAGGAATTCAAAAAGCTCAAGATGATGACGCCCATGTCGGCTGAAGCCACGGTCGTAAGAAATTATATCGACTGGATGATCAGTTTGCCATGGTTCAAGCGCAGCTCGATTCGCCATGACCTGATCGAGGCGGAAAAGATTTTAAACGAAGACCACTACGGCCTTGAAAAGCCCAAAGAACGAATTCTGGAATACCTGGCCGTGCAGACCCTGGTCAAGAAGCTGCGCGGCCCCATTCTCTGTCTGGTGGGCCCGCCTGGCGTCGGTAAAACCTCTTTGGCCAAATCCGTTGCACGTGCGACGGGGCGCAAGTTCGTGCGTTTGTCGCTGGGGGGAGTGCGCGACGAAGCCGAGATTCGTGGGCATCGCCGTACATACATCGGCGCCATGCCCGGAAAAGTCATCCAGTCCCTGAAAAAGGCCGGGGTCAACAACCCGGTGTTCTGTCTGGACGAAGTCGACAAGATGAGCATGGACTTCAGGGGCGATCCCTCATCGGCGCTGCTGGAGGTACTGGATCCGGAGCAGAATTACAGCTTCAACGATCATTATCTGGACATGGATTACGATCTGTCGGAAATCTTGTTCATCACCACAGCCAACACCTTGCCGGACATCCCGCTGCCCTTGCAGGACCGGATGGAGATCATCCGCCTGCCTGGCTACACGGAGCTGGAAAAATACAACATCGCCAAAGCGTTCCTGGTGCCCAAGCAGATCGAGGCGAATGGTCTCAAGGCCACAGACATCTCTTTTTCCAAGGCCGCCATTCTTATGATTATTCAACGCTACACGCGCGAAGCAGGGGTCCGCAACCTGGAGCGTGAGATCTCGTCTATCTGCCGCAAGACCGCCCGGCTGGTGGTGAACCGGAAGAAAGAAGAGGACAAGAAACATATCATCACCGCCAACACCGTGACCAAGCACCTGGGGCCGCCGCCGTTCAAGATCAGCCAGATAGAGGAAAAAGATCAGATCGGTCTGGTGACGGGCCTGGCCTGGACCCAGGTGGGCGGTGAGTTGCTGGGTGTGGAGACCTTGACGATGCCCGGCAAAGGCAAACTCAACATCACCGGCAAACTGGGCGACGTGATGAAAGAGTCTGCCCAGGCCGCTGTGAGTTTTGTGCGTTCCCGTGCCGAAAACCTGTGCATTGACAAGGAGTTTTACCAGAACCTGGACCTGCACATTCACATTCCCGAAGGGGCCATCCCCAAGGACGGGCCGTCGGCCGGTATCTCCATGTGTACATCGCTGGTATCTGCCTTGACCCGCCGCCCGGTTAGGCGTGATGTGGCCATGACCGGTGAAATCACGTTGCGGGGCCGCGTGCTGCCCATCGGCGGCCTGAAGGAAAAGATGCTGGCCGCGCACCGGGGCGGGATCCGCAAAGTGATCATTCCCAAGGAAAACGAAAAAGACCTCAAGGATATCCCCAAGCTGGTGACCCGTCAGATGAAGGTGGTGCCGGTGGACCACATGGACGAGGTATTGGGACATGCACTGGTGCTCGGAAAGGGTGAACGGCTGTTTGCCAATGACGACATGCCGATTCAGCTGGACAGCGATTCTTCCGATCAGCACTCCTTGTCCATCAACTAAAACCAGAGTCCAGCAATTTTAATGTTGACTTTGTCGGGTTGAATTGGTAACTAAGCGCTTCTTCATTCTCCCTGGCCGGGAAAGGGGATATCTTTAAAAATTCGGGCGGATAGCTCAGTTGGGAGAGCACCGGCCTTACAAGCCGGGGGTCACAGGTTCAAGCCCTGTTCCGCCTACCAGCTAAGACGCTGATAACATTTTCGGGGGCGTAGTTCAGTTTGGTTAGAACGCCGGCCTGTCACGCCGGAGGTCGCGAGTTCGAGTCTCGTCGCTCCCGCCATTACATAGATAAGGGTTCCTGAGGTTTTAGGGACCCTTTTTTTATTGGTTAAAATTATTTCCACCCTGTAGACGCAAAAAAAAAGCCCCCGGTTGCCCGGGGGCCTTGTCGCTTTTTGGACATTTAGTAACGGCGCTGATGGCCGATAAATTCTATAAGATGCGACATGCAGGAACCAGATGGTGCTTAATGCATGTCGTAAAGGGGGTAGGGCCACAAAATGCGGAGATCTGGCCCTGCCCGTCCACTCTTTTCAGACAAGGCCCTGCCATATCGGGGGCCTTGTCGCTTTTGGTGGGTTGACCGATCTGTGGTCGGTTTTCAAGGTGGTGAAAGCCTTGGGACTTTGACACATGCCACAATGTGGTATAGTATTGTGCACAACGTCCAGAAAAAAACTCAATCACATTAGTTCCAATTAGTTTTAAGCGCCATGTCCCTCGTTACGATCCATTCATTTTTTCTGCACGTCTACGCATGATGCAATTAACAGGAGATTGAATGTTTCATTGAAGGATATGGTGATCTGATGGACAGACATAGAAAAAATTCATTGAAAACCCTTGTGGAACGTCGAAGCAATATAGAGCGACGGCAGTTTGATTATACAGCACACATTCCTGAACGAAGAATGGGAGATGACAGAAGAGAGGACACATATTCAGTCTGTTTTTTTTGTTCAGGATCGGACATCCTGTCCAGACTGCGAATGGTTCGCAATATAACAGTATACCCTTCATCCTCACGAAGCTGATCAAAATAGGTCAACCGTCGGCTGGTGCCGTCAACGAAAAAGCACAGCACCTGCTTAAAAAACGCCACAATAGCCAGGCCTTTGCGGTTTTTGCGGAAGGCGTCGAACCAGCGCTCGAACCAGCCGAAGATCTCAATGCCGTGCAGATAGGCCACGAACAGGGCCAGGCCTGCCCTTCCGGTCAACCGGTCGGAAGTGGCTTCGATACGTCGAATTTTTAGTTCATTTTGCCGGTATTTTTTGCTATGCTTGCTCATAGAGTCCTTTACCCAATTTTAGAGGACTCTTTTCTTTTGAAAATCGTCTACTTTAGGGTATAGTTACAGAATCGTTTTTGAACAATCGTGATATCGTTTATTGATTAATTGATTGTCGATAATGTCTAAAATTTCACTAAAAGCACCAGCGAATTGTTGATGAAGGTGGGCTCTATGTGAACAGTATTGTTTTTAAAAAAGGACCTTTAATATGAAACCAAGGCCCTCCTATGAGGAACTGATTAAGAAAGTTCAACTGCTTGAAAAAGAGGCTGACAAACATAGACGAATTGAGGCACAGCTCAAGGTTAGTGAGGAAAGGTTCAGGGATATTGCCGAAAATGCACTGGAGTGGATCTGGGAGATAGACTCGACCGGAAGATACACCTATTCAAGCCCTGTTGTTAAATCAGTTTTAGGATATGAATCGAATGAGGTTGTTGGCAAGCTTTTCCATGATTTCTTTCACCCGGATGAAAAAGAGCAATTAAGAAAGAAAGCATTCAAAATTTTTTCAAAGAAAAAACCCTTTCGCAAATTCATCAATCAGAATATTCGCAAAGATGGCAGACTGGTGTTTTTGCTTACCAGTGGTGTTCCCTTGATCGATTCAAAAGGTTCGCTTATAGGATATCGAGGTGCCGACACAGACATCACGGATCAGTATAGTGCCGAAGAGTCACTAAGGAAAAGCCAAGAGCACTTGCAGTCCCTAATGGAAAGTGCAACAGGCTTTACCATCTATCGGCTGGTGTACGATCCAACTTCACCCCATTCGCTGCGGGTTGTCTTTATTAGTCCCTCATTTGAGGACATTTTAGGGATACCGGAACCGATGAAATTTGAGACATGGTTCGATTCTGTTCATCCCGATGATATTGATAGGTTAAACTTGGAAAACCAGCAGGCATTTGAAACACAACGGTTCGATCAGGTATACCGAACTTATCATCCAGGAAAAAAGGAATGGCGATGGATTCATGCCATCGCAACCGGTGGGACGCGAGCGGATGGTTGGAACCGATACGTTAACGGCATCATGATCGACATCACCGAAAAACAGCATGCTTTTGAGCATTTAAAAGCTCATGAGTGTGAATTGGAAAGCAAGACCAAAGAGCTGGAACAAATGAATGCGGCGCTGAATGTTTTGTTAAAAAAGCGTAATAGGGACAATTTGGACTTGGAACAAAGCATTTTCCTCAACATCAAGGAGATGGTATCACCGTACCTGAGAAAATTGAAAAACGGCAATCTAACCACCAATCAACAATCACTATTAAACTTGGCCGAAACAAACCTGCACGAAGTCACCTCAAGATTGACAATGAAATTGTCAATCCCTCAGCTTGGTTTGACCCCGGCAGAAATCAAAGTCGCCAACTATGTAAAACGGGGCAAAAGTTCAAAAGAGATAGCCCTCTTGCAAAACCTCTCCACCAAAACCATAAAAAACCAGAGGATATCGATTCGGCAAAAACTTGGTATTGCTGGCAGAAAAATCAATCTCAGGACCTACCTCTTAGCACTTGATAAAAATACCTAAAATTGATAGTTCTTTTTTGGGTACTAATAGAATCTTGCCTTTCGCCAATAAGAAATAGAATATAGTTGCCAAGGGAAGTTCAACGGCATAATCCGTTGGCACCTCCAAATTCCCGATGATTGGAAAGGAACTTTGGGAAAAGTTCCTTTCCAATCTAACTGTTCCCGAAACCTGCTTAAGGTATAAGCTGTTTTAGTTCATTTCAAAGGACCTTGTAATGGCGATTTATTGCTTCCTTTCTCTTTAGATCCAAAGCACTTCCTATAATTCTCGTTTTACTGTTTCCTTTGTATGTTTCTGTAATTACCTTTCTGAATCCCGCCGGCGTACGCTTGCGTAGTCACGAACAAGAGCGCAAATACGGCTGGCAAGACCTGATCGTTCAATCACATCCCAATAAGCTCGCAGGTGGATCGCGTGCCAAAATCTTTCCGTCCACGCAGATGCGTATCGGGTATTCCACGAAAACGCCCGAAACCTGCTATACCTCTCCAACACAATGCAATTATATGATATCTACAGGTTTCGTTTGGTAATCTTAGGTTTTGACAAGGGCCTGGGTAGTAAGGTACTCTCAATATATCACCAGATCTGCAGCACTCTGAATGTAAACCAATAAAAGTTATGTATCAATAAAAACCTCAAATGACTTACGGATTGAATATGAGCAGCCCTCAGATTTCCTTTATGGAACAAAATGAAATCCAGCAGTCTGCAAAAGTTTTAAGCGTTGCCATGCTTAACAATCCACACCATATTGGCGTATTTCTGGGTAATGGCGAAATGGAACGTCTTGAAATCGAAAAAATATTTTTTTTGAACTATTCAACAACCTGCCCGGATTTGTCTTTCTGGCAAAGGAAAAAGAAAAAATTATCGGAGTCATGAGAATGAAGTCATGCATTGTCAAAGTAATTGACTCCCCAAATATATTTGCAGATGAAAATGATATCGATATTAGAAAATCTGTCTGGTTTAAGGAATGGGCAAAACATGATCCGGTTGAACAACATTGGCATCTTGGTCCGATTGGCGTGCTGCCAACTCATCAAGGATTAGGTATTGGCTCCATACTTATGGAACGTTTTTGTAAGGAAGTGGATGCTTGTATGGCAAAAGCATACTTAGAAACAGATTTGGATAAAAATTTAGGCTTTTATGAGAAATTCGGGTTTAAAGTTTTTTCTGAGTCCGAAATTTTCGGTGTCAAAAATCGATATATGTTGAGAGATTCACAACCATGATTTGATGGAATGCATAACCACCGACTCCAGCGGACGGAGCCGCTGAACCAAAACAATAGGCCCATGCATAGCATATCAGGGGAATTCCCATAATTCCCAATTGGCAAGATGATCTCAATATATCCCCACCAAGCTAATACTTGGTTTCCAGACATCATTTTAGAGCATAGTAAATCTCGTTATGGACAATTGAACTATCCAAATTTTGTGGATTAAAAGCCTATCTGATATTGAAGTTATAATAATCAAGGAGTCACCATGGCAACATATTTTAAGCATTTTTTTATTTTGTTAATCATTTGTTTGTTTTCATTTTCTTCTTTGAACGCTGCTGACAACAAAATCGAGTTATCAAAGGGACAGCGGATGTATGTGCCTGCCTATTCACATATCTATAGCGGTAACAAAGAGGTGGAATTCTTATTGACGGTGACATTGAGCATTAGAAACATCGACCCTGTGCATCTAATTGAAATCACTCTGGTCGATTATTACGAGACACAAGGAAAATTATTAAAAAAGTACATCGATAAACCAGTAACATTGAAACCCTTAGAATCTTCACGTTATATCATACCACAGAAAGATAAAAGCGGGGGATCTGGGGCCAATTTTATTGTTGAGTGGCATTCTGATAAACCTGTTAACCGGCCAATCATTGAATCGATAATGATAGGTACGCAATCGACCCAAGGAATATCTTTCACCTCTCGTGGCCGAGAAATTATAGACTCTAAGTAACCAAGAGTGTCGAGCAATTGAATATACACTGACAGGGAGACCACAAAGCAGCTCAACGTTGTCCCTGTTTCCCATCAGTGCATGCAGGACACTGATCAAGATAGCCAACGACCTTGCAAATATCAGCCCCGGCAATTTTCAACGATTTTTTAAAATAATCACAATCGGTGAAATCTTGCCAAAACGGAGGCTCAGGTGGTACAGTGGGGATTCCCATAACATATCCGGGAGATTCCCAAAATTCCGATAGGTTAAATGTTCTCAATAAATCTCAGGTTGCAACATTTCTGTGACAGTTCCTTTTTCCCAATGTAATCTGCAATGGACAGGAAATTCAGCCGCCCCAATATGTAGTGGTGATTGGGATTGCAAACAATCCTAATACTTAGCGGTATACTGGATAGAAACATGAATCTGGCCGGGGCATGGTGTAAATAGCTTTTTGGCTGTCTTGCACAGACTGCCCTGGACAAGCTGCAGTCATCATGCTCCAGATTAGATTAAAACCGCTGAAAGGCTTTATGATCATGAAATTTCTTCCTTCCCAGATTTTATACTTCACACGAAGCAGAACCACCAAAAGGAACTTTAAGCTTTTGTTACGGTTCGTTCTGGTGTTGGCCATGCTGGTGGTCATCTACAGCGTCCTGTTCCATTTCATCATGCTGTTTGAGGAAAAGGAGTTCAGTTGGGTTACCGGTTTCTATTGGACACTGACGGTGATGTCCACCCTGGGTTTCGGAGACATAACGTTTTCAAGCGACTTAGGCAAGGCATTCACCATGCTTGTTCTGATGACGGGTATCCTGTTTCTTCTTGTGATGCTTCCTTTTACGTTTATCCAGTTTTTTTACGGTCCATGGCTGGAGGCCCAGTCCCGGGCCAAAACGCCACGGGAATTACCGGAAAGCACACATGGGCATGTGATATTGACAAACTTTGATTCGCTGGCAATAAACCTTATCGAAAAGTTGGAAAAATACAATTATGAATATGCGCTCCTTGCCCCTGATTTGCAGCATGCTCTGGAATTGTACGATTTAAATTTCAAGGTAGTCAGGGGGGAACTGGGTGATCCGGAAACTTATAAACGGCTTCGTTTACAGAATGCCGCCATGCTGATTGCCAACAATGATGATATGACCAATACGGATATCTCGTTTACTGCCAGAGAGGTGTCTGAAAAAACAACCATTGTGACCAATGCTGATGCTGACCACTCCATTGATATTTTGCAGCTTGCCGGCAGCACCTATGTGTTTCAATTCATGAAGATGCTTGGAGAATCCCTGGCCAGAAGAACATTGGGAATGAACATGGGCGCAAACGTTATCGGAACATTTGATAAGCTTCTCATTGCCGAAGCACCTGCCATGCGAACCCAGCTTGAAGGAAAAACACTTCTTCAAAGCAATTTGCGTGAGAAAACCGGGATAACCGTTGTCGGACTCTGGGAGAGAGGCATGTTTGAAACACCCCGACCACAGACTCGCATCAATGCCACAAGCGTGCTTTTACTGGCCGGATCGGCCAAACAACTTGAAAAGTATGATGAAGTCTTTTCAAGTTACCGTGAGTATCATGCCACAGATGCCTCGGTTCTCATTCTGGGGGGCGGCCGTGTCGGGCAGGCCGCAGCAAAAACCCTGAAAGAAAGACAGATTTCTTATACAGTTGTGGAAAAAAACAAAAGATTAGTTAAAGACAGGAACTATATCGAGGGAAACGCCGCTGACCTTGAAACATTGAACACGGCGGGCATCAAAAAAGCATCTTCCGTTATCATTACCACTCATGACGACTCTATAAATGTTTACCTGACCATCTATTGTCGAAAGCTTCGACCTGACATCCAGATTGTCAGCAGGGCTAACCTGGACAGCAGTATATCCAAGCTTCACAATGCAGGAGCCGACCTGGTCATGTCCCATGCTTCCATGGGTGCCAATACAATCATCAACTTGCTAAAGCCCAATAAAATACTGATGTTCGCAGAAGGATTGAACATCTTCAGGATGTTGGTGGTTCAACCTTTGGAAGGAAAATCCCTTGCAGACAGCCAGATCCGGAAGGAAACAGGCTGCAGTGTTATCGCCATCCGCAGGAAAAATAACCTGAAGATAAGCCCGGGTCCCGATCTTCGGCTGGAAAATGGCGATGAAATGGTTCTGATCGGGACCAGCGAGGCGGAAAAACGTCTTTTAGCCTTATATTGATCCTCACTATTGTCCAAAAACGGAATTTAGGGGCTGTTTCCAAATTATTGGTTCATGATTCAAACATAGAAATAATAACTCTCTCCTCCAACTAATCAAAACCTCGAAAACCCGCCCATAGTCTTTTTGTTGAAGAACAAAATCTTGATTTCATCCCCAACCGCCCGCGCCGCCTCGATGTGCTTCACCGTTTTTGCCAGCCGAGCCGGCGGGGTTATTCCGACGAATCGTCGGTGATCTTAAATTTGAAGATAGTTTCCTATATATCACGATTGATGGAGAACCGAAACGATTTCAATCAGAGGAAGTATCGCCTATACTTGAGCAAGCTTCGGAGGAACAAAAGAACAATTTTGAAATTTAACCTTCAGGCTACGGGATACATTGGCCACTTTTGGATGAAGATATTTCCATAGATATTTTACGTGGAATTGTTCATGCTCCATAATGGATGAGAGAGATCGCATAATCTGTAAATTCAGCGAGCCCACAGGTCGGGCCGCTGATTAAATTGTTATGCAGACAATGCTACCTTTTGATTCAAATAGGATTAAAATACGGTATAGTTGGACAAAACAAAATAATGGCAAAATATCGTGAAAATCTACCACAGCTTGGGAGTGATTATTTCGTTTGTTACACTGGAATGGATACCGATCTACGCACGCCCGACCAGCATGACGCTTATGTGGCCACCGCATGGCTGCGGCCAACTGAAGTGGATGGCAGTCTCAAAGAATTCCTTGATCCTGATGTGCTTCCCTGCGAAGAGCATTGTGGTTAAGGTTTCGAATTTTTATGAAGGAAAACCAAACTGGATATCTCACCGGAACCGGGAATGTAAAAAAGGGTCGCGTTGTAGTATCTGACCGGGTCGTACAATGCCTTCTCGCGGACAATCACATACATCCCGATGACGATGGAGTATAATTCGGTGATGATGCCTTTCGATGAGAAATTAGGATCCACTTCCAGTTTAACTTCTCCATCGAATTTTTCCACTTTGTAGAACCATCGGTCAAGTCGCTTGGGTATCTCATTCAGTGTGACTGTCTGCGGGAATTTGACCGTGACCGAAGGTGGTGCCTCGGCAAGCATTTTGTACAGTTTGTTGTCGAAGCTGGCTGAATCGAGAAAGTAGACCGCGTTTTGAATGTTTGGGTCTTCCGGGTCGACGGCGTCCTGTTTGGAACCAGTGGCACAACCTGTCAACACCGAGCACGACAGGAAAACGAGCAGAACCATCAGGCGGCATGCGGGCCACGGTGCCCGATAACTCACCACGGTGTTCCGGTTTGAATGGATATCATTTTTTCTCATGGCATCGAATAAACCGCCTCTTTGTGAGACGGGATCCCCTTTAATTGGTTTACCATTTCCCATTTTGCCGCTTTCACTCTTTGACCTTCAGTAAATAGTCCTGTGACGTTTTATTTCCCTGTTGATCTGCAATGGCGATGGTAATGTGAAAGTTCCCTTTGGGGATAGCGATATTTTTGGCTTTTAGATCCGTTCCGATTAGATATTCTGATAATTTGTCGTTGAGAGATCGACAGAAGATTTTTTTGCACACCTTGACTTCGAGGGTCGCCGGATCCACGGGTGCCAGGTTTTCCTCAAAACTGATCCACATGTCGGTTGGTGAAGTGGTTTCCAGTATAATCCCAGATTCGTCTGTTCTTGCCTTGGGGTCCTTGAATTGAATCTGGGGACCATTGTCAAAGGCGCTGCGGTGCATGGGAATCTCCTGCCACTCGAGATCCGTAATTCTTAACTGTTCCGCGTCCTCGGGCGTAAGCAGGCTCATCGCCGAGAGGGCTGTGGCCGGATGAACCGACAAGGCAAGGGCCACGAGACATACAATTGGCAGGAACTTCGGCTTAATGGGCATAGTAACACTCCTAATGCAGGGGGCGTTAAAATTCATATCGAATCCCGGCCGCCAGGCGGTGAGATGTCGTGTTGGCAAGGCCCAGCAGGGTGGCGTAGTCAATATAGGCCATGACGCCGCGCGGGAATGTGGCGGACATACCGACGCCCAGGTTGAAATAGTCTTGATCGGGCGCATCCGTTGTTATATCAATTACATTGGTGCCGTCGTACTGGGCGCCTACGGAAGCAAACCGGGCCTGAAACGTCCTTTCGTCGTTCTTGAACTCGTGCTCCCAATCGAAGCGGAAGTATGGGGTAAGAATCCCTGCCTGGGTTCCGATGGCGTAAGAGAGCTGACCGCCAAGTCGCGACGTGAAAGAGGTGATCGACTGCTCCTCAACCTCCAGCGGCAGGCCGAAGCCCGAGTCGGTGTTGGGGTTCTGGTTGCGCTCGGTATACCCGTCGATTTGTGAATCAATATAGCGCACGTTCACGTAAGGTGTGAGATTGAACCCTCGCTTGTAGTAATTGTAGCCAACGCCCAAGAACAGATCGTAATCCCTGGCACCGGGATCGCCGACAAAAGACTGGTTGACGCTGGTAACCGGGCCCGGCGTTGGATCCTGGGCAAACTTGGGGACGGTGTAGTTTAAATTCCTGACGGTGGTGTAATCCCGCTGGGCATAGGTCCCGATGGCATCGATATATAAGTTTTTCAAATAGTAGGTTCCGTACAACGAGAATCCGTACCCGTCTACGTCCATATTGCCGAAATTCTGTTCGATTTCCGTCTCCGTTGTCGAATAGCCCACGGCGACTCCCGCAAACAACGCATCTGCAAAGCGGTAATCCAGGCCTCCCACCAGGTCCCATCCGTCAAAATCGAAGGCTGCTTCCCTCTCCGTCGCATCCCTGTCCCCACTGACACCGGACCCGGACAAGAAGACACCAAACCGGCCGTATTCCACCGTTGCATGGGTCGGTTCATCCTGGGCCGACGCAAAGGTCGGTCCCGCATAGAGCAATCGTCCATCCCCGATGACGTCGTCGTTGACGGCTATGGAACCGCCGCCGACCTTCTGACGCAGCGTCGTCAAACGCCCGGTCAGGGCGGTGTACTGCGTCGCCGAAAGTTCAACCGTCAGTCGGCCCATGGTATTGGTCTCTTCGCTTTGCATGTTCAACAGACCGACTTTCTGGTCGCTGGAAAGGTCCTCGAAACTGTCTCCAGCGGCTATTTTAAGCTCTGCACACCGAAACCAAACGTCGGTTTCGGCGGCGGTCAGGTTCTGGTTGTTCTGTTTTAGTTGGGGGCAGAGCGCTTCCACGGCGTTGGACATCTGCCTGATCGGGACTTCGAGCACTTGCTGGGCCGTGGCGGATGTCGTCGACAACAATAAAATGCTGCAGCTCAGCAGCACCGTTGCCAGAATGCCGAACCGGCCGTGTTGCAGGGTGGTTGACATGTAAGTGGTTCGACGGCCGCCCTCAGTGGCCTCTCCTGGTGATATTTTGGTTATCGCTATGTTCATATCGTTTCCTCCAGGGAAAGAGAGTTAAGGCCAGCGGAAATAAATAAATCCACCGCTTTGCTTGTCTTTGCGCCGGTCTTCGGCGTTGCCCAAAATGTCACGTATTCCAATACGCTTTCATTTGTGGCGCCTTGAAGATCGGCACACATCCGGCGCAATTCTGGCGGATTTATTTATTTCCGCTGGCCTAATCAAAGTCGTAATCAACGGCCGTTGAAAGCACAACGCCGCCATTGCGCCGTCATCCTGATGGATTCAAATAGTCTGCCGGGATGAATAAAAAATCACCAAACTCGTGCCCGGCCCTGGTGAGACCCGCGTATTGCGGGACCTGAATGAATCCCAACCGTTCTGACATGGCCACGACTTTGGATGCAAGCTCACTGTGGAGATCGATGCCTCTCAAGATCTCATCGTTGGCGCGCAGGATTTCGATCAGCGACTTGGCAAAAACCGAATGCGTTCCGTCGCCGCTGTCCAGGACCGGTTTGAGTTCACCAGAACTCAGGACGATTCGGGACTGGTTTTTGGCCAACTGCTTCAGCCAGTTCTGGTACTCTTCATCGGTTTTGCCAGAATCGAGTCGGGTAAGCGTGGAGCGCGTAAGGCTTCCGGAGTAACAGGTGTCTGCTATGACAATTACGTGCTTGGCGGCAATCAGGTTCATGATCTCCGTGACCTGGTAAGTCGGCAGCCAGTTGACGGTGTTGTCGGGCTCGGCATCCACGGGGAGCCAGTAGCCCTGGTTGCTCTTTACCACCAGCTCGCCGTGTCCCGCATAGTAAATGAGGAGGTTGTCGGCTTTGCTGAGCGATTTGCGGTAGTCGTTCAAGGCGGATAGAATCTGTGTTCGATCCGCGTCGAGAAGCAGCGTGACCTGGAAGCCGTATTTGTCTTTCAACACATCCTTGATGATGGTGGCGTCGTTTACAGCGGTTTTAAGGCGTGGGAGCGCGCGGTAGTCGTTGTTCCCGATCACAAGGGCGTGGTAGCGTCCAAATTCAATGGATTTCAACTCAGCCGTGCGCTTGTCCTTCCCGGATGGCGCCGGCTGCGGCTTGATTGTGAACACAACTTCCTGGTGTCTGCCATTTTGGTCCACCGCTTTTACAACTACCGGAACTTCTGCATTCGCGTCGCTGAGCAGGGTGGTTGAGAAAAAGCCATTCGGATCCACTGGGACCGGGAGGGTGTTGATGGCAAACTCAGAGATTCCGGCCGGCGCCCACACCCGCCCGGAGACGCGCCGGCTATCGGCCTCGCGCGAGACCGGGGCGACCGTTATCCCCCGAGTCGCGATGATTTGGGGCTCATTGATTTCCACTTTGGGGCCCGGTAAATTTTTGATGACATCGGTCAGGCGGCTCAACTCACGTTGATAGCCCTCAATTTCTGACCGGCGGGAGGCTAAGGTGTTGGCCAGTCGTGTGGCTTTTTCCTGTTGGTCGATTAATTGATTTTCTTTCTCGATGAGGGCCTGCCTAAGCGCTTCTGATTGTTGACCGGCCGCGGTTCGCTCCTTCTCTTCGAGCAGAATCAGATCCGCTTTGAGTCTGGAGATTTCGGCCTGCTGACGGTTGATTTCTGCCTGCCGGTTTTCGAGGGCGTCCCGGGAGTCGATCAAGTCGGTCCGCGTTTGGCGCAAGCTGTTTTCCAAGTGTGCGATTCGTCCGCTCGTGTTTTGATTTTCCTGGCGGAGCCTGTCCAACTCCAGCCGCTCAAGCGGTTCCAGATTTGCCTGGTTGATCGCGATTGGTGTGTCAAGGCCGGTTGCCCGGTGGTACCATTGCGACGCTGTCCGGCTGTCTTGGGGGACCCCAAGCCCTTTTTCATAAAGAAAACCAAGGTTTATCTGTGCCCGGCGGTACCCTGAATGGGCGGCTTTCTGGTACCACTGCGCGGCCAGGTCGTAGCGGGGGTCGACCCCAAGTCCTTTTTGATAGATTTCGCCGACATACGTTTGGGCGGCAGCATCCCCGCGCTCCGCCATGGGCATCCAGATGGCCAGTGCCGTAGCAAAATTGGCCCGATCGAAGGCGACGTACTCACCCCCGCGGATTTGGCACTCTCCGGTCGGTATCTTTACGGGGCGGCGAGGCGTGAGGTAGGTCATTTTCCCCAACTGGCGGACCTGCGGGGGCAGGAGACAGTCTACGACGATAAAGTCGTCTGCGCGGGCATTGATCTGCGGGATCGCTGCCGGAGGCGTGGCGTCTGCTTCTACTTGCAGACGATCGACGGGGGTGGTGCAGGCTGCCACCACTGTGAAGACCAGGGCAATGGCCAGTTTGGTTGCCGCGGCAGGCCATTTTGTGGTGGTTCCATTTTTCATTGGCATCTCTTCAGCCCGATCGCGTTTAATTGGTTTATCCAACCATGCCGGTCTCTATTGAATTTTAATTTCAACCTTGCCGAGCGCCCACGTGGCGGCCTTTTCCCGGGCGTCCATGGCCGCTGTTTGCCTGACCTGCGGGTCTCGAAGCGGGCTTCGGGTCAGGGCGCTCCCGACGACCTTGCGGATTTGATCGCTGTCTAAAACGGACAAAACGTCGTCAGGATTTGATCTTATGTCCTCGAGCGCTTGCCATCGCTGGGTGCTGACGACCGCAATCACGGTATCGATCCCTTTGGGGGCCGAGGCGATAAATTCCGAGTTGAACCGGTCACTGGGAACCGTCACCGTGGCGCCCGCCGCGACGAAATTATCCCGGTCCCAATGGTTTGGAAACAGCAAGGTGACATTTTTATCGGGGGCGATATCCAGCAGGTACAGATACCCTGAGGCTTCGCTTTTTGCCTTGAAAACCAGGCGATCTCCAATGTTGAAGGCCCGCTTGTTTTTCTCGCCAACCCAGACGTCCACCTTGAATGGCGGCGCCGGGTCGACCAGGGCGGCCAGCTGGCTTTGAGGCTCCTTGACAAGCAGATCCCGCCAGAGCGCTTTTTCAAGCATGGAGTTGCTTTTGAGTTGCGGGTGCTGCGGCAACTCATAAGACCCAATATAGTCGGTTGCCAACCGTTGAATGGTGGATGAATCGATTTTGCCCTCGTGCCTGGTCAATTCGCTGATCAAGGCATGGGTAAAAACACCCCTGGTACGGCCTTCGATAGGCAGTTCCCATGCCTTCTCGGTGGGTGCGCAGGCGGCGAGAAAAATTTTGTCGCTGTGGATCTCATCAAAAAAGCTCAAGCTGCGCATCCGGAGCGTCCCTGTCTCCTCAGCGGGCTGTTCGACCGGAAAAAATCGGGCCCGGGCGCCGATATGGGCCATCTTGGTGGGACTTCTCAACACAGCGGCCGAGTGACACGCATCCACGATCACCATCAACGTACGTCCCTGCAGTGCGCTCAAGCGTTTTCCCAATGCGTCCGCCATCAATAGCTTTTCGAGGGTGAAGGGGTTCGTGTCACTGGGGCACAAGGCGGTTTGCATCCCACCGGACTGCTTCATCAGAAAACCGTGCCCGCTGTAAAACAGAAGTGCAATCTCCCCGGGAACCGTTTCGCTGACCAGCCAACCATCGATCTGGGCCAGGATATTGTCGTGGGTCGCCGCTTCGTTGAGAAGCAGTTTAATGTCCGAAGCATCGAAATCGAAGTTGGATTCGATCGTCTTGGCAAAGGCCCTGGCATCTGCAACACATCCGTTTAAATTCAGCTTTTTACTTTTTTTTTCCAGGTAGGCCTCATGATGTTGGTATTCATCGATACCGATCAGGAGTGCTCGCTGGGCGAATGCGCTCGAGGGCAGCCATGACAGCACCATCGATAGGATTATCATTCTCGTCAGGTTCAAGATGAACTCCGGGCCGTGTGGTTTACTACCAAAATGTTGAAAAAATACCCAAAAATGCTGGTGAAAGTCGCTGCGAGCGTTGTCCGCGAGAGTCGCTGAACGATAAAAACGGCGTGATCTGTAAAATCTAAAATTAGTAACACAATGTGGTATGTCAAGCAGGCGGGACAAGCCGAAAGGAAGTCGCATTCTCCCTCATTAAGAGGGCATGGACGGATGCCGCCTTCAATGGCCGTTCAACGTAGGCCATGATATTAGCGGCGGGCCTGATCCATGTTTCCGGAGCCAAAATGTCAGGGAAGAGATTTAAGGATGATTTCACGGGTATTTGTGGTATAATAAAAGGTCACAAGGAGAAAAAAATGCCATCTGAAGAGACAGTGAACCCACAGAACGGAATCGATGAGGTTGCCAGCAAACTCGGGCAAATAGAAGAAGCGAAGTTCAAGGTCGCCACGGAAAGGGCCAAAGCCGAGGAGCGGCTTCAAAACTTGAAGGAAAAATTGCCCCGGCTGCTGGCGCGACGGGCTTTAGAGCAGGCCACCAACGGTGAAATACTGGCCATCAAGCGCGACATCGATGAACTGGAAGCGCTCTTGGCCGACTTTCCATTAACCCTGCAAGGTCTGGATGCATTGGAACGATCCGTTCGCAATGACAGCCTGGACGATCAGCCTAACGGCGAATCCACCCTGACTGCGGCAAGCGCGGCGGTCTGATCGAATTTTTCGCTGTGGTCTGTCTGCTTCTCTTCGTAATACACGATACGCAACGACCGAAAGGACCGGATCAGTTCGTTCGGTTTCAGACAGTAGCGACTTCCGTGGTCATCCATAAAGGACTCCACGATCAAAACGCCGCCGGGCCGCAGGCCCGCGATGATCATGGGAAACAGACGCCTGTCCAAGAAGCGGATGTTCACGATAAGGGTGTAGCGGCGATCTGGAATCCGCCAGGTATCAAGATCGGCCTGGATTGCGGTGATCCGGGGGCTTTGGCCTGCCAGGCGGGTCGTGGCGACCGTCGATATGTCCACCGCGTCGACATCAAATCCCCTGGCGGCCAGAAAAAGGCTGTTTCTGCCGTTGCCGCAAGCGATATCCAGGGCCTTGCCGATCGGGGCAAGCGGCCAAAATTTTTTCACGGTCGCGGAGGGCTGCATGCCTCCCTTGCGTGCCAGGTGACGTGCGTCCCATTTCTCGCGATCTTTTTCGGCCATACCATCACAATAAAGCGCCGCCTGTCCGACTTCAACCGTCTATCCGTTTCGGTGTCAGGTGCGCTGCCGGTCGAATTTGCGGTGCATTGCCGAAACGCAATAGATACAGAGTTTTTCATCGCGGTTGGTTGTAACGATCGTGCGGTGCTTCCGACAATTGCTGCAGGTGCCCTTTTTGTCATCCATGGCTATTTTCCTTCCTGGTCAGACTGCACATCCAGCCAAGATAAATATCGTCACAAATCCTCATTTGGTGAGCATAAACTTTCTATCAGGACTTGCCGGGGCTCAGCGCGCTTCATCGTCGCGATGGACGCTTTCCGGCGAAAAGGCGGGCAGGCAGACGGCGATGTATTCGGCACCCTCGGGTGGCGGTGTGCTGTAGCGCACCCACTGGTGGGCATGGGCGACCACGGCCTCGCCGGCGCGGATCTCCACGACCCCGTCTTCGGACTCGACGCGCAGCCGTCCCTTGAGCACCACGGTGTATTCGTCGAATTCGGGACACTGTCCCGGTTCCTGCCAACCGGGCGGTGAGACCATGCGGGCAATGCTGACCGCGGTGGTGCCGGAGTTGACCCGGCCGACATACTCGTCGATGCGTTTGGGAAGGTTGCCGGCCGATGCGATGGTGGTCGGGTGGCTTATGTGGGTGGGCATGCGATGTTCCTCGGAGAGGTTGGGACCAGAGATCATCGGCGATCGGGAGTCTGAAAACAACTTCCGACCCGGGTTCAATCGATCAGGCACACCAGATGATCGTGCTCCCCCCGTTCGATTTTGAAACGTTCGTCGTATTTTTTGAGTAAATCGGCGAAGCTGCGGCAGCCGTAGTTGGACTCGTCAAAGGTGGGGTCCAGGCGCTTGACCACCGGCCGGATGGCGGCTTTGAGAACCCATTTGTCGCCGTTTCGCAGTGATATCTGCTTGATGGCCTTGGCGATCAGTTCGACGGAATCCTTGGCAACGGCCTCCTCGGCCTCCTCCTCCTGGCACTGGGGCGCCAGGGCGAAGGTTTCGTAATATTTAAAATCCGAGCAGCTGTTGGCCCAGTGGCGGTTGGTGCTGTTTCGGCATCCCACACCGATGAGATCCTTGCCGGCGGCCTTGAGCTTCTGGGCCAGGGGAATGAAGTCGCTGTCACCACCGACGACGACGATGGAAGAGATGTGCGGAAAGCGCAAAATGTCCTCGACCGCATCCAGGGAAAGCTTGATGTCGGCACCGTTTTTGGCCTGGGGGCCGGGGGGAAACAGCTGGATCAGTTCCACGGCGCATTTCAGCAGGCTCTGACGGTATTTGCTGAACCAGTGCCAGTTGCAGTAGGCCTTGTTGATGGCCACGTTGCCGTAGGTGGTTGCAAAATCATAGACCCCCTGGACGTCCACCAGCACCTCCTGCTGACGGTTCCGGTTGGCCGGTTTCGGATAGCTGCCGCCGCCGTTGATGTTGTCGAAAATACTGGCGTGCAGGTTTTCGAAATCCCAGTATATGGCTACCGCTTCCTTGGTCATGTACCCTCATCCATCGCCGTGGGTGCAGGCAGTGCCCATCCATAAACGTTTATTTTGCCCGATATCGAAAGTTACCCTATAGAGCTTGCCGGATTTTGTCAATTTGCTGTTGAACCCTGTGTGGTATGGGTTAATAATTCGGTTGTCTGTTTGCGATCGCGTATTACCTTGAGTCTGTAATCACCGGCCTGCGTCCCGCAATGGACGACAAGGCCGCTGCGGGATCGACTGCCTGGCAGCGAATTCGATCCCCACCCGATCAGCAGCAACCCTGAAAGGAAGACACGACACTGAAGCCGACCGATCGACATGCTACGAGCCCATCTCCCTTTGCGGTCAACAATGTACGCATGTTCATCGCTTTTCGGGTATTTTTCAACTGCCGTTTCTACTATCCGATCTTTACGGTTCTGTTTCTGGATTTCGGCCTGAGTGTGGCCCAGTTTTCGATTCTGAACGCGGTGTGGGCCGGGACCATCGTCATGGCCGAAGTACCCTCGGGTGCCCTGGCGGATATCCTCGGCCGCCGGCGCCTTTTGGTGTTCGCCGCCCTCTCCATGGTGGTGGAGATGGCCATCTTGTGCCTGGCTCCCCTGGGTAACGTCCCCCTGCTTTTCGGCGTCTTCCTGGTCAACCGTGTGCTGAGCGGGTTGGCCGAAGCGGCCGCCAGCGGGGCCGACGAGGCCATCGCCTATGACGCCCTGCAGGAAAAGGGCATGGCCGATCAGTGGGGACGGGTGCTGGAGGTGCAAATGCGCCTGCGATCGGTGATGTTTATCCTCACCATGACCGTGGGGGCCGCCGTGTACGATCCCGATCTGATGACCCGGATCGCCGCCTTTTGGGGATCCGATTACCAGTTCAGCCAGGCCCAGACCCTGCGGTTTCCCCTCTATCTGACCTTCATCCTATCGTTGATCACCCTGGCCGCGGTGCTGCGGCTGGACGAGGTCTGCACCGGTGCCGATGCCAACGGCACCTGCGAAAAGCAGTTCGGCGGATCGGCGTTGGATGCCTTCAAGCTCACCTTGAGCACGGGCGGCTGGATTCTCAAGACTCCCTTTGTGCTGGCCGTGATCTTGTTCGGGATGCTGTTCGACGGCATCCTGCGCATGGTCATCACCCTGGCCAGCCAATATTACCGCATGGTGCAGCTGCCCGAATCGGTATTTGGGCTTCTCGGTTCGGTCATGGCGCTGCTGGGACTGTTCATTCCCCGCCTGTCGCTCTGGATCGCCGAAAACCGCTCGCCGGCGTTCTGCCTCTGGTCCACGGCCGCCACGGCCTTGGCCGGGCTGGCCGGCATGGCCTTTTTTTGGCCGATCACGGGATTCGTACCCGCTCTGGTGGCCTTTTCGGCCCTGTACATGGTGGGGTTTTATGTCAGCTTTTTTGTCAATCAACACGCCTCGTCGTCGCGCCGGGCCACGGTGCTCAGTTTCAAAGGCCTGGCCTACAATCTCTCCTATGGGCTGATCGGTCTGGTTTATGCCGGCCTGCTGGAGGTGAAAAAGCAGGGCGTCGATGCCGTCGCCACTGAAGGCCTGGGAATCGAAAACCTGGTTTTCAAGGAGACGTTTTTCTGGTTTCCAGTCGCGCTGGCCGCAGGGTTGGTTCTGCTGGCGTTGGGTGTTCTGGTCGGCCGCGCGAGACGGCCGTGAGCACTCATCGGTTTGGATCCTCATGCAACTGAATGCCAACGTTTCGCTCAAATCGTTGAACACCTTTAAGGTCGAGGCCCTGGCCGCCCGCTACGTACGATTCGACGGGCCGGACGAAATCGTCGACTACCTGCACCGGTATCCCCTGGGGGATTCTTCCCACCTGGTGCTCGGCGGGGGCAGCAACCTGCTGTTCGTGGATGATGTCGACGGGATCGTCCTACACCCGTTGCTCAAGGGGATCGATGTGGTGGCCGCCGATCGCGGACACATATGGGTCAGGGCCATGGCCGGGGAGGCGTGGGACGACCTGGTGGCCCATGCCGTGGCCAACGGATGGGGCGGGATCGAGAACCTCTCGTTGATCCCGGGCAGCGTCGGCGCCAGTGCGGTCCAGAACATCGGTGCCTACGGAATGGAAGTCAAGACGGTAATCGAGCGCGTCGAGGCCGTTTCCCTGGCCAGTGGAAAGCCGGTGACCGTCTCCCCACCAGCGTGCCGGTTCGCCTATCGCTACAGCAACTTCAAAGGACCTTGGGCCGGGCGGTTTGTCATCACGGCGGTGGTCTTCAAGCTTGACCGGCAACCGGCGTTCGTTCTTGACTACCCTGGCGTTCGCGAGGTGGTCCACGGTTCGGGGGAGATCAGTTTGGATGCGGTGCGACGTGCGATCATCGCCATCCGGCAGCGCAAGCTGCCCGATCCGTCGGTCATAGGCAATGCGGGCAGTTTCTTCCAAAACCCGGTCGTGGCCGGCGATGCCCTCGACGACCTGTTGCGCCGCTGGCCCGGTTTGCCCCACTACCCCCAGGGCAAGGGGCGCTTCAAGGTGGCCGCCGGATGGTTGATCGAACGCTGTGGCTGGAAGGGCAAACGTGTTGGGCGCGCCGCCGTTCACGATAAACAGGCCCTGGTTCTGGTTAACCTGGGCGGCGCGACCGGGCCTGAGATCCTGGCCTTGTCCGAACGCATCCGGCAATCTGTTTTGGCACGTTTCGGTGTAGGCCTGGAGCGCGAAGTTTTGATTTTCCCCGAGTTCCAGCCATCTTCAATGAGATGACCTTATGAGTTAATCGAAATCGTACGGGTCATCAATAGGACTGTTATCCGACGGAAGCTTTTCCGAGGATGTGGATAAACGTGCGACACCGTCATCCAAGTGTGCTGAGGATTAATGATTGAAAATTATTGACATCCTTGAGGATCGGTGCTAACTGAAATAGTATTATTCAAGTTCACTTTGTTGCACACCTACTGTAGAAAATACTCCCTCTGTTCCGAAGTAAGTTAACTGCTTTCTCAACTGCCTCCTGAATCGCCTCTATTCTTGACTCATCGCTACCATAATGCCGTTGAAGCGTTGGCGGGATGCAATCCTTGCACTGAATTTGCCGCGACCTTGTTTTTTGGATCCTCTACATATAACAATTAGTAAATACTCAATCTTCTTGACAGTACCGCATCAACCCAAAGTCTATAGTGATTATTGAGGATCTTGATGAGAGGAGATGCCAGATTAGACCGGCTATCCAAACCTGATACCTCTTTATAAGGATAAGACGAGGGCCAATCGGGATATGTGTCCCGTCGCCCGTGTGCATGGAGTTGGGCCGACAGAGGCGGAGGCGCGAATCGCAGACGAGAGATATGACTGGGTCTTTCCGGATCCGATTCCGGGAGCGGGAACCGCCGTTGTAATCTATATTTCAGGATGTGATCCGTTGGACCAGCCCCCTCTTTCCGGACCCAACGGACAGGACCATTATTCATATTGAGGTTCTTCCTATCCCTTCATGAGGAACGATCGATGAAAACAAAAAGTCAGCTATGGATTTATATTATCATGGGATTGTCTGTTGCCATCGTCCTATCCGCTTGTGCATCGCATAGGCTTGAACCAGAGACCGGAAAAGGACCTGGCGAAGCCATGCCGTCGCTTACCGTGTTGGATTATAAAAAACAATTGATCGTCACCATTCCAGAAATTGATCCGGTCATGTTCAAAGTATTGTCTGGGCAGGATTGGATGAATGGTTTAACAGGAGATCGCTTAGCTCGATCTCTCAATGATACCTTTTTATTATCGATGGCGGAAAGAAAATCCAGAAAGGTTGAGGTGCGTAACGAAGTGCGATCGAAGCTATTGCTAATCGATTACCCTTGCGGGCGAGTGCGCTACATCAACAAGGAACGTGCCTATCAGTGGTTGGATCAAGCGAAGCCGGTCATACAGATGGAATCCGCAGGTAAAATTGCCGCAAGTGGCCTAACCGTAATCGGTGTCCCAACCCTCGAAATGGGACGGTTTCGTGTTGACACAATCATGGGGCAACACGTCGACGTAGCCGATCCCAAAAAACGTTCACAACCATTCGAACGAGAGCGTATGGTGACGGTCGAGAGGCGTTTCAATGGATATCCGGTTTTTGAAGAGTACGCGCGTTTGATAATCTCCAAAAATGGTGAAATCGCGCGCTTATTCATTGTTTGGCCGAAGTTTCAACTCAAGCCGAACCTGAAGCCAGCGCAACGGGAATCTCTGATCGACAAAATGGCCGTGTATCTTGTTGAAACGCGCCACGGAAAAAAAGTCGAACTTGAAGCCGAACTGGCTTATGTGCGTGCGGGCTCCTTTCATCTCCCTGCCGTAATATTAAGCGTTATGGATGATCTGATCGCTGAGGATATCGTGGTTCCACTTGCGGATGTTCCAGAAGACCGAGATTTTGACGGAATAGCTGATCCTACCGACAACTGCCCTGATAAACCTAACCCAGACCAGAGCGACCAAGACCATGACAGCGTCGGTGATGCATGCGATTTATGCCCGGACATCGGCGATCTATGCCAGCCACAGTCCTCGAAGGGACAATATGATCAGCAATAAAAACTTGGAGACTTGCCATGAAAAAAGACGATAAGCCCCAACCACTCGATTTTTACGTGATTGAAGCGATCAAGCGCAAAAGGTCTGAGCGTATCAGACATCACCGCGAATATTTTGCCTTGGGTCATATCCTGCGCCAGAAGAGGTATAAATCCCGTACAAGGCTCCTCCAAAAAGCTGCCGAGAAAACCGGTCTAAACCTTAACGACCTGCTGGAAAGCATCGAACGTTATCATCGGACCGAGAATCGGTTTATTGAAAATAGCTACGCCAACATTAGGGCTAAGTCGAAAACAATGGTGCATGAGAACAGAAAGCATCAAGATGAAGTCAGAAAGAGATATCTAAAGACGTTTAGCGACGTGTTGAAGAAAAAGGCCGGAAATCCCGAATTGAAGTTAGTACAAGCGGTAGACCATTGGACAGAGGAAGACTTTCCCATCCCGGGAATGTACGGCTATGGATTCGGCGAACCTGACCACCCCCACCCGCACCCCGCCTATAATTTTAGCGATGATATGCAGATCAATTACGGAGACCCTCTCCCGATAGTGCATCACTTTTATCCCATGGGTTTTTTGGATAATGCGGATGAGCACTTGTGCGCCAGTGCATCGGTTTGGCAAAATTTAATCTTAAAACAAAAGATTGAAAGTGGTCGTGGCGATTTCCATGTTTCCAGTATCGGGTTGAACCTTCATGGTTGCGGGTACAGTGAATGGATGAATGGTGAAACATGCGGGCCGTTGCTCAGGGTTTGTGGCGCGATCGGCCGAGGGGTCGCATTAAATTTGTCCCTAACCATTCACCACACATGTCTTGCCGGCTTGATGGAGACAACGCCTGTCGACAACCAATCTCTATATTTGAATGATATTGACCACAGCGATACAGCAATCGTAGAGTGCGGGACAACATCGTACCCGGTTGATTTTATATTGGCCAGTCCCGATAGGGGCGGGTTCGAAGAAGTTTGGGTTCATATGGTCTTACAGACACACGTGAGCGCCTCCAATAAACATGGCCGAGGAGAGTTAAATTTTTCTCGACCGGATTACGAGGGACTGGAGCTCGGTTGCGTGAGCCTTGTTGGTGAGTACATTCCTTAATTCTGAATCAGGCGATCCAGCATTCGTTTGCCCTCGCTTTCTTGCCCATATCCGGCCAGAGACTTATACCGTCAGTTTCTCCAGGCGCAGCAGGTACGCCAGCACGATGCCGGCTACGAACCCGGCCGCCAGATTGGATGCCAGGGTGATGCCCAAAATGGTGACCACCACGAACAGGTCCTTGCGCTGGTCGAGGTCCAGGATCGTCAGCGCCAGCTGGCTGCCGGCAAACAGCAGCAGCACGCCCAAAATGGCCATGGGGATCAGGTTGAAGACAGCCAGGATCCGGTTGCCCAGCAGCAGGGTGAAAAAGATGAATACGGCGCCGATCATCAGGTTCGATCCGGCCGAACGGGCCCCGAAGCGATAGTGGGCCGCCAGGCCGCCGGCACCGTGACAGATGGGCATGCCGCCGAGCAGGGCGCTGAGGAAGTTGCCCAGTGCCATGCTGACGCACAGCGATTTGCCGGTCACCCGCCCGGCGGCCTTGCCGAAGTAGTTGATGGACAGGTCCATGTCGGCGATCACCGCATTGCCCAGGGTCATGGGCATCTGCGGTACCACCAGTGCCAGCAGGGCAAAGGTGAAATCCGGGCCCTGCGGGAAGCCCAGAGGCAGGATGCGGGGCAGGTAGAGCCCCGGACGGAGGCCGTCGAGGCCTTCCCGGGTGCCGGCCAGCAGGCCGATCACAACGCCCACGCCCACAATCATCAGGCCGGCGGGCGCTTTCTTGTTGTCCAGCAGGAGCAGGGTCAGCAGGGTGCCGGCGACGCCGATGACCAATCCCACCGGCAGGGGACCGATCTGCTGGATGGCCAGGTATGGCTCCGCCATCTGGTGCAGTTCCTGAAGCCGGGTCTTGCCGATCATGAATTTGACCCCTTCGGCCATGAGCAGGGCCCCGGTGGAGAGCTGAACCCCCCGCACGGTGGCTTTGGGGATGTATTTACCGATCAGGGTGATGGCGCCGGTGGCGCCGATGAACAGCAGGCTGGCCCCCATGAGAATGCCCGATGCCATGATCTGGTGCGGGTCCATGGCCGTGGCGATGGCGTAGGCCCCGATCACCTTCATGGGTTGAACCGGCGTCGTGATGCCGAAGTAAATCCCGGCCAGGATGTAAAACAGGCCCACGCTGAAAAAGAGCCCCGAGGGGTCTAGTCCGTTGACCATGATCATGCCGATGGCCAGCGGCAGGACGGTTCCCAGGTCGCCGAGGGACCCTGCGAACTCCATGCGGTTGAAGCGGTAGGATAGTGGCACGGCTGACTCCAATTTTGGCACGGCGGGGTTGATGTTGGCCAGATTACGACGCTCTCCATCAAAAAGCGGTAGCCGATAAATGGGCGCTAGGTGTCGTCGATGAACCGTCGGTCGGATGTGGCGGTGTCGGCACGGCCTTGCTTTTCTTCCAGCCACCCGCTGCGCGCGTTGCTGCGCATGTCGAAGGCCGGCACCCATGGCTTGATGTCCAGCAGCGGGGTGCCATTGAGCATGTCCACTCCGTGCACGGTCAGGGTTGACCCATCGATCCCTTCCAGCCTGACGACCGACAGGCCGATGGGGTTGGGCCGGCGCGGTGCCCGGGTGGCAAACAGCCCGCGCGCCACCGTGTCCAAAAACGGCGTGACGGTCAGGCGGTATCCCGTGGCGCGATGAAAGTGGTAGAGCAGGATGATGTGGGAAAAGCCATCCAGGTCCCGAAGGCCCTCGGCGTAATCCGGTTCGACAACGATCCGGCCCTTTGCAGCCTTGGCCGCCGACGGTTGAACGGGCATTCCTTCCAGATCGGTGAACGGTGTCTGAATGACGCCGATGGGCGTGTAGGCGATCGTCATGTTATCCCTCCGGAATTTGCGGCGGGGCGATCGGGACGGCTCCCAGGCTCAGGTTTGCGCGCCAGGTGCAGGCCATGAACAGCGTCGTCCCCGAGGCCATGATCAGCGCGCCGAGCACGAACGCCTGCCGCAGTTCGAACCAATCCATCATGATGCCGGCCAGGACAGAGCCAATCAGCATGCCCAGGCTGTGGGCCACGGTCAGCAGCGCCATCACCGACCCCATGGCATCGCTGCGGCTGCCGCGCAGAACGGCGGCCGCCATCAGGGCCGGCATTGCCACGCCGCCGCCCAGGCCGAAGGCCACGCTGGCCCAGAACATGTCCATGAACCCCTGGGCGTGGCTGAAAGTATAAACGGCGCCGGTGACTGTCAATCCGCCGAGCAGTACCATGGTATTGCGGTTCAGTCGATCGGCTACCCAGCCCATGGGAACGTGGATGGCCCCGCTCACGAAAACGCCCAGCATCACCAGAATGCCGATGGCCGACGCCGATGTGGAAAATTGAGTGTCGGCAAACACCGGTAAAAAGCCCCAAATGATGCCGATGCAGGCCGTGTAGGACAAGCGGAAGAGAAAGAGGCCCGCAATGATGCGGTCGCTAAGGATCCGCGACCACGCCAGCGGCGGCTGCCCGTTGTTGACGACGCGCTCTTGGGCAGTCGGGGGCAGCAGGGTCAGGCTCAGCAGAAAACCGATGATCGACAGCACGCCCATACAGACAAAGGCCCCCTGGAGGCTGAAGCGGTCCTTGATGACACCGCCGATCAAGGGTCCGGCGCTCAGGCCGATGAACAGGGACATGTTGAACAACCCCATGACCCATCCTTCCCGCCCGGCCGGGGTGATGTCACCCACGTAGGCCTGGACCACCGGCATGATCATGGCCGATGTAATTCCCTGGACGAAGCGGATGACGATCAAAGATTCCACCCCTGTGGACAGGATAAACAGTACCGAAATGACGGCATAGGAAAAGAGCCCGACGACGATGAAGGGCTTGCGTCCCTTGCGGTCGGACATGCGGCCGAAGTAGGGCAAGAAGATGGTGCGCGAGAGTGAAAAGGCGCCGAAGATCAGGCCGATGTAAAGCCCGCTGGCGCCCAGGTCATGGGCGTATATCGGCAGCAGCGGTACGACGATGCCCACGCCGGTGACCGCCGCAAACATGGAAAAGAAAAGGGTTCCGAAAATTTTTCGGTCGGCGGTATTCATCACAAGGGGGCAAACGTCCTGAAACCGTTGTCAATGTTGTCAAAAAATGAAATGATTGACTCCTTGTTGTCTCCTGTTGTTAACTGTTAGCATCGTTTTCGAAAAGCCCGTGGCGCCTGCGGCTGCACACGTCTTATGATCCCAATAGTGATGAGGACAACGGCATGGATAATTATCAGACCCTGGTTGAAAAAGCAAAAAAAGGATTCGCCACACTCGATCTGCCGAAGCATTTCAAGACCGATGCGCTGGATCGATTGGAAAACTGGCTGACGGACGCCATGTTCGCCGATTATGTGCCCCAGATCGAGCACCTGGTCGCTTCCGAGCAGTGGGAGTTCCTGTTGGACTCCTTCTATCAGGTGATCCCTTTCGGTACCGGCGGCCGGCGCGGACTGGTGGGCGTCGGACCCAACCGGATCAATCCGTGGACCATTCAGGCCTCGGCCCAGGGACACAGCCAGTACCTGTTCAAGGCCCACGGGGATTCGGCCGGCCAGCGCGGTCTGGTGCTGGCCTATGACGTGCGCCGCTTTTCGGAACTGGCCCGCTATGCCGCGGACCGGCCCAACCCGGTCAAGGATCTGGACTGCCGCCAGCTGGCCGAAGCCGCCGCGCAGGTTTACGCTGCCAACGGCATCAAGGTTTATCTTTTCGAAAGTACGCGCAGCACGCCCGAGCTGTCGTTCGCCATCCGTCATTTAAACACCGTTTCGGGCTGCATGTTTTCCGCCAGCCACAACCTGCCCACGGACAACGGCAAAAAGGTCTACGACCAACATGGCGGTCAGCTCATCCCGCCCCAGGACCAGGAACTGGTCGACGAAGTCACCAAGCATGTCGCTGCCATCCAGACCATGGATCTTGACAGCGCCAGACAACAGGGACTGCTGGAGACGATCGGCCAGGCGGTGGACGACGCCTACCACGCGGCGGTGGCGGACCTTCAGCTCAGCGATGCCCGGGGGGTCAAAATTTTGTACAGCCCGCTGCACGGCACGGGCTTGACCTCGGTCTATCCGGTCCTCAAGGCCATGGGCTTCGACATTAACCTGGACCCGGCCACGTCCAACCTGAGCGGGGCCTTCGAGAACGTCACCTTCAACATTCCCAACCCGGAGGTGACCCAGTCATTCGATGCGGCCCTGCCCAACGCCGATGCCATCGGTGCGGACGTGATCATGAGCACCGATCCGGATGCCGACCGGATCGGTATCATGGTGCGTCACGACGGGAAATGGAAGTTTCTCAACGGCAACGAGATCGGTATCGTTCTGACCGAATACGCCATCGGCCAATACCGTCGACAGGGTCGTTTGAGCAAGAACCACGTGATCATCAAAACCGAGGTCACCTCCTCGCTGATCGACACCATTGCCGCTCAAAACGACATTCAGTGCGTCGGCGACCTGCTGGTGGGGTTCAAATACATCGGCGAACGCATGAACCGGCTGGAGGCGGACGGGCGCCAGGACAACTTCATCCTGGGTACCGAGGAGAGCCACGGCTTTCTCATGGGCAATTATGCCCGGGACAAGGATGCCGCCGGCGCGGCCGTGTGGCTGGCCGAGCTGACCTCGCAGCTCAAGGCCGACGGGCGTACGCTGGTGGACTACCTGGACGGCATCTACGCCAAATACGGCTATTGCCACAACTATCTGACCGAAATTCGCCTGCTGGGCGCCAGGGGCATCGGGCAGATCGCCGGGATCATGACCCACCTGCGGGAAAACACCATCAGCACCGTCGGCGGCTTCAAGGTCGCCCGAAAAATCGACCGCTGGCGGGGCGAACCCCAGCCGCACCTGTCGAAAACGGATACCTCATCGCGCAACGTGTTGATCCTGAAGATGGACAACCTGCCCGAGACCCGCAGCATCCGCATCACGGTGAGACCTTCGGGCACGGAGCCCAAGTTCAAAATCTATATCGAGGTGCTGGGCCGACCCTTCGACCTGTCCGACATCGACGCCGCCAAGGCGCGCATCGTGAAGATCCAGGAGCAGTTGGAGCGCGCGTTCATGGCATACTGCTACGGCATTTTGGGGGTCGACTTCCCCGAACGGGGATTTTTGCTCTTCTGGCAGCTGCCCCTCAACGACAAATTGACCTACTTCGAGGTCGAAGATCAGGTTGCCGCACTGCGTGAGATTTCCGATACCGACGAACGCCGGCGTCAGCTGTCGGCGCTGTTGGGCTTTTTGGGTGCCAACCCAGTCCAAAAGGTCGACCGGGCTTTCAGCGCCCGCTACGGCAGCGGGATCATGACATATCTGGACATCGAATAGAAAACGCTGCAAGCGGCCGATCCATGCGGTCAGGGAGCGACCGTTCGGCCGCTGGACGCGACGGCGTCGGACTCGAAGCGGTGCAAACCGATCATTGCCTTTGGTTGGCCTGGGCCTGGACCACCGTAATGGCGATCAGATCCACCACGCTCTCCATATCCGAACGGCGCTGCAGCACGTTAAAGGGGCGGTCGATGCCCATCAGCAGGGGCCCCACCACCTTGGCGCCGCCCAACCGGTTCATCAGCTTGTAGGCGATGTTGCCCGACGCCAGATCAGGGAAAATCAGCACGTTGGCCGACGACCCCAGCCGGTTGAAAGCGAAATCTTCCTCCACAATGGCCTGCATTACCGCCGTGTCGGCCTGCATTTCGCCGTCCACCACCAGGTTCGGGTTTCTCTGGCGCGCCAGCGCCGCGGCCTGGGCCATACGCTGGGTGTCCGCGTTGCGCACGCTGCCAAAATTGGAGTAGGATAGCATGGCCACACTTGGCGTCATGTCAAAGAACAGCGCCATCTCCCCGGCCAGGACGGCGATCTCCGCCAGGTCGGATGCGTCCGGATGGGTGTTGACGGTTGCATCGGCGAACAGCAGGGTGCGGTTCTTCTGGATGATCAGGTAAAGTCCGGAGACGCGTCTGACGCCGTTCCGGCGATGGATGACCTGAAGCACCGGCCGGATCGCGTTGGGGTAGGATTGGTCGATGCCGTGTACCTGCCCGTCCACCAGCCCCTCCTTGACCAGCATGGCGCCGAAAATGTAGGGGTTTGCCAATTGTGCGGTTGTTTCCTCCAGGGTCCAGCCCTTGCGCTGCCGCAGTGCATACAGGGTCTTGGTAAAGGCCGCCAGATGCGGGTTGTCGCGATGGTCCATGACATCGATGCCCTCCAGGGAAATGTGATGGGCATCGGCGGTCGCGTGCACGGCTGACGGATCGCCCAGCAGCAGCGGCCGGGCGATCCCTTGCTTGGCGACCTGATGGGCGGCCCGGACGATCACCGGGTTGTGCCCTTCGGGCAGTACGATGCGGCGCGGGGACTGCTGCGCCCGGGTAATCACCTTGCGCATCAGTTCGCGTTCCGGCCCCAGGCCGGCTTCCAGGCGTTGGAGGTAGGTTGTCCCCTCGGGCAGCGCGGCCTGGGCCACCCCGCTCTCCACGGCCGCGGCGGCCACGGCCGGCACCACCTTGAGCAGCACGCGCGTGTCCAGCGGTTTGGGGATGATGTACTCGGGCCCGAAAACGATCGGCTTGCCGCCGTAAGCGCGGATCACCGCGTCGGGGACATCGTCGCGGGCCAGTTCGGCCAGGGCGTGAACGGCAGCCACCTTCATGGCTTCGTTGATCTCGGTGGCGCGAACGTCCAGGGCACCGCGAAAGATGAAGGGGAAGCCCAGCACGTTGTTGACCTGGTTGGGAAAATCGGACCGGCCGGTGGCCACGATGGCGTCTGGCCGGGCCGATTTGGCGGTGTGGTAGTCGATTTCGGGATCGGGATTTGCCAGGGCGAAGACGATCGGATCGGCATTCATCTGCTGGAGCATTTGGGTGGTAAATGCACCTTTGACCGACAGTCCGACCAGCAGATCCGCACCACTTACCGCCTCTGCCAGGGTGCGGGCGGCGGTGTCGCAGGCCAGGGACGCCTTGTAGGGGTTCATGCCTGCCGTCCGGCCCCGGTAGATCACCCCGCCCGTGTCGACCATGATCAGGTTGGCCGGATCCACGCCCAGTTGAATGTAGAGTTTACCGCAGGCGATGCCGGCCGCACCGGCGCCGTTGACGACCACCCGCAGCGCTTCGATGCGCCGGCCGGTGATGGTTACGGCGTTGAGCATGGCGGCGGCCGAGATGATGGCCGTGCCGTGCTGGTCGTCGTGAAACACCGGAATGTTCATCTGGGCCTTGAGCTGCTCCTCGATGTAGAAGCAGTCCGGCGCCTTGATGTCCTCCAGGTTGATGCCGCCGAAGGTGGGGGCCATCAAACGGACGGTGCGGATGAAGTCATCGGGGTCAGTGGTGTCGAGTTCGATGTCGAACACGTCGATGTTGGCGAAACGCTTGAACAGGACGGCCTTGCCCTCCATGACCGGTTTGCCCGCCAGGGCGCCGATGTTGCCCAGTCCTAAAACGGCCGTGCCGTTGGTCACGACGGCAATCAGATTGCCCCGGTTGGTATAGTCGTAGGAGGCGTCGGCCGCCGCCTTGATTTCCAGGCAGGGCGCCGCCACGCCGGGAGAGTAGGCCAAGCTCAGGTCCGATTGGCTGAAAAAGGGCTTGGTGGGAACGACTTCGGTTTTGCCGGGCCGCGGTTCGCGGTGATAGCGCAGCGCCTCTGCATCGTAGGACATGACCGCCTCCTGTGGCTGTGCCGCCTGCCGAGGTTCTGGCAGGGCCTATTGCGAATGCGGGTTAAAGGGATTGTAGCCTGCTTCGAACCGGCTGATATCGGCTTCGTAGCGCAATGTCAGGTCGATTTCGTCTTTGCCCTCGAGCAGCCGGGCCTTGGCTCCGGGATCGATGTCGAACGCCAGGGTCCGCGGTGTGGGCGTGTTCACGACGATCTGCTGGGCCGGCAGGTCCACGGTGGCCGTCAACCCCTCGTGCCGGCCCACCAGCTCGAAGATCTCGTCCACCTCCGCTTCGGCGAGTTCGATGGCGAGCATGCCGTTCTTGGTGGTATTGCTGCGGAAGATGTCGGCAAAGCCGGGCAGCTTTTTGTCGTCGATCGCCTTCCAGGGGGCGATCACGACCCGGTAGCCATCCTGGACCAGGGCCCATACGGCGTGCTCGCGGCTGGAGCCGCAGCCGAAATTGTTACGTGTCACCAGGATTGAGCGGCCCTGGAAACGGGATTGATTCAGTTCGAAATCCGTGTCGAGGCTGCCGTCGGGCCCATAGCGCCAGTCGAAAAAGGCGTTGGGGCCATAGCCGGTGCGCTGGATGGACTTGAGGAACTGCTTGGGGATGATGGCGTCGGTGTCCACGTTGGCGCGGTCCAGGGTGGCCAGGATGCCGGTGTGCCTGATAAAGGGTTCCATGGGTGTCCTCGGGTTGATGTTGGTCGTCCACAGCCGGTTGTGACGGTCGATCCTGAACTAGCGGTCGAGCCATGTGCGGATGTCGACAAATTTACCGGCCACCGCCGCCGCGGCCGCCATTTCCGGGCTGACCAGGTGGGTGCGGCCCCCTTTGCCCTGGCGTCCTTCAAAGTTGCGATTGGACGTCGAGGCGCTGCGCTGCTGCGGGCGCAGCTGATCGGGGTTCATGCCCAGGCACATGCTGCACCCGGCAAAGCGCCACTGTCCGCCGGCCGCCTCGAAAATCTGGTCGAGCCCCTCGGCTTCGGCCTGGCGGCGAACCTGCTGGGAACCGGGAACGATCAGCAGTTCGACATGGTCGGCTTTTTTGCGCCCGTCCAGTACGGCCGCGGCCTGCCGTAGATCCTCGATGCGCGAATTGGTGCAGCTGCCGATAAAGACCACGTCAACGGTCACATCGGTCAATTTCTGGCCGGGAACCAGCCCCATGTAGTCCAGGGCCTTGTCGACGTCGCCGGCACTGTACCCGTCGGTCTTTCCGGGATCCGGTATGGGCTGGTCAACGTCGATGACCATGCCGGGGTTGGTACCCCAGGTGACCTGGGGCGCGATGGCGCCGGCATCGATGGTCAGCGAACGGTCGAAGACCGCATCGGCGTCGCTGGGCAGGGTCCGCCAGTGGGCGATGGCCTCCTCCAGGGCCTTGCCGGTCGGCGCATGGGGACGCGGCTGGGCGGTGATGTAGTCGATGGTGGTGTCGTCCGGGGCGATCATGCCAGCGCGCGCCCCGGCCTCGATGCTCATGTTGCACACGGTCATGCGTGCCTCCATGGAGAGGCCGCGGATCGCCTCGCCGCAGTATTCGAGCACGTGCCCGGCGCCGCCGGCGGTGCCCATGAGGCCGATCATCTTCAAGACCATGTCCTTGGCGCTCACATGGGGCCCAAGGCGCCCGGTGAACTCAACCTGGTAGGTCTGCGGCTTCTTCTGGACCAGCGTCTGGGTGACCAGGACGTGCTCCACTTCGCTGGTGCCGATGCCGAAGGCCAGCGCACCGAAGGCGCCGTGGGTAGAGGTGTGGGAATCGCCGCACACGATGGTCAATCCGGGCAGGGTGATGCCCAGCTCCGGGCCGATGACATGCACGATGCCCTGGCGGTCGTCGCCCAGTTCGAACAAGGTGACGCCGAACGCCTCGCAATTTTGCTTCAAGGCAGCCACCTGGGCCTTGGCGGTGGCATCTTCGATGTCCATACGATCGGCGGTGGTGGGCACATTGTGGTCCATGGTCGAAAAGGTCAGCTCCGGCCGCCGGATTCGCCGGCCGGCCAGCCTTAGGCCGTCAAAGGCTTGCGGGCTGGTCACCTCGTGAACCAGGTGGCGGTCGATATAGAGCAGGCCGGCACCGCCCGGCAGCTCGCGTACCACGTGCGCCGCCCAGATTTTCTCGAACAACGTTTTTCCCATCGATTGATCCTTCCCGCGTGGTTGAACCGGATTTGCGTTCAGGTTATAGACAACTCAATAAAATGTCGCTGTCAGGGTCGAAAGTCAAGCAGAGGCTCGCCCATCGGTTGCCTTTTTCAAAAGATAGATTACTATGCATTGATGCGATGTCGGCCGGCATCGATCGATTTCGACTCGCGGCGCCTGCCGCCGGCAAGCCGTCAATCGCGGGTAAGCGTTGATCAATGCAGGGAAAAAGAAGGGAAACGCATTCATGAAAGGCTCGGAGCTGGTTCTCAAGGCCCTGATCGACAATGGGGTTAAATTTGTTTTCGGATACACCGGCGGCGCCATCATGCCTATTTTTGACGAAATGGCAAAGCAGAAAGGTTTCGAGTTCATCATGTCCCGGCATGAGCAGGGAGCCGTCTTCATGGCCCAGGGCATCTCGCGGGCCTCCTTGTCCACGGCCGATCCCAGGACCGGAGTCTGCATGGCCACATCGGGTCCCGGTGCCATGAACCTGGTCACCGGCATCGCCGATGCCGGTATGGACAGTGTGCCCGTGCTGGCCATTACCGGCCAGGTCGCCACTGGCGTCATCGCCACGGACGCCTTCCAGGAGAGCGACGTGGTGGGCGTCATGATGCCCCTGACCAAGCAGACCTATATGCCCCTTTCCATCGATGAGATAGAGGCCACCATACACGAAGCCATGTACGTGACCGCCAACGGCCGCGGCGGCCCGGTGGTGGTCGACATCCCCAAGGACGTGCAGCTGCAGGAGGCGGACAGCGTGTGCACCGTCGATCCGCGTTCATGCACGCCGCAGGTGCCGGGCTATTTCGTTTCGCCGTCGCCGGACCTCGACAAATTGAAACAGGCCGTGAGCTTGATCAACAACAGTGCGCGGCCCATCATCCTGTGCGGCCACGGGGTGATTTCCAGCAATTCCGGTCCGCAACTGCAGGCCTTTGCCCAGCGCACCCACATTCCGGTGGCCTTCACCCTGCACGGGCTGTCGGCCATGCCGGTGGATCATCCGGTCAGCCTGGGCATGGTGGGAATGCATGGTACCGTCGAGGCCAATCGTGCCCTGATGCATGCCGATCTGATCATTTCGCTGGGCATGCGTTTCGATGACCGCGTTACTGGCAACCTCGATCAATTCGCCCGCCACGCCGAGGTCATCCACGTCGAGATCGACCCCTCCGAGATCGACAAGAACGTCAAGACCACGGTGGCCCTGAATGCCGATGTGAAGCAGGTGCTCAACCTGCTGGACCGGGATCCGACCCTCGTTTCCAGACCACGGACGCGATGGTTCGCGCAGATCGACGGCTTTCGCCGGGAGATTGCCGATCAGATCCAGGCCGAGATCGAGGCCGGTGTCGGTCGGGAAGGGCAGCTGCTGGCCAAAACCGTTGTGTCGCGCCTGTCCGACCTGACCGGAGGCCGGGACATCGTCGTCGGCGACGTGGGACAGCATCAGATGATTCTGGCGCGCTTTTACAACTTTCAAACGGTCAACAGCTGGTTCACCTCCGGCGGTGCCGGCACCATGGGCTGCGCGCTGCCCATGTCCATCGGCGTGAAGCTGGCCCGCCCGGACGAGCGCGTCTGGTCGGTGAGCGGCGACGGCGGCTTTCAAATGAACATCCAGGAGCTGGGCACGATCATGGAGCACGACATCGATGTCAAGATCGTGATCATGAACAACGGCTACCTGGGTATGGTCCGCCAATGGCAGACCCTGTTCTACGATGGCCGTTATGCCGGCACGCCCATGAAAAACCCCGATTATGGGGCCATCGCCGGTGCCTACGGCATTGCCTACCGCAAGGTTGCCGAGCTCGACCAGGTCGACGATGCCATCCGGACCGCGGCCGCGCACAAGGGTGCCTTCGTGCTGGAATTCATTTGCGATCCCAGTGAGATCGTCCTGCCGATGGTGCCCGCGGGCGGGGGGATCGCCGATATGATCGTCTCGGTCGGGCAGTAGCGCGCGGTCCGCGCAGCACCTCGGCCCTGTGGCGCGGGCATCCTCGCGCAGGCGCAAGCGGCATACCATCCATCAGGACTGGATTTCGAATCCACATCACCGGGAGGATTTGATGACAACCACCACCCCCGTCAAACGGCGGGCCATTTTGGCATTCATGCTGGATCGACCGGGCGTATTGAACAAGATCGCCATGCTGGTCCGCCGCAAGATGTACAACGTCGAAACCCTGACCGTCTGCAAGACCAACCAGCCGGGAACCAGCCGTATGACCATTACCCTGCGAGAGGACAGCGATGACAAGATGAGTCAGGTCGTCAAACAGATCGAGAAGATCACCGAGGTCATTTCGGCCAGGGAGCTCGACATCCACGCCAGCTTCTGGCGGGAGGTGGCCGTCGTCAAGCTGGAAGCAGACGCCGGCCGGCTGGCCGAGCTCGGCCAGGCCTACCAGTTTGAAATCCTGGACAACCATCAGGATGAACGCTTCGTGATCCAGGTGGCCGGGACGTCGCAGTCGATCGACGCTTTTTTGCAGGACGCCGGCAGCGACAACATCGTCGAGGTCGCAAGGTCGGGGTTCACGGCCATCGAAAAATGACGGCTTTGTAAGAAGCCCGATATCTGCGTTACGCTTCATCCTTTGTCACTGCGGAGTACTTGTGGTACGCCTCATTCCTCAGGATTCGCAAGCCTTGATCTCGGGCTTCTTACAAAGCCGTCTGTAAATGACTTTTTGCGAGTATGTTAAAAGTAGGGCTCATAATCATAACGGAGGCGCCATGACTGAAAAACTCAACCGCGTCAGCTCGCGGATCACCGAACCCAAATCCCAGGGTGCCTCCCAGGCCATGCTTTACGGCATCGGCATGAGCGAGGCCGACATGCAAAAGCCCCAGGTGGGCATCAGCAGTGTCTGGTACGAAGGCAACCCCTGCAACATGCACCTGAACGATCTGGCGGCGCGCGTCAAGGCCGGCGTGGATGCGGCCGGTGCGATCGGATTGCGGTTCAACACCATCGGGGTCAGCGACGGAATTTCCATGGGCACCGAGGGCATGAGCTATTCGCTGCCCTCCCGGGACCTGATCGCCGACTCCATCGAAACGGTCATGCGGGCCCAGTGGTACGATGCCAACATCTCCCTGCCGGGCTGTGACAAGAACATGCCCGGCTGCCTGATGGCCATGGCGCGCGTCAACCGCCCCTCCCTGATGGTTTACGGCGGCACGATTCGGGCCGGGAACCTGGACGGCACCAAGCTGGACATCGTTTCAGCCTTCCAGAGCTACGGCGAGTACATGGCCGGCACCATCGACGACGCCCGCCGGCAGGCCATTGTCAGGCACAGCTGCCCGGGCCCGGGGGCCTGCGGGGGCATGTACACCGCCAACACCATGGCGTCGGCCATCGAGGCCTTGGGCATGTCGTTGCCGTTCAGCGCCAGCCGGCCGGCCGAATCGCCGGAAAAGCGCGACGAGTGCACCCGGGCGGGCGAGGCGATATTGAACCTGCTGCGCTCAGACATCCGCCCGCGCGACATCATGACCCGCCAGGCCTTCGAAAACGCCCTGGTGGTGATGACGGTTTTAGGCGGCTCCACCAATGCGGTCTTGCATCTGATCGCCATGGCCCGTGCCGTCGAGGTCCCCTTGACCATCGACGACTTCCAACGGGTCAGCGACCGCGTGCCGCTGCTGGCGGACATGAAGCCCAGCGGTACTTACGTTCAGGAGGACCTGGACCGGGTCGGCGGCATCCCGGCCCTGATGAAGTACCTGTTGGGCGAAGGCCTGTTGAGCGGCGACTGCCTGACCGTTACCGGACGGACCGTGGCCGAGAACCTGGAGGATGTGAGCGGATTTACGCCGGGCCAGCAGATCGTGCGACCGCTGGACGACCCCATCCACCCCACCGGCCACATTCAGATCCTGCGGGGCAACCTGGCCCCGGACGGTGCCGTGGCCAAGATCACCGGCAAGGAAGGGCTTGTGTTCAGCGGCAGGGCCAATGTCTTCGATGCCGAAGAGGCGATGCTGGCGGCACTCGAGGAAGGGAAAATCCTAAAAGGCGATGTGGTCGTGATCCGTTATGAAGGCCCCCAGGGCGGCCCCGGAATGCCGGAAATGCTGACGCCCACATCGGCGATCATGGGCGCCGGACTGGGCAAGGATGTGGCCCTGATCACCGACGGCCGCTTTTCCGGCGGATCCCACGGCTTCATCGTCGGGCACATCACCCCCGAGGCCCAGGCGGGCGGACCGCTCGCGCTGGTGCGCACCGGCGACACGATCACCATCGATGCGGCCGCCAACACCATCGATGTGCACCTCGATGCGGCCGAGATGGCGCGGCGGCGGACCGCCTGGACCGCGCCGCCCTGCAAGGTCTCGCGCGGCGTCCTGTTCAAGTACATTCGGGCCGTTCGGTCGGCTTCGGAGGGGTGCGTGACCGACGAATAGAATTCATTCAAGCCCCAGGCGCAGGCAGTCCAGAGGGGAAGAAATCGCCAACAGCATCAGCCATGGTATCGGGCTGATCGCCGCTCTCGTCGGGACGCCTTTTCTCCTCATCCATGCAGTCCGGCACGCAGATCGGGGATTCATTGTCGGCGCAAGTATCTTCTCTGCGTCCATGATACTTCTATATCTTGCGTCTATGCTCTATCATGCGCTGCCAATCGGCAAGGTTAAGCGCTGTTTTCGAATCATCGAGCATTCCGCGATCTTCATTCTTATCGCCGGAACCTACACGCCGTTGACGCTTGGCATACTCCGCGGTGCATTGGGTTGGACGCTCTTCGGGGTCATTTGGAGCCTTGCCATCGCCGGAGTAACGCTGAAGACAATCTATAAAACCGCCCATCCCGTTCTGTCGACCTGCCTTTACTTACTGATGGGATGGTTGCTCGTGATTGCGGTGAAGCCATTATTTGCCATAATGCCCGCTACGGGCCTGGTTTTATTGATTGCGGGTGGCCTGTCCTACACGGCCGGTGTTGCATTTTTTGCGACCGATTCGCGGATACCCTATGGCCACCTGATCTGGCATCTATTTGTCATTGCCGGCACTACATGCCATTTCTTCTTGATCCTCTGGTACGCGGCCTGACAATGGATGACCGCCTTCATCGCTTCCTTGGAATCGTGTTGGTTGAATAGCCAAAAGCCGTTGATATTCTAATCCATTTCAATCAGGCTGAATCATTTCCATCGCAAAATATCCAGTTCACGCCAACGGTCATATGTGACCATTGGCCAAATTTGACCTTTTCTTGCGCCTTCCAATAGCTGTTCAGAAATCGCCAGGCTATCAAAAGAACATAATAAATCAGCAGGATGGGTGGTTCTGCCGCATATTTAGACAGCTGGCCCAAAAATTGGATAGGCATTGGTTTGGAATAAATCGCGCAACAGGTCGCAATCTCACTTCGGCAAGCCGAGAAAGGTATTCTCCGTAAAGGAGAAAAAACGCGCGGTGCTCGAAATCGTGGAATGATTGCGAGCAGCATTAGCGACTTTTCATGCGGCCAGGGCAAAATCAGCCTATTTTCTCGCCATGGATGCGGAAAGGTTCCACTCCTATGAACATCCTTCTCATTCTTTAAAGGCAAGATTTCCAAGAAAGATACCGATAAGGCCTGTCCGAAATTCATCAGCGCCATGAATGGTGTAGGCGCAGAGGAGGTACGCTATGCCCGAACAGAATCAACCCCCGGGAGGATCGACGCCGACGTTGGAAGACGTGCTGGAGAAAATTCAACAGCATTTAAAAAGATTCAAAGGCGGCCCAATCATCGTTCTTGTCGCCGGTGTGGTGGTGGTGGTGGTCCTATGGACCGCATGGTTCACCGTCCAACCGGAGGAGACGGGGATTGTACAGCGCTTCGGCAAGGTCATGCGCACGGCCGGTCCGGGGCTGCATTTCAAATTGCCGTATGGTATCGAAAATGTCCGTCTGCTGCCCACGGCTCGTGTACTCAAAGAAGAGTTCGGGTTTCGAACGGTCTCGGTTTCCACCGTTCCCGGTGAAAAGACCCGCTATGATACGAGCGGCACCTACAAGGACGAGTCGCTGATGCTCACCGGCGATTTGAACGTCATCGATGTTCAGTGGATCGTCCAGTACCGCATCGAAGACCCGATCCGCTACCTGTTTCAGGTCCGCAACACATCGAAAACAATCCGTGATACTACCGAGGCGGTCATGCGCCGCGCAGTCGGTAACCGTCTGGGCAGCGATGTGCTGACCACTGGACGGGTGGCGGTGGCCAGTGAAGCCAAAATCGAAATCCAGAAAATCCTGACAACCTATGAGTCCGGAGTGCGTCTGGTGACAGTGGAACTTCAGGATGTAACTCCACCGGATACCGTAAAACCGGCCTTTAATGAAGTCAACGAGTCGCGCCAGGACAAAGAGCGAACGATCAATAAAGCCCAGGAACAGGCCAATCGGGAAATCCCCAAAGCTAGAGGGGTGGCTACGCAAAGCATCAGCGAGGCCGAAGGTTACGCACTGGAGCGCATCAACCGGGCCCAAGGAGAGACCACCCGTTTCGAGGCCATTTTAGGGCAATACGAACAGGCGCCGCAGGTTACCCGCCGGCGGCTGTATCTGGAGGCCATGACCGGTTTTCTGTCAGACATGAAAGGGCTTTATATCGTGGATAAGGACCAGAAGGCCATGGTGCCCTGGCTCCCATTGGAATCCGGCGCGCAACCATCAACAGAAGGGAGGCAGCCATGAAGTTTACCTTGAAAGCAGTAATCATCGCGACAGGGGTGGTGATCGTTATCGCACTTTATGGCGGTCTATATACATTGGAAGAGGGTCTGCAGGCCATTGTCGTGCAGTTCGGCCGGCCTGTTGGGGAAACGGTAACCGAGGCGGGACTGCACATGAAACTGCCCTTTGTGCAGGAGGTTCGGCGATTCGAAAAGCGTCTGCTGGTCTGGGACGGCGATCCGAACCAGGTTCCCACCAAGGGGCGCGAGTTCATCTGGGTGGATACCACGGCCCGATGGCGGATCGCCGACGCGAAAAAATTTCTGGAGAATGTGGCCAGCGAAGAGGGGGCCCAGTCGCGCTTGAACGATATTCTCGATTCGGTGGTGCGCGACCAGGTGTCGAGCAGCGAACTCGTGGAACTCGTGCGCAGTGCATCGTGGGAGGTGCCTGAGGGCGAGGCCCTGAAGGAGATCCCAAAGGAACGCGAAGAGGAGCTTAAAAGGGAGATTGCCCGCGGCAGGGAGGAGATCACCCGAACGATACTGACTGAAGCACGAAAGATCATCCCGCAATACGGCATCGAACTGGTGGATGTGCGCATCAAGCGCCTGGATTACGTGGAAAGTGTCCGCGAAAAAGTCTATGAACGCATGATCTCCGAGCGCAAACGGATCGCCGCGCAGTTCCGCTCCGAAGGCGAGGGACGCAGCGCCGAGATTCTCGGTACAATGGAAAAAGAGCTGCGCCAGATCCGCTCAGCGGCCTACCGCCGGGTGCAGGAGGTCCAGGGCAAAGCCGATGCCGAGGCTACGCAAGTCTATGGCCAAGCGTACAATAAAAATCCAGAATTCTATGCCTTCTTGCGTACCCTTGAAAGTTACAAAGAGAAAACGAATAAGAATTCCGTACTCATCCTCACCACGGACAGCGACTTCTATCAATACATCAAGCAAGCGACTCCAGGCGAAGCGCAGAGCCTATCCGCACCATTTTCCAAAGAGACGACGCCATTGGCAGGACGCATTCTCCGATAAAAAAATGGCGGTGGTGATTGTGAAATGAGTCCACAGCTAAAAAATTTCATGCAATGACGGGCAAAAAACCACCGGAAAGGAAAAATCATGTCCGAAAATTTAGAATCCAAGGATACAGGAAAATACAAATGGCCGCCAATGGAAATAAAGATCCAATAGGCAACCTGACGGATAAGCTCCGTTCCTTCTTCGGCTTTCGTGATCGTCAGAAAAACAAGGATGGATTGCCGGCAAAGATCCGTTTTAACATCTGGTATTTCATGTTAGCGGTGCTCTTTTTATCTTATCTTCAGCCGCTCTTATTTTCTGAAAAAGTGGATACGATCCCCTATAGTCAATTCAAACAAGCCATCGCCGACGGGACTGCGGGCACATTGATCATCGGGCCGGATAACATCACGGGAACGCTGGTAGGATCGTCAAGCCAGGCGTTCAAGACCATTCGAGTGAACGACCCCGATCTGGTGAAGGAGCTGGACGAACGCAACATCAGTTATTCGGGACGATACGAAAATAAATTTCTGGGCACGCTTCTCTCCTGGGTTCTTCCCTTGGGCTTTTTTTTCCTGATCTGGCGATTTGCCATGAAAAAGATGGGACCGGGCATGGGGGTGATGTCCTTCAGCAAAAGCAAGGCCAAGATTTTTGCCGAGAGCGAGACCAAGGTCACGTTTGCTGATGCCGCCGGCATCGACGAAGCCAAGGAAGAGCTGCAGGAAGTGGTTGAATTTCTGAGCACCCCGGAAAAATCCCAGAAACTGGGGGGAAGAATTCCCAAGGGGGTGCTTCTGGTTGGTCCGCCGGGAACCGGCAAAACCCTTTTGGCCCGGGCGGTGGCCGGAGAGGCCAAGGTACCGTTCTTCAGCATCAGCGGGTCCGAGTTTGTGGAAATGTTTGTCGGTGTGGGCGCGGCCCGCGTACGCGATCTATTCTCTCAAGCTGCAGCTCAGGCGCCCTGTATCATCTTCATCGATGAACTGGATGCCCTGGGCAAGGCGCGGGGCATGAATGTGATGGGCGGCCATGATGAACGCGAGCAAACGCTTAACCAGCTCCTGGTGGAGATGGACGGTTTCGAAACAAATAAGGGGGTCATCATCATGGCCGCCACCAACCGGCCGGAAATTCTCGATCCGGCCTTGCTGCGGCCGGGCCGGTTCGATCGGCAGGTTCTCGTGGACCGGCCGGACATCAACGGGCGGGAAGCCATCTTGAAAATCCACTCCAAAAACGTGGTCTTGGGTCCCGAGGTCGACCTGCGCATGATTGCCGGCCGCACCCCGGGCTTCGTGGGGGCCGACCTGGCCAATATCATCAATGAAGCCGCGTTGCTGGCCGCCCGCAACGATCAGGAAACGGTTGAGTTGACGGATTTCGACGAGGCCATCGACCGGGTGGTGGCGGGCCTTCAGAAGAAAAACCGGGTAATGAATCCCAAGGAGAAAGAGATTGTCGCCTTCCATGAATCCGGACATGCAATCGTGGCCGAGTCTGTCGAGCACGCCGACCCCGTGCATAAAATCTCGATCATCCCCCGCGGAATTGCGGCGCTGGGCTATACCCAGCAGCAGCCCACCGAGGACCGCTATTTGATGACCCGCGCGGAACTCCTGGACCGGCTGGCCGTCCTCCTGGGCGGTCGTGTCGCCGAGGAGTTGGTGTTTAACGAAATTTCAACCGGGGCCCAGAACGATCTGCAGCGGGCAACGGACATCGCCCGCTCCATGGTCACGGAATATGGCATGAGTGACCGCCTGGGGCTGGTAAGCTACGAACGCCCACGCCAGGCGATGTTTCTCCCGGAAAGTTTCTCTTCCGCTAAAAACTACAGTGAGGCCAAAGCCGCCCAGATCGATGATGAGGTTTCCCGGTTTGTCGATGAAGCCCATCAGCGCGTGCGGGATATCCTCTCGGAGCGTCGAACCGTCCTCGATGACCTGGCCCGTCTGCTTTCGCAGAACGAAAGTGTGCAGGGAGATGAACTCAGGCAAATGTTGTCGGCCGCAACACCGGTAACGACAACAATGGCATCCTGAACCTACAGATTCATAAGACGGAGGAGGCCAAACCGAAAGCCATCGAAGTTAACGTGGCGTAAAGGGCGGAGGTTCCGACCGCCGACTGAATCTGGGAAGATCCATCGTTTGTCCCAGGCGGGTGCCATAGATAGTTGTTTTTTATTCCGGTTTCATCGAAGTGCCTGGCTTGCGCGAACAGAGAGTTGAGAAAAGAGACAACGCTGCTGTGACCCTTATGATGCCGAATAACCAGATCACCCTGCTTCAAAACGGTGAGGCCTATTTCCCGGCACTCGAAGCAGCGTTAGACCGGGCGACACATGAAATCTATCTGGAAACCTATATCTTCGAAGATGACACGACCGGGCGACGCATTGCCGAAGCCCTCAGGCGGGCGGCCTTACGGGGTGTAACAACCCATTTGCTGATGGACGGATTCGGCTCGGTTGGCTTACCGAAAACCATGGTCGAGAACCTCGAGACGGCTGGCGTAAGGGTGCTGAAGTTCCGGCCCAAGACATCCCCCTGGACGCTGCGGCGCCGGCGGTTGCGTCGCTTGCACCGCAAAATCGTGGTCGTGGACCAGACGATCGCATTTGTAGGTGGAATAAATATTAACGATCATTGGGATATAAGTAGCCAAACATCGCTGCGAGTTGACTATGCAGTGAGTATTCAAGGGCCGTTGGTAAAAGAAGTTCATGATTCCGCTCGCCGGGTGTGGTCGCGTGTGGCCTGGATGCGCTGGCTTCCCGACCACGGCAGGATCAACGACAGCTATACGCCTTCAGCCGACCCCAAGGGCTCAATGCAGGCGGCGTTTCTGGTACGCAACAACATCCGTCACCGTCGCGATATTGAAGATGCCTATCTGGGGGCGATCGAGCAGGCACAAAGCGAGATCATACTCGCCAACGCCTACTTTTTACCCGGATTGAATTTTCGGCATGCGCTTGTGGCTGCCGCCGGGCGTGGTGTCCGGGTGGTGCTGCTGTTGCAGGGAAGGATGGATCACCCCTTGCTGCATTATGCCTCCCATGCCCTCTATGGCAGTTTTCTCGATTCAGGGATCGAGATCCATGAATTCCAACAGTGTCTTCTGCACGCCAAAGTTGCCGTGATCGATGGTCATTGGGCCACGGTGGGATCGTCCAATCTCGACCCTTTCAGTCTGCTGCTATCGCTTGAAGCCAATGTGGTTATTGACGATGAAGGCTTTGCCAATGAATTAAAGTTCAGCCTGGAACAGGCCATGGAGACGGGGGCACAGCGAATCGGTGAGAACAACTGGAGAACGCAGTCCATCGGACAGCGTCTGGCGAGTTGGCTGAGTTACGGCGTGGTGCGATTCATGATCGGAATCGCCGGGTATGCCCCGGGCAAACTGCCTGGCCGAGCAGTGCCGATCGATCACGCCGCTTGAAAAACGGGCCATTAGTGGCCGTATGCGCAACAGGGACCCTAATGAAAACCGATCAGGACATAAAATCGGCGGCGACCATCGATGCCATGATCCACTTTGCGGAAACGCTGCTGGGTATCCGTTTCACGCGCGTCAGGAAAAATCGGTACAGCGCCCTGTGCCCGTTCCACGTCGATACCCAGGACCGTTTCATGGTGTATGTCAACAAGGATGATGAGGTCCGGTTCCATTGTTTCGGTACCTGTAAGGGCGATTGGGACATTTACGACCTGATCATGCTGCGCATGAAATATCCGTTCAGAAAAGCGCAGCAGGTGTGGGCCGAGCATTTGGGTCTCGCGGATTTCACCTTCGATGATGTCGGCAGCCCCCACATTCCTGAACCGGACGAAACACCGGAGCCTGATGGACCGGTTGGTTTTGCCGATCCGAAGAATATCGATGAGAAGTTGGTTGCCACCATGGAGGATGCCTCCGGCTTCTACCATAAACTGTTGATGTCAAATGAAGACCGGTTCAAGCCCATTTTCGATTATCTTGCCCGCCGGGGTGTCGGAAAAGAGACCATCCGCACGTTCAACATCGGTTACTCACCGCCATACAGCGATGACCAGCACCGAGGCAGGGCATTGATAGCTGACCTCCTCCCGCGTTTTAAAGCGGATGACGGGGCTTTCGATACGTTCTCAGAGGCCGGATTGGTCAGATTTTTGAACGATGCGACCGTCAAGGGCTACGGGTACTATTGCCGGCAGATCGATTTCAACCGCAAAAACCTGTTTTCAAGAAATTACGGTGATTATTTCGCCGGTCGGATGGTGTTTCCCATTTATGATGCCGATGCCCGCCCGATCGGATTGGTCGGCAGGCGGCCGGGAGATAGGGGCGTTCGCTGGCTCAAGCACCAGACCAGGGAGGTTCCCCTTTCCGCCAGAAGCTGGCTTTATGGCATTAACAGGGCGAAGCACTACATCCGGCAGTACCGGACGATCATCCTGGTGGAGGGCATCTTTGATTATTTTGCCTTCTACAACCTGCTCCGAGATCAGGACAAAGCGAGTCGTGGTCTCCACATTGGGTTCCTATCTCACCCCCGAGGCGGCGGCGATTCTCAAGGGCCTCGACATCGAACACTATATTGTCGCCTATGACTGGGATGAGCTCGGCAGAAACGGCATCGAACGGATTGCGGCCAAAACAGGCGGGTGGGTCTATTACCTTGGCGGTCCGGCAGACGGTCAGGACCCCTTACGATATGTTGAAACCGGTGGTCGACGCCATCAGTGGATTTTCCCTGAAACGCGCATGCAGAAAAAGGACCGGCATAATGACCGGCCGACGATAGATACCGGCGATGGCGACGTCATTGCCGGGGAGGTTTCCGATTATGGAAAACACGTCGATCCGCACAACCACTGTTTCCCCATTTGCCGGAACGCCTTGACCGGCTTGGAGGAACTTGCGGAAAACCTCTGGTGGAGCTGGAATCCGAGGGCATGCATGTGTTTCAAGACCCTCGACCCGGCAAACCGCTGCTGCGGGACCTGATCAACCTGGCGAAGCCGAAAAGACCTACCGTCTCCTGGAAGACCAGGTCATACGGCTTTCTACACTGAAAAAACGTCGAAAAAGGAGCACGGCAATGGGAGACAAGGGTGGTAAAAAAGACAAGCGAAAAAGCCAAAAACAAAGCAATGACAAACAACGGCAGAAATCAAAGGACAAGTTTGAAAAACAACAGAAAGGGCGATCCGAACTGGTATTGCCGAAACCATAATTTTCTGATTTTACAAGTTAAAAAAAAGTGTAGATTCGACGGTTGTCGGTGGCCATAAGGCCCTTGACCCGGTTGCGTTGGCGATACAAATAGATTAAAATAGCGAAACATATGGAAAAAGCATTTCTGGACATTTTTGATAGCATCCTCGGTTCGATTCGAGAGCCGTTGGTGGTGCTCGATCCTGATCTGAAAGTGATCAAGGCCAACCCTTCTTTTTACCGCACCTTTAACGTGAACCCCGAACAGACCGAAGGGGTGTTGATATACAATCTGGGTAATCGGCAATGGAACATCCCCAAGCTGAGAGAATTGCTGGAAGAGATCCTCCCTCAAAATACCAGGTTCAATGATTTTGAGGTGGAGCATCACTTCGAGACCATCGGCCGGAAGATCATGCATCTGAATGCCAGACGGATTTACAAGGAAGAAGACCAAACCCAGTTGATCCTGTTGGCTATCGAGGATGTGACGGAGCGTGAATATTACAAAAGGCATCTTGAGGAAATTGTTGAAAAGCGAACCGCCGAACTGAGAATTGCAAGAGCTGAAGCGGAAAACAGTAAACATCTGGCGGAAACCGCCCTCGATGAAATAAAGCAGTTAACCGACCAACTCGAAGCCGAGCGATCTTATCTTCAGGAAGAGATAAAGCTGGAATTCAACCACGAGAACATTATCGGTCGAAGCAACGAAATCAAATATGTGTTTTACAAGGTCGAGCAAATCGCTGGAACGGATACCAATGTCCTGGTATTGGGCGAAACCGGAACCGGCAAAGAGCTTGTCGCACGCGCGATTCACAGTTTGAGTATGCGTAAAGACCGGGCCCTGGTAAAAATGAACTGTGCCGCCCTCCCTTCGAATCTCATTGAAAGCGAACTTTTCGGCCATGAGAAAGGTGCCTTCACCGATGCGCATACCAAACGGTTGGGACGCTTCGAAATCGCCAACGGTACGACCCTTTTTCTGGATGAGATCGGCGAATTGCCCATGGATTTGCAGCCCAAGCTGCTCCAAGTCATCGAGACCGGCGAGTTTGAACGCCTGGGCAGTTCGGATACGATAAAAGTCGATGTCCGCATCATTGCCGCCACGAATCGCAATCTTGAAGCGGAGGTTCACAAGGGGTCGTTCCGGGAGGATCTCTGGTACCGGCTGAATATTTTTCCGATCACCATGCCGCCACTCCGGGAGCGCAGCGAAGACATTCCGTTGCTGGTCAATTATTTTATTGATAAGATTTCAAAAAGATTGGGCAAAACCATCAGCCAGGTTCCGGTGAACGTAATGGACGCGTTGCAAAGCTACCATTGGCCCGGCAATATTCGCGAACTCGAAAATGTCCTCGAGCGGGCGGTGATCAACTCGTCCGGTCCCAAACTGCATCTGGTGGATGAACTGAAAAAACAGCACAAAGCGTTGACCCATGCGAATCGGACCCTTGCGGATGTGGAGCGCGAGTATATTCTCCAAGTGCTTGAACAGACCCACTGGAAAGTGAGCGGCAACAGCAGTGCGTCTGAGATCCTGGGCCTCGACCGCAGTACCTTGCGCGCACGAATGCGTAAACTGGACATTCGCAAAGCCTAAAATTGGTCGCATATGATCAATGGTCATATATGACCCGCCACCTTACCCATTCCTACCTGCCCAACTTTCTCCGGAAAATCATATTTTCCTATTAAATCAAACTAATGCGCCTAAATCAGTGCGCTCACAAAATCCGGCATGAACTTTGAGTGTGGAGTGGGTAGATGTCGTCGTGGCTTGAAATCACCGAATAACCTGAAGAACTGGCATCACCGTGAGGTAGCCCCCATGATTGTCGTCAGAATTACCATGCACGTGCTTCCGGAAAAGCAGAAGGAACTAGTACAAACGATTCTCTCGATGATCGGGGCCATGGAAAAGGCAGCGGGCTGTCTGAGCTACGCGCTTTTTTGCAATCTGGAAGATCGCAACCTTCTGAACCTTCTCGAAGAGTGGCAAACGCGTAAAGATTTGGATCAACATTTACGTTCCGATATGTTCGGCGTTTTACTGGGAACCAAAAGCCTGCTGACCGAACCGCATGGAATTCATATCTACACGATCCATCAATCCGAGGGGGTCGAAGCCGTCGATACCGCCCGGGGAACATAACACGGCCGGGCTTTTGCCGTTGCTTTCAAGGATTGACCTTTTGGTAATTCGGACCACGTGAGCAAAAAGAGGACAACGGGTGGGTACAGATGGGAACATTCTGAAGCGGGTGCAACCATACCCGCACGAGGAGAAGTGGACATGGACTATATTTGGATGGTTTTAATTGGCATGACGGCCGGATGGCTTGCCGGGCAATTTATGACAGGCAAAGGGGTCGGCGTCGTTGGCGATATCATTGTCGGCATGGTTGGCGCGTTGATCGGTGGGCTTCTTTTTGAACGAACCGGCATCTTGTCCGGAAATAGTCTGATCGGGAGCCTACTCGTCGCAGCCAGTGGCGCGATTATCTTCTTATACGGCGTGCGAGTGCTAAAAAGGGCATAGGTGGAGGTGTGCAATGAAATCTTATCAAGTTAAAAACCTGATGGTCCCGCTTTCCGAGTATGCCACGGTATCCGAAACGGCGTCTTTGATCGAGGCCGTCAAGGCGTTGAGAAAAGCGCAAGACGAGTTTGGCAGAAATCGATACCAGCATCGGGCAATTCTTGTGTTTGACGGAAACGATCGTTTTGTCGGCAAGGTGAGCCAGCATGATGTAATTGAAGCCCTCGAACCGAACTACAAGGATATGAAAAGTTCTGTGGATCATGGATCCATGTACCGCCTCGGTTTCAGCGACGACTTCGTCAAATCGACCAGGGAGCAATATCACCTGTGGGAAAAAGCCCTTGAAAACCTGTGTGAAAAAGCGATCCATCTGAAAGTCAAAAATATCATGTATGCACCCGGCAAGGGAGAATTCGTGAATGAAAGCGACACAATGGATGAAGCCATTCACCGGTTGATCATCGGGCGCCACCACAGCCTGCTGGTGACCGCCGACCATGACGCAAATGAGATCGTCGGCGTGCTCAGACTCGCGGATGCTTTCGAGTTCGTGAGCGACGCGATGCATGAATGCCTCCCGGGTTGAGAACCTCGTATGCGATCTTTCCAAAATTCAACACAGGGCTGATTGACGGGCGTTACGTAAACCTGAAAAGGTGGCTGTCATGACATCGGTTATCAAGTATTACGCGGGGATTAACTCGGTTGCCGTCATCGGCAACTATTTGCCCCGTCAATGCGGCATCGCAACCTTCACCACGGATCTGGTTGAAGGCATATCGGCAGAGGCGCCCGATATCAACTGCTGGGCGGTGGTCATGAACGACAAACCCGAGGGATATCCATACCCCGATAAAGTGCGCTTTGAGATCAATCAGAATAAGTTGAGCGATTACCGAACCGCGTCTCAATTTCTCAATATCAATCAGACGGACATTGTCTGCGTGCAGCATGAATACGGTATTTTCGGCGGTCCGGCAGGCAGTCATCTGCTGAAGCTGTTGGGTGACCTGCGCATGCCGGTGGTGACGACGTTGCACACGGTGTTGAAGGACCCCGCGCCGGAATATCGTACCGTCATTTGCAAATTATCCGATATGTCCGATAAACTGGTCGTGATGAGCCATAAGGCGTTTGACTTCCTCAAAGATATCTATGCGGTGCCGGAGGAGAAAATTGTCCTAATCCATCATGGTATTCCGGATACGCCGTTTATTGATTCAAGCTTCTACAAAGACAAGTTCGGCGTGGAAGGTAAAAAGGTCTTGCTCACATTCGGTTTACTTTCCCCAAACAAGGGCATCGAAAATGTGCTTCAGGCGCTACCGGCAATCATTCAAAAACACGCTGATTTAACTTATATCGTCCTGGGTGCGACCCACCCGCATGTTTTGAAAATGCATGGGGATGCCTACCGGATCATGCTGCAGCAGCTCGTGCGTAAACTCGACGTCGCTGACCATGTTATTTTTCAAAACCGTTTTGTTGAACTCAAAGAGTTGTGTGAGTTTCTCGGCATTGCCGATATCTACATCACCCCTTATCTTGAAGAAGCCCAGATTACCTCCGGGACCCTTGCCTATGCCATGGGCACAGGCAAAGCCATCATTTCGACACCGTACTGGTATGCCACCGAGATGCTTGCCGAAGGCCGCGGCCGGATTGTCCCCTTCCGCGATCCGGGGGCCATCGCCAGCCAGATCATCGACCTTCTGGACAATGATGTCGACCGGCACGCCATGCGCAAGAAAGCTTATACCTTTAGCCGCGAAGCGGTCTGGAAGGAGGTATCTCGACAATACCTCCAGGTTTTCAATGAAGTCCGACAAAACCGCACCCTGAATCCCCGACCCCGGCATTCCTATGTTGAAAGCATCAAAGCCATCACGACCTTCGAGCTCCCGGAAATCAAGCTCGATCACCTGAAAGCCTTTACCGATGATACCGGCATCCTGCAGCATGCCAATTTTACCATCCCCGATCGCGCTCACGGCTACTGCACTGATGATAATGCCAGAGCGCTGCTGGTTGCGGCCATGGGTCAAAGATACCTGCCGACCAACGGCTGGGGGCTCGATTCACTCAGCGGTCATTATCTCGGATTTCTTCTGTATGCGTTCAATGAGAAAAAAAAGCGCTTTCGCAATTTCATGACCTATTCACGCCAGTGGACGGAAGAAATCGGTTCCGAGGATGCTCATGGCCGTGCGATCTGGAGTCTTGGCAACGCGGTTGTTTTTCTTCAAAACCCGGGGCATCTGGCAATGAGTGCGACCCTCTTCAAAAAAGCCCTGCGAGCGGTCGAGGATTTTCATTCACCCCGGGCCATCGCATTCTGCCTCATGGGTGTAAATGCATACCTGGATAAATTCTCCGGTGACAGCGATGTGCGCAGGGTCCGGGAATTGCTGGCGACCAGGCTTTTCGATCAGTTTAAAAACCATGCAACCGACAGTTGGCCATGGCTTGAGAACACCCTGAATTATGCCAACGGCAAAATACCCCATGCCCTGCTGCTGTCCGGCCAGCGGATGCAACGCAGCGACATGGTGGATATGGGGCTTGTCTCCCTCAAGTGGCTGCTTGACATCCAGACCGAAGACGGCCACTTCGTGCCTATCGGCAGCAACGGGTGGTATGGGCAAGGCGGCCCCAGAGCCCGTTTCGACCAGCAGCCCATCGAGGCCAGTACCATGGTCGAAGCGTGTGTGAAGGCCTTTGAGATCACCCGGGGTCAATCATGGTTCGACAAAGCGGTCATGTGTTTCAATTGGTTTCTCGGGCACAACGATCTCAACCTGCCGCTCTATGATGCCAAGACTGGTGGCTGCCGGGATGGGTTGATGGCGGACGGCATCAACCAGAATGAAGGTGCCGAGTCCTCCCTGGCCTGGCTGCTGTCGCTGATGACCTTGCAAAAGGTTTATGCCGAGGAGATTTTAAATCAGCCGTCGTCCCAGGAACCAGACTAACCCCCAACGTTAGGGTAACCTTACCGAGTAAAAAAGAAGGATCAGTCATGCACATTGCAATGCTCTCACCGATTGCATGGCGTACGCCACCGCGGCATTATGGGCCCTGGGAAAACGTCGCCTCACTTTTAACCGAGGGATTGGTGTCGCGCGGTCATGATGTCACCTTGTTTGCCACCGCGGATTCACAGACCCGCGCCAGGCTGCATGCCGTTTGCCCGCAGGGTTATGAAGAAAACCGCGAACTGATCCCCAAGGTGTGGGAATGCCTGCACATTTCAGAGCTCTTTGAGCATGGCGATGACTACGATATCATCCACAACCACTTTGACTATCTGCCACTGACCTACACCTGCCTGACCAAGACCCCGGTATTAACAACCATTCACGGCTTTTCATCGCCCGGTATTCTACCGGTTTACAAGAAATACAACCGTAACGCGTATTATGTTTCCATCAGTGATGCCGATCGATCACCGGAACTGGATTATATCAAAACCATCCATCACGGCATCGATATCGGGCAGTTTGATTTTCAGCCTGCTGCGGATGACACCCTGCTTTTCTTCGGGCGCATTCACCCGGACAAAGGAACCCGCGAAGCCCTGAACATCGCCAGTGCCTGCAGTAAAAAGTTGATATTGGCGGGCATCATCCAGGACCAGGCCTACTACGATCAATATGTCGCCCCTCTGTTAAGCGACAGGGTGGTTTATATCGGCAGCGTCGGCCCGGATGAGCGCAGCCGGTTGCTCGGCAGGGCCTGCGCCCTGTTGCATCCCATACAATTTGATGAACCTTTCGGCCTGTCCGTAATCGAATCCATGGCCTGTGGTACACCCGTGATCGCTTTTAACAGGGGCAGCATGCCCGAACTCATCGAAAACGGTAAGAATGGCTTTTTGGTGGGCAATGTGCAGGAGGCCGTTGAGAGGATTGCCCGGATTAAAGAGATTGACCGCACAACATGTCGTCGCCATGTTGAACAGCATTTCACCGTTGAGCGTATGGTCGATGCTTATATAGACGTATACGAAATGATTTTACAGGACGGACTCATATGAAAAAAGCCAGACCAATTATTACCCGCTCTAATCAAAACCCTATCCTGACAAGCAAGGATGTGCCGTATCCGGTTGCTACCGTCCACAATGCCGGCATCGTCAAACACGACGGCCGCTACATTATGCTTTTCAGGTCGCATCTGAGAAACGGGCGCTCCATCATCGGCAGGGCCGACAGCGAGGATGGGTTTTCATTTACGGTTCATCCCAAACCCTTTCTGATACCGTCGACGGACACCGTTTTTGCCGAATACGAAGCATTTGGCGTCGAAGACCTCAGAATTTGCCCCGTAGATGGAACGTACCTGCTGACCTATAGCGCCTATTCCCATCATGGCGTACGGATTGCCCTGGCGCGGACCAAGGATTTCCATAAGGTGGAGCGGATTGCCCTGATCACCCAGGCTGATCTGCGCAACGTGGTTATTTTCCCTGAAAAGTTTGGCGGTAGGTACGCCCGGTTGGACCGGCCGCATTCCGAAATTTCACCCTGGTCGATCTGGATTTCCTATTCTCCCGACCTGGTTCACTGGGGTGATTCCCGGGTGATTATGAAGCCAGTAGCCTATCACTGGGATGAGATGAAAATCGGCCCCGGCGCACCCCCCTTTAAAACCGACAAGGGCTGGCTGCATATTTACCATGGTGTTTTCAAGACCATGTCCGGAACGGTGTATCGACTGGGCGCGGCCCTGCATGATCTCGATGATCCGGCCACGATCATCGGTGTTTCCGATCATTGGATACTGCAGCCCGAAGATCCCTGGGAGATAACCGGCTATGTGCCCAATGTCGTTTTTACCTGCGGCACTGTTCCCGAAGACGACGGCACGGTAAAACTATATTGGGGCGGCGCCGATACGGTCATGTGCGCCGGCACGGCAGTCATTGATGAATTGGTGGCGCTTTGCCTCTCGGCACCGCGGCCTGCGCTTTAGCGGACCATGGCCGGATGATCGCAGACAGAAAAATAAACGCCGAAGATTGGCTGTAAATGAAGAATGACCACGTTGCCGCGCATTCTCTGGCAATCGTTTGAAGGATACAATGATATGCCCCCTAAAAAGCGTCAAAAACTGAAAGTAAAAAGAAAGGCGATAAAGATCGTTGGCGATACGTCACGGGTCATCGCCCGGCTTCATCTTCCCGACGACAGGCATCGCATCTCAAAAATAATTCAGCGGATAATCAACTTGCCGCATACGGTGGCAAAAAAATTAATGGCTCAAGTAATGAGCGACTTTTCGGGACGACACGAAGATATTAGCCACATTTTTGAGCGACATCTAGAGGTAGTGAGGACGTATATTCCACAGGATGCCATGCTCAGCGATGTAAAAAAGGCCCTTATCGGCGCTTACTTTACCAAGGAGTACTCGATTGAATCGGCCGCCCTTTTCAACCCTTCTATCGTCCCCCATCCGGATCAGAGCCATCTGGACAAAGGTAGCCTGCGTTTTATCATGAGTCTGCGGGCAACCGGTGAGGGTCATGTTTCATCAATTGTCTTTCGTAGCGGCGTCCTTGACCGCCGCAATGCAATCCTTTTCGACCCGATCAGCGATTTTGTGGAAACGCCGGATCTCCAACTAGACGCTATTTACAAGCGCAATCCGTTCCAGCTCAAACTGAACGAGATGGAGGCCAGCAATGAGATAACAGTCCATATTCTCAACCAGTTGCCGGAAGATTTTACGTACAGACAACTAACTGAACAAATAGGAATACTTCGCGGTCGACCGAGATTTTCTGAAGGGGAGCAAAACAAAGCCTTCAAGGCCATGTGCTGGTTGGCGGGTTCCAATTATGAGGTCAGTTTCCACCCCCAACACCGCATATCCGAACGGGTGATTTTCCCAGTTTCAAAGAACGAGAGCAGAGGTATTGAAGATGCTCGGTTCGTTCGATTTGTCCATGTCAATGGTGATGTCGTCTTTTATGCGACCTATACCGCTTATAACGGCACAATTTTGCCACAATTGATTGAAACGAAGGATTTCATTACTTTCAACATATTAACGCTCAACGGAAAAGCCGTTCAAAATAAAGGCATGGCGCTTTTCCCACGAAAAATTGGCGGCCGCTATGCCATGCTCTCGCGCCAGGACGGTGAAAACAATCACATCATGTTCTCGGACAATATCCATTTCTGGCAGCAGTCCAAAATTATTCAGGAGCCTGAATATCCTTGGGAGTTCATCCAGATCGGCAACTGCGGCTCCCCCCTGGAGACCGATCAGGGCTGGATCGTGCTCACCCACGGTGTCGGGCCCATGCGTCAATATTGCATCGGTGCCATGCTGCTTGACCTTGAAGAGCCTTCCAATATGATCGCCCGCCTGGATGAACCATTGCTTGCCCCGCATGAGAAAGAGCGCGAAGGCTATGTCCCCAATGTCGTCTATTCCTGTGGTGCAATCATCCATAACGACGAGTTGATCATCCCCTACGCCATGTCCGACATCAATTCCGGTATCGCAACAGTCGCAGTCGATGCGCTACTTGGCGGTATGCGCGCGGTCGTATCGTGATCAATGCCCATCCATAAATATATACTAAGGCCAGCGGAAATAAATAAATCCGCCAGAATCGCGCCGGATGTGTGCCGATCTTCAAGGCGCGACAAATGAAAGCGTATTGGAAACCGTGACATTTGGGGCAACGCCGAAGACCGGCGCAAAGACAAGCAAAGCGGTGGATTTATTTATTTCCGCTGGCCTTAATCCCCTGGTTGCCGTGCGGCAATTAAAAGCACTAGATGGCCAAACGCATGCTAGAATTACGCCATGGCAGGGATATGCAGCGCTATAAAATTATTCATCGTACCTACTATAACTTCTCGGGTGTTGTAACCCTCGGGCCACACACCTTGCGTCTGCGCCCCAGAGAAGACTATGATCTTCGAATTGAATCTTCAACCCTGACGATCACACCGCCAGCGTCCTTGCTTTGGCACCGGGACGTGGAAGGAAACTCGGTTGCCATCGCCACCTTCGATTTACCCACCAACCAGCTTTCCGTTGAGAGCGAAGTCGTCGTCCACCAGTACAATGAGGCGCCACTCGACTTTCTGGTGGCCGATTATGCAATCAATTGGCCTTTTGCCTATCAGTCCGATGACACCACATTGCTGTCACCCTATATGGCCATTCAGGATCAAGAGAATAGAACGCTGCTGGATGGGTGGATTGGAAATTGTTGGCGGCCTAATGAACGACTCCAGACATACACGTTGCTGCGTCGGATCTGCACCTACATATGTCAAACGCTGTCTTATCAAATTCGTGAAGAACCCGGCATACAAACGGTTGAGCAGACACTTTCGTATCGCACCGGCTCTTGCCGTGATTTTGCGGTTCTGTTCATGGAAGCCGCGAAATCCTTGGGTATCGCCTCGCGATTTGTCAGTGGATATCTTCATGCACCGCCTTCGGCGGCCAATTGGGGTGCCACGCATGCCTGGGCCGAAGTCTATCTGCCGGGTGCGGGCTGGAAGGGATTCGATCCCACTATCGGAGAAATGGCCGGCTCGGATCACATTGCCGTAGCGGTGGCAAGGCTGCCGGAATCAGTGCCGCCGATAGCTGGATCATTCGTCGGTGCTCACGGATCGCGACTTGATGTCGGCGTATGGGTAACGACGTACTGACCAAACCGTGGCGCCTGTGTTTTTGAAGCAGGGCTTCCAGTTCTCTTGTATTGCTGGGGGGGCAAGGGCTCGAGAACAATGAATGCGCATGCACCTGTCTGCCTATACCATCCAGGCGGATGCAAGCGTAATCATCCCCACCAGCCAGCAATAGGGGGCAAAACGATACAACTGGCCCCGGTCCACCACCTTCAGCAGGACGACCAGGGCGCCCCAGCCCACCGCCGCCGACACGACCGAGCCGATCATGATGGTGGCCATCGGGATCGTGGTCTGCAGCTCAGGCGTGTCCAGGCCCAATACCAGGGCGCCGACAATGGCGGGGATGGAGAGCAGGAAAGAATAGCGGCCGGCCACCTTGCGGTCTATGCCCAGAAAAAGGGCCGTGGAGATGGTGGACCCCGAGCGCGAGATGCCGGGCAGAATCGCCAGGCCTTGCACGAGGCCGATGACCAGGGCGTCCTTGAAGGTGGTGGCACCCAGGGGACGGCCGCCGCCGTCTATGCGGCGGGTCAGCCAGAGCAGGGTTCCGGTCACCAGCAGCATGCATCCCACCACGGCGATGGAGCCGAACAGCTGGTCGGTGATCTCCTTGAACAGCAGGCCGATAACGGCCGTCGGAACGCTGCCGATCACGATCAGCAGGGCCATGCGGATGGATGGATCCGTTCGGAAGAGCGGTTTCAACCCACCCGCCATGCGCGTTCGGCCGGGCAGTTGCAGCAGGGCGAGCAGGATCTCCAGGATCTCCCGGTAAAAGACGATGACGACGGCCAGCAGGGTGCCCACGTGCAGGCAGATGTCGAACAGCAGCTCCGGTTCTTTCAATCCGAACAGGTTTTGGAACAAGACCAGGTGTCCGGAACTGCTGACCGGCAGAAACTCGGTCAGGCCCTGCACTGCGCCCAAAACGATCGCTTCGATGGTGTTCAATAGTCGGCTCCTGCAGGCATTGTCGTCTCATCAGCCCTTGATTACGCAAAGCGGCCTCAGGCGGGCCACCTTTTTCGATATGCCGGCCCCATGGACGGCGTCCACCACCTGGTCGACGTCCTTGTAGGCGTCGGGCATCTCTTCGGCCAGGGTACTGCGGCCGGTCCACCTGACCAGGATGCCCCGATCGGCCAGCTCGCGCTGGATCGACCGGCCCTTGCTCTGTTTCTTGGCGGCCGTGCGGCTCAGGACCCGCCCGGCACCGTGGCAGGTGGAGCCGAAGCTTTGGGCCATGGCGGCTTCGGTGCCGGCCAGCACGTAGGAGGCCGTGCCCATGTCGCCGGGGATCAAGATGGGCTGTCCCACCTGCCGATAGCGCTCGCACACCTCCGGATGGCCGGGCGGGAAAGCCCGCGTGGCGCCCTTGCGGTGCACGCAGACGGAGCGCTGTCGGCCCTTAACCGTGTGGGTCTCTTGCTTGGCGATGTTGTGGCAGATGTCGTAAACCTGATGCATGGCCAGGTCCCGGGGGCCCACGCCCAGCACCCGCTGGAAGGTTTCGCGGGCCCGGTGCAGCAGGATCTGGCGGTTGGCCCAGGCGTAGTTGGCGGCGCAGGCCATAGCGGCCAGGTAGCGCTGCCCGGCCGGGGACTGAATCCGGGCGCAGGCCAGCTGGCGGTCGGGCAGGGATATGTCCAGCGTTCGGACGTGTTTGGCCATGAAGGCCAGCGAATCGTCGCACACCTGGTAGCCCAGTCCGCGCGATCCCGAATGCAGCATCACGGTGACCTGGTTCTTGAACAAGCCGTAGGTCCGGGCGATGGCGTCGTCGAAGATCTCGTCGACCACGCCCACCTCCAGAAAGTGGTTGCCGCTGCCCAGGGTCCCCAGTTGTTTGAGGCCGCGCTGCAGGGCCCGTTCACTGACTTCGGTCGGATCGGCAGTCGTCATGCAGCCGCCGTCCTCGGTGCGCGCCACGTCCGAAGGGTCGCCAAACCCCTGGCGCACAGCCCAGCGGCCGCCTTCGCGCAGTACCTTGACGGCTTCCCTGGCCGACAGTTTCACCGATCCGGTCGACCCCACACCGGTGGGGATATTTTCGAACAGCGCATTGACCAGGCGCTCTATCACCGGTCGGACATCCTTCTCCTCCAGGCCGGTGCCTGCCAGGCGCACGCCGCAGTTGATGTCGTAGCCCACGCCGCCCGGTGAAATGACGCCGGACTCCCAGTCGAAAGCGGCCACGCCGCCGATGGGAAATCCATAGCCCCAGTGCATGTCGGGCATGGCCATGGCGGCCGTGAGAATGCCGGGCAGGGCGGCCACGTTAGCAACCTGCTTGAGGGCCTCTTCCTCGCGCAGCCGGGCGGCCATGTGGCTGCTCATGAAGATCCGTCCCGGGACGTTCATGGACCCGGATTGGGGGATTTCGTAGCAATAGGGCGTGATTTGTTTCAGTTCCATATCATTAAATGTCGAATACCACCATGGCCTGCCAGCCTGTTTCCGTTCGGCCCACCTCGATCTGATGGTAGGTCACCGCCTTGATTTCGTGGACGATGTGCTGGCGTCGCGGGACGAAATCGACGGTGGCGACCCGTGCCGAGAGGCTGACATCCGTGATGTGCGTTACCCTGACCATCGTCACCACCTTTTCGTGGCCGGTCCACAGGTAGAGTATTTCCCGCAGGAAGTTGACCAGCAGATCCGCCCGATCCTGGCCGGTGAGGTGCAATTCGGTCGCGTCACCGTCACCGGTCGCAGGGCCTTGGACGATCAGGTCGAACAGGGCCAGCCCGGCGTTTTCATAAAGGCTCGCCAGGTCGGCCCCCACGACGCGGATCCGCAGGTCGGCGGTGTGGTCCAGCAGGGTGTAGCTCGGTTGCCTAAAGATTGGCATCACAGGACCTTATGCCAACCCGGACGGCATTACGTCACCCGTTTTCTCGGTACTATACCCGCCCAGCATCGCCACTCGCCGTTGGAATACGTCCGAGTTGATGGTTTCCAGCAGCACCTGAATGTTTTTCGATCCGAAATACACCTCCGGGATGATCAGGTCGTACTGTTCGGTCACCACGGGAACGAAATCCAGGTCCAATGCCCGGGCGGCCGCGTAAATGCCCAGCCCCGCATCGGCCGCGCCGCCCAGCACAGCCACGGCCACGTTCATGTGGGTGAACTCGTCGTTGGTGTAGCCGTTGATCTTGTCCGCGGAGAGGCCGATCTGTTTCAGCCGGTAGTCCAGCAGGATGCGGGTGCCCGAACCGCTCTGGCGGTTGATGAAAACGATGTCGTCGCGGCCCAGGTCTTCGATGCCCCCAATGCCCTTGGGGTTGCCCTTGGCAACGATCAGGCCCTGGCTGCGCATCACCAGGTTGACGATGTGCACCTTGGTGTCGGGCAGGTAGCGCTTGACGTACGACAGATTGTATTCACCGGTCTCGGTGTCCAGCAGATGGGCGCCGGCCAGGTGGCAGACCCCGCGTTTGACGGCCATGAGGCCGCCCATGCTGCCCACATGGCTGGAGGAGAGCGTCAGGGCCGCGTCTCCGGCGCGCAGCTGGTCGGCCAACAGATCCAGGGTGTTGTCGTGGCTGCCCACGATGACGATGGTGTTGCGAATGGTCGACAAGGGCTTGAGCAGTTCGGCGTGCACCGCAGCGTTGTCCTTGATACCTTCGGCGTGGCTGGGGATGCGGATGATGCCGTCGGCCTCGGTGATGCTGGTAATCATGCCGGCGCCCCGGGGCAGCGGCGTGGCCACGATGCGGTCGGCGACCTGGCCCAACTTGACCCGCAGAAACTCTTCCACACCCAGTTTGGAAGCGATCTTGCGGGTCGGCACCACTGCCACGGTGGGGCGGGGATCGTCGGGAGCTCCCAGCATGCGCCGGATCAGCGGCCGCACGAACTGTTCGAAGGTGATGATCGCCGACACCGGGTATCCGGGGATGCCGAAAAAGGGTTTATTTTCAATGTCGCCCAGAATCACCGGTTTGCCCGGCATGATGGTCACGCCGTGGACCAGCATCCGTCCCAGGCCCTCCAGCACGGGCAGGGCGTAGTCTTCGGAGCCGGCCGACGATCCGCCGATGGTCAGGACCATGTCCACGTCGCCGGCAACCGCATCGGCCACGGTCCGGCGGATACGGTCCAGGTCGTCCATGACCCGTTCGTGACGGACGGCCTGGCCGCCGCAGGCCTCGATCATTTTCTCGAGCACGTACCCGTTGGTTTCCAGGACCTGACCCGGCTGGAGGTCGCCGGGAGCGGTCGTGCGCCAATCCACCAGCTCCGACCCGGTGGGAACGATCAACACGCGTGGTTTGCGCCTGACCGGCACCCGGTAGATGCCGCCGGAGATCAGGGCGCCCACGCAGAATGGGGTGACCGTGTGGCCCCGGGGGTAGAGCAGTTCCGTGGCCACGATGTCCTCGCCCATCTTGCGCACGTGCTGCCAGGGAAAAGCCGGCGCCTCGATGCGGATGCGGTCGTCGCCCACCATCTGGATCTGTTCGATCATGATGACGGCGTCACTGCCCGCGGGCATGACATTGCCGGTGTTGAGGAAGCGGGCCTGGGTGCCCACGGCCAGCTCCTTGGGGCGGGCCTGGCTGGCGCCGAAGGTGTCCCGGGCGTTGACGGCCGCGCCATCCATGGCCGCGGCGTGAAAATTGGGCGAGGAGACCGCGGCGGTGACCGGTTCGGCCAGGATCCGGCCCACGGCATCGGGTGGGGCGACGGTTTCGGCGGCCATGGTGCCGCTGCCGGGAAAGTGGTCGAAGAGGATATGCCTGGCATCCGCCAGCGATTTCATGTTGAGATAGACGTTGCGTTTGGTTTTCAAGTCGAACTCCGATGGCGTCTTCGGTATTTAGCGCGCAACCTGTACTTGCCTATATTGGCATCACCTTTACAACTGTGCCCTGGTCCAAGCCTTCCGTATTCATCCCGATGGCAATCAGCCCGTCGGCCTGGACCATGGTGTTGATCAGGCCGGACTTGCCCAGCACCGGTTCGGCCGAGACCGCGCCATTTTCATCGTGAAGTCGCACGCGGACGTAGTCCACGCGTCCCTGGGCCGAGGCCAGATTGCGGGTCAAGACGGCCTGCACCGGAAAGCCCCGGGCCGGCTCGGCCAGGCCGCAGAGGTGTTCGAGAAACGGGCGCACCACCACGGTAAAAACCACCATGGCCGAGACGGCGTGACCGGGCAGCCCCCAGAAGACCTTGCCGGCGGATTTGGCCAGGATGGTGGGTTTGCCGGGGCTGATGGAGATGCCGTGCACCAGGATGTGGGTGTCCGGCAGGGTGTCGAGCACCTCCACGGTGAAATCCCGGGCGCCGACGGAACTGCCGCCGGAGATCATGACCATGTCGGTCGTCTCCAGGGCGCTCCGGCACTTGGCCAGCAGGTCGTCACGGTTGTCCCGAACGATGCCGAACACCACCGGCCGGCCGCCGGCCGCTTGCACCTGGCCGGAGAGGGTGTGGGTGTTGATATCGCGGATCTTGCCGTCTGTGGGCGTTTGATCCACCGCAACGACTTCGTCGCCGGAGGAGATGATGCCCACCGCGGGGCGCTTGAAAACGGGTATCTCGGTTTTGCCGCAGGCGGCCAGCAGGCCGGCTTCCTGGGGGCGGATCCGCACGCCCCGGGTCAGGGCCGGATCGCTGTGATGGATGTCCTCGCCCCGTTCGATGAGGTTTTGACCCGGGGCGACGCTGCGGTAAACTTCGATGGTGGTGTCGTCCAGGACGTCGGTGTGTTCGACCATGACGACGCTGTCCGCCCCTTGTGGCAGCATGCCGCCGGTGGCGATCCTGGCGGCCTGGCCGGGGCCGAGGGAAAAACCGGGCCGGACGCCCATTTCGACCCGCCCTCGAACGGTCAGATAGGCTGGGTTGGCCTCGGATGCGCCGAATGTGGATGCGGCCCTGACGGCGAATCCGTCCATGGTGGCGCGGTCGAAGTCGGGTATGTCCACGTCGGAATAGATATCTTCGGCCAGGACCCGGCCCAGGCACTGGGCCAAGGCCACCGTCTCCGTGTCCACCGGCGGCAGGGCGGCGGCGTGGACCAGCACTTCATCGATCGTCTTGACGTCGAAAAACTCTTTCATGACAACTCGTTCTTTTTTTGCTATGCCGTTGCTTTCGGTCGCCATCGCTGGCCCGTCAGCGGAGGATTGGAACCGGCAACACTATACCACAACCGGAGCGATGGAAACAGAAACAATAGTCTCCTGTGTGAATCATCCGGGCCGACCCGCCGAGCTGGTGTGCACGAAGTACCGGATTCATTTCTGCGCGGACTGCGCGCACTGCCGGGATCCGAAGCTATATTGCAAACATCGCACGGCCTGCCCCATCTGGTTTATTGCCAAAGACACGGATCGGGACTGGGGGACGTGAAATGCCGGGCAACGGAGGCCAGGTGGATAATTACGCAAAGCTATCCAGGGACAATCTGGATCGGCTGTACGCCGATCTGCCGGAAGACCTCGAAGTACGCCTTTCAGCGGAGAATGACGCGGGAATCTACAGATTCGATGCCTTTGGTCACGCCTGCGTCCTGTCGTCCGACGGGATTACGCTTGGCGGCGCCGAGCCCTCCGGTGTTATCGGGATCCTGCTGTCGCTGTATGCCCTGCATGCCTCCCCGGAGCCGTGCGTCCTGGAGCCACTCAAGGCCTTCAAGGAGTTCCCCGATTCGGGACCCTACGTGGCTGCGTTCGCTTCCCACACCGAACAGATTCTCGTTCCGGCGGTCAATCGGATAAAGGCGACGGCGGACATCATTGTCAAACGGCTCTCCGGACAGGCGGCGCCTGCGTCGGTCGGCGGTGATTTCGCCATGGTGGTGCGCCCGTTGCCCAAGATCCGCCTGTGCTACATTTTCTACGAGGCCGACGAGGACTTCCCGCCCTCGGTGACCTGTCTTTTTTCCAACAATGCCCACCGCTTCATGCCCATGGATGGGCTGGCCGATGTGGGGGAGTACACCTCGAAGGCGATCATCGAATGGTGCCATGTCACCGGATTACCATGATCAAAAGGGCTGGCTGAGAAAGCGGTTTTCCGGTGGGTCAAGATTCACGATTCCGGATAGCCGCCAACCGATCATGGTTCAGGGTATCGCCGCGCGGTTTGCGTCTGACGTGCAGGGCGGCTTTGGCCAGCATGTTTGCTGTGATCGGCGCCGTCAGAAAAAGAAACAATACGATCAGAAACTCTTTAATGCTGATGCTGCCTTCCCTGAATGAAAAGAAGATCATCGATGCCGTCAAGATGGCGCCGATTCCCAATGTCGAGGCTTTGGTTGGCCCATGCAGCCGCATGTAAAAATCGGGCAGTCGAAACAACCCGATGGACCCCACCATCAGGAACAGGGCGCCCACGATGAGGAAGAAGCCGGTAAGAAGCGCTGCGATCTGCATGTTGTCCCTCCTAATCGATGATATCGCCTCGCAGGATAAACTTGCATACCGCCGTTGTGCTCACGAATCCCAGCATGGCGATGATCAGGGCCCCTTCGTAGTATAGCGGGGACCGCATGAATATGCCCAGAATGACGATCAATGCGATGGCGTTGATGTACATGGTATCGAGTGCAATCACCCGGTCCAGCATGTGGGGACCGATCATGAAACGCCACAGATTCAACAGCAGTGACAGGCCGATGATGGCGGCGACCGCCAGTATGATCGTGTCTAACATTCGAAAATCTCCTTGAGCGGTTGTTCATAGCGATGCTTGATGCGCTCGACCAGCGTTGTTTCGTCCGTTACATGCAGCGCGTGCACGTGCAGGGTTTTTTGGTCTTCTGAGATCTCGATGCTGACGGTCCCGGGGGTAAGGGAGATCGTGCTTGCCAGTATCGTGATCGGCAGCGCTCCGGTAAGGTCCAGCGGTATGGCCACAAACCCGGGCTGCAGCCGCTCCGGCGATCCCAACACCTGCTTGGCCACGATGATATTGGAAACGATGATGTCACCCACCAGCAACCCCATGAAGGAAACAAATTTGAGCGGTTTTCGTACGGGGGGTGCCGCAGTTCGAACGCTGCTGACACCCAATGGTACCAGCCAGGCCAAAATCGCAGCGAGAATAAAATTGCCTGCCGTAAACCGGTGGGACAACAACAGCCAAAATGCCATCAACAATGCAAAACTCAATGGATTGGGAAGGTAGCGCTTAGGGGTCTTGCACCTCATGGATAGAGCTCCTACTGGTTTCATGACGGCGTTCAATGACGGTTGGATGCTGCCTGAGTTCTTCGGCGGCATCCTGGCTGTATGCCAAGATGCCATCGGCAAACACGGTCATCAGCGCGGAAGTCGACAGCAAAATGAAAATGGCGGCTATTTGTGTAAACCGCACGTTCAGGCCGGCAACGGCGTCTTGTACGGAAACATTCCAGAAAAAGGCGCTGCCTGCCCTTGAAAAGGCGATCATGGTCATCAGGCTGCTGGTCAGCAGCGCCGGCCACACCCACACCTGCTCAGCAAACCGACTTGCCGAATGCAAGATCAAGACTTTTCCGACAAAGCCGGAGAGGGGCGGCAAGCCGACGGCGGCGATTGCAGCGATGAGAAACAGTCCACTTAGGAGCGTTGTGTGGGCTGCCGGCCCGGACTTGACAAACCGATCCATGGCGACGCCCCGCTGCGTGCCGACCTGGTCGGCAATGAGAAACAAGGCACCGGTAACGACGGTGGAATGCAGCAGATAGTAGAATCCGACGGGCAAGGCTTGTCCGCCTTCCATGACGAAGGTGATCAGCAGCGTGCCCACGGAAACGATGACCAGGTTGGCCGTCAATAGCCGCAGCGACGTTGCGGCATAGACGCCGACACTCCCCAATGCAATGGTGGCGATGGCCAGGGGCCAGATCCACGGGATGGCGAAATTGGCCAGTGCACCGGCGTTGCTGCCGAAAATGCCGCCGAAAATCCGACAGATCGAATAGACGCCGACTTTGGTCATGACGGCAAACAAAGCGGCCACCGATGCGGATGCGGCGGTATAGGTTTTCGGCAGCCAAAAATGCAGCGGCAGCAGGGCCGATTTCAAGCTGAAGACCAGCAGTAATAGCAGACCGCCGGTCTTGACCAGGATCTGGTCTTCCGGCATCAGCAGGCCGACCTTGGCCGACATGTCCGCCATGTTGAGCGAGCCCAACGTTCCGTAAAGGGTGCCCAGTGCGACAAGAAAGAAGGCCGACCCGATAAGATTCACGGTGACGTAGTGAAAACCCGCCTTTGTCTGCACGCTTCCGCCGCCGTGAATGAGCAGCGCATAGGACGCAATCAGCAGTAGTTCGAAAAACACGAAAAGATTGAAAAGATCCCCCGTCAGGAAGGCACCGTTGATGCCCGTGACCTGAAACAGAAACAGGGGATAGAAAAGCCCACTTTGCCGGTCTTCCTTGCCGGCACTGTAAATCCCTGCGCAAAAGGCGAGGATTGCGGTCACGGCGAGCAGCAAAGCGGCAAAGCGGTCCACGACAAGCACGATACCGAACGGCGGCTGCCAGCCCCCGAGGGCATAGGTAATCGTCTGCCGCTGTACGGAAAGGATCAACCCGGCAGCGATACCCATCAGCACGATCAGAATGGCCCAGGTGATCCGGCGTTGGGCCCTGAGCCGTTTTGACAGGGGCGGCAGCAGCAGCAATGTGCCTGTCAGCGACGGCAGCAATATCGGGAGAATGGGCAGGTGGGTCATGGTCGCCGGTTCTCCTGTGAAATGACATCCGCTATCGTTTTGGGTTTTCCATCGACGTGGTCGCTGCCCCAATCGGCGCAGGTGCGCATGGCGAGCACCACGAGGAAGGCCGTCATACCGAAGCCGATAACGATCGCCGTCAGCACGAGGGCCTGGGGCAGCGGATCGGCGATACGTTGGGACACGCCCAGTATGGGTGCGGCATTGAGATGAAGGCGGCCGCTGGCGAAAAGGAACAAATTGACGGCATACGAGAGCAAGGTAATGCCGATGACCACCGAGAACGTGGTTGCGCGCAGACAAAGATATACACCACAACTGGTCATCACGCCGACGCAAAGCGCGAAAACAAGCTCCATGACAGGTATCCTTTCAACATGATTCGGACGGGTTCTTCAAGTGTCCGAGTTGGGATAGAATCATCATGCACGCACCCACAACGGTCAAATACACGCCCAAATCGAATGCCATCGCACTAGCCAGCTCGACATCGCCCAAAATGGGGATATGGGAATGGCCGTGCCAGCTTTTCAAAAACGGCTGCCGCCATAAAAAGCTGCCGGCGCCGGTGGCGGCAGCGATCAGCAAACCGCTGCCGATCAGGTAAAGATAATTGATGGGCAAGCGTTCATTCAACCACGCATAGCCCATCGCGATGTATTGTTGAATCAAGGCGATCGCAGTGATCAGTCCGGCGATGAAACCGCCGCCGGGCAAATTATGTCCGCGCAGGAAAATGTAGACGGATACCATGATGGCCAGCGGCAGAATTGCTTGAGAAACCACGGACAGCATCATGGGGTGGCTGTCCGCCGCCCATGGACCTCCATCGGGATTGGCTTGGGATTGAAACGGACGCATTCGTTCAAGCAGCAGGCTGATTCCCATGGCTGCAATGGCCAGAACGCTGATCTCGCCAAAGGTGTCAAATCCGCGAAAATCGACCAAAATGACGTTCACCACGTTTGCACCGCCGCCCAATACCTTGGCATTGTCGATGTAATAGCCGGAGATGGACTCCAGCGGTCGTGTGATGAGCGCAAACGTGATGGTGCCGACGACACCACCGATCAACACCGCCAACGAGGAATCTCTGACGACTTTGTTGGGAGAGGAAACGTCGCGGATATCCTGAGGCAAGAAATGCAGGGCCAACAAAAGAAGGACAATGGTGACAACTTCCACCGACAGCTGTGTCAATGCCAAATCTGGGGCCGAGAACAGTGCGAAGGCAATGGCGACCACCATGCCGACGACGGATAGCAGCAGGACCGCCAGCAGCCGCTGGTGGTGCCAGATCACCGTGGCGGCGGAACCGACACAAAGCAAGGTCGCACCGGCGATCATGACGAAATCGATCGGGATTTGCGGTCTTACGCCCACATGCATGTCGAGTTGCATCAACGGGACCGTCGAAAAAACCAAGGCCACGAAGAAAAGCCAGAACACGGCGCGCTGCAACGAGTCATGGTCTAACCAGGATAGAAAGCCATGCAGCCGATGCTGTAATCGTTTGAGGAAATCGTCGAACAGTTGGCTCTCGTCGCGTTCCGTGAAATACAGTTGAATATTGAAGAGCCGCCGGCGATGGTAATAGATTGCCCCACCGCCGAGCAGGGCAAACAGGCTCATCAGCAGCGGAAGATTCAGGCCGTGCCAGATTTGCAGATGGTAGTCGGGCAAATGCCCACCCAGTACCGCGGTCGAGGCATGGGTGAGTATCGCCCCAACCGTGTACTCCGGAAAAATGCCGACGATGAGACACAATCCCACCAGGATTTCAACCGGCACCCGCATGTAACGTGGTGGTTCATGCGGGCTCTTGGGCAGATCCACCGGCTCGCCGTTGAAGAACACATCGTGGATGAACCGCAGCGAATAGGCAACGGAGAAAGCGGCCCCTATCGTGGCAAATGCCGGGATAATCCAGGATATCGAGCCGAGCGTGCTTTGATCCAACGTTTCGGCAAAAAACATCTCTTTGGACAGAAACCCGTTGAGCAGCGGTACGCCGGCCATTGCCGCCGCCGCGACCATTGCCAGGGTCGCCGTAATGGGCATGCACGACCAGAGGCCGTTTAGTTTGCGCATGTCCCGGGTGCCGGTTTCGTGGTCAATGATGCCGGCTGCCATGAACAAGGACGCCTTGAAGATGGCGTGGTTGATGATGTGAAAAACGGCCGCCACCGCAGCCAGAGCGGTGCCCATGCCGAACAGCAATGTGATCAGTCCCAGGTGGCTGATCGTTGAATAGGCGAGCAGGCCTTTCAGGTCGTGCTTCAGCAGCGCCAGGTAAGCACCGAGCAGCATGGTCACCATGCCCGTGATGCTGACGATCAAGAACCAACTCGAGGTGCCGGAAAGCACGGGGTACAATCGGGCCAGCAGAAAGAGGCCCGCTTTCACCATGGTCGCCGAATGGAGGTAGGCGCTGACCGGGGTCGGGGCGGCCATTGCATGGGGCAGCCAATAATGAAACGGAAATTGTGCCGATTTGGTGAACGCCCCCAGCAAAACCAGTAGGAGAATGACGTGGTAGCGGCCGGAATCACGTATCAGATCAGCGCTTGAAAGCACCTGATCGATGTCGTAGGAACCGACGGTTTGTCCAATGAGGATAAAGCCGCCCAGCAGGGCAAGGCCCCCGGCACCCGTAATGGTCAAGGCCATGCGCGCCCCCTTGCGCGCATCGCTCCGATGGTGCCAGTAGGCGATGAGCAGGAAAGAACTGATGCTGGTGAGCTCCCAAAAAAACCAGAGGACGAGCAGATTGTTCGCCAGCACAACACCAATCATCGATGCCATGAATAGCAATAGGAAGCTATAGAATCGGCCGGCTCGATCCGCGTCGGACAAGTAGTAACGGGCATACAGAATGACCAGCAGACCGATGCCCAGGATCAGGATCGCAAACAAGAGGGACAGGCCGTCCAGCCGGAAGGCGATGTTCAACCCGAAGGAAGGGATCCAGTCGGCTTCGTAGCGAAAGACACGCCCATCGAAAACAGGCGGGATCCGTAAAACCACGGCAGCCAGAACGACCGCGGGAAACAGCGCCGTGAAAGCAGCGCAAGCACTGCGCCCCCAGCGCTCGGAGATCAGGGAACCGGCCGTCCCCAGGACCAACAGCAGAGGCATCCAGAATAAAGCCATTCGTCAACAATCTCCACTTCGTTGGATCTCTGGCGCATGCCACTGGGATGAAGTGGATTGGTTTCGATCTTGTCTGACACCGCACTTGGAAACCATGAGCGCTGCCGGCCTTGATGAATGGGCGAGCCAATTGATATCAAAATCCTGGCAAACCCTCGGACGGGATGGTACCATAATTGTCATCAAACATCCCGTTGATTCGCCTATTGGTCAACCATCTCCAGCGCGGTCTCGGCGATATGTTCCGCTGTAAAACCAAGCTTTTCCAGCACCGTTGCCCCGGGGGCGGATGCGCCGAAACGGTCGATGCCGATCACTTTGCCGTGCGGGCCGACGTAGCGCTCCCAGCCCATGGCGATACCGGCCTCCACGGCGATGCGTTTTGGGATGGTCGGCGGCAGGATGCGCCGTTGGAAGTCGGCCGAATGCGATTCGAAGATCTCCCACGAGGGCATGTTGATCACGCGGGCGGCAATGCCCCGGGCTTCCAGCAACCGCTGGGCTTCAAGGGTGATGTGAACCTCGGCGCCGGTGGCGATCAGCAGGATCTGGGGCGTGTCCGTGCAGTCGGAAAGGATGTAGGCCCCCTGGTCCACGCCGCCGGCGGTCTGCCCGGCGTCCAGGATCGGCAGCTTCTGGCGGCTGAGAATCAGCGCCACCGGGCTGTCGTTCATGGTGATGGCCTTGCGCCAGGCTTCGGCGGTTTCGGTGGCATCGGCCGGACGGATCACGGTCAGGTTGGGAATTGCCCGCAGGCCGGCCAGGTGTTCCACGGGTTGATGGGTGGGACCGTCTTCACCGACGGCCACGCTGTCGTGGGTGAAGACGTAAATGACCGGCAGCTTCATCAGGGCCGCCATACGGATGGCCGGGCGCATGTAGTCGGAAAAGACCAGGAAGGTGCCGCCGTAAGGACGCAGGCCGCCGTGCAGGAACATGCCGGACATGATCGCGCCCATGGCGAACTCGCGCACGCCGAAGCGGATGTTGCATCCCGCGTAGCAGGTGGCGCTGAATTCCGGGCTGCCATCGATGAAGGTTTTGTTGGAGGGCGCCAGATCCGCCGATCCCCCGATCAGGCTGGGAAAGACGGCCGCGGCGGCATTGAGCGCCTTGCCCGACGCGGCCCGGGTGGCCATGGGACCGTCCTTTGATGTGAAGCGGGGCAGGTTGATTTCCCAGCCTTTGGGCATGAAGCGGGTCAGTCCGTTCAGCCACGCGTCGGCCAGGTCGGGGTGCGCCTTGGTATAGCGCTGATAGACGGTTTTCCAGCGCTGCTCTGCCGCTTCACCGGCCGAGACGCAACTGCGGAAGTGGTCGAGGGCGGCCGGCGGAATGGCAAACGGCGTCGCCTCGGTCCAGCCCAGGGCCGCCTTGGTCAGCCGCACTTCTTCTTCGCCCAGCGGTGCACCGTGCGCATCGGCCGAGTCCTGCTTGTTGGGACTGCCATAGGCGATGTTGGTCTTGAGGACAATCAGGGACGGGTGCCGTGTGTCGGCCGTGGCGGCCACAAGGGCCTTTTCGATCGCATCGGGGTCGTTGGCGTCCGCTACGATGGTCACCTGCCAGCCATAGGACTTGAAACGGGCGCTGGTGTCGTCCGTGAATGTGCAGCCGGTGGGGCCTTCGATGCAGATGCCGTTGTCATCGTACAGGCAGATGAGCTTGGACAACTCCAGATGGCCCGCCAGGGATGCCGCTTCGGCGCTGATGCCCTCCATCAGATCGCCGTCGCCGCACATGACGTAGGTAAAGTGATCGACAATCTCGCTGTCGGGCTGGTTGAAGCGCGCGGCCAGGTGCCGTTCGGCCATGGCCATGCCGACGGCGTTGGCGAACCCCTGGCCTAAAGGGCCGGTGGTGGTCTCCACGCCGGGCGTGAGCCCGTACTCGGGGTGGCCGGGAGTCTTGCTGCCCCACTGGCGGAAATGCTGAATCTCATCCAGGCCAAGGTCGTAGCCGGTCAGGTGCAAAAGGCTGTAGAGCAGCATGGAAGCGTGGCCGCCGGAGAGTACGAAGCGGTCGCGGTCGGGCCAGTCCGGGTTTTTGGGGTTGTGCTTCATCACGCGCGTCCAGAGGGCGTAGCCGGCCGGCGCCAGTCCCATGGGGGCGCCCGGATGGCCCGAGTTGGCCTGCTGCACCGCATCCATGGCCAGGGTGCGGATGGTGTTGATGCAAAGTTCGTCGATAGTCGGCTGGTTCGTGGCGTTCGTTGTGCTGCTCATGTCGGGCGGCTCCTTTGGACACGACGTCGATGGTGGATGAGACGATGTGGAGGGTGATACAAAAGATTATCCCGGGAAGCAAGGTCTTTCACAAGGCCCTCATCCACTCCGGCTTCAAGGCCACCTTGCCGTCCAGGGCCGCATCGATCAACGCCAGGGTTTTGGCCTTTTCCTTGGGCATGCGGGCCTGGATGGGCAGGTAGTTGGAGGCATGGTTGGCGTGAAACAGTCCCTTGGTCTGGTTGGTTTCGGCGATCATGGTTCGCAGTTCGGCCAGCATCTCGTCCGGCTCGATGAGTTCGAATCGGCCGGCCTGGTGGTCCTCGTACATGGGCGTGCCGGGAATCAGCATCAGGCTCAAGGCGCCCACGTACTCCGGGTCGATGGCCGACAGGACCCGGCCGGTCTCCCGGGCGTGGACCTGGGAGCGCTGCCGGCCCGCCAGTCCCAGCAGCACCGTGATCGACAGCTTGATGCCGGCGGCCCTGGCCTTGCGGCCCATGGCGATCATCTGGCGGCTGTCGGCGCCTTTGTTGATGGCCTTGAGGGTGACGTCGTCACCGGTTTCCAGCCCCATGTAGGCGATGCCGATGCCGTTTTCCCGCAGCGCCGTCAACTCATCCGCCGTTTTCATGCTTAGGCTCTTGGCGTTGGCGTAGACGCCCACGCGGGTCACCCAGGGCAGCTGCCGCCGAATTTCGGCCAGGATCTTCATCAAGCGCTTTTGGGGAATGATCAGCGCGTCGCCGTCGCACAGGAACACACGCCGCTGGCGCTGGCAGTGGGTGGCGGCAAAGGCGATGTCCGCCATGATGATCTCGTCGGGCTTGATCTTGAAGCGTTCGCCCTGGTAGGCGCTGCAGAAGGTGCACTTGTTGCGCGAACACCCCACGGTGACCTGCAGCAATATGCTGTTGGCCTCGCTGGGGGGCCGGATGATGTTGCCTTCGTAATGCATGCTGTTTCCTGTCTGCCGTTTTTCGGCGAATGAATGTTGAGGCCGCTGCTCCCGAAGCGGCCTGCGACCCGCGGGGGTCCGATTGGCGATCATTCAATAATTTGATGGCCGTTTCCCGTGTTGTCAACTATCGATGCTTTTGATATTAAAAATGGCAACACCTTGACATCCAGCCGTTTTGTTTGTGCCGCCGGTCGTCGGCGGCAGGCAGCCGTTTCATTTGCAGGCAACACCGAATCGCAGGGAGGACCCGAACTCATGGGCAGATGCTTGTGGCAGCCGACCGACACGCAGATTCAGGCAACCCGGATGCACCGATTCATGACCAGAATCAACCAGCGCTACGGGACCAACCTTGAAAACTACGACGGGCTGTATCAGTGGTCCGTCGAACACATCCCCGAGTTCTGGCAGGAGATGTGGGACGAGGCCGACATCATCGCCTCGGCACCTTACACCGCGGTGGTAGATGATGTTTCCAAAATGCCCGGCGCCCGCTGGTTCGAAGGGGCTCGGCTCAATTTCGCCGAAAACCTGCTGCGCCATCGCGACGAACGGCCGGCCCTGGTGTTCCGCGGAGAGGACCGGGTGCGGCGGACGCTGACCTACGCCCAGCTTTACGACCAGGTGGCCCGGGTCGCCGCGGCGTTGAAGGCCTGCGGCGTCAGGGCCGGCGACCGGGTGGCCGGGTTTGTGCCCAACATGCCCGAATCGATCATCGCCATGCTGGCGGCCACCGCTTTGGGGGCGGCCTGGTCATCCTGTTCGCCGGACTTCGGCATCAAGGGCGTTCTGGATCGCTTCGGCCAGATCCGGCCCAAGGTGCTCTTCACCGCCGACGGGTACTGGTTCAAGGGTAAGCCCCTGGACTGCCTGGCGCGGGTTGCCGACATCGTGGCCCAGATTCCCTCGGTGGAGCGGCTGGTGGTGATTCCTTATATCGACGCGAACCCCGACATCGGCCACATTCCCAAGGCCGTGACCCTCGACGACTTTAAATCGCCGGCCGACGGGCTGGAGATCGCTTTCGCGCAGCTGCCCTTCGACCACCCGCTGTACGTGATGTACTCGTCGGGCACGACCGGCCTGCCCAAGTGCATGGTGCAAAGTGCCGGCGGCATACTGATCCACCACCTCAAGGAGTTGATGCTGCACACCGACCTGTCCCGTTCCGACACGATCTTCTACTTTACCACCTGCGGGTGGATGATGTGGAACTGGCTGGTCAGTTCCCTGGCGACCGGCGCCACCCTGGTGCTGTTTGACGGCAACCCGTTCCACCCGTCCCCCAAGGCCCTGTGGCAGATGGCTGCCGATGAAAAGATCACCGTCTTCGGGACCAGCGCCGGCTACCTGGCGGCCCTGCAGGCCGCCGGGGTTCGGCCAAAAGACGATTTCGACCTGCCGGCCCTGCGCGCGCTGCTATCCACCGGATCGCCCCTGTCCATCGAGGGCTTCGAGTTCGTCTACGGATCCATCAAGTCCGATCTCCAGCTGGCCTCCATCGCCGGCGGTACCGATCTGAACGGCTGCTTCGCCCTGGGCAACCCCATGGGCCCGGTCTATGCCGGCGAATTGCAGTGCCGGGGGCTGGCCATGAAGGTCTTCGCCTACGACGACGCCGGCCGGCCGGTGGTGGGTCAGGAAGGCGAGCTGGTGTGCACGGCCCCGTTCCCTTCCATGCCGATCTATTTCTGGAACGACCCGGACGGTGAAAAATACCACCGCGCCTATTTCGACGTCTATCCCGGTGTATGGCGTCACGGCGATTTTATCACGGTCACCGAACGCGGCGGCGTGGTGATGTACGGCCGCTCGGACGCCACCTTGAATCCGGGCGGGGTTCGCATCGGCACGGCCGAGATCTACCGGCAGGTCGAACAGCTGGATGAAATCGACGACAGCGTCGTGGTCGGCCAGAACTGGGGCAACGACGTGCGGGTGATCCTGTTCGTCAAACTGGCGCCCGGGGTCGAGCTGACCGACGACCTGCGAAATCGCATCCGTCAGACCATCCGCCAGCACGCCTCGCCCCGCCACGTGCCCGCCAAGATTATCCCGGTGCCGGACATCCCTTATACCCTGAACATGAAAAAGGTCGAACTGGCCGTGAAAAAAGTGATCCACGGCCAGGCGGTCAAAAACAAGGATGCCCTGAGAAATCCGGAGTCGCTGGATTATTATGCGGGTATCGCGGAGCTGCTGGGTGAGTGATGCCGCTTCGCTCAACCCGGAGCGCAGGGAGTCGATCCGCATGCCGACCGAGCCAGCCGGTGAACCTCATGGCAAACCCCATTCGGCCAGGTTCTCACTGGCGGCGAACTACGATCTCGACCTGGTTCCGGCCCTGGCCGCCTACCCGGTCGATGAAGTTTACGGCAAGCTTCCATCCGACGGCATCAGCGGCGGCCGGCCGCGCTATCTGGCGACACCGCTTTCGACATCCGGCTTGCGGCGCTACGTCAGCCTGCTTGACCGCCACGGCATTGCCTTCAACTATCTTCTCAACGGCGCCTGTTTCGGCAACCACGAGTGGACCCGCCCCTGGCAAAAACGCGTCACCAGCCTGCTGAACATGCTGGGCGAACTGGGCGTGCGGCGGCTCACCGTGTCGGTCCCGTTCCTCCTGGAGCTGGTCAAGCGCCGCTTTCCCGAGTTCAAGGTAAGAGTTGGGATCTATGCCCAGGTGGACACGCCCCGGCGCGCCCGTTTCTGGGAAGACCTCGGGGCGGATGCCATCACGCTGGAGAGCTTTTCGATCAACCGCGACTTCGGTCGCCTGGCAGCCATCCGTCGGGCGGTGCGCTGCGAGCTGCAGCTTATCGCCAACCATGTCTGTCTTCCGAACTGTCCGCTGCAGGTCTATCATCAAAACGGTTTTGCCCATGCTTCCGACGGCACGGGCATGCTTTTCGTCGATTATTGCTTCCTGCGGTGTTCACGGCTGCGCCTGATGGATCCGTCGCTGCTGATCAAGGCGGCCTGGATCCGACCGGAGGATTTGGGCATTTACGCAGCGATGGGCTACACGACCTTCAAACTTCTTGAACGGGGAATTCCGTCGGCGGAACTCCTTCGGCGCGTCCGCGCCTACAGCGAGGGGCGATTCGAGGGCAACCTGGCCGGGCTGCTGCTCTCCTATGGCTTCAAGGCGCCGATCCGCAAGGAGTCCTTCTGGACGCTGCGCCACTTCTTCAAGCCGCGGCAGGCCAGTGCGCTGCGGCTGAAGCCACTGCTCGAACTGGCACGCCTGCAGGGCATGCTTTCGCCCTTGCCGGACAGCCCAGTGAAGGTGGACGCACAGGCGATACCAAAGGACTTTCTGGAGGGTTTCGGCGACCGGGATTGTGCCCTCATGGACTGCCGGACCTGCGGATACTGCGAACGTATCGCCGCCGAAGCTGTGTCGATCGCGCCCGGTTACCGGACTGCCGTTTTGGAAAAATATGCCCAGATCGACCAATCGCTGATGACCGGAGCGCTCTGGAATGTTTGATTCGCGGGCAGCCGAAACGGAGTACCTGGACCGACCGGAGTGCGATGCGGCCCTGGCGGCCGCCAGCTACCGGTTCATGGAGCGGATCAACCGCTATTTCGGCGGCATCCGCGCGGTGCGGCGTTTCCTGGCCGACCACACGCCCGGCCCGGCCACCGGCGGCCGCCTGCGCATCCTCGACATCGGCGCGGGAAGCTGTGACATCCCGCTGGCGGTGATCCGATGGGCGGCCGCCGGCGGGATTCGGCTGCATTTCACCTGCCTCGAGACATCCGGACACGCGCTCGACATTGCGCGGGACCGGGTTGCCCGCGCTGGCAACCCGTCGCTGCAATTGATCCAGGAGGATGTCTTTTCTCACCAGCCGGACCAGCCGTATGACTATGCCGTGGCCTCCATGTGCTTCCATCACTTCAGCGACGCCCGGATTCTCCACCTGCTGCAACGGCTGCGTGGTTTCGTGCGTCGCGGCGTCCTGATCAACGATCTGCGACGATCCAGGCTCGCCTCGCTTGTGGCCGAAGTGTTGCTGCTCGGCGCGCCGGAAGGGGTCCGGCACGATGCCTTGCTCTCCATCCGGCGCGGATTCAAGGTCGCTGAACTAGAAGCCCTGCTGCGGCAACTGAGCGGTGCCGGGGTAGCCGTGAAAGCGGCTCCCTGGTTTCGGATTGCCGCCGTCATCGGTTTTGAACCGGAAGCGACCCCCACGATAGCCAAGGCCGGAGAACTTCAGGGCCAAGACACCAAGGGTGAAGCTCCAGCGCGTTACTGCGATTTCCCGGCAGCGCCGGATCCCGACAGTAAGCATGGTTTTCTCATGTTTTCATGTCGTGATGGGCTGACCCCATGCCAGTAGTGCTTTGCGGTCTGGGCACCGCCACCCCCCCGCTGTATGCCACCCAGATGGAGGCCTACGAGTTCTTCACGGCGCACATGAACCTGAATGCCGAGGAAAAAAGTCTCTACCGGCGCATTCTGTTGAACGGCAAGATCAAGGGACGCTACCTTGGCCTGGAGCGTGTGGCGGACGTCCTCGATACCGATCCCGACCGGCTTCTAAGCCGCTTTCTCAAGTACGGCCGCGCCACGGCGGCCGCCGCCGCACGGCGCGCCCTGACCGAGGCTGGCGTGCAAGCCGCGGACATCGGCGGTCTGATCGTCAACACCTGCACCGGTTATCTGTGTCCCGGCCTCTCTTCATACCTGGCCGGCGATCTGGGGCTCAAAACCTCGATCCGGGTCCTGGACCTGATGGGGATGGGGTGCGGCGCCGCCCTGCCGAATCTCGATGCCGCCGCCGGCATGCTGGCCGCCCCCAAGAGCGGCCCTGTGCTCAGCATCGCCGTTGAGATCTGTTCCGCCACCATTTTCCCCGCTCATGAACCGGAACTGATTCTGAGCAATTCCATCTTCGGTGACGGTGCCGCCGCCGCCGTGCTGGACGCGGTACCCGACGACCAGACGGGCGGTCTGGCCCGCTTGTTGGACTTTGCCTCAGACCTCTCACCGCGCTACCGTGAGCTTTTGCGGTACCGAACCGTAAACGGCCGTCTGCGCAACCAGCTCAGTCGCCGGGTGCCGGTTGTCGCCGCCCGGGTCGCGGCGGGGATGGCCGGCGATCTGATGGCACGGCATGGTCTTGGTCGCGATGACATCGACTGGTGGGTGGTCCACCCGGGGGGCACCGCCGTGCTGACCCAGTTCGCCAAGCAAATGAAGCTGAGCGGCGAGGCCCTGCGCTTTTCCCACGCTGTTTTCGAAAACTACGGCAACATGTCCTCGCCGTCGGTCCTGTTCGTCCTGCGGGAAATTCTGAATGGGGGCCGGCCAGAGCCGGGCCAGAAGGCAATGCTGCTGGCTTTCGGAGCGGGCTTTACAGCGTTTGCGACCCTGATCGAATTCGCGCAGCCCACCCCGCGCTGATTTCTAAGGCCGGTGGATTTATTTCCACCGGCCTTATAGGAGACGCTAGTGCCGCAGGGCCGTTCTCGACGGCGCCATCAGCGTTCCCACCGCTTCAGGCGGCATATACGGCTTGACGGCATGGCGGCCTTCAGCCTTCTCGGCCCACGCATTTTTTTCGTAAAACGGAGTCGGTTCGTAGCGCCAACCGCCGGCCAGCCGCTTTTCCTCCTTTATCAAGCGCACGTAGGCGTAAAGGCCGATCAACGGTGCCGCCAGGCGCGTCTTCCAGCCGAATTCGGTGTAGATGTCGGCAAGGAGCCGTTTCAACTTCCCAAACATAGCCGGCGTGCGGCGGTAATAGCGTTTCATGGCCCAGACGGCACCGGCGTAGGTTGAGCGCAAGGGATGCACTTCGCGTGCGTAACGCCTGCGCAGGCGCTGGTCGGGGTCGTTTTGGTAGCGCTGCCACCCGGTCAACAAGGTGCGAATCAAGCGCGCCAGGCTGGGACCGTTCTGCTTGAAATCCTGCTGGAAGGCCTGCAGCAGGAAGTTCTCCTCCTGGCCGGAGCCGATGTTGGCATGCCGGTAGTTGAAGCGGTACTGGCCGTGGGCGTCGGCAAGGGGGAAGGCCGCTTCGCTCAACAGCGATCCATTTTTTTGGTGGGCATCGTAAAGCGGGGTTCCCGGAACCGGTGTATACAGCATGAATTGGTGAAAATCGGTTTGGTGGCTGACCGCATAGGCGATGATTTGAGCGATGTTTTCAGGCGTGTGGTCGGGAAATCCAATGATGGAAGACCCCAGCACGCGAATTCCGTGTGACTGCAGCTCCTTGACCAGCTGGTGTGTGTCCACGTCCGCCAATTTGGGATAGGCGCTGTTTTCTCCTTCGATACCCATCCACACCCAGCCGATACCCAGGGCCACCAGCTGCTCGATGGTGTAGGCGCGCAGGACGCGTGCCGAACTGAACACATTCAGCATCCAGCTCTTTGCGTGAGTTTTCATCAGATCCAGCAGACGAAGCGCACGCTTGCGGTGCAGCAGGAAGTTTTCATCGAGAATGAAAAAGGATTGCACCCCCATCTTTTTTTCCAGGCCGCACATCTGCTCGAAAAGTTCATCGCCGGTTTCGTAAAAATTGATAAACTTTCCCTTGCCGCCGAACAGGGCCGACGTGCTGCAGAAGTTACAGCCCACCGGGCAGCCCACCGATGGGATCAGAATCGCGGCCGTATCCTCGGGTTTGTCAGCCAGCTTGATTCCCATGATGCGGGTTCCAAAAGCCGAGAGTGCGGCCGGGTGTTTCACGGGGGCTTCCAATGACTGGCCAAGGAAGCGGCGAAACCAGGCGACGCCATCCCCCTTGACGATGTGGTCGGCGTCAATGACTTGATCCAGGTTGCTGTAGTTGCAGATGTGGCCGCCCACTACGATCGTGGCGCGCGGTAGATGCCGGCGGATCAGCCGGCACATCTCCTTCACCTTTCCGATGTTCGGAACGATGGCACTGATGCCGACGATGTCGTAGGGCTGGTGGCGCAGTTCCTGAATGAACCGGTCACGGGATGCAAAGTCGAGAACCGTGCAGGGAGCCTCGATATTGGCCTGGAGCATGAGCAGCCCGAATGAACGATGAAACATCCGCAGGGAAAAGGCGCCTTGGACCCGGGTGACCTGGTTCTGATAAAGCTCCATGGGGTTGATCGTTCGGCTTCCGAAGGCATCGTCACACCCGTAGGGTCCAAACACGCTTGCCAACAGTATGCGCGCACGGGTGCCCTTGGGATTCGGCTGTGTTGCCGTTTTCATGTTTTTCTCCTTAAATGGTGGTCAGCGGCAGGACCAGCGAAGACTGAACCGGTTGCATGGGTTCAGTATAGGGTGCCGACGACGGTGTGGACACAGGAAATCCTCATTTTACAAAAGTAATACAATCACAAGGCGGCTGTCGGACCTCCAAATAGATACCCGCTCAACGTACACATCCGAAAAATAGAGCCTTAACCCCATTGCCAAAACGGGCCACAGCCGGTAGCATCACTGTAAAATTGCCATGTACACCCTAACGTTGCAAAAGCCGGAGGTTTTTATTTCAACGTTGGGGTACATTAACATTCAGGTGGGGCTCAAGGAGTCGCTCAATGGCACGATCGGCACAGGATAACATCATTGATCAGCTTGCAACGGCTGACCCTTATTTGAAACCCTACATCGACCACCTCCACCGGCGCATTCTCGTGGCTGATGAAACCGAGCAGCGGCTCACCGGAGACACGACGGATCTGCCGGATTTTGCTTCCGGGCACGAATACTTCGGAATGCACTGCGTTGACGATCACTGGGTTTTTCGGGAGTGGGCGCCCAATGCTACCGCCATTGCCTTGAAGGGCAGTTTCAACGGATGGCAGGCCAGCCGGCCGTATGAACTGACCCGGCTGAGCGATGACGGTGTCTGGGAAGTCGTTCTCGATGCATCCGCCGTCGCTCACGAAGATGTCTACCGTCTGGAGATGCATTGGCCGGGAGGATCGGGAGAGCGTATTCCGGCCTGGGTCCGCCGGGTGGTCCAGGACCAATCCTCGTCGAGCATCAACGCCCAGGTCTGGCACCCACGCCACCGTTATACCTGGCGGCACCCGGGTCCGAAAACCGCAGATGAGCCCTTGCTGGTGTATGAATCCCATGTGGGCATGGCTCAGGAAGCCGAAAAAGTGGGCTCCTATCTGGAATTCAAGGACAACGTGCTGCCCCGCATCCGGGATGCCGGCTACAACGCCATCCAGCTGATGGCCATTGCCGAGCACCCCTACTATGCCTCTTTCGGATACCAGGTATCCAGCTTTTTCGCCTGTTCCTCACGTTTCGGCACCCCGGAGGAACTCAAGGCCCTGGTAGACGAGGCCCACGGCATGGGTATTGTCGTGTTGATGGACCTGATCCATTCTCACGCGGTCAAAAACGAGGTGGAAGGCATTGCCCGGTTCGATGGAACCACACATCAATTTTTTCATGCCGGCCGCCGGGGGGAGCATCCGGCGTGGGATTCGCGATGCTTTGACTATGCCAAACCGCAAGTGCTTCATTTTCTGCTCTCCAACTGCCGCTACTGGATGGACGAGTTCCATTTCGACGGCTTCCGTTTCGATGGCGTCACCAGCATGCTGTACACCCATCACGGCTTGGGAAAAACCTTTGCGGGATATGCGGATTATTTTGACGATTCCGTCGACACGGCCGCCCTCACTTACCTGACATTAGCCAACCGACTGGTGCACGCCCTCAATGACAAGGCCATCACGGTCGCCGAAGACGTTTCCGGAATGCCGTGCCTGGCGGCTGACGCCCAAAAGGGGGGGATCGGATTCGATTATCGATACGCCATGGGGGTTCCCGACTATTGGATCAAGCTGGTCAAGGATACGCCCGATGAACAGTGGCCCATGGGCGGCCTGTGGTACGAACTGACCAACCGGCGCAGCGACGAAAAGACCATCAGTTATGCCGAGTCCCATGACCAGGCCTTGGTCGGGGATCAGGCCCTGATTTTTCGGCTCATCGGTGATCGGATCTACGGGCACATGTCGGTCAACGATCAGGACATGTCCGTTATTCGGGGCGTCAGCCTGCACAAGATGATCCGCCTGATCACCCTGGCAACGGCAGGGCATGGATACCTCAACTTCATGGGCAATGAATTCGGACATCCGGAATGGATCGATTTTCCCAGAAAGGGCAATCAGTGGTCCTATCGCTATGCGCGCCGTCAGTGGCATCTGGCCGACGCGCCCCAGCTGCGTTATCATCAGCTGGCACGGTTCGACCAGGCCATGACGGCCATGGCCGGAGCGCAAGGGCTTCCCGGCGGTCAGGATCTGTTTTTGCTTCATCTGGATGAATCCACCAAGGTCCTGGCGTTCTTGCGCGGCGATGTGATCTTCGTTTTCAATTTCCATCCCCATCAGTCGTTCCCCGATTACTGGATACCGGCCCCGCCCGGCGGCTACCGCATCGTTCTGGATACGGATCGCGGGGAATACGGCGGCCTCGACCGGCGGGATCTCGACATGGCCCATCGCACACTCACGGATCGGATACACCGGCATTTCCTGAGCCTTTACCTGCCGGCACGAACCGCGATAGTGATGGCACCCGTCACCGTGGGGGGCGAATCATGATCGATCATCGTAGACCGCTTTGAGAAAAAGGAGGTTGTGTGGACAGTTCCGAATGGCGCAGGGAGGCCGCCCGAGATTCTTTGGGCAGACTGCTGCCACGACTTGAGACAAAATATCAAAAAGCGCTGGCCGACATCCCTGGGCGGCGGAACCATTTCAACAGCCGCCTCAACCGGGAGTGGGAGCGCTTGTTCGTCTGCCTGCACGAACTTTACGGGTGGCAGTATGACTTCTTTTACACCCTGGAGCAGGTCCTCGACGTGCTCATTCGCTGCTGGCTGGATCGCCCCGAGTCGATGCACCAGCTCGATGAACAGCGCGAGGCCGATCCCCTCTGGTTCCTTTCCGAAGATATGGTCGGTATGGTTTTGTACGTGGATCTGTTCAGCGGCAATTTGTCGGGGCTGCGCCACCACATCTCCTATTTCGAAAAACTGGGCGTGACCTATCTGCACCTGATGCCCCTGTTTTCGGTGCCTGGCGGGGAAAATGACGGCGGCTATGCGGTCAGCGACTACCGCTCGGTCAATCCAGAGCTCGGTACCATGGCGGAGCTTTCCCAGCTGGCCACCGAACTGCGCGAACGGGGAATCAGCCTGGCCTTGGATTTCGTGTTCAACCACACGTCCGACGAGCATGCATGGGCCCAAAAAGCCAAGTCCGGCGACCCGGCCTTTCTGAACTACTATTACACTTTCGCCGACCGCACCCTGGTCAATCGATTCCAGGAGCATTTGCGGGATATTTTTCCTACCGCGCGCAAAGGTAGCTTTACCTGGAATGACGAACTGCAGCGCTGGGTGTGGACCACCTTCAACAGTTACCAGTGGGACCTGAACTACGGCAACCCGGCGGTGTTCCAGGCCATGGCGGAAGAGATGCTGTTTCTGGCCAATCAGGGCGTGGAGGTGCTGCGGTTAGATGCCGTGGCATTCATCTGGAAGCGGCTGGGCACCGATTGCGAAAATCAACCCGAAGCCCACACCATCATCCGGGCCTTCAACGCCATGGTCAAGATCGCCGCTCCGGCCATGCTTTTCAAATCCGAAGCCATCGTGCACCCCGATGAGGTGATCAAATACGTTCATCCGGATGAGTGTCAATTGTCCTACAATCCGCTGCTGATGGCCTTGCTCTGGGAGACCCTGGCAACCCGGGACGTGAGACTGCTGGAACACTCCATACGCCGCCGGGAGCGCCTGCCATATGGTTGTTCCTGGGTCAACTACCTGCGCTGTCATGACGACATCGGATGGACGTTTGACGATGGCGATGCATGGCAGCTGGGCATCAACCCCCAGGGGCACCGGCAATTTCTGAATGCTTTCTACACGGGCAAACACCCGGGATCCTTCTCCAGGGGGCTGCCGTTTCAATTCAATCCGGACAATGGCGACCTGCGCATATCCGGTACCTTCTCATCGTTGGCCGGACTCGAAGTGGCCCTGGAGAAGCAGGACAACCAGATGATCGAACTGGCGGTGCGCCGGATCAACTTGCTGCGCAGCATCCAGGTGAGCATCGGCGGCATCCCGCTGCTGTATGCCGGCGACGAGTATGGGATACTAAACGACTACACGTTTCTTTCCGACCCGCTCAAAGCCAAGGACAGCCGCTGGGTGCACCGATCCCGAAAAAGATGGGAAGCCGGCCAGGACCTTTCCCATACCGACACCCTGGAGTGGCGCTTTTTCGACGAGATGGTCAAGCTCTTCAGGCAGCGCAAGCAGTCACCGGCCCTGCGAAACGGCGGTATGGAGTTGGTCCACACCGGCAACGTTCACCTGTTGGCCTACATCAGAGACGGCGGGGAGCAGCGTTTGCTGATCATCAACAATTTTTCCGAGTACCCTCAGGTAATCCGTGGCGCAGCCCTGGCAGCGTCGGGCATGACGCGCGACGCCCGCGACATCTTCACCCAAAACCCCATACCAGCCGGACAGGACCTCGAGCTGGATGCCTATCGCTATGTGTGGGTTGATATTTCCGTGCCGTAAAGATGATCTCATAAAGCGGGAGCTGATAAATGACCCTAACAACGCTGACCAATCCCAGGATATTGATCATCACCCCCGAGGTCACTTACCTGCCGGACCGCATGGGTAGCCGGGCGGCCTACTTCACCGCCAAAGCCGGTGGGCTGGCAGATGTGTCGGCCGCCCTGGTCACCGCGCTGTTCGATCAGGGGGCGGACGTCCATGTGGCCATTCCGGACTACCGCCGGATTTTCAGCGACCGTGTCTCTCCCCTGCTGAAAAAGAGCTGCAGCGCATTAAGCGCAAGATGCCCGATGACCGGATACACCTGGCCGAAGATACCGCGGCACCCCTTTTTTTCTGGCCATCTCGATTGGATCCGGTCCAAAAAGGATGTCAGCTGCTGGCAGACGTCTTTTACCATGTGATCTCCACCTGGTGGGAAAAGAATCTCCAGGTGGTCTTTGTTGCCGACGGCGCCTATCAGACTGTCTTCCGTGATATCGTCGCCTTCCATGGACTCGAGAAACGAACGGCTGTCTGCAATTTCAACGAGCAACTGGAACACCTGGCCTATGCGGCTTCCGACTTCATCCTCACGCCCGCTTCCTTCGAACCCTGCGGCCTGCCGCAAATGACAGCACCCATATACGGATCACTGCCAGTGGCTCACAACACGGGCGGGATTCACGACACCATCACGCCGTTAAATGTGAATCAAGACACGGGCAACGGCTTTTTGTTCGACGTATTCGACGCACAGGGCCTTTTTGGGGCCATCGAGCAGGCCATGGCGTTTTACGATTTGCCCGGCGCCGTTAAAGCCACGCAGATCGAACGAATCATGACGCAGAGCAAGTCTGAGTTCACGCATGCCCAAACGGCCCGTCAATATATCACGCTCTATGAACGAATGCTCCAACGACCCTTGATCGTAAACCAAACTATGGAAGGCGTGCATGAGCATTAAAAAAGATATTGTTGGAACGCTGTTGTTCAGAGAATTGATCGCCATCCGCACGGATACGCTCTGGCGAATGCTTTTCTACCTTGAACAGGGACAGCTGCCGGGTGTGAACGAAGAGGGGGCCACGGGCAAGCTGGACAACAAGGGCGCCATTTTCATTCCGGGAGGGCTGATCTACCAGGATGTGGACGACCGGCAGGTGACATATGAGATCCTCGAACGGCTTGATGAAACCATTTTCCGGGAGAAGATTCGCGAAAGCATGCAATTCGACAACGCAACGCTGCTGTTTCCGGACGGGATGGCCAACAGCGTCAACCTGGACAGCGGTTTTTTCGCACGTGCGGCGCGGCGCATTTACACATACAAGACCGCGGCCTTCAAACGAAAACAGAGAATCGGCCCCAAGCTCCCCATCGATATCGATTCCAAAGATATCGTGCGCAGTCATTGTCCCACCTACCTGGACCCGCCCTACGGCTCCCGAACGCGGATCAGTACCTGCGTGGCCATCGGCCTGATTGACCCGCACATGTATTTTGCCTATTGCAAGACCGCGTTCTGTCTGTCCCGGACCCAATTGGCGGACTGGTCCAGCCGGCTGAACACGGCCCAAGAGCATGCGGCCCTGCCCAGTGGAACGATTTTGTATCCGCCCTATGTCATCGTCTGCCATGACACGCGCTACAAGGATGACAGCTTGACGGGGTTGATTCGAATCCTGGGCACCGGGCGATTCGGCGAGTTTGGCACCGTTACCTTCGAAATCCTCAACAACAAGCTCCTGGGAGAGATGCGCAGGAAAAAAATAGAGCATGGACCGGAGCACATTTTTGCCACCCACAATGGGAATGAGGTTTTAGGGGTGCTCAGGACCTACAGCCCTACGAATCCGGGCAAGCGTTCCCAGATATATCAACTGGACCTGATCGCACCTCAAAAAGATCTGGAACTCGACCTGGAGCGCATTGCCAAGCAGGCCCGCGAACGTTACGGCCTCGAGGCGCAAGCCGCCACCAAGTGAGTCATTGTCGAGAACCGTCGGCACGAGTTGCGGCCCCGGTCCCCAGGCGAGACCTCCGCCGCAGCCCCGCCCACCGCGCTGAGTAAAAAAAAGAAACAAAATTGTATCGCTATCTTATGATTACAACAAATATGAAATATAAATAGTCCCGTCTTGCGGTCTGCTTCACTCGAAAACCCTTTTGATTAATAATGGTTGCACGATTTATACCCTTTCTGTGATCTTGGCATACATATTGAAAAATTGAAGCACACAGGCGAATCATGGCACCTGCAAGGGTTACCCCATGATTGGACCCTGGCCAGGCACTGCGCTGCCAAACACGATGCTGGCCGCCATGCGCGCAGTGTCGCTTAAGCTACAGACAGGTCCGATTTACCGTGGAAAACAAGATCTACGAATTAGAGCTGAAGACGCTTTACGCCATCAGTCGACGGATCGGACAGGTACTCGACCTGGACAAAACCCTGCGGTCCATTCTGGAAATCCTTTCCAGCAGACTGTCCATGGAGCGTGGCACGGTGACGCTGACGGATCGTGACACGGGACTGCTCCGGATTATCGCCTCGCACGGATTGGATGCCTCGGAACAGGAACGGGGGATCTATCAGCCCGGCGAGGGGGTCACCGGGGCCATCTTCGAAACGGCGCAGCCCTTCGCGGTGCCCGACATCGGCAAGGAGCCGCTCTTTCTAAATCGCACCCAGGCCCGCAACCTGAACAAGGCCAATCTGGCATTTATCGGCGTGCCGATCGTGCTCAACAACGAGCCCATCGGGGTGTTCAGCGTGGACCGCCTGTTCGGTCCCGAGGTCGATTTCCAGGAGGACATCCGCTTTTTGACCATCGTGGCGACCTTGATGGCCCAGTTTGTTCAGATCAACCGGCAGGTGGCGTGGCGCGAGGCGCACCTGATTTCCGAAAATCGCGGCCTGCGTGCCGAGGTCTCGGCCACATACAATCATTTCTTCGCCGTGGGGGTCAGCCCGGCCATGCAGGCGCTCAACCAGATGATTCGCAAGGTCGCCCCCAGCCGGGCCTCGGTGTTGCTGCTCGGCGAATCGGGGACCGGCAAGACGCTCACCGCCCGAATCATCCACGAATTGAGCCAGCGCCGCCGCAATCCGTTTGCCAAGGTCAATTGCGCCGCCCTGCCCGACAACCTGATCGAGTCGGAACTGTTCGGCCACGAGAAAGGGGCCTTTACCGGGGCCACCCAACTGAAAAAGGGCCGCCTGGAAGAGGCCGACAGCGGCACTGTTTTCCTGGACGAGATCGGCGATCTGCCGCCGCCCGTGCAGTCCAAGCTGCTGCGATTTTTGCAGGAGCGTGAATTCGAACGGCTCGGCAGTACGCGGACCCGCAAGGTGGATGTGCGCATCATCGCGGCCACCAACGTCGACCTGAATCAGGCCGTAGAAGAGGGCGCTTTCCGTTCGGACCTGTTCTATCGCTTGAATGTCTTCCCCATATCGATTCCGCCCCTGCGCCATCGCAAGGAGGACCTGCCCCTGTTGGTCGACTATTTTATCGACAAGACAGCCAAAGAGTACGGCCGCCGGTTCGCCTTCTCCACGGAGTGCCTGGAGCAGTTTGCCGCCCACCACTGGCCGGGCAATGTTCGTGAGTTGGAAAACCTCATCGAACGCATTGCCATCATGGCCGAGACCGACCAGATCGAAGTCAGCATGCTGCCGGCCTATCTCAACATTCAAAAGAAGGCGGCAACCGCTAAAACGCCCCTGGAACCCAACACCTCCAGGCTGGAGGTGATGGAGCGGGAGACCGTTCTGGAAGCGCTGGCGCGCAATGACTGGGTCCAGCAGAAAGCGGCCCGGGAGATCGGCCTGACGCTGCGGCAGATGGGCTATCGTGTCAAGAAGTTCAAGCTGGCAGGTGTCATTCGTGAGAACAAAGGCCGCCATGCGAAGTATGGTCGGCTTTCCAGCGAAAGATCGCTGATGCGTTGAAAACCGCTGGTAATGAAGGTTTTGCCTCAAGATCGCCTTGCGGTTGAACGCCCATCATGGGTGGCTTTCGAAACCGCTGCCCTGCCGTTGTAGACAATTTTCCCAACTCCCTTTGCTCGCCAAACAGCCCAATCACAAATGCTGCCATCTGACGGCGGTGATGACGTCTCCGCCTCGGAGCGGATCGCTTCCACAAGTACTTTCCATCTACACAATTGTAAATCGACCATCTACACATTCGTAGATCGGGGATTGTAGATGTCATGCCATTGCCAATGGTGAGAACAACCGACGGCAGACGATTGTGCAATATTTACTGATTGTTGCTTGAGTGATCGAAGATTTGCCGCCGCGGTGGCATGCCGGTTGCTCTAACCGAAAGCAACATCGATTCGGAAAGCGGACGCGGTCATTTAAAACTTCGTCAGACAAAGGAAAGACAATGAGAAAAGTAGCGATCTACGGCAAGGGCGGTATCGGTAAATCCACCACGACCCAGAACACCGTCGCGGGCCTGGCGGAACTGGGTAAAAAAGTGATGGTGGTCGGCTGCGATCCCAAGGCGGACTCCACCCGTCTGCTGCTGGGTGGACTGGCCCAGCGAACGGTTCTGGACACGCTGCGCGAAGAGGGCGAGGACGTGGAGCTGGAAGACGTTCGCAAAGAAGGGTTCGGGGGAACCATGTGCACCGAATCCGGCGGTCCCGAACCGGGGGTCGGCTGCGCCGGGCGGGGCATCATCACCTCCATCAATCTGCTCGAACAGTTGGGTGCTTACGCCGAGAGCGAAGACCTGGATTATGTCTTTTACGACGTCCTGGGCGATGTGGTCTGCGGTGGTTTCGCCATGCCGATTCGCGAAGGCAAGGCCCAGGAGATCTATATTGTTGTCTCGGGTGAGATGATGGCCATGTACGCGGCCAACAACATCTGCAAGGGAATCGTCAAGTTTGCCGAGGCGGGGGGGGTGCGGCTGGGTGGGTTGATCTGCAACAGCCGCAAGGTCGACAACGAGATGGAGATGATCCAGGCCCTGGCCGACAAGCTGGGCACCCAGATGATCCACTTCGTGCCGCGCGACAATATGGTTCAGCGGGCCGAGATCAACCGCAAAACCGTTATCGAATACGATTCGATGCACGCCCAGGCCGATGAATACCGGACCCTGGCGCAGAAAATCGATGCCAACGAAATGCGCGTCATCCCCACCCCGCTGGAGATCGAGGAACTGGAAAAGCTGCTGATCGAATACGGCATCGCCGCCTGACCTGCGCCCTTTTGTCTCTGGGACGGACACGAACCCTTATCATCTGCCATCTTTAAACAAGGAGTGACGCAACCATGATCATGATCAGATCGATCGTCCGGCCGGAAAAAGTCGACAACGTACTGGCGGCCCTCATGGAAGCCGGGTTTCCCGGTGTGACCAAAATGTCGGTGGTCGGCCGCGGCAAGCAGCGCGGCATCAAGATTGGTGAAGTCACCTACGACGAAATTCCCAAGGAGATGCTGCTCACCGTGGTCAAGGATGGCGACAAGGAATTTGCCATCAAAACGATCATCAAGGCTGCCCGGACCGGAGAGAAGGGGGCTTTTGGCGACGGGCGCATCTTTGTCGTACCGGTGGAGGAGACCTATACCATCAGCTCGGGCATCAAGGAGACCGCAGACGGCCAGACGGAGGAGGTGTTGATATGAAAGAGTTGATCGCCATCGTGCGCATGAACATGATGAACCGCACCAAAAAGGCCCTGGCTGACGCCGGGCTGGGGTCCATCACGGCCCGGGATGCGCTGGGCCGCGGCAAGGGCATTGTCGATCTTCAGCTGCTCAAGGGCGCCGAACACGGATACGAGGAGGCCATTGCCCAACTGGGCCAGAGCCAGCGCCTGATCCCCAAGCGGGCCATAATGATGGTGGTCAATGACGACCTGGTCGACAAGGCCGCCAAAACCATCATCAAGACCAACCGCACCGGCAAATCGGGCGACGGCATCATCTTCGTCATGCCTTGCCGTGAAGCCATCCGGGTTCGCACCGGGGAGCGTGGTGAAGAGACCCTGGACGACGGTTGACGGGTTTGGAAAAAGCCCGATATCGGCATTACGCTTCTTTATCAAGGTTAAATCGATCACCATTCGACATAGGAGAATTCCCATGGCCATGGCCGCGAAGGACAACCCAACCGAAAAAGTATCCTTGGACAGCCACGACCCCGAAAGGATCAAAGCAAAACTGCTGGCCAAATATCCTCCCAAGGTGGCTCGCAAGCGTGCCAAGCAGATCGTGATCAACAAGGTCGATCCCGACGGCGAGGTGCCGGTAATCAGCTCCAACGTGCGCACGGTCCCGGGCCTCATGGGACAGCGCGGCTGCTGCTACGCCGGCTGCAAGGGTGTGGTCCTGGGCCCCACCCGGGACATCATCAACATCACCCACGGCCCCATCGGCTGCGGCTTTTACAGCTGGCTGACCCGTCGCAACCAGACCGACCCGGACAGCACGCCGGACGGGCACAATTTCATGCCATACTGCTTTTCGACTGACATGCAGGACCAGGAGATCATTTTCGGCGGTGAGAAGAAGCTCAAGCAGGCCATCCAGGAAGCCTACGACAATTTCAAACCCAAGGCGATCGCCGTCTTCTCTACCTGCCCGGTCGGCCTGATCGGCGACGACGTCCACGCCGTGTGCCGCGAGATGAAGGTCAAACTGGGGATCAACGTCTTCGGTTTCTCCTGCGAAGGCTACAAGGGCGTCAGCCAGAGCGCCGGCCACCACATCGCCAACAACGGCATTTTCAAGCACGTGGTCGGCCTGGACGACACCATCAAGGCTGGCAAATACCGCATCAACTTGCTGGGCGAGTACAATATCGGCGGCGACGCCTTCGAGATCGAGCGCCTGTTTGAGCGCTGCGGCATCACCCTGGTCTCTTCCTACAGCGGCAATTCCAGCATCGACGCCTTCGCCAACTCCCACACGGCCGATCTCAACCTGATCATGTGCCACCGGTCGATCAACTATGTGGCCGAGATGATGGAGACCAAATTCGGAGTTCCCTGGATCAAGGTCAACTTCATTGGTGCCGCGGCCACGGCCAAATCCCTGCGCAAGATCGCCCAGTATTTCGACGAGCCGGAGCTGACCGAGGCCGTCGAAGCGGTCATCGCGGCGGAGATGCCGGCCGTCGAGGCGGCCTGCGCCGCCGTGCGGCCCCGCACCGAAGGCAAGCGGGCCATGCTCTTCGTGGGCGGCTCCCGGGCCCACCACTACCAGGAACTGTTTGCGGAGATGGGCATGAAGACCCTTTCCGCCGGCTATGAATTCGGCCACCGCGACGACTACGAAGGCCGCAAGGTGTTGGCCAGCATCAAGGTCGACGCCGACAGCCGCAACATCGAAGAACTCGAGATCACGCCCGATCCCGACCGGTTCAAACCCCGTATCAGCGAGGCCAAAAAGAAGGCGCTGGAAGCCAAGGGCCTTGCGTTCAACCGCTACGACGGCATGATGCCGGAAATGCCCGACGGCAGCATGATCATTGACGACCTGAGCCAGTACGAAACCGATCAGCTGATCAAGATTTTCAAACCCGATCTCTTCTGCGCCGGTATCAAGGAGAAGTACACCGTTCAGAAGCACGGAATTCCCCTCAAACAGCTGCACAGCTACGATTACGGCGGACCGTACGCCGGTTTCAAGGGGGCCGTCAATTTTTACAACGAGATCGACCGCATGGTCAGCAGCCGGGTGTGGCAGTACATGCGCGCGCCCTGGCAGGAGCATCCCGAGCTGTCGGCCACCTATGCCTGGCAATAGTTGGGGATCGCCCAGAAATTGAAGCGGATAATAGAAAAAGCACCAATTGCATAACGGAGATCAGACCCCATGCTACTGAGACATACGCCAACTGAAATCAAGGAACGCACGGCCCTGACCGTCAATCCTGCCAAGACCTGCCAACCCATCGGCGCCATGTACGCGGCCCTGGGGGTGCACGGCTGTCTGCCCCACAGCCATGGTTCCCAGGGGTGTTACGCTTATCATCGCAGCGCCTTGACACGCCATTTCAAGGAGCCGGTGGTCGCGGCCACCAGCGCATTCACCGAAGGCGCCTCGGTGTTCGGTGGCCAGGCCAACCTGGTCCAGGCCATCGACAATATCTTTACTGTCTACAACCCCGAGGTGATCGCCGTGCACACGACCTGCCTGTCGGAAACCATCGGTGACGACGTTCCCCAGATTTTCGCCAAGGCCAAAAGCGACGGCAAGATACCGGAGGGCAAGTACGTCTTTCACGCCAACACGCCCAGCTACGTCGGTTCCCACGTCACCGGATTCGCCAACACCGCCAAGGCCATGGTGGACTACTTTGCCGAGTCCGACGGCCGCAAGGAGAAGACGATCAACCTGATTCCCGGTTACGTCGAGCCCTCGGACATGGCCGAAATCAGGCGCGTTGCCGAGGCGATGGGCATCCCCACGATCATGTTCCCCGACACCGCCAAGGTTCTCAACGGCCCTTTGACCGGAAAGTACAAGATGTTTCCCGAAGGCGGGGTCACCATCGAGAAGTTGCAGAAAAGCGGCAGCAGCATCGGCACTGTGGCCCTGGGGCGCATGGCTTCCCTGCCGGCGGCCCGGGCCCTGGACGCCAAATGCAAGGTGCCCTGCGAGATCCTGGGCCTGCCGATCGGCCTGCACGGCACGGATGCATTCGTGGACACCCTACGGCGCATGGCCGGCGTGAGCGTCCCCGATGCGCTGAACCTGGAGCGCGGTCAGCTGGTGGACAGTATTTCCGACTGGCACCAGTACCTGTATGGCAAGCGCGTGGCCCTGGTTGGCGACCCCGACCAAGTCCTGGCCCTGACCCGTTTTCTGGTCTCTTTGGACATGCGGCCGGTGCACATTCTGACCGGCAGCCCGGCCGGCAAGAAATACGAAAAATCCCTGCGCGAAGCCGTGGCCGAGCTTTCGGAAACGGTCAACATCAAGGTGCCCGGTGACATGCTGCTCTTCCACCAGTGGATCAAAAACGACCCGGTCGATCTGATCATCGGCAACACTTACGCCAAGTACATCGCCAAGGACGAGGACATACCGCTGATCCGCCACGGCTTCCCCATCTACGACCGCTTGGGCCACAGCTACTTTTCGACCATGGGTTACCGCGGCGCCCTGCGCCTGCTGGAGAAGCTGCTCGATGCCATCTTGGACCGCAAGGACCGCGATGCCGACGACATCACCATGGAACTGGTCATGTAGCGTCATGCCATCCGGCAGCGGCAATGTCGTCCGAGATGGGCGTTGTACCAAAATTTTCAAACGCCTCGATCCGGGCCAAAATCCCTCGTCGCCGAACGGACACGATCGGTGACATTCCAATGGAGCAGGAACCTGACCATGCCTTCCACACCCATATTAAAAGGGCGGCAGTCCCAGATCCACCGCAAGGGCGGTGAGCCTTTCGAAATGACCTGCGGCAAGCACAGCCTGGCCGGTTCGGTCAGCCAGCGGGCCTGCGTGTTCTGCGGCTCCCGGGTGGTGCTCTACCCGATTGCCGACGCCCTGCACCTGATTCACGGGCCGATCGGCTGTGCGGCCTACACCTGGGACATCCGCGGGGCGCTCTCATCCGGACCGGAGCTGCATCGCATGAGCTTTTCCACCGACCTTCGCGAAAGGGATGTCATCTTCGGGGGTGAGAAGAAACTCGCCGCGGCTCTGGGCGAGTTGATCGACCGCTACCAGCCCAAGGCGGCCTTCGTCTATTCCACCTGCATCGTCGGCATCATCGGCGACGACGTGGCCGCCGTGTGTCGCCAGCTGCAAAAAGAGAAGGGGATTCCGGTGCTGCCGGTCCATTCGGAAGGCTTCAAAGGCACCAAAAAGGACGGCTACAAGGCGGCCTGCGATGCGCTCTTCCATCTGGTCGGCACCGGCAGTACGGCCGAGGTCGCGCCGGTGAGCATCAATATCCTGGGCGAATTCAACATCGGCGGTGAAGCCTGGCTGATCAAGCAGTACTACGAGCGCATGGGAGTTCAGGTAGTCTCGATCATGACCGGCGACGGCCGCGTGGACCAGGTCCGCCGCAGCCACGGCGCCTCCCTCAACGTGGTGCAGTGTTCCGGCGCCTTGACCTTTTTGGCCGAAATGATGCAGGAGGTCTATGGCATTCCGTACATCCGAGCCTCTTATTTCGGCATCGACGACATGGCCAAGGCCCTTTACGACGTGGCCGCGCATTTCGATGCCGATCCACAGCTCATGGCCCGCACCCGCGACATCGTGCGCGACGAAGTGACCGCCATCATGCCCGAAATCAACCGCCTCAAGGCTGATCTTGCCGGCAGGCGCGCCGCCATCTACGTTGGCGGCGCTTTCAAGGCTTTCTCCCTGATCAAGGCCCTGCGCTACCTGGGGATGACGGTGGTGCTGGTGGGCTCGCAGACCGGCAACCAGAGCGACTACGCCACCTTGCGGGAGATGTGCGACGACGGCACCATCATCCTGGACGACGCCAACCCCCTGGAACTGTCCAAATACATTGTCGAGAAGCGGGCCGACCTGTTTATCGGCGGCGTCAAGGAGCGTCCGATCGCCTTTAAAATGGGCATCGGTTTTTGCGACCACAACCACGAACGCAAGATTCCCCTGGCCGGCTTCGCCGGTATGCTGCAGTTCGCCCGCGAAGTGCACACCTCGGTGACCAGCCCGGTGTGGCAATTCGTCCCGGCCCACGCCGCGGGCGGTTTGCCCGACCAGGAGGTGACCCGATGAGATCCGCGACCCGGACCGACAACTACGCGGCCACCCAGAACGCCTGCAGCCTGTGCGCACCGCTGGGTGCGGCCCTGGTCTTCAAAGGCATCGCCAATGCCGTGCCGCTGCTGCACGGCTCCCAGGGGTGTTCGACCTACATCCGGCGCTACATGATCAGCCACTTCAAGGAGCCCCTGGACATCGCCTGCTCCAATTTTGCCGAGGAGACGGCCATCTTCGGCGGCGGGGCCAACCTGAAACTGGCCATCGACAACATTCGCACCCAGTACAGCCCCGAGCTGATCGGGGTGGCCACCACCTGCCTGTCGGAGACCATCGGCGACGATGTGCCCATGTTTATCAAGGCTTATCGGGCCGGGTACCCGGAGGATGAACTGCCGGCCCTGGTGCATGTGGCCACCCCCAGTTACCAGGGAACCCACATGCAAGGATTTCACGGGGCGGTGCGCGCCCTGGTGATGGCCCTGGCCGAGCCCGCGGCACCTGGCCAGCGTCCCGCGGTGAACCTGTTTCCAGGCATGATCTCGCCCGCCGACATTCGGCAGTTGAAGGCCATTGTGGCGGCCTTCGACCTCGACGTCACCCTGGTGCCCGACTACAGCGACACCCTCAACGGCCCGCTGTGGACCGAATACCAGCGAATTCCCCAGGGCGGCACGCCGGTTGCGGCCCTGCGCGCTGCCGGGGCGGCATTGGCCAGCATCGAGTGCGGGCATGCCCTGGCCGGTGAAAAAGAGACCGCCGGGACCTGGCTGAGCGCCAACTGCGGCGTGGCGCTGCACCGCGTGGGCCTGCCCATTGGCATCCGCCAGTCCGACCGGTTTTTGCAGCTGTTGTCAACGCTCAGCGGTCGGTCGGTACCGGAACGCTACACGGCCCAGCGTGGCCGCCTGCTCGATGCCCTGGTGGACGGCCACAAGCATCTCAACGGGGTCAAGGTGGCCCTTTTCGGTGAAGCGGATCTTGTGGCCGGTCTGGCCCAATTCTGCACCGAGATTGGCCTGGTTCCCGTCCTGTGCGCCACCGGTGGCCGCAACGGGCGCTTCGCACCGGCTGTGCGCAGCGTGGTGCCGGAAAAACTTCACGACCGGGTGCAGATCCTGGAGGATGTGGATTTCGTGACCATCGAAAAGTGTTTGGCTGACACGGACGTCGATCTGTTGATCGGCCACAGCAAGGGCTATACCATGTCCCGGCACCTGCAGCGCCCCCTGATCCGGGTGGGCTTTCCGGTGCACGACCGTGTCGACGGCAGCCGCCTGCTGCATGTGGGCTACCGTGGGGCGCAGCAGTTGTTCGACCGCATTGCCAATACGTTGATCCAGGTGAGGCAGGAGCGTTCGGATGTCGGCTACACGTACATGTAATGACGTTCCTGAAACGGCATATTTTCGATAAACCATAAACGACAAACCAGGAACCAGGAATCATGAACTTAGACAACCATCCCTGTTTTAACCCCGGCGCCTGCAAGTCATACGGACGGGTTCACCTGCCGGTGGCCCCACGATGCAACATCCAGTGCAAATTCTGCAACCGCCAATTCGATTGCGTTAATGAGACCCGTCCCGGGGTGACCAGTGCCGTGCTCTCCCCGGGTCAGGCCATGGTTTACCTGGAGGAGGTCTTGGACCAAAAAGGCAACATCGCCGTGGTGGGCATTGCTGGCCCGGGCGACCCCTTTGCAAACCCGCATGAAACCCTGGAGACCCTGGCGCGGGTGCGCGCCCGCTACCCGGAGGTCATCTTGTGCGTGGCCACCAACGGCCTCGAACTGTCTCCATACATCGACGAGCTGGCGCGGCTTAAGGTCAGTCATGTGACCGTGACGGTCAATTGTGTCGAACCGGCCATCGGGGCACAGATTTACGCATGGATGCGCGTGGGCAAACGGGTGGTCCGTTCGGAAACCGGTGCCGCGATCCTGCTGGAGCGCCAGCTGGAAGCCATTACGGGCCTCAAGGCGCGCGGGATCATGGTCAAGGGCAACAGTATTATCCTGCCCGGCATCAACGACGACCACATCGCATGCGTGGCAGCACGCCTGGCTGAACTGGGGGTCGACCTGTTCAACGCCATGCCATATTACCCCAACGCCGGGTCCGATTTCGAGCATCTTTGCGAACCGGACAGGGGCGCGGTCGAGACGATCCGTGCAGCCTCGGCCGTGCACATCAAACAGATGCGCCACTGCACGCGCTGTAGGGCCGATGCCGCCGGCCTGTTGGGTGAACCCACCGACACCGGGATGCTGGACACCTTGAACGCCTGCCAGCGGCTGGATGTGAGCAAGCCTCGGGTCAAGCGTGTGTCACCGCGCCCCTGCGTGGCCGTGGCCAGTATGGAGGGCGTTCTGGTGAACCAGCACCTGGGCGAAGCGGAAAAGCTGCTGGTGTACGGCGAGAAAGCGGGGCGGATCGAGCTGCTGGAGGCGCGCCGGGCACCGGCCAGAGGCGGCGGCATGCAGCGTTGGGAACAGATGGCCGAGACCTTGTGGGACTGCAGCACCCTGCTGGTCAGCGGCTCGGGCAGCAACCCGCAGCAGGTGCTCGCGGCGGCCGGCATCGAGGTGCTGGAGATCGAAGGACTGATCGATGAAGCGCTGCGGGCCGTCTTTGCCGGCGAGAGCCTCAACCACATGGTCAAACGCTCCCTGACGGCCTGTGGGTCGGCGTGCGGGGGTAATGGTCTTGGCTGCGGCTGAGGGCATGTCTGCCCGTGGCAGGCGTCTTGCGGCCTCAGGCGGCGTTCTCGCCCCTCCGCGACCCTAGACGTAGCGCTGCTATGCCTGCGGTCACGAAGGGCCTGCGGCCTTGCCTGCAACCACAATCCACCTGCCACAAACAGACGCCAATAAATAAATGGAAAAAAATGAGCGGAGGAGCAAATGGAAAAACCGGAACATCACATCTTCGTATGTGCCAGCTTTCGTGCCGACGGCGATCCCAAGGGGGTCTGCCACAAGAAAGGTTCGACGGCCCTTTTGCCGTACATCGAAAACGAAATCCTCGACCGCGGCCTGGATGCCCAGATTACCAGTACCGGCTGCATGAAGGCCTGCGATCACGGCCCGGTAATGGTCATCCAGCCCAAGGGACTATGGTATGGGAACGTGGACAGTGAGGACAATGTCGATGAAATCCTGGACGCCCTGGAAGATGGTGAGGCCGCAACAAGCCTGCTGATCGCATAGCGGACAACCTCAACCTTCACTCATCGCAACCATGAACGCAACCAACATGCAGATTCAATCCATCAGCGGCTGGCGTGCGCACATCGATGACGGCCGGAAATACCTCAAGACCGCCACCAACGGGCTGTCGCGACCGGCCGTGTTCAACAACGAACTGATATTTCAACTGGCTGCCATGGCCATCGAAAAGCTCATGGTCGGATTGTCCCAGTATCATCACCGGATGCCTGCCGATCACACGCTGTCCGGGTTGGCGGCCGATCTGGTGTCCGTTTGTCCCGTGCCCCTCGAACTGGTCGAGCGGATCAACGGGATCGAAGTCGTCGATGACATGTGTGCCCTGTTTCCCGCCCACCGCATCTCACCGGGCGATCCGGATATTCATGAGATACTGGCCGTGGGCCGAGACGTCGAGGTCTTCGTCGACGAGCACCTATCGGCGACGCCTGCAAAACTGTCGGCGGCGGCGGTACAAATCAGGTCAAGACCTTGAGCGATAAGGAGAACAAGGCTTGAGCGAACTCCTGCTTCCCGGTCCTCCTCTTTGGCTGACCCGCAAGGTCGCCGGACTGGCGACCTCGACGGCGCTAATCGTGGGATTGGGCGTTGCATACGTGCTGGTGCGCTGGTGGTTTCCGGGGTGGGAGTTGCTTGACGCCATTTGGACCTTGCCGCTGGTCGTGATCGGCCGCCGCGGCCTGCTGGGTCGCCGACACCAATGATCGCCTGGATGGAGACTCCGATGGACCCCGGACACATCACGATACGGAATGCTTGCCCAGACGACATGGAGGCCATGGTCTCCCTGCTGCAGGCGCTCTTTGCGCTTGAGGCGGATTTCACACCCCATCCGGATTGCCAACGGAGGGGGCTGCAGTGTTTTCTGGATGGCTGCGGTAAGCATCGCTGCATCCAGGTGGCCGAGAAAGATGGCCGGGTGGTGGGCATGGCCACGCTGCAGATCCTCATATCCACTGCCGAGGGTGGTCCAGTGGGACTGGTCGAAGATCTGGTCGTTCGCGAGGAATGCCGCGGCAGGGGTGTCGGGCGGCGGCTGATGGCGTCGCTGGTGTCATGGTCGGCTAAACGTGGCCTGACGCGCCTGCAGCTGCTGGTCGACCGCAACAACCGGCCGGCCCTCGAATTTTACCGCCGTATTGGGTGGCGATCCACGCAGCTGATTTGCCTGCGAACCACCGAATTGACCGATCAATATTAGGAATTTGCGCTTATGAACAAGAACGCATCAACCTCGGTTGTTCGGATCATCGACACCACCTTGCGCGACGGCGAGCAGGCTCCCGGCGTGGCGTTCACCCTCAAGGAGAAGCTCGCCCTCGTGCGGCTGCTGGACAGGGCCGGAGTGGATGAACTGGAGGTGGGCGTCCCGGCCATGGGTCCGTCGGCCTGCCGGGAAATCCGCGCCATGGCGGCGCTGGGGCCGCACTGCCGGTTGACCAGCTGGTGCCGGGCCCTTGCGGCGGATGTGAACCTGGCGTCCGACTGCGCTACCGACGGGGTGCACATCAGTTTCCCGGTCTCCGCGGTCTTGCTGCGTGCCATGGGAAAAAGCACCGACTGGGTGCTGGATCGGCTGGATGGTCTGGTTAGGCCGGCCCTGCGGCGGTTCCGCCTGGTTTCCGTGGGCGCCCAGGACGCCTTTCGCGCCGACCCTGCCTTTTTGCAGGCCTTTGTGCGCGCGGCCGCCGCCAACGGCGCCCACCGGGTGCGCATCGCCGACACCGTCGGGTTGGCCCGGCCGTCCCAGGTGGCGCACATGGTCCGGTTGCTGACGGACGCAGCGGGAACCACGGACCTCGAGTTTCATGGCCACAACGACTTGGGCATGGCCACGGCCAACACCGTGGCCGCCATCGAAGCCGGCATCCCCGCTGTCAGCGTCACCGTGAACGGGATCGGCGAGCGGGCCGGCAACGCGCCCCTGGAACAGGTGGCCGTGGCATTGAGCACCCTCATTGATCGCTGCTGCAGAATCGACACACGGCAGCTCATGAAACTCTGCCGCTTCGTCGCGCGCATCACCGGGCGGCCCATTCCGGTGGACCGGCCGGTGACCGGTGGCGCCGTCTTCAGTCATGAGTCGGGCATCCACTGCGCGGCAATGCTAAAGGATCCCGCGACCTACCAGCCGTTCTCACCGCAGATGGTTGGCCGGGACGCCGGGCAGCTGGTGGTGGGCCGCCACAGCGGGTCCCAGGTGATACGGCACGTCCTGCAAACGGCCGGCGTCACCTTGGATACCGAAAAAACCGAACGGCTCCTCACGGCGGTTCGCACCCACAGCCTGCAAAAAAAAGCGGGCCTTTCGGCCGGCGAACTCGTTCAGCTTTACCGCAACGCCCTTCACTGATGTGTAAAAATCTGTTGCACAAAAAAGCCCCTTTGTGGCTGTTGCACAAAGGGGCTTGGGGTCACCGGATCGGCGGCGTCGGCGGTCAGACGGGTTATTTCAGGCCCGCTCTGCAAAGAGCGGGATCGGTCGGACTATGGTTGCTTGGGCTGGTTGCCCTTGTACTCGAGCCGCTGTACCAAAAAGGTCGATCCATCGTCTTTGAGGCGCATGGATATCTTGCCCGAATTCTCCCGCCAGCGTTTGTCGGGCGGCAGCCACTCAAGGAAAAAATCGCCGTTGACGGTCACGGTCTGTTCGTCCTCGACTGAATAATCCTTCATCCGGATCCGATATTGAATCGTATCGATGAGCGTGAAGTTCTTTTCGTATTTGGGCAGCAGGGATCTGAACGGCTGGCCGTTTTCGGTGGCACCGGCCGCAAACAGGTCGGTGAATGCGGCCAGGTCCTTGGACGTGTAGGTATCGCAGTAGCTTTCCAAAAACAGCTCCAGCCGCTCTTCAAGGCCCATGGTCTCCACCACTGCTTGAGCGGCGGACGGAGCGGTCGGGGCCGTGGCGACGGCCAGCGCTTCGGTGGTGCCACCCGACCTCCCGGTTGCCGGCGGTGTGGGCGGCGCTTGGGTCGTCGGGGCGGTTTTGCCGGGGCTGGGGGGCCTGACAGCCGACCCGCCGGCAGACAGCGCCGCGGCAGCCGGCGGATTTATTTTGGGGCTCGATACGGCTGTCGACGCAGCCAGATTGGTGGCTGTGTTGGCCGGTTCGGTCAGGCCGGGACCGGGTTTGGATTCGTCGGCCGGAGGCGTTTTCTTGGGTGCCGGATCGGGCGCGGGGGTGGGTTTGGGGTTGGATGCCACCGCTGCCCGGGTGGCCGTATCGGCCTTTTCGACTGCTGGTTGCGGTGTTTTGGGGGCCGCTTGGGGTTCGGGCTGCTGGGACGCCGGTTTGGGCGGCGGGGTGGCAGCTGTCGTCGATGCCGTCTCCTTCGCCGGTGCAGCCGGTCCGCTCGCACCGTGGTCCGCCTCCTGCGAGGCTGCCGGTTCGGCAGGTCGGTCATTGCCGACGCCCGCTTCAGGGTTTTTTTCGGAATCGGTGACCAGTGTGGCGGAAAGCGTGGCCATGGCCGCCAAGGACTTGTCCGGCACGGCTAAATCGTTCGCACGATCCGGGTTGTCGCGTGATGGTTCGGGCGTTGCTGCCGCCTCGGCCGTACCGACGATCGCCTGCAGGTCGTTGGCCGGTATATCGTCCGCTGGGTTCCCGTCAGCGACCTCACGGCCCGCTTCTGTCGATAGAACCGGTGCCGGGTCGGTTGCGGACGTCGACGGGGCTGGCGCCACTTCCGCCAGCGCGTCGCTGTCCGCCGGTTTCTGATCGCCGGTGGCGGCGTTGTCCAGCGACCCGTTGTCGAGCGGGGGCGTAGAATTGGTTTGCGATCTGTCCGGCAGCGCCGGGCCTGGTGGAGGCAACGGTTCGGGCGTCTCTGCGTCGCTTTGGCCTTGATCGGCGGCATCGGTCTCGCCGACCTCTTGCGCGCTTGGCATCTGGATCGTTTCGCTGGACTGCGGCCAGAGCCAGAAATAACCGACCAGGGCTGTCAGGAGAATACAGGCGCCCACCACGAGCGAATAGACCCCGGATCTGCCGCGACGGGGTTCGGGCGTGGCCACGAAGGTCCGTGGCAAGGCTGCGGGCGGGGAGGACGGTCGGGGTCGCGATGGGGATGACGCCGTCGGCCCGGGCGATCCTGCCGGATCGGGACGTTTCTGGATTTCAGGCCAGGTCGGCGGCGGTGTGGATTGCCGTGCATCGGTCTGCTTAAAATTGAACCCTTTACTGATCCGCAGTTCGTTCTCGCATTCCCGGATGACGGCGGCATCGATCGTGTCCGCGCCGGATGAATAGCCCGTCAAGAGGGCGTGATCGCAGATGATGTTGATGGCGCGGGGAAACCCGGCCGTATACCGGTAGACTTCACGCAGGGCGTTCGGTTCGAAGACATCCCACGAGGCGCCGGCCACCGCCATGCGGTATTCGATGTAGTCCCGGGTTTCGGATTCCGACAGCGGTTCGATGTGGTAATTGACGGCGATGCGCTGGCGTAGGGGGCGGTTGATGTTGGCCAGCAGCATGTTCTTGAACTCGGGTTGCCCGACCAAAAATATATTGATCAGCTTGCGGTCACTGAGTTCGATGTTGGAGAGCACCCGGACCTGGTCGATGAGCTTGTTGTTCAAGCGCTGGGCTTCGTCGATGATCAACAGGATCCGCTGGTGATCCGCGTGGGCCTGGTAGAGGAATTTTTCCAGGGCGATCAGGAATTCACCCTTGCTGCTGAACTCCGTCGGGATGTTGAACTGGGCAGCCATGATCCGGAAGAAATCGAGTGTGCCCAGCCCCGGATCGGTGATGTGGGCCACAAGGGTGGATGGATCGAGGCTGCGGATCAATCGGTGGATCAGGGCGGTTTTACCCACGCCCACATCCCCGGTCAGCAGCAAGAATCCCTTGTCCTCGACAATACCGTACTTGAGTGTTGCCAGGGCTTCCTTGTGCTTTTCGCCGAGCCACAGAAAGTCAGGCTTCGGGCTCAAGTCAAAAGGCTTGATGGTCAGACGATAGTGGTCGAGATACATGGGTACGCGTTCGTTTGTTGACGATGAACCGATCTGGAAACCGCGGGGAGGTGCGATATCCCCACCCGTGCGTGGCCCGGATGGCGTTTTCCCCACAGGTCCAACTGGTAACCGGTATCATACATAATAAGTCTGTCAATAGTCAAAATAAAGTGTCATGGTCGGATAACGGTCCCATTTTCGATTTGCCACCGATATAACATAAAAATCCCGGGTCTGGCAGCCGGACCCGGGATTTTTATCGATCTGGCCAACACCCTGTCGCCAGCTGGCAATATCGCCGGCCTACCTCTGGTTCTCCTTTCGGCTGTTTTGTCCGGCAAGATTAGACCGGAACCAGCAAACGCAGACAACGCAAAAATTGCTGTCGGTGGATGAAACCCTATCTGGCCCAGTAGCTGAACCCGGTGCCCAGCACCTGTACGCTGAAACCGCGCATGAAACTTGAGGCGCCGCTTTCACCGACCATCAGGATGTCCCGATCGTTGATCTCCATTTCGGGAACTCCCGGCTTGGTTCAGATCCAGTTCGATGATCTGCCGCTGGCCGTTTTCGGCCATGCGTACCAGTTTCAACCGGTCTTTGGCGCCCCAGGGCTCGAGGCCCCCGGCTTCCACCAGGGCCTCCTGGATAAGGGTGCGGTGTTTGATGGGATAGGCGCCGGGGCGTTTGACGGCGCCATCCACGAAAAAGACGCCGGCCTCGGGAATAAAGATGACGTCGCCGCCGTTGATCTCGATGTTTTGGCGGACGTCGCCTTTTTTGATCAGCCGGTCCAGATCGACCATGACCACCTCGGGCTGTCCCTGGGTCTGCCGGGACCTGCGGATCTGCACGGTCTGGCCGGCCTTGTTCGCTCAAACCGCCGCCCAGAGCGATGGCATCCAGCAGACGCTGCTTGGTGGGATAGTCGTAGGTGCCCGGGATTTTGAAACTGCCCCACCAGGGTGATGCGCTGGCTGATGTGCTCTTCGACGAAGATCGCGACGTGCGGATTCTTGATGTAGCGCTGCCGGTACATCGCTTCGATCTGTTCCTCGGCTTCCATGACGGTCAACCCCTTGACGGCCACCGTTTCGATCAACGGCAGGGTTATGAATCCGCGTGAACTGACCCGGACGGTCGCGTCCAGCTCCTCGGCCTCGAAAACGCTGATCTTGAGCAGATCGCCCTTGCCGAGCAGGTAGTCCCCGGGGTCTTCGTTCAGGCTTACCTGGGCCAGGATCATTTCGTTCATCTTGGTGATCTCGTTGTTGCCCAGGTAATTGTCGACCGCCTTGGGTTCGACCGGCGGGCTGTCCGTGGTGGCGCAGGCCCCCAGTAACGCCAGTGCCATCACCAGCAGTGCCGACGGCAGCCAGGCGGCCGGCCGTGCGGTCCGGCATCGAACCCGCGTGGGAGTTCCCGCATTATCTTTTTTCAGCATGTGACCTCCTTGAACGCCCATGTCCTTGTGCGACCATCACGGGTTCGACGGGCTGACCGGATCGCCGCCGCCGCCGCTGCCACCCAGGCCGATGGCGATGCCGGCAATCGCAGCCGCTCCCAGGGCGCCCAGGGCCACTTTGGTGCCCGTCGACCACCCTGCCGGGCCCGTTTTCGTCGATGACTGCGGGGCCGGTTCGGGCGTCGTCGCCTTCGGATCCTCTTCGGGCAGACCGATGTCCATATCCGCCTGGGACAGGATCAGTTTCTTGCCGGGTTCGACGGTCAGCAGCCCCTTGTCGGTAAACACGTCCATGGAGCCGCCTTCCGAAACGCCCAGTTCGCTGCGGTCACCGTCGACGGCGACGTATCCCTTGATGGACGCGTCGCTTGCGGCCGCGTTCAGGCGAATGCGCTGGATGCTGATCTGCCCGTTGGGCGTGATGAACTCAATCTGACGCTGCATGCCCGATGTCTTGAAGTAGAGGGTCCCCTTGTCGATGAACAGATTTCGCTGGCGTCCCGTGGTGTTGATCGAAAAAGCGCTCTGATCCTCGCCCACCAGGTAAAAATCGTCCAGTTTGACGCCGCAGCGTCCCTGGGTCGCGATGAGCACACCTTCGGGCAGGGGTGCCTCTTTGGTGTATTGGCCCACAACCTGATCGCCCCGGTACAGGGTCACTTTTTGGGATGGAATGATGCGGTCGCTGCCGGCCAGGGCCAGCATGCCGGGGTTGACCATCAACACGATCAACAGGCAGACCAGCAACTTCAGTGAATCTCGGTTGCATCGAATGTTACGCATGAGATGATCCTCCTTGGTGGATAGTGTCTCCCGAAATGGCGGGAACCCGATTCGCATCAGTTTCTGGATGCGTTAAGCCTTGTCCCGTCGATATTCGCGGCCCCTCCGGCAATTATGCATCAATTGGGCAGCTGCTCGAAGGCCTTCTCGTCCAGCCCATAGGCGGCATCGGACTGGTAGGAGCGGTAGTAGCCGCCGTAGCCGTATTTACTGCTGAAATCGACCTTGTTGGCGATGCAGCCCAGGATCGTTCCGTTGACGGATGCAATCGATTTCTTGAAGCGCCCGATCGCCTCGCGGCTGGTTTCGCCGATGCTGCTGACCAGGACGATGCCGTTGACGCTTTTCGACAGGATCAAGGTGTCGGCAAAGCCGATGTGCGGCGGACCGTCCAGGATGATGCGGTCGTAGCGGCCGGTCAGCTGTTGCAGCAGGAGCAGGAAGCGCTGGGACGCCAGCAGTTCCGCGGGGTTGGGCGGGACCGGCCCCGAGGGGATGATGCTCAGGTTGGGGCTGCAATGGTTGTACACTTTCAATTTTTCGGTCACCTGGGCCAGAAAGCTGGAAACCCCGTTGCCGTTGACGCGGTGTTTGAGGTCGAAGACCTCGTGCAGGCGGGGCTTGCGCAGGTCGGCATCGATGAGCACGGTCTTTTCACCCGAGGCGGCAAAACTCAGGGCCAGGTTGACGGCCAGGGTGGTCTTGCCTTCGCTGGGCCGGGTGCTGGTGATCAGAAAGCACTTGGAGCGCCTGCCGGACCCGGAGAGCTGCACCGCCACGCGCGCGGAGCGGATCGCCTCGGAGAAGGGCGAGCGCGGGTGCCGCAAAAATGAGTTTTCCAATCCCGTCCGCATCGGGCTTGGTCTGGGGGATCGTGCCCAGCAGGGGAATCTGAAAGCGGTCGGATATTTCACTGGGGTTGGTGACGGTGTCGGCGAAATACTCGGCCAGAAACGCACAGCCGATGCCGCCGAGCAGGCCCAGGATCACGGCGAGCAGCAGATTCAGTTTGACGTTGGGCTTGACGGCCGTGAGCGGCAGGTCCGCGCGGCTGACGACCTGAATGTTGCTGGATGATACGCCGGCCATGGACTCGATCTCCTTGGCGCGCTGCAACAGGCTCTGGTAGATGGCTTCGTTGGTTTCCACCTCGCGGGCCATGATCGAGTACTGGGTGGCGCGGTCGTTCAGATCCAGCACCAGATCCTTCTGGTGATCGATTCGTGCTTCCATTGCGCTGACAATTTTCTTGGCGGATTCATACTCGTTCTCGATGGAGAGGAAGATGCCCCGCTCCTGGGCCTCGATCAGCGCGGCGATGCTGTCCATGCGGGCCTTGAGGGCCACCACCGTGGGATAGTCGTCGTGGAAGGTCGCCTTGAGCTCCTCGTGCTTGGCATTCAGCTCGGCGTATTGATTTCTGAGGCTGGCGATTAGATCGCTCTCCAAAACCCGCGGCAGGTTGGCGGGGCCATCCTTGACGGCCTGCATGTAAACGGCCTGCTTGGTCATCATGTCCGCCTCGGCCTGGGCATAGGCCGAATTCAGCTCCTCCAGGTGGCGATAGATGCTGTTCATGCGGGCGTCCAGCGAGACGATGCCGGCATGCTTGGCAAAGGCATTGAGCCGCTCCTCGGCCTTTTCCAGGTTGATCTTGGCCCGATCCATCTGCATCATCAGAAAGTCGCGGGCGATGCCAGAGGCGTCGACCTTCAGCTCCATTTTCCAGCTGATGAAATTTTCGATCAGCGTGTTGACGACGGCCTGGGAGAGCTGGCGGTCCGGAGAGCGAAAGGCCACCTCGATCAACATGGACTTGCGGCTGGGCGTGATTGTGAGGTTTTCCATGACGTATTCGGCAACCTCCTGCTTCTCGGCCATGCTCCGTGTCCATCGACCGGTCGGGTCCGCACCATGCGCGACGACAGGTTCTTGACCGCGCCCGCCATGCGTCGCAGAATGCCCGTGTGGCCTTCGGCGAAGACCGTTTTGCGGATCACGGGATGGTTGACCAGATCCAGTTCGTCGATCACGCGGTCGATCATGGCCTTGCTGCCCAACAGCTCCACCTGGGTTTCGTAAAATTCGCGGGCCTGGATCTCGGATCCCAGATACCTCCTTGAAGGAGGTTACGTTGGGGGTCTCCTGGCTGACCTCGACCACGCCCGTGGCTTCGTAAATGCGGGTTACGGACAGGGTGAAGATCAGAGTCGACAGGAACACCAATGCCAGCACGGTCAGGATCAGCCAGCGCCGGCGAATGATCACGTCGATGTAGTCGCGCAGCTGGATCTCCTCGCTCTCCTGCCAGGCCAGAGTCGGGTTCGGGACGTCCGTGCCGGCAAGACGGTTGCCGGCCGTTTCCGCCAGGTAGTTGACGTTTCGGGACTTTCGGCGGGTTTAATGCGTCTTGAATTCATGGGAATACCTCATTTTACTTGAATGGTAGGGGTGCATCGGTCACGATTCGCTTCGATGGGAACGGATGTGCGGGATCGGTGCCCGCAGCCTGCACGCCCGGATCCGATCCGATGCAGTTGAAAATGGTCGATCCAGAGCGTTCCCCGGATCTTGTTGTCGAACCGCATGCTCTGGCGGCGGCGCAGGCGCACAATGGCAGCGTGGCAGGTCTCCGGGGCTTTAAATTCGATGGTTGCCTCATGCCACTTGCGGGTGCCCGTAAGCATGGGACCGGCCTGGTAAAGCCCCTTGGCATCGTAGCCGAAAATCTCGACAAAGGGCCCCTGGTCCGACGTGATGCTTCGGCTTTGCCAGGCATAGGTGATCCGGTAGTGCGCGCCGGGGGTCACCGTGAAGATCTGGTAAAGGTGTTCGAAGGCATATGTTGTCGCGGCCGGCGAAATCGATGCGCAGGGCATAATCGCCCTCGGCCGTCTCGCCCGCCGATACGCTTTACCTCCCACTTGCCGTCCTGTTCACCCCAATGCCGCCAGTCGAATCCCTGCCCGGTAATCTCGCTTTCGAACCCCGGGTTGGTCAGCCCAACACTGCCGGTGTAGTCCCGCCAAATGGCGATCGATGGAATGATTTTTTTGTGGTTGAGCAGAAAATGGGCGTATCGCAGGGCGATTTCCCGGTCCGGCGCAGTGCCGGCCGTCATGGCCTGCCACACCACCTGGCTTTCCTCGGACATGCCCCAGCGCATGGTCCAGTCAAGGTAGGCCGGCAAGTGCACCGGTGCCAACACGGCCACAACCGACGCGGCGTCGTTGTTCAGGTGCGTGTGCAGCAGCTGCAGGGCATCCTGGACGAGTACCTTGTTGGACAACAGGTAATTGACACCGTCGTAAACCGGCGCGTCGACCCCCAGTTCGTGGGCCAGCAGCATCTGTGGCCACAAGTAGCGGTAGACCCGATCGGTCAGGCGGGTCGCAAAGTCCAGGATATCCTTAGCCTTGCCGACGTGTCCCATGGCGGCCTCGGCTTCGGCCAGCTTGATCCAGGCATCGAAAAACAGGACGTCCAGAGCGACGGCCCGTCGAAACGAATCTGCGGCGCGCGCGGGCTGCTGTTGGTGCCAGGCCTGCATGCCCTGGGCGAAATGGGCGGCCGGGTAACCGTCGAGCCGCCGGATCGTGCGCGCGGTCGGCCTATCGTCGATGTGGTCGACCCAGCGCAGCGGCCAGTGGTGGTAAACGGCCCAGCTGCCCAGTGCGGCCAGTATGACGGTTATGGTCAACCGGAAGAGGGTCTGCGACCATCGGTTGTCGGTGTTGGGTCGGGATCTCATTTGCTGCATTCGTCGGGTTTGGGTATCGTGGTCACCACCATCGCCACCACGGTCGTCCTGCCCGGTGGTGTCGACAGCGGCCGGGTGCGTCCATCGGCTCCAGCGGTTCGCCGCGCAGCACCCGCGATCGGATTTTCCCGGGCGATCAGGGCCGACGTTGTGTTGGCCGATGGATTTCGCAAGGTCCGCGGCAGCCTCGCCAGCCGGCCCAGGTCGGGCCGTCCGGGATGATGGCTGTCGGTTGCCAGGCAGTGGGCCCACCCTTTCTGCAGTATCGTGCGGGCGGCGATGGCTGCCGTCACGGCCGTATTGACCGAGCAGGCTTCCCCAGTTGACCTGAAGGTAAACCCCGGCGTTGACCAGACGGCCGATCGTGTCCGTATGTCTGGCAAGTTGCAGGCATCGCTCGGGGTGGGCCAACAAGACGGTGTTGCCTTTGGCCAGGATTGCAAATACCGTCTGCTCCCATCCCGGCGGAAGCTGCTGAAACGGCGGTTCGATGAGCAGGCAAGCCGTGTTGCCGAGCGGTAGCAGCCGGCCGGCGTCGATCAGGTCGGGAATTGAGGGATCCAGGGCGATTTCCATGCCCGGGACGACGGTCAGCGACAGCCCCCGGTCGCGGATGGCACGGTTCAGGTCGGCCACCTGAGCGGTGACCCAATCGGCGGACGGCATCCAAGCGGTTCCCGGAACCATGTGCGGCGTGGCGGCCACCGTGTGGTATCCGTTTTCCGTATATGCCTGCGCCATGCACATGCTTTCGGACGCCGATTGGGGACCATCGTCCACCCCGTGCAGGATGTGGGCGTGCAGATCGATCATTTGCGGCTCCCGTGGTGGCGCTCGGGTTTAGACATACCGGAGGTCTGGCCAGGGATGGCTGTCCGGGGCTGACGGAGGTGGCGCCGGGAGGTGCAGGCGCTCAGGATGGCCATCAGGACGACGAAATAGAGGCAATTGGCGGGAATCTGCAGGTTGAAATCGAAAAACCCGTGGGCGGCCATGGAGATCAATCCGCTGCAGGCACCCACGGCCAAATAAAAGCGCAAGGGGTCCCTTCGAAAATCCAAGCGTCGGATGCACCGGATGCGGTTGACGAGAAAGACCAAAAAAGCGCCGCCGAGCGCCAAAAATCCGATCCAGCCGCTTTCGATCAATAGTTGCAGATGGTCGTTGTGAGCAAAGACAACGGCCCTATCGGTGGTGACGGTGTGGTTGTAGAGTTGAAACACGTTTTCGAAATTTCGAAGCCCGATGCCCAGGGGGTGATCTTTGATTATGGATAGGCTGTCCCGCCAGATCTCCAAGCGCGAGCTGCCGTCACCGGCGATCTTCAGAAATCGCGCGATTACCGGTTCGACCCCGATGGTCAGCGTGTACAGGCCCACCAGAAGCGCGATGCCGCCCAGCAGCACACGCGAGGGCCGGCGCATGACGCTCATGCCGGGGCGGGCCTGGGCGACGAATGCCAGAAATCCGACCAGGGCGCACAAAATGCCGGCCCGGGAGCGCGAAAATATCAGCGCCAGCAGAAAAACGATGATGCCCAGCGCCATCAGGGCCTGCCGGTTGAGTCTGTCGGACCCGAGTGCGGCTTTCAGGGAGCGCGTACGGCCGGTCATGGCCATGGTGACGCCCAGGGCCAGCGGCCAGACCATGCCGATAAAGCCGGCGAAATTGTTGCGATTGATGAAGGTCCCCCGGGCGGTTCCCATGTAATCGACGATGCGGTTTTCCCACAGGACGCCCATGGACGGCACCAGCGCCTGCAAGAGGCCATACAGCGACTCCAGCAGACCGACGCCGATCATGACGAAAACGAGGCCTTTCAGGCCCCTTCGGTTGGCGCACAAGCGCCGCACCAAAATGTAGAACAGGCTCAGGCTGAGCAGGAAAATCCACCATCCCAGGGCATCTTTCGGCAAATAGCTGAGTGTCTCCAGGTACGGTGGGGTGCCGTTCAGCTTCCCGGTGTCGGATAATATGGCCCAGCGTTTTGGGCTGAGGAAGGCAAACGCCTGGTAGGGCAGGGGCAGGCACAGGAAAAGGGTCCAAAAGAGGAACCCGAAGACCATCTTGTTCAGATAACCGTCCTGGTCTGTGGACGACGGCTCGTCCATGTCCCACAGGGCAAGGACGAAGGCGATCAGCATCAGCAGGCTGTACAGAGACCACACCCAGGGCTGTACGGCGGCGAAGAGGATCGGGATGGTGCCGACGATCAAGAGAACGATGACGTTGATCAGGCGGGCCATGGTCACGGTCATGTCCGGTCGGTCAGATGGCATTTTTCCACGCCGAACGACTGAAAAAGGTCAAAAAGATGATTTTGAAGTCCAGCCACAGGCTCCAGTTCTCCAAGTAGTAGAGGTCGTTTTCGACCCGTTTTTGAATCGAGGTGTTGCCGCGCCATCCGTTGGCCTGGGCCAGGCCAGTGATGCCGGATTTGACCAGGTGGCGAATGCGGTAGTTGGGAATCTGCCTGCTGAACTGGTTGACAAAATGCTCGCGCTCCGGACGCGGTCCGACAATGCTCATGTCGCCCACCAGCACGTTCCACAGCTGCGGGAGTTCGTCGAGGTTGGATCTGCCGCAGGATCTTTCCGACCGGCGTCACGCGCTTGTCGTCGGGATGGTCCAGGTCGTGTCGGACCGCCGACATGATTGGACGACCATGCTTCTGAATTTAAACAGTGTAAATTCGGCGTTGTTGTTACCGATTCGCTGTTGCCGGAACAGGACCGGGCCCGGCGATGTCGCTTTGATGGCTGCCGCGATGATCAGGAGCAGCGGTGACAACAGCGATCAAACCGATGAACGACACCACCACATCGAATGTGCGCTTGATCATGCGGTTGCTGAAGATGTTGAGGGGTTCGTTGCGAGACGGCGATCACGGGAATATCGCCCAAGGCTATTGAGAACCGTCCACTTGGGAATGATGCTGTAAAAATCGGGCACGATGCTAAAGCGTAGGCCGGCCGTTTCGCAGCACTCGACGATGCCTTTGATGACGTGTACCTCGCTCAGTGGCTTGGCAATGATGACTTCGTCAATACGATGGCGGGACAACACGCTGGCAAGTTGGTCGGGTTTACCTAAATAGAGTTGTCCCAACGGAAGCTCCGGAGCCTCTTGGGAAAGGATACCGCAAACGCACAATCCCAGTTGGGGGGTAGACAGCAGTCGCTCGGTGACCTGCCGTGCCGACGCACCGCCGCCGACGACCAACACCGATTTGTTGCCATAGCCGGTTTTGGCGATCTGTTTGCATATGGCCAGGTAGACCAGGCGAATGAAGATCGCGCTGATAAAACCAAAAAACAGGGGATAGAGGATCAGCTTGTCGTTGGGGCTGAATTCTCCGAAAATGGCTACCGTGGCGATAACCACGGCACTCAACACCGAATAGGCGATCAACACACTTTTGACTACCCGAACGGCATGCGACAATCGGCTGATCTTGAGAATGTCCGAATTGACGCATATCAGGAACCAGAAGGCCACGATCAGGCCCATCAGGATGCCGCCCTTCAGTGGTATCAGGGTCAGGCCGGTGTAATGGCGAAATACTGCCAGAAAGGCGCCATACAGGATCACCAGGTCAATGATGAATAGGATTCGCGAATTCCCGTTTTCCATCTCAACACCTCGGTGGGTTCGACGTTTGATTGGCCGGTGTCATGCCGGTGGCAGGGTGATTGTTCAGGTTTGGTGGAGGGTTTAGTTCGTCGAGACCTTGTAGAGGATCGCTTCGAAGGCATCGGCGATCCGGGCGATGGGAAAGCGCTGCTCGGCATATTGACGGGCCTTTCGCCCCATGGCCAAACGCGTGCCTGTGTCCGTTTTCAGTTTTCGAATGGCGGTGACACAATCGCTGACCGACCCTGGCGGCACGATGATGCCGGCATCAATGCCGGCCGTGATGCGCGCACTGTAGTTGGTGCTGTCGACGGCGACGACAGAGGCTTTCTGGGCACAAAAGGCCGACCAGAGTTTGGACGGGACGCAGTACGAACCGGCCCTGCGATCCATGCTCACCAGGCAGACATCGGCGGATGCCAGCAGGTAGGGGTAAAGCGGCGCCGGCTGCAGGGGTAGGCGTACCAGGTTGGTCGGACGGCGACCGTTGATCTGCCGGTCCAGCAAATCGTGCCCGCGCTGATCGGTGGCCACGACGAAGCGGATATGTGCGTCTGCGGACAGCTTGGCGGCAGCTTCGGCGATAAGACGGATGCTCTGCTTCTTCCCTAGTGTGCCGGCGTAAAGGACCACGAATTTATCGTCAAGGCCGTGCCGTTCCGAAAATCTGTTTTTCCTGGGCAGGACCGGAATTTGTTCGATCGGCCCCCAGTTGGGGATTACACTGACTTTCGTGCTTTCAATTTCCCAGCGCTTTAAATAAAGAGAAAAATCATCACTGATGGAAACGATATGGCTCGCTTTGCTAAGGGAACTGATCTCGAGTTTACTAAGATATCGAAACACAAGGTAACCAAACACTTTGCTGATCCTGGAAAGAATCGAACCGGCGGCGACGCTGAGCAAGTCGTGGAGCCAGAAGATCGATGGTACGGCGCTTGCGCTTGCCCAATCCATTATTTTTTTCTGAGCTTCCAAGGGTGTGTTGCCGGAAATTATGACGTTTGGTCGCCATTGGTGCAGTTGGGTGACGGCATGATTCCCATACTGCCGCTCCTGCGCCCAACGTTTGAATAAATTGTCTTTGTTGATTCGATGGTGCCCGACGTTGATCACCTGCAATGCACCTTCCGGTAGATGACTCGTTAAGGCTTTCGGTCCACCACTGGCTTCTGAAAAAAGATGTAGGACCTGATGACCACGTCTTGCCATCTCGCCGCTCAACGCGAGGGGAAACGAAAAACCTGCATAATCGTGGATGGCGATACGCATTAAAACGCCAGGGATGCAACCGAATACCGAAGTGTCATTCTGTCACCGGTTTCGGTCGACGACACCAAACCCCCGTCCAATTGGGTGTTTGGCCTTTGATCAGCTGCGTAATCATTCGGATAAAATAATAAATACCAAGGACGACCAGATAACTCCACAGCAGAAGGCCTAGGTTGTATAAATCAGCACGAATAAAAACGGTCATGGCATGGATGCAGAATACGCCTCCAAACTGCAGTGACGTCGTATTTCGAGAAGAAAAAAGTAAAAGTCGTGTCCAAAAAAATGCGATAATTGCGCTGACCACTACCGCACCGGCGTATCCAAAATCATAATAAAGATTAGCAAAGCCGGTGATGGTCCATTCGGATTTTACAAGCAACCAACGGTTAAGATCGGCCGTCATGGTGAACTCAGCACTTGCGCCATAGAGCTTCCAAGGAATCCAGTCTCGTGGAATAAAGGCGATTAAACCACCGACTAAAAAGCTATAAGGGTCCCTGTTTATCATCGGTTCGGAGAGGTTGATCGAAATGGCCTCCGCAATCGAGATATCTAGTGTGCCGAAGAGACTTCCCGAAATTCCGCCATTTGTTGCTAAAAAGGCACCGAGATCGCCATAGTTGCCATTGAGCCGCACAAAATAGAGATAAGCGATAAGAAAAATACCAATTGCAGGGATAGCGGAATAAAGATAGTAAAGCGGTAAACGCTTTGTCTGAGCAATTTTAAAGACACAGGCAATGGCGATCATCAATAAGGTCAACCGCCCGCCATTCAAAGCCAGAATGGCGGTTGTTATTGCTACTGCTGACCATATTATCGACCACTGATTTTGCCTTGAAATAAACAGAAAAAAGGCCGGGAGCACCATCAAAACAATAAACTGAAAGATTTGATTCTCACGGAACCAAATTTGGCGAATGGTAGCGACATGAAATATGGAGCCGTATTTGATTGATTCGTTTAAGACAATAAAGCTGACGAAGGAAGCCGATGCCATAACAAAAACGAATAAAATAGTCACCACTTTCTGATCGTTATAAGACCGTAACAATGGTCTTTTCCGCTTCACCTTAAGAGCGATGTAAATTCCAAAAACGACGGACAGTATGCACAACGAAAAGAATATTAATCCACATAGCACCTCATCCTTATTATAAATCCATATAGATCCCAAATGAACACCACGCACGCCCTCAACCTGCCGCCAGGAATCTAAAAAATCGAAACCGATAATGGCTATGAACGCACCAAGGATATTGAATGGATGGGGCATCTGGCCATTCATCCCCAACGCGTTTCGGCGTGCGAAATGCCTGAGTAAAATAGGAAGAAGCCACAGAAACAAGAGAATCAGGTAAAACACTTTTCGCCTCTGCCACCAATCAAAACAGATAATAGCGTCGCATATTGTTGCTTCGATTCGTGACAACATCTACGCATATGGTTGCGAATTGACTCTCTTCGAGATTGTCTGGATGCCCTGTCCCAAGCCATTTTGTGTTCAATACAGTTTATGGCAAAGTCGACAAAGCTATCCTCATCCGGTGAAACAAAGCCTTGCTCGCTGCCAAGCATTTCCGGGATGCAGCCACGCGAAGTCGCTATAACCGGTACACCTGCAGCCAAAGCCTCATATATGACGTTAGGCTGAGCTTCCTGGGAATGGCGAGAAGGAAAAACAAACAGATCAAGTCTCTGGTAAAAGCGCTCTTTATCCCTGTCGTATACAGGGCCATGATAAACGAATCGATCAGGAAAGCGTTGTTTCATTTTAGTAATTCGATCTTGGACTAAGTTTTCCAGAATGGGGCCAGCCAAAGTTAGTTTGAAATTCAGATTGCTTTTAACTAGATGATCGAAGAGGTCTGCAACAAGGAAAAAACCCTTTTCGCCGCACAAATTGCTCAGGTGTCCGATGTTCAGGCATTTTATATGATCACGCCGACAGGGTTTTGATAACGCCTTGGCAACAAAATAGGCATTGGTGCATACCATATAAGAAACGGGCCCGTATTTTCGCTGAAAAACGGACGCCATGTTTTCGGAAAGAAAGACATGACAAACCCGTTCTCGCCCCATGCGGGTCATCAACGCCATGAGCGCCATGTACCCTTCTACATATTTTCGTGTTCGGTGGTGCAAAACGACTTGGCCGGATAATATGAGGGCAGCCATATAGTGAAAAACGAAATAGTATAAACCGAATCCACCATCGGGAACCATATAGACAGTTCTGCTCTTTGAAGCAAATCTTATTATGGATAAAAACGCCTTGGCATTTTTCCACACCCGACGCATGTGATAACGCCATGTGCGCACATGGGAGAACATTCCCACTCCAGTATCGGTCCGCTTGACCGGCACGTTGCATGCTTCTATCACATCCGCTATGATTGCACTGTTTTTGGCTGCGCCAACATATGGCGGGGGAAATGCTGCGAGAATAATGATGTTTTTCGTCAACTTGATCAACAGCGATCCTTGCCCTTTTATCAGTCTTTAAATTAAACTATGTGGTTTTTCCTGTCTTTTATTTTTCTTGCTGGAACACCTGCAACAACCGAAAAGGAAGTAACATTTTTTGTAACTACTGCATTTGCCCCTATGACGGCTCCCGTTTCTATGGTTACCCCTTTAGAAATGACCGCGCCTCTCCCAATCCAGACATCGTCTTCTATAATTACGGACTTAATGGAATATCCTTGATCTCTGATGGGTTTATTAGCATAACTCCATTCATGATCATTATCCCTGATACTGCAATACTCTCCTATAAGAACGTCATCTCCAATTCTGACCAACTGACGGGACACGATAAATGTTCCGCGGTTAATCGTCACTCCTTTACCAATCAGCAATTCACCCCCCGTTGAACATTCAATGCTCACATCTGGACCGATATAAACATTATCTCCAAGAACGACTTTCCCGCCGAAGGATCGTATCATAAGCCGCGGGCCGATTTGGGCCCTTCCTTTAAAATGCCATATCAAAGAGAGCCTGAAACGACGTATGATTGACATTGAAGATGTCAAAAGCATGCTTGAGTATTTATATATCCCCTTCGAAAAAATATTTGGCGCCATCTCAAAAAAACCGAAGTAGCATTTTAATTCAACCATACTGAAGCATGCCCAGGAAATTTTCTACATGAGCGTGCTCCTCGGGTCAGACAATCTTGTCTTTTCAAATTGATTTCTCTTTCGGGCGAGACGCTTGCCTGCTCACACTGAGTAATTCCAAGCGTATGATAGACATTCCAGTCAAATGAATGACGACCTCTCCCAAACTCATGGCTATCCAGCCATGAGGTACGACAGCCCACTGGATGCCAAGTCCAATCGCCGTGACTGCTACAGCACACCAGGCCGCACGTTTTAGTCTTTCTGCTGCGATGCAAATTTGATTGAAAGTGGAGTAGAATGCAGATGATGGGATTGTGATGGCGAGGGCTGCAAAGGCGCTTCCCGTTTCTTGGAACGGGGCTGGACCTAATTGCCAGAGGAATATGCCACCTGTCACTATTGCTATTGCTGCGCCAAAGGAACCAGACAGGCTGGCTTGTTGTACCAATAACCCTGTGATCATGCATTTACGTGGTGAGTCTCGTACCACCTTGACAAGGTGCGGGAATTCTGCCCTCCGTAGGAAGTACAGAATCTGGTTCGTAGCGTTGATCACCTGCTTGGTGTATACGAAGATACCAACCAACTTGAGGTCTATCTGTGCTGCACAGATAGCGATTTGCCCACGATAGAAAATTTGTCCTGCACCCCACGAGAGCAGATAGAGGCTGCCTTCGCGCAGAAAGAACAACGCGCTTGATCGGTCTATCGGTTCAGAATTAAGTGCATAACCGGATCTTATCAATAGAATGTGCTGCATTGCGGTGCCCAGCACGGCCCCTGCAGAAAACGCTCCGCCTAACCATAATCCAGCTTTTGAAAGTGATGTGTCTGCTGCAACAGGAAGCATAATAGCACTAAACACGAAAGGAATGGCCCAGCTTAATCCGGACCACCGACTGCGCTGCAATCCATCCAAAACGCCGATGCCATTAAAGGCGTAGGCAAGTGTACCAATGCTTGCTGAGAGCGCATATGAAGCCACAAAACCACGGCGATCTCCCAGATAATACAGCGTTGCGCAGGAAACGACCAAAACGAGCGACAGCAGCAGTCGGACTATTGAGCCTGACCAGAAAAGTCTCCCCACAGATTTTTTGGCGTTATTTTGCTGCATCTCCCGCGCCAGAATTGTGACACCGCCAAAATCAACAACATGGTATGATAGAACGACCATGGCGAAGGATGCTCCGAAAAGACCCAGCATTTCCAATCGGTCGCTGCCTAACAACCAGGTTTGGGCGAGAAACAGCATTCCCTGACCAAGGCCGAAGGAAAAAAATAACCCTAAAAAATTATTCCACTTTTCACGTGATTCAGGATGTTTGGTATTGTGCATGCGCTAATCTTAAATATCTTTGAGTATTTCACGCATGCGCTTTCTTCTATAAGTCATCGACGATGCCCGACGGTTTTTTGAGTTCATAATCTCACCTGGATTTTTATATAGCTCCGCCCTTTCGATTGCATGTTCAATCGGTACCATATTCTTGTAATTTCAAATTGTTAAAACAGAAGGAGCCGATTCTGTTCTTGGTGGTCCTGGGAAAGGGTGGAATTGCGAATCAAAACCACATCATGTTGTTATTTCATCGTACAATATAGACCATATGTTGTGATCAGTAAAAATGCAACGGGCATTTGTGATGCCATTCCTTCTCCAACAGGAATCCGCCGCCATCGAACCAGTCGAACACTCAGGATGTCATCAGCTCCTGCCGGAACCGTTTCGACAGCGGATACAAAAAGATCTCTTTAACCGCGGCGCCGTGGCGCTTGTTCTCCCGGTCCATGCGTCCCCGGCCGGTCGTCTGGCCCACATGCACCCAGTTGGCGGCTTTGTAGCAGGTGCCCGTGAAGCGCTTCTGATCAACGAGTGTCTCCATGAGCACCGGGCGGCAGCCGTAGCTGGCCAGCCAGTCGTCCGGGACCGTTCGGGCCGCCAAGGCCAGGATCGAACTGGCCAGGTTTTTGACCTGCACCCATGGAAATATGAGAAAGCGACTGTTGTTGACGATTCTTTGAAGGTTTTTCTGGCGCTGGTCGTTGTCCCAGCCGATCCATTGGTCCCGGGGCGCCATGCGCCAGGCCGGGCTGGAGAATTGCAGGCAGCCCAGTTTATGGTGGCCGGGTTCGGACTCGATGAAATAGCGAATGTGGGCGCCAAAGGGAATCCGGTAGCCCAGGTAATGGTAGCGATCCACGTATTCGTACCAGATCTGCCGCTGGGAAGGGCTGGCGACCCGGTGCAACAGCAGCGGCGCCAATTCATTGAGCCTGGCCGAGAGGATGGGGCGGCATGCGGTCTTTTGGGTTTTAACGATGTTGGGTTTGGGCCGGTTGGCCTGCTGGATTCGGCAGGCCGGGAGTTTGATGACGCCCCGGGCGTCCAGACGCTCCAAGAATTGCAGGCATTCGATGGTTTTCAGCTTGCCGGTCGGCCGCTTCCAGGAGAGCAGCTCGCAGATGGTGTTGGCCAGTTCGGTGCGGGTGAGGTTCGGGAATGTGGATACGATGTCGGTAATATCGCCCAGTTGATCCGAGCTGACCGCTTCTCCGCAGAATTTTTCCAATGTCATCGTGTGCAGATCCCGTGGGTTATGCCGTGAACGGCAATTAAATACGGCCTTATCGAGAGCTCCTTATTCTCCCCATAGCAGCGGTGATGCAATATGTCCAGAATATTCTGATTCGCATGCACGCAGGTCTATTAATTCCTACCATAGCGGGGGTGTTCACAAATGTCCAGATGATTGTGACACCGCAGACCGCTTTTAGCTTTTTCGTACAACGAAGCCGAGCCGTTGTCCAGACCTTTTTGCGTTTTTTCGCACCGCCGAACGACCAAAGAGATGGTTTCGAGTTTTTGCGTAGCACCTGCGGGCAAGGATGTCCAGACTTTTTTGAATCGATTCGGGGGGGCCCCGGGGGGGGGGAGGGAGACAAGCCACGCCCGCCCCCCTCGGAACGTCATTCTGTCGATTGGATTTGGCTGCGGAGAGCGGCGGCGGTATTTCGCATTCATCAAAGGCAACAGCGCTGCGGATCGATTGTATGCCGTGACTCGGATTGACATATGTTAGGTTTTCCGTCACAACAAGCATATCACGAGATTAATGGAAACCGCTGTCGCCGAGGGATCCCGAGAGGATGTCAATCACCACTTTTCACGGCTTTCTGACCACCGCCGGCCTGCAGCACGGCCTGATCGTCGACCTGTGCGCGGAGCAGGGGGTGATCACCCGCGCACAGCTATTGGCCTACATGCAGCGTCACGGCATTGTTCCGGCCGAAAAAGAGAAGCTGATCGAGCGCTATTGCCGAACCGCGATCCTCTACGAAGAGGCCGATTTCGAGTACACGGTCAACCCCATTGTGGCCGGGCTGGTCAATTTTTACGAACGGCGCGGGAAGCTGACCCATGCCGATTTCCTGCGGGACCGGATTTTTGAAATCGGGAACCTGACCGATGCCCTGCAGCAGCTTTTGTTTGCCGAAACATCCGACCTGGTGGCCATTGGCGACACGGTCGACAAGCTGTTTTTGGTGGTGCGCGAGGTTCGCGAAGGCGGTTACCAGCACTATCAGGCCTGCATGCGCGCCTTCGGCGACATGAAGCGCAACAGCGCGGCCAAGGCGATCGATGTGCGTATCGAGGAGCTAAAAACCGTCTACCGGCGCTATATCGAACCGCTCAAGGAGCTGGTCGACCCCCAGGCCGAGCCGGTGCAGAAGCTGACGCTGCTGCGCCGCCGCATGGCCGACCTTGGCGCCAGGGCCGACTTGCTGGCCGAATCGGTCGAGCTCGACACCCGCCGGGCGCGGCTGAACATCGATATTCAGTACATCGACTACACCCTGATCCGTCATTTCGAGGCCCTGATCGACACCAGCCGGGCGCTGCTCAACTCCCTGATCGAGGAGAAAAACATCAAGGATGCCCTGGCGGCCTGCCTGGCCAATCTGGAGGCGGTCTGGGCGGCGCTGCCGGCGCACACGGTCGTGGCGGCCGGCCTGCAGGCCAACCAGGCGGCCCCGCTGGACAAGCTGGGCCTTTTTTTCAATGATGTGGTTCACGGCCGCTTCGTGCCGCGTCCGCGTCCGCTGGCCGTGCGGCCGGCGCAAGAGGAGAACGCCGACGGCCTGTTGCTCTTCGAGTCGCAGCTGCTGGACGGCATGGCAACCCAGGGCCGGATCCAGGGCTGGCCGGGTTTCGTGACCCGTGAATTCGGTGCCTACCCGCCTGACGAGCAGTTAAAGGCCATCGCCTTTCCGCTGGTCATGTCCGAGCCGCCCTTCAGCGTCCGGCAGCGCGCGCAGACCTTTTACGGAGATCTGGAGGCATTCACGGTGGAATTGGATGATTTCGACATCATATGGGAAGGGACCGATGGCGGCGAACCCACCTGAAGAGACGCAGCGCATCGTTCAAACCCTGCTGCGCGGCTACCAGTTCAGCGACGCCGACCTGTTCAAGCCGGGCTATGACCGCTGGTACACGATTCTGGACCAGCACTTCGAGTGGTTCCGCGACCATCTGGCCCTGAGCGGGTTCGCACTCACCCGCGAGCAGCAGGTGATTTTTCTTGAAAAGGAGCGCAAACTGCTCAGCCAGGAGGAGAAGCAGGCCGTGGTCACGCTGTTTTTGCTGACCGATTTGTGGCTGGAAAAAGGCAAGCGCTACGCCGATCTGTTCCAGGTGAGCGTGCCCTGGGCCGAACTGGATTGGTTCCGGGACGGCTACGGCCGCGAGTACCTGAGCCAGGTCGGCATCGACGGCGGTGACGACATCGCCCTGGAGCAGCTGTTCCGGCGTTTGGCCAACAAGGGGTTCATGGAGATCGACCTCGACGCGCGCACGCTGACCCTGCGCCGGCCGGCAGAGCGGGTGGTCAACATGGCGCGCCGGCTGCACCAGCAGATTCAGCCCGAAGCGTCCGGCGATCCCGCCGGCGATGTCACCACAACGAAAGACCCGACCGATGAGTAGCTACACCAGCAGCATCCGCAAGATCGGGTTGATCAACAGCGGCATGTTCGACACCTTGACCTTGAATTTCGATGTTCAGGCCATCCACCTGGTCGGGGCCAACAACGTGGGCAAGACCAGCCTGATCGCCTTGATTCAATTCCTCTTCTTCCCGACCATCAACGAGATGACCTTCATCAAGTCCAGCGGCGAATCGATGAGCTTCTACTTCCGGCCGGAGGGCTCATACCTGTTGTTCGAGGTGCGCACGATCACCGGCAGCATCCGCACCGTGGGAATATACGGGACCGGTGAGTCCGATTCGCGCATCAATTTCGTTTTCAACGGCGCCTTCGACATTGCCGACTTTCTCAACGCCGACCAGGCGCCGGCGCCGCTGCAGGAAGTTCAGGCCGCCTTTTTCGCCCGTGACTTCGCCCGCTTCGACAAGTTCGAGCGTTACGAGGAAGCCCTGTTGGGGTTGCACATCCGCGGCGAATACAATGTGCCCATGTTTGACCTCTCCAAACCCAACTTCCGCCTGCTGCGCAAGCTGATGCAGGGGCTCTTGCGCCTGGACCGCATCGATGCCGCCGACGTGCAGCAGTTTTTGATCCGCATCGTGGAGAAAGGCGCTGTCAAGACACGCTTCAATCTGTTGCAGGACTTCGAGCAGAAATACCGGCACATCAACCAGTTGCGGGTCGCCCTGCAGGAACTCGAGACGCTCAAGCCGTTGATGGCGCGTTATCAGGGTATCCTGGCGCGCATGGCCGCCAAAAAAGAACAGCGCCGGCAATACGCCCAGCGGCTCTTTCATCTCTCAGCGGCCTATCGTGCGCTGCTGGCGGCTGAAAAGGCCTCCCTGGCCCAGGCTTTCGGAGCCCAGGAATCCCAGCTGGAGGCCTTCGGGCAATCCGTCAAGCGCTGGGCCGTGCGCATTCGTGACCTCGAGTCGGCCGCCGCGGATTTGAACGAATACAAGGCGCGTTTCGAGGCGCTGCTGGAAGCGACCCGGCTGCACAGCCAGGCGCTGGTCAAAAATGCGCGCGACACCCTGACACACCGCCGGGTGGAGCTCCAAAACGCCCTTGCCGCCACCCGGACCCAGCGCACGGCGGATTTGAAACAGCAGCTGCGTGCGCTGCGGCGCGAATACGAGGCGGCGGTCCGGCAGCTTGAGGCCGACACCGTCGCACAGGTGTGGGTGCGGGCCGGTTTCGACGAAACGCACCGGGCGCTGCTCCATTTTCTGGTGTCCAACAACCTGTCCAGCCTGGATGCATCCATGGCAATGGCCGACGAAGCGGCATTCCGGGCGGCCTCGGCCCGGGTCATGACGGATCTGGATTCTGACGGCACCTACACGGGCTTCGGGCTGAATCTGCCCCGTTCGGTCTGGTTCGTGGCCGAGGCCGACCAGGAACCGTTGGATGCGCGCAAGGCCCGGCTCCAACAGGCCATGGCGGACATTCGCACGGCCATCGACGTGGCCGAAAACCAGGCGCGGCAGCAGCGTGAACTGGCAGCCTTGGACGCGGCCATCGCCGAAAAGGAGACCTGCCTGGGCCAGTTTGCCCAGTTGCGGCAGCTGACCGACCAGTGGCGGAACGTGGGCGCCATCGCGGCCGAGCTGAAAAAACATGCTGATGAGGCGACCCGGCTACAAGGCGCCGTCAACGCCAAGGAGACCGAGATCCGAACCCTGCGCCGGGAACAGCAGCGCACCCACGCCACCTTGCAGACCGTCCAGGAACAGTGGGACCAGGTCAGCCGGGAGCATGGGCGCCTGCAGCCCTTCGAGGGCGACGCGCCGCCGGAGTTGAGCGGCATGCCCTTCGAGGTCCTGCGCGGCGAATACGATCAGGTTCGCGCCGCGCTGGCCGAGATTGTCGGCACCTTGAACCGGCTCGAAAAAGAGCTGGCTGAACCCAGGGCCGACCTGGAGGCGCGCTACGAGCGCGCCGCGGCGGACATCCCCTTCGAGCGCTGGCTGGAGCTCAAGTCCAACCTGGCCCATGAGATCGATGCACTGGAGGATCAGCTGCAGCGCGAGTACGACGGTATCTTCACCGTGGTGCGCGCCAAGCTGTCCAAGATCACCCAGGCCTATGAAAACGTCGAAGCCCAGTTGGCGGCCTTGAACGGTGCGATCCGCAACGTGCGCATCTCCAATATCGATCAGATTGGGATCGCCATCGAGAAGACCGCCCTGCTCGACGCCATCGACCAGAGCAGCCCCGGTCAGATGGACCTGTTTGCCGCCCGCCACCAGCCCACCTCCCTGGCGCAGGCCCATGCCGAGGTCGACGAGTACTTCAGCCGCATCAAGACTTACGGCAACGACATCAACCTGCAGGACATGTTCCGGCTCAAGTTCTCCGTGCAGTTCAACTACCAGGCCAAGCCGGTCGAGCGCTACGAGATCCACCGCTTCGAGTCCAACGGCACCGAAACCGGCGTCAAGATCGTCATCTACCTGGGGCTGATGGGTTTGCTGCAGGAACGCAAGAATGCCGTGGGATCGCGTATCCCCTTCTTTTTGGACGAAGTCGGCAGCATCGACTCGGACAACCTGAATCAGCTGATCGCCTATTGCACGCGCAACAACTTTCTGCCGATTTTCGCCAGCCCGGAAATCCGCAAGGATATTTCGCACAACTACCTGTTCCGGCGTGACGGCAGCCGCAGTTACCTGTCGTCTGTGGTTAAAATCGCGCAGCGGCATCTGCAGCCGGAGGAATCCCCCGACGATGAATCGCCCGGCCTGGTTGACACGCCTGCTTGAAAACGGGTCGCTTGGATTTTCGACGGCCAACCGCGCCCAGCTGACCGAACTACTCACCTTGGGCATCGTGTCCGTCAGATCCGCCGGCCGGCGTCGAACCATTGTGGTTGCCGATTCGGTCCAGCTCGCAGCGTGGCTGCAGGCCCGCTACCCGTCCCACGGCATCGATCCGGACGGGCTCGCGACCCGCGGCGGCAACATCGTGCGCGGCGGCGGCAGCAAAGTCGGCCGGCACGCCCATGGCGTGCTGCCGCTGGTGTTCAAGTGGTTCGGCGACGTGCAGGACCGTTTGACGCGCATCACCGGGGATTTCGGCATGGCGGCGGCCCTGACCGATCGGCTCAGTGCACTGGTCCTGCCGGACCACTGGCACCTGTTGACCATCGAAAACTGGGAGCCGTTTCTACAGGCCGATTACACGGCTGCCCCGGAGGCGGTGATGGTCGTCTACCTGGGCGGCAACGTCTCGGATGCGGTTTTGAAAGCGCTGGGCACGTTTGGCAGCGCGCCGCAGTCGGTGCTGCATTTCGGTGATTACGACTGGGAGGGGCTGACCATTTTCCAGCGCCTGCAAAAGGTCATCCCCGCCGCGCGTCTCTACCTACCGCAAAATCTCGAAACCCTGTTTGCCGCCTTCGGCGACCGCCGGCTGATCGCACGGCAGACGCGCAAGGCCGCCTTCGACATGCACAATCGCGCCTGCCTGCCGGTGGTCGAGTTGATCGCGCAATTCAACGCCGGGTTGGAGCAGGAGATTGTGAGCCTGCCGCGGTTTGCGGATTTCGCCGAAGGCTGAATCAGTCATCCCAGGCCGTTCCGTAATCCCACTTGTCTTTGATGATCTCGACGATCAAAGATGTCTCCACCGAGTGAACGCCGTCGATCTGGCTGATGTTCTCGAAAATCAAGGTCTTGAATTCCGACAGGGAGCCGGCGATGAATTCGATGTCGATGTCGTTGCCGCCGGTGGTCAGGGCCACGTAGTTCAGGGCGTCCATCTCTTTGAGCGAGTGCAAGATGGCGTCCTTTTTTTTCAGATCGATGCTGAGCTTGATGTTGCCGATGATCTCGAATCCGAGCCGGATCGGGTTGCTCACGGCCACCACCTTGATGGTCTCGTCGTTGATCAGGCGCTTGAGGCGGCTCCTGGCCGTCGTCTCGGAGATGTTCAACGTTTTGGCGATGGCGACCGTGGGCATGCGCCCGTCTTGTTGCAGCAGTTGAACCATCTGTCGGTCGACGCGGTCGAGCTTGCGGATCGGGGCGTGGCTAGTTGTCATGGCGGGGCTCCTTGGATGGGCGACGATGAATCCTGGTCGAAAATCGCACCCACGTCGATGGGGCGGTAGTCGTTGCGGCAGGGCGGCCCACTGGTCAGAAGCATCATGCGCCGGTCCAGGTCCATGATCATCGAGGGTTTTGACGGCAGTCCGATTCAAAGAATGTCGTACGGGTTGCGCTGTTGAGCGACTTTGCTTTATTTGCGGGGAAAATTAACTAATTTCGTTGAAATATGAAATTAATTTATTGAAAAACATTAAATTTGTCAAGAATTTTATTGTAATAAAAAAACATATCGTTTAAATAGGAAAATAAGCGTATCAGTCGGTTCCGGTCGGCAGACGGTCATTGCCGCCGGAACGCAACACCCGTTGACGAACAACGGCCGCATGGTCGCCGGGCCAATGACCCGGCGACGGCAACAAGCCGGTTTTCGGTCTCCGGTCGGTGTTGGTGGCGTAAACTGGTTCAAAAGGAGAAGTGATGAAACGCATTATCGTGGTTGGGGTCGGGGCCCAGGGAAGTACGATCGCCAAACGGATGAACGAGCACCCCGGTGTGTCGGAGATCATCTGCGCCGACTATGATTTCAAGGCTGCCGACGTGTTGAGCCAGTCGCTGGACAAGGCGACGGCCCTCGAACTGGACGCCCGTGAGGTTGCCAATCTGATCGTGGCCGCCAAGGGGTGCGATCTGATCGTCAACGGCCTGCCCCTGGACTACAACCTGCAGGTCATGGAGGCGGCCCTGGCGGTCGGCGCCTCATACATCGACATGGCCGGCCCCATGGAAGATATCGGCTTCGTGGAGAGTTACAAGCTGCTGTTCGGCGAGTGGCACGCCAGATTCAAGGCCAAGGGGCTCACGGCCCTGGTGGGGGCTGGTTCGTCGCCCGGCCTGGCCAACATCATGGCCCGGGAAGCGGTCGACAAGTTGGACCACTGCGAAACCATCAGCATCTATGTCTACGAAAACGTCATGACCCGGCGCTTCACGCCCTTCTGGTGGTCGCCGGAGATCGCCTTCTGGGACATGGCCTACAAGACGTTCCGTTTCGAAAACGGCCAGATCGTTACCGACCGGCCCTTCAGCCGCCCCATCAAGATGGAGTTGCGCGGGATCGACCGTGAGGTGCGCATGGTCGACCACGAGCACGACGAGCCGGTCACCATGGGACTGCTGGCCGACACGGTGCTCAAGGGGGTCCGCAACGTCGAATTCAAGTACGGCGGCTTCGGCGTCAAACTCTCCGAACTGCTCTACACCATGGGGCTGCTTTCCGAAACGCCGGTAGAGCTCAACGGCACCCCGGTCGTGCCCATCGATCTCGTCCTCAAACTGTGCCCCCCGGCGCCAAAATATCCGGACGAACTCAGAGCCATCATCACCGACGGCGTCCTCAAGGAGGAGGGGGCCTTTTTGGTCAGGGTGTCCGGGACCAAGAATGAACTTCCCATCCAGATCGACAGCTACGCCATGGGGCCGGGCCTGGTGGAGGCCTTCGAAACCTCCGGCCTGAGCCACGAAGCCTATCTGACCGGTCAGTGCGCCTCGGTTTTCGTCATGATGATGGTGGACGGGGTCTTTGCCGAAAAGGGCCTTTTCGTGCCCGAACAGCTCGAGGCGGCCGCCCGCGGCTACTGCTTCCAGAACCTGGCGGCACTGGGGGTCACCGTCGACGAAACCCTGCGGCAGAAAACGGTCTACACCGGTCAGGAGCACAAGCAAAGGGAATACAGTCTGGCATAAGGCTGCCCCAACGGCCATCGCCCGGGCATGCCCAAATGGGGAATTGACTTCCGGGAGCCGGGGGTGTAGCACTTATCCCCATCATCGGCGGCGGCCGCCCGGTTGCCAACACGCTTGAATCGATAGATCCGAATATCGACACCATGAACCAGGACCAGAATCCGGACCTCGCGGTTGAACAGGGCCTTGCGGTAAAGCACATCTGCAAGCATTTCGGTGATATCACCGCCCTGGACGACGTCACCCTTAACGTGCCCCCGGGTGAGTTTTTTACCCTGCTGGGTCCGTCGGGCTGTGGAAAGACGACCCTGCTGCGCATCATTGCCGGGCTCGAAATGGCCGATTCGGGCCAGGTTTTCAGCGGCAGGCAGGAGATCACTCGTCTGCCGGCCATCAAACGCCAGGTCAACACGGTGTTTCAGAGCTACGCCCTGTTTCCCCACCTGACCATCTACGAAAATGTCGCCTTCGGGCTGCGTTCGCGCCGGTTTCCCGAAAGCGAAATCAAGACGCGTGTGAACCGCCGCCTGGAGATGCTGGACCTGGCCGCCATGGCCCGGCGCCACCCCCACCAGTTGTCGGGGGGACAGAAGCAGCGCGTGGCCCTGGCGCGTGCCCTGGTCAACGAACCCGACGTGTTGCTGCTCGATGAGCCCATGAGCGCTCTGGATGCGCGCCTACGGGCCCAGGTACAGGAGGATTTGCGCCGCCTGCAGCGCAAGCTGGGCCGGACCTTCATCCTGGTGACCCACGACCAGGCCGAAGCGCTGGTCTGCAGCGACCGGCTGGCCGTGATGCGCGCCGGCCGGGTGGTTCAGATCGGCACCCCCGAGGCGGTCTACGACAATCCCAAAGACAGCTTCGTGGCCAAATTTTTAGGGGCCGCCAACCTGATCCCCTGCACCAGGACGACCGGTGGCGTGCAGACGGCTTTCGGCTTTCTGGCTCTGGAAAAAGAACCGCCCTGGCAGAAGGGGACCGTTGCCATCCGGCCCGAGTGGATCGGCATCGGCGAGCGGCAGCCCGAGCGCAACGCCATTCGCGCCACAGTGACCGAGATCGTTTACCGGGGAACCAATTTCGACCTGTGGGTAGAACCCGGGCCCTTGCGCGTGCGCACCAGTTCGTACCGTCGGATCGACCCCGGCAAAGAGGTCTGGCTGGAACTGGCACCCCAGGAGTTGGTGATCTTGGAAGATGAACAGACCCGATAGGCTGATCACCTGGTATGGTGAACTGACCACCCGTCGGCACCTGCTCAAGCGCGGAGGGCTGCTGCTGATCCCGGGCATGCTGTGGCTGATGCTGTTTCTGGTACTGCCCAGCCTGGTGCTGGTCGTGGTGAGCGTGGTCACCCGGGGGGCTTACGGGGAACTGGAGTGGGTCTTCACCCTGGAGAACTACAAGCGCCTGGCCGGATTTACGCTCTTCGGGTGGACGGCCGATTACCTGCTGATCCTGTGGCGCTCGGTGGTGGTGGCCTTCGTCACCACCCTGGTGTCGGTGCTGCTCTCCTATCCCCTGTGCTTTTTTATCGCCGGCCGCCCCGAGCGCAGCCGTTACCTGTGGCTGACTCTGGTCATCATACCGTTTTGGACCAACATGGTCATCCGGGCCTACGCCTGGTTTCTGATCCTGTCGCCGGAATTGCCGTTTGCCCGACTGGCGGCATTGATGGGCCTGATTCCCGAGGGTGCCCCCTTGTATCCCAACGCCTTTGCGGTATACTTGGGGATGGTCTCCATGTTTTTGCCTTTCGTGACGCTGCCCCTGTATGCCAGCGTCGAGCGCCTGGACTGGGCCCTGGTGGAGGCGGCCCAGGATCTTTACGCTTCGCGGATCAGGGTTTTCACCCAGGCGATTTTACCCCAGACCATGCCGGGTTTGTCGGTGGGCATCATTTTAACCTTCGTGCCTGCCATGGGCATGTTCGTGGTGCCTGACCTTTTAGGTGGGGCCAAGTACATGCTGGTGGGCAATCTGATACAACAGCAGTTCGGCACCAGCCGGGATTGGCCCTTCGGCGCGGCCATCAGCATGGGGTTGATGGTGCTGACCATGATCGGGCTGCAGATCTACCGGCGCAAGGGCAAGGAGATCGAGGTCATATGAGGCGCAACCATCTCGTGATTGCGGCAATCTCCTACCTGACCATGGCGTTTCTCTACCTGCCGCTGGCCGGCGTGGCCGTCTTTTCCGTCAACGAGGCCCGGCGCGGCCTGGTCTGGAAGGGGTTTACCCTCAAGTGGTACGCCAAACTCTTTCACAACGACTGGATTCTGGAGGCGGCCTGGAACACCCTGCTGCTGGCGGTGATCTCCACGATTGTCGCCACGGTGCTGGGCACCATCCTGGCCATCGCCATGGACCGTTTTCCCTGGCGCGACCGCACCAGCAATTTCCTGGACATCATCCTGCACATCCCCGTGGTCATCCCCGACATCATTCTGGCGGCCGCTTTGGTGGTGGCCTTCGGGCTGCTGCGCTTTGTTTCGTCCATCTTCGAGCCCGGCCTGCTGAACATGATCATCGGCCACATCACCTTTCAGATCGCCTTCGTTGCCTTGGTGGTGCGCAGCCGCCTGGTGGCCATCGGCCGGGAAGTGGAGGAGGCGGCCCGGGACCTGTTCGCCACCAACTGGTACCTGCTCAGAAAGGTGATGCTGCCCTTGCTGATGCCGGGTATCTTCGCCGGCGCCATGCTGGCCTTCACCCTCTCTCTGGACGACTTCGTCATCAGCTTTTTCACGGCTGGGCCGGATTCCCAGACCCTGCCGTTGTTTATTTTCGCGGCCGTCAGGCGGGGGGTCACCCCCCAGATTCACGCCCTCTCGACGCTGATCATGCTGGTTACGGTGGCCCTGGTGGTGTTGACAGAGCGCTTTACCCGGCGGCGGGAAACGTAGGACGATTGCTGTCCGCTTCCATAGCGTCGTTCAAAATATGATCTTAACGTCTATTACCCCTTAATTCTGAAAAGGAAATTCTGAAAAGGAGGAAAACGATGCGTAAAATCGGTCTGCTCATGTTGGTATTGTTGTTTTTCGGCGCCGGAACGGTTGGTGCCGAGGAACTGCGGGTCTACACCTGGTCGGAGTACATGGACGAGGAGAAGATGCCGGCTGACTTCGAAGAGAAATTCGGCATCAAGGTCAGGCTCGACATCTACGAGAACAACGAGGAGATGGTGGCCAAACTGCAGGCCGGCGGGGCCAGCCAGTACGACATCATCGTGCCGTCCGACTACATCATGCCGGTCCTGATCAACCAGAACCTGATCCAGCCCCTGGACCACGCCAAGATTCCCAATATCAAGAATCTCAAACCGCTCTTCCGCGAAGCCAGCTACGACCCGGGCAACGTCTATTCGGTGGCCTATCAGTGGGGAACGGTGGGGCTGATGTACCGCCGGGACAAGGTCAGTGACGACGCGGTCAAGTCCTGGGCGGTCCTGTTCGATCCCGACCAGCAGCCCGGCGCTTTCTGGCTGATCGATAGCGTGCGCGAGATGATGGGCATCGCGCTGGTTTACCTGGGCCACGATTTCAACAGCACCGATCCCAAGGAACTCAAGGCCGCCGCCGACCTGCTGGTGGCGACCAAGCGGACCGCGAACTGTATGGGCTTCAAGCCGGGAGTGGGCGGCAAGAACGATGTGGTCGCCGGCACGGCCGTGGCCGCGATCGTCTACAATGGCGATGCCATTCAGTCGGTCAGCGAAGATCCGGAGAAGCTCGGTTTTCTGATCCCCAAGGAGGGCAGCGAAATCTGGTACGACTCCATGTGCATTCCCGCCAAGGCCCCCAACCCGGATGCCGCCCACAAATGGATCAACTGGATCCTGGAGCCCGAGGTCGGCGCCGAACTGTCCAACTACAACCAGTATGCGACCCCCAACGCCGCCGCTGAGGCCTTTATCACGCCCGAGGACCTGAAAAACCCGAGTATCTACCCGACGCCCGAGATCATGGACAAGCTTTACTTTACCAAGGATCTGGGCAAGGAGAACCGGATCATGGACGAGGCCTGGACCAGGGCCAAATCCCATTAAGAAAGGCTATTGCGGGACGGATACCAATAAGCCGTCGTATGGCCGACGACACATAAAAGCGCCTGACCGCCTGGTCAACCATCTTTTGACCAGACGGATCAGGCGTTTTGGTTGCTGCGGCGCACAGACCTAGTCGTCGAAACCGCTGGTCTTGCCAGTCATGCGCTCGATATCCACCCGGATCACCGCGGTGATCCTGATCTTGTTCTCCGGAAAGGCGTAAGTCCCGCTGGCATACTGGGCCATGATCAGGTCCAGGGCCGCTTTTTTCTCGGCCTCGTCTTCTACGATGGTCGCCTTGCCTACGCCGACCACGCTCTGGTAGCGCATGTTCCATTTGCACGGTTCGGGTGCCGGAATAGGGCGGGCCAGAATGTCCATTTCGAAGCCGACCGCGGGGTGCCTGCGGATCAGGTCGAGCTTTCGGCTTTTCATCGAAGAGTGGTAGTACAGGGTGTGGTTGCGGTAGCCAAAGCACAGCGGCACGATGTAGGGGGTGTCGCCATCCAGCATGGCCAGCCGACAGACCGATGCCCGGCCGATGATGGCTTCGATCTCTTCCTGTTGGTGCAGCACGGTTGACATGTCGTCATACTCCAATCGGGTTAGAAGGTGTCGATGACCGTGACGCCGGTCATCTCGAAGCGATCCATATTGACCAGTTCGTCAAGGGATCTGTCCAGCGTGATCGTTTTACCGATCAGTTTTTCCGGAGCCAGTTTGCCGGAGCGGATCATGGCCAGCATGGCCGGATAGCGGTGGGCCTGCATACCGTGGCTGCCCAGGATCTCGAGCTCGTAGGCGATCACGCGGTCCATGGGCACGGCCGGATGCCGGTGCTGCGCCAGCATCAGGCCGACCTGAATGTGCCGGCCGCGTTTTCGCAGGTTGGCGACCGAGTTGAAACAGGTTGCCGGGCTGCCCAGTGCGTCGATGGAGACGTGTACCCCGCCGTCGGTGATGTCCAGGATCTGCTCGACGACGGCCGGGGTCGTCGTGGCGTTGACCGTCGCACAGGCACCGGCCGTACGGGCCAGATCGAGCTTGTCGGCGCCGATGTCGACCCCCACGACGTTGGCACCCAGAGCGCTGGCGATCATGATGGCCGACAATCCCACGCCGCCGCAGCCATGCACGGCCACCCATTGACCGGGGCCGACCCGGCCCTGGTCGACGATGGCCCGAAATGCGGTCACGAAACGGCAGCCCAGGCTGGCCGCGGTCACGAAGTCGACCGCTTCCGGAATCCGCACCAGATTGACGTCGGCACGGTCGACGGCCACATATTCGGCAAAGGCGCCCCAGTGGGTGAATCCGGGCTGAAACTGCCGGTCACAGACCTGATGGTTTCCCGAGGCGCACTGCGGGCAGCGGCCGCAGCCGCACACAAAGGGCAGGGTGACCCGGTCGCCCGGCTTCCAGCGGGTGACCTCTGGGCCGGTGGCTTCGACGATGCCGGCCAGTTCGTGGCCGGGGACGTGGGGCAGGCGAATGTCCGGGTCGTGCCCCATCCAGCCGTGCCAGTCGCTGCGGCACAGCCCGGTGGCCTTGACGCGGATGACGACGCCGTGCTCCGGAGCGGCCGGGTCGGGCAGCTGTTGAATCGCCAGGGGCTGTCCGAACTGTTCATAGATGGCGGCGCGCATGGGGACCTCCTTTGGGTTGGTTCATTGTTAAAACGATGACGACAGCGGCCGCTTAACCCGTGGGAGACTGCATCAGGCCGAAAAAACGGACGTCGTCGTCGCCCGGGGGACCTGCTGGGTGATGCAGTGGATGTTACCCCCCCCCAGGAGGATTTCCCGGCTTTTGATACCGACCACCCGCCGGCCTGGAAACAGCCGGGTCAGCAGATCGACGGCGGCGCGGTCCTGGGGGGCGCTGAACAGCGGCATAAGAATACCGCCGTTGGCCATGTAAAAGTTGACGTAGGACGCGGCCAGCCGGTCGCCGGCCCGGCGGGGTTTGGCCCATTCGCTGGCATCCAGGCCGTCACCCTCCGTTTCGGTGACGGCCATCGGATCGGGCTGGTATATTTTGTGGACGGTCAGCGCCCGCCCGCGGGCGTCTGTCTGCGCCGCGAGCGATTCCAGGGCCTGCCGGGAGATGTCGTACTGGGGGTCGCGGCGGTCGTCGGTCCAGGAGAGCAGCACCTCCCCCGGTCTGACAAAGCAGCACAGGTTGTCCACGTGGCCGTCGGTTTCGTCCATGTAGACGCCCTTGTCGAGCCAGATCACTTTTTGAACGTTCAGGTAATCCTTTAGCCCGGTTTCGATCTGTCCCTGGGTCATTCGGGGATTGCGGTTGGGGTTCAGCAGGCACTCGGCGGTGGTGATCAAGGTGCCCTGGCCGTCGGTGTGAAATGAGCCGCCTTCCATGATCAGGGGCGCGCGGTAGCGCCCGGCGCCCTCGATCTCGAGGACCTTGGCCGCCACCTGGTTGTCGAGGGACCAGGGGAAGTAGAGTCCGCCGTCAAGGCCGCCCCAGGCGTTGAACGGCCAGTCGACCCCGCGCAGGTTGCCCTGGCCGTCGATCACGAAGGTGGGGCCGACATCGCGCATCCAGGCATCGTCGGCGGACATTTCAACCACCCGGACCGCATCGGGCAGCATTGCCCGGGCATTTTCCCACTGGCGGCGGCCGGCGGCGACCGTGACCGGTTCGAAGGCGGCGATGGCCGCGGCCACCTGCACGAACGCGGCCTGGGCCGGTTTGGCGCCCAGGCGCCAGGTGTCCCCCCGCTCGGGCCACAGCATCCAGCACCCCGCATGGGGTTCGAACTCGGCCGGCATGCTAAAGCCGTCCTGGCGCGGCGTGGTGTGGTGTGTGGTCGTCATTGGCGGTCAACCACCGGCGATTTTCTGCATCAATTTGACCTCGGCATCGGCGGGAATCACATCCGTTGCCCTTGCCAGGGTGCCGTTGGTGGTAACGATCCCCACCCGCTCGCTGGGAATGCCAAGGTGTACGACCAGGTCGGCCACGCAGGCGCCGGCCGGCAGGTCGACCCGGATCCCCGATGGCGTGCAGCGGCCGGCATAAACGGACGGCAGGGTCCCCAGGAGTTTTACCTGTACGTTCACATCGGCTCCCGCTAAAAATCGAAGGTCGTGTCCATCTCCGCATCGCTGACCTTGACGACGACGTTGTGTGGCGGCAGCGGTTCCTTGTAGAACATCTCGGGCAGGCGGTCATCCCGGTTGGTGAAACCGGCCCTGCGGTTGAAGGCCCGTTCGGTTTTCAGGACGCGCAGGCCCAGGTCGGTCCAGTCCGCTTCGCCGAAGGGTTGTCCCGATTTGGCCGCGATCATCCGATAGACGGTCGCGATGCCCTCGGGCGATGCCAGGCCGGACTGGGCGAAATCGCAGATGCCGACCGTGTCAACGGCCGCCATGTGGATCTGCGTGTTGCGGGAGGCCTCGACCTGCCCTTCGGCGCCCAGGGCGTCGATGGTTCCGCCAAAGGCTTCCAGGTTCTGATCGACGACCCACCCGGCGGTGTGGTCGGCGCCCATGGGCGTCGTGGCATAGGTGACGGCCATGCCCTGAATGGCGCGGGGATCATAGGCCGCCATGCTCTGCCCCTTGACGGTGGGGATGCGGTCGTGGCCGAAGTGGCGGCCCACGGCGTCGGGCCCGCTGCCGATGATCCGCCCGAAGTCGGTACCCCGGCCAGCCTCCTCGACCATTGCGATGGCTGCGGCCGCATCACCGAAGGGTTTGTAGCCTGCATCCATGGCCACGGCGATGGCCACGCCGGTGTTGATGGTGTCCAGGCCAATGTCGTCGCACAGAAAATCCAGCCGGGCGATGGCGTCCAGGTCGTCGTTGCCGATCATGCCGCCCATGGACCAGATGGTCTCGTACTCCAACGAAGAGGTGACGTAATGCCCGTGGGGGTCCACAAATTCATTGGAACAGTCGATGATGCACTGGGCGCAGCCCTTGTGGGTCGTCTTGCCGCCGCGTTTTTTGATGACATCGGCCATGGTTTCGCCGCTGATCTTTTCCACGCCCTCGAACTGGCCGCTGCGGGCGTTGCATGTCGGGAACGCCCCGGCGGCATTGATGGCTTCGACCAGGGCGGCCGTGCCCAGCTGGGGCAGGATCTCGCCGCTGAATTCATCGGCTTTGACAGCCTTGGCATAGGCCTTGGCGGCTTCCTTGAAGGTCTCGGGGTCCGTGAGCGGATCCGTCGATTTGCCGTTGCGGTCGACGATCATGGCCTTGAGCCCCTTGGACCCCATGACCGCCCCCAGTCCCCCCGACCGGCGGCCCGGCAGGGGCGCCCGTCCAGGTCGGTGGTCTGAATCGAGGCCGAGGCCAGCTGGAACTCGCCGGCTGGGCCGATGCAGGTGATGCTGTTGCCGCTGCCAAATCGCGCGCTCAATTTTTCGACCAGGGCGTAGGTGCGTATGCCCTGGGTTTCCGGGGCCGCGACCAGTTCGGCCGTTCCCGAGGGGCCGATTTTGAGCAGGTAGGTTTGGCCGGCCGGCGACTGGCCTTCGACGACCACGGCCGTAATGCCCAGACGGGCCAGGGCATAGGCCACCGTGCCGCCCACATTGCTCTCCTTGATGCCGCCGGTCAGCGGGCTCTTGGCGCCGACGGACAACCGGCTGGTGTTGATCAGCGGGGTGCCGGTCAAAAAACCGGGTGCGAAAACCAGCTTGTTGTGCGGGCCCAATGGGTCGGTTTGGGCGGGCACCTCCGCGTTGATCAGAGTCGAGGTCAGACCGCGGCCGCCCAGCAGGCGATATGCTGCCGGGGTTTCTGCGACGGTAATGGACAGGTCGGTCATGTTGACGCGGATCAGTTTCATGGCGTTTCCCTTCCTAGTCATAATGAACGTCGTGTGGGCAATCGGGCCAGGCGCCTTACATGGTTTTCCTGACCGCCTGGAGTGTGTCGCGCAACCGGCCGAGGACCGTGTCGATCTCCTGCCGGGTCACGATCAGGGGCGGCTCGAAGCGGATCGCCTTGGCGTTGATCAACGTTCCGGCCACCAGCACTTTGCGCTTGAACAGGCCTGCGGCGACCTTGTATCCAATTTCGTCATCGATGAAGTGCTGGCCGATCAGCAGGCCCTTGCCGGTGATCTTTGCGTAGATACCGGGAAATTCGTCCGACATTGCGTTGAGCTGACCAATGAAATAGTCTCCCAGCTCGGCCGCGCGCCGGGGCAGATCGTCCCGGAGGGTTATCCGGATCGTGGCGATGGCCGCCGCGCAGGCCATGGGGTTTCCGCCGGTGGTGGTGGTGTGCATGAACGGGTTGGGTTCCTCGAGGGACTTCCAGATCCGGCCGCTGCCCATGAAGCACCCGATCGGCATGAGGCCCCCGCCCAGCGACTTGGCGGCCATCATGATGTCCGGGGCCACATCCCAGTGGTCGACCCCCCACAGGGCGCCGGTTCGGCCCAGGCCGGTCTGCACCTCGTCGCAGATCATCAGGATGCCGTGGCGCGTGCAGATCTCACGGACCCGGGGCCAGTAGTCGTCCGGGGGAACGATGGCGCCGGCTTCGCCCTGGATCGGTTCGGCCACGAACCCGGCGATCTCGATGCCCACCGCATTGCAGATCTCGAGCTGCTGTTCCAGTGCATCCGCATCGCCGAAGGGCACGAAGAAGATTTGCGCGCCATAGGGCTGCAGCGGGGCACGAAAGGCCTTTTTGCCCATGACGCTCAAAGAGCCCGACGTTTTGCCGTGAAATGCCCTGACCGTCGAAATGAAGCTGTGCTTGCCGCTGTGCAGCCGGGCGATCTTGAGCGCCCCTTCGACGGCTTCGGTACCGCTGCCGACGAAAAAGGCGTGGTCGATGTCGCCGGGGGTGATCTCGGCCATCAGCCGGGCCATCACGCCGCGCAGGGGGTCCATCAGCTCCTGGCTGGGAATACCAGATTTGCCGGCCTGGGCCCTGACCGCCTCGACCACCTCCGGGTGCGACCATCCTAAATCGAGCGCGCCGTAGCCGCCCAGAAAGTCGAGGTACGCGTTGCCGAAGTTGTCGTAAAACGTCGCCCCGCGGCCGCGCCACTCGATGGCCGCGAAGTCGCCGGCTTCGGTCATGGACTTGCGGTAGTTGACCCAGCCGGCGTTGAAGTGATCGACGAAGTTGCGTTTGGTCTCCTGCGAGATCCACCTGGCAGTGGCCTCGTCGAGGGTCTCCGAGTCTGTCTTAATGATATCCAGCCATTTGGCGCAATAATCAAGTGCATTCTGAAAACGATGCATTCGGCCTCCGCAAAAGTGTCGTTTGGTCTCCACTGGCGCCGGTCGGGCGCCGCATCACCGGTTCATCGTCCGGTCAAGGTGGCTTCAATATGCCATTGGGCAACGCAATTTGCATACCAGAGACGAAGGTCTGCCGGCCAGACGCCAATGCCAATGTTTCCAGGAACCACCCGCATCGAGATCGCCGGAAAACCGGCCCACTTTTGATGCTATATGGCATATTTAGATGCGGTTTTGCATAAATGCGGCGTCAGGGGGGCGATCCCTGAAGGCGTTTGAGTTTCCGGGCGATGGTGGACTGGTTGATGCCAAGAGCCCGGGCTGCCCTGGCCTGGGTGCCGTGTCTTTCCATCGCCTGCTGCAGGATGCGTCCCTCGACCTGGGCCATGGCCCGCGGCAGCGACTGGCCGGCCGGCACCATGTCGATCCCGCACGCCATGCCGGGCGGCAGGCCGGCGGTGACGGCCGCGGGCAGGTCCGCGATGCCGATGCGTGTGGATTCCGACATGACCACCAGGCGCTCGCAGATGTTCATCAGTTCGCGTACATTGCCCGGGTAGTGATAGGCCAGCAGGGCGTCCAGGGCGCGGCGGCTGAGCCGCGGGGTCGGCCCCTTGGTGAGTGTGGCGCCAAAATGGTCGAGGTAATGCCGGATCAAGGCGAGTTTGCAGTCCTGGCGTTCCCGCAGGGGCGGAATGGATATGGGGATGACGTTCAGCCGGTAAAACAGATCCAGGCGAAAGCGCCCCTGGTCGACCATCTTTTCCAGATCGCGATGGGTGGCGCCTACGATGCGGACATTCAGCGTCTGGGGGGTGGTTCCGCCGACCCGTGTGACCATGCCGTCTTCCAGAAAGCGCAGCAGCTTGACCTGGGAGGCGATCGGCAACTCGGCAACCTCGTCCAGGAACAAGATACCGCCGTCGGCCAGCTCCAGGTAGCCGGGTTTGCCCTGCTGTGCGGCGCCGGTAAACGCGCCGCGCGCATAGCCGAACAGTTCGCTTTCGACCAGCGTTTCCGGGATGGCCCCGCAGTTGACGTGGATCAGGGGTTTTTTGGCGCGCGCCGAATGGCGGTGGATCAGGTTGGCCAGGACCCCTTTGCCGGTTCCCGATTCACCGAGAATCAGGACGGTCGAGTCCACCTGGCTGACCTTGCGCGCCTGGCGAAGGGCCTGGACCATGCTGGTGCTGCGGGCCACGATCTGGCCCGATTCCAGTTCAGCCGTCTGCATCTCGCGGATGCGGCGCTGCATCTGGTCAGATTTGGCCTGCTGGGCCTCGATCTCTTCGCGCAGGGCATCGATTTCGGTCATGTCGCGCTCGTTGACCACCACGCGGATCAACTCGCCGGCCGGGTTGAAGACCGGGTTGCCGGTCAGCATCAGTTTGCGCCCGGAGCGTGTTTCCTGAAGCATGTTTTCGCGCCGGCGGCTGCGCATGACCTTGAGCGTGACCGAGGTGTCGATGTAACCTTCGGCGACTAGTTCGTTGATATTGCGGCCGATCACGTCGATGGCGCGCAGGTGGTTGAGCCGTTCCGAGGCAGTGTTGATCCGCAGGATCGTACCGTTGCCGTCGCAGATCCACAAACCGTCGTCGCTGGAGGCGATGATGGCGTCCAGCTCCTGGCTCAACTCTTGGTAGGCGTGCATCTTGCGGGTGGTCTTTTCCAGTTCCGTGCGGTCTTCGAGCACGCCCAGCACCCCGATGACGGTGTTTTTTGAGGTCAGCGGGGCCAGGCGGGCCAAGTAGGAACTGTGGCCGGCCTGTACCGGCAGGCCGCGCAGGTGGCGGCCGTCGTCTAAAACCTGGCGCACATGCAGCCAGAGCTCCGGCAGGGTGGTGGGCAGGAGGCTTCCGGGAAACAGACCCAGGCGTTGTTGCACCCGGCGGTTGGAAATCACCACCGTGCCGGCCGGATCCGATGCGAAAATGGCGTTGGCGGAAGCGTCGAGCAGGGCTTTGGAAAACAACCGCCAGTCGCGTGGTGCGCCGATGCCGGCCCGGCCGGCGGAAACGATGGTGCGCGAACCTGGTTTGGATGGGGGTGTCGGGGGGGGCTCGGCCTTCATGGCCCTTAGGATAACCATAAGCACCTTAAATATGCAATGTTGCATTTTCGGCCCCGGCCTGATACGCGACCTGCGTTGACTTGCGGGCTCAAGGTGTGACGTCAACCGGGCCGAACCGGCCCATGTTCATGGCGGTTGGGGCCCTGGAACGTGTGCCGGGATGCACGGCGGTGGCGCCTGATTTGTGGTATGGCATTTGCTTTGATCAAATTGGTTTTCGCCACTTGAGGCGGCGGTGTGCACCGCAGCGCCGCATCCATCTCAATCCTGCCAATTTCACAAAGGAGCTGCCACGATGCCAGGTCGAAATCAAGCGTTGCTCGAAAAGCGCAACCAGCACGTTCCGCAGGGGCCGTTCAATGTCACCAGCGCCTTTATCCGGGAAGCCAGCGGAGCCGTCATGGTGGATGTAGAGGGACGCGAACTGATCGATTTTGCCGGCGGGATCGGCGTCAACAACGTCGGACACTGCCACCCGAAGGTGGTCGCCGCCATCCGGGACCAGGCCGGCAAATGCATCCACACCTGTTTTCACGTGGCCATGTACGAGGCTTACGTCGACCTGGCCGCCCGGCTCAATGATCTGGCGCCCGGGGATTTCGCCAAGATGACCATGTTTGCCAACAGCGGCGCCGAAGCGGTCGAAAACGCCGTCAAGGTGGCCCGCTACGCCACCAAACGACCGGCGATCATCTGCTTCGAGAATGCCTTTCACGGGCGTACGCTGATGGGCATGACCCTGACCAGCAAGGTCAAGCCTTACAAGTTCGGTTTCGGTCCGCTGGCGCCGGAAGTCTATCGGATGCCCTTCGCCTATTGCTACCGCTGCCCGTTCGGATTGAGCTATCCGGCCTGCGAAACCGCCTGCGCCGAGTACCTTGAGGAGTTTTTCGTGAATCACGTGGCCGCCGAACAGACCGCCGCCGTGATCGCCGAACCGATTCAGGGGGAGGGCGGCTTCATAACGCCGCCACCCGAGTATTTCCCGAAGCTGAAGGCCATCTGCGAAAAGTACGGCATCGCCCTGATCGTCGACGAAGTCCAAAGCGGTGCCGGCCGAACCGGCACCTACTTCGCCATCGATCACTGGAAGGTGGTTCCCGACGTGATCACCATGGCCAAAAGCTTTGCCGGGGGCATGCCCCTGTCGGCCGTGATCGGACGTGCCGAGATGATGAACGCCACCCACGTGGGCGGATTGGGCGGCACCTACAGCGGCAACCCCATCTCCTGCCGGGCGGCCCTGGCCGTGCTGGAAATTCTGTTCGACGACGGGTTGCTGGCCCAGTCGGTCGGCCTGGGCGAAACCCTGCTCGAACGCTTTACGGCGATGCAGCAGCGCCATGAAATTATCGGCGACGTGCGCGGCAAGGGCCCCATGCTGGCCATGGAACTGGTGCAAGACCGGGTCTCCAAGCGGCCGGCCGCCGACAAGGCCAAGGCCCTGGTGAGCCGCTGCTTCGAAAAGGGACTGGTGCTGCTCTCGTGCGGTAACTTCGGCAACGTGATCCGCACTCTGATGCCGCTGGTCATCACCGATGCGCAGCTGGACAAGGGCCTGGAGATCCTTGAAGAGAGCCTGGCTGAGGTCGCGGGTTCCTGACGTCGAATTTACCGAAACACCAACAGGTAACCAATATGGATGGTTTTTTCAAACAGGTCCTGACACTGGACGTGAGCAACCGGACCAGCCGGGCCGAAGATCTGTCCGATGCACTCCTGGCCGCCGGCCTGGGGGGCAAGGGGCTGGGAACGCAGCTGCTTTTGGATCGCAACCCCATCGGCGTGGATCCTTTTTCCGCGGACAGCCACATGGTGTTTGCCGTGGGGCCGACCACGGACAGCCCGATCCACGGCTCCTGTCGGCACGGCATTTACGCCAAATCGCCGCTGACCGGATTTTACAGCGAATCATACGCCGGCGGCAGCGCGGCCATCGCCATGAGCCGGGTCGGCTTCGACGCCTTTGTCATCAAGGGGGCCTCGGACCGCCCGCTCTGGCTGGAGATCAGCGATCAGGGCGTTTTCTTCCACGCGGCCGAGGAGCTGTGGGGGCTGGACACCTTCGAGACCGAAGCGGCCCTGCGCAAAAAGGTGGCCGCGACCGCGCCGGGCATCCTGGTCATCGGCCCGGCCGGTGAAAACCGGGTCCGCTTCGCGGTGATCAAAAATGACGGGTGGCGGGTCTGCGGCCGCACGGGCATGGGGGCCCTGCTGGGTTCCAAAAAGATCAAGGCCGTGGTTTTTCACGGCAGCCGCAAACGGCCCTTCGCCGATCCGGACGGCCTCAGGGCCTATGCCCGGCAGATGCTCAAGGATTACAAAGATCACCCGGTTGCCCAGGCCTACCGCAACCACGGCACGCCCATGATGGTCGACATCCTCAACAAGGCCGGCGGTTTTCCCAGCCGCTACTGGTCCCAGGGATCGGTGGAAACGTGCGCCGACATCAACGCCCAGAGCATCAAGGATCGCTGCCGACCTAAACCGAGGGCCTGCCGGACCTGCTTTCTGGCCTGCGGAAAATCGGTTCAGGTTCAGCAGGGGCGTCATCAGGGCTTGACGCTGGAAGGACCGGAGTACGAAACCATCTACGCCTTCGGCGGGCTGTGCATGATCGACCGGATCGAAGAGATCGTCTACCTGAACGACCTGTGCGACCGCCTGGGGCTGGACACCATGAGTTCGGGGAACCTGGCCGCCTTCGCCATCGAGGCCGGCCGGCGCGGCAAGATCGATCTGGCGATCGACTACAATCAGCCCGACCAGATCGCGGCCCTGCTCAAGAAAATCGTCCTGCGCCAGGATGTGGGCGGGTTGTTGGCCGATGGTATCCGGCCGGCCAGTGAAGAGTTGGGCCTGGAAGAGATCGCCGTGCACGTCAAGGGGCTCGAGCCCTCCGGCTACGACCCACGGGTGCTCAAAGGCATGGGCCTGGCTTACGCGGTGGCCGATCGTGGCGCCTGCCACCTGCGCACGACCTTTTACAAGCCCGAGCTGTCCGGCATGATCGATCCGGACCAGACCGACGGCAAGGCCGCCCTGCTGATCGACTTCGAGGACCGCTGCACGCTCTTCGACACCCTGATCGTCTGCCGTTTCTACCGGGACCTGTACCCCTGGGAGGAGATCGGCAAGTTGATCGCCCTGACCACCGGTGAAGACCTGGATCAGGGCCGGCTGCAGGCCCTGGCCGCCCGGGTGACCGACAGCGCCCGGCGTTTCAACCTGCGCGAAGGGCTGCGCGCTGCGGACGACTGGCTGCCCAGGCGCCTGCTCGATCAAAGCCTGCCCGACGGACGCCGCATCGCCCCGGACGATTTAAGGCGCCTGGTGGATGACTACTACCGCCTGCGGGGGTGGTCGGCGGATGGCCAACTCGTGAACGCCACATGAAACCCCACTCCACCAAACGGATCTGTCTGGCCGATGCGGTCGCGCGGTTGGTTCCTGACGGGGCCCACATCAGCATCGGCGGCTTTACCATCAACCGCAACCCCATGGCGGCGGTGTATGAGATCATCCGCCAGGGCAAGCGCAACCTGCATCTGTACGCCCACTCCAACGGCCAGGGGGTAGACGAACTGATCGGCGCCGGCTGCGTCGACCGGCTCGAGATCGCCTACGGCGGCAGCGGGCGCTTTGCGCCCACGTGCGTCCGGTTTCGCAAGGCGGTCGAAGCCGGCCACATCCGGGTCGAAGATTACTCCAACTACCAGATGACCCTGCGGTTCATGGCCGGGGCCATGGGGGTGCCCTTCCTGCCGACCTGCTCGGCACTGGCCTCGGACATCGCCGAGCGCTGGGGGTTTTCCGAGGCTGCGCGCCGCAAGGACCCACGCATGCCCAACCGCAAGCTGGTGGTCATGGAAAACCCGTTTGACGGTTGGGGCGACACGCAGCGGGTCGTGCTGGTGCCCGCCATCAATCCCGACGTCACGATCATCCACGTTCAGGCGGCCGACCTCCAGGGGACGGTCCGGATCGAAGGGCTGCCCTTTGCCGACGTGGAACAGGCCAAAGCGGCCAGGCACCTGATCGTAACCTGCGAGACCCTGGTCGAAGACGACCGGCTGCGCCGCAACCCGGACCGCAACCAGATTCCGTTTTTCTGCGTCGATGCGGTGGTGCACGCGCCCATGGGGGCCTACCCCACGGCCTGCTACCGGCACTACGACTACGATCCGGCCCGTTTGCACCGCTACCGGCAGGCGGCCCTGGACGATGATCGCTACCAGGCTTATCTGGATACCGAAATACGGGCCACGGCCGATCATGCTGAGATGATGGCGCGCGTCGATGCCGGGCAGCTGGTGAAGATCACGGCCGATCCGCGGACTGGGTATGCAGTGGGGTTGGACCGCCGGTAGGGTGCCCATCCAAAAACGACTATTTTGCCCGACCTCTGCGTTGCGCGAAAAATTTTTTCCTCGGAATATCGGCCATATGCCACCGGTAAAATTTTTCGCGCGCCTTGATCTCGACCAAAATATCTCGTTTCTGGACGGGCACCAGGCAAATCCGACGCTGCGCGCTGATCGTTGGGTGCTCGATGTTAGATGTTCAAGACATCATTTTTTTTTATGGAGAATCAAATTCTTGTCTACTCAAAGCGACTACACCCCCCGGGAGATGATGGCCGTGGCCGCCGCCCGGGAGATCCGTGACGGCGACATCGTGTTTTGCGGCACGGGGATTTCCATGCTGGCCGCCATGGCGGCCAAGCACATCAGCGCCCCCAACAGCGTGATTTTTTTCGAAACCGGGGCCATCGATTCGCGCCTGGAAGAGGTCCCCCTGGCCGTGGGCGACTCGCGGGTGATGTTCGACACCTCGGTCAACGGCAGCCTGGCGGACGCCTTTGCCTGCATGCAGAACCGTTTTACCGGCCGACGCGTGGTGGGCATCATGGGCGCGGCCCAGATCGACATCTACGGCAATTTGAACTCCACGGTCATCGGCGACTACCGGCACCCCACGGTGCGGTTTGCCGGCAGCGGCGGCGCCTGCGACGTGGCCTCTTTCGTCGGCCGCACGATCATTTTCATGCAGCATGCCAAGCGCAAGTTCGTGCCCACGCTGGACTATCTGACCAGCCCGGGGTGGATCGACGGCCCCGACGGCCGCCAGAAGGCCGGTTTGCCAGGCGGTGGACCGGACTGCGTGATCAGCAACATGGCCGTGATGGGATTTGACGACCGTACCAAACAGATGATGCTGCGCGGCTGTTTCCCGGGCGTGAGCGAAGCGGCGGTACTCGACAACATGGGGTTTGCCGTGGACACGTCGTCGGCCGTGCAGATCCTGCCGCCGTCGGCGCAGGAGCTGGCCATTTTAAGAGAAACGTGCGACCCCCAGCGCCTTATTCTGGGGTGATCCACCTAATTGAAATGCTAATCATATCCGAAAACGTGTCCATTCCGTACAAGGAGCTGGAGATGCTGGCCATCCGCGCCCAGGGTGCCGGCGGGCAGAATGTGAACAAGGTGGCCTCGGCCGTGCACCTGCGCTTTGACGTCGCGGCCTCCTCGTTACCGGAATCCGTCAAGGCAAAGGTGTTGGGCTGCCGGGACCAGCGAATCACGAAAAGCGGCCTCATCGTGATCAAGGCCCAGGAACATCGCACCCTGGAGAAGAACCGGGAGGCGGCGCTGATGCGTCTGGCAAGCCTGATCCGCAGTGTGTTGATACCGGTTAAAAAACGAAAATCCACTCGCCCCACCCGTGGTTCCCATCGGCGCCGCATGGACCGCAAGACCCGACGCGGAAAGCAGAAGGCTTTAAGGCAAAAGGTCGTTTTTTAAGCCCGTTGGCGTCTTCGCGAAAATGGTCAAATGCGGTAGGACTGCAAGGTGTCTTTCAGCGCGAAGGTGTTGCTGACGTTCAGTTTCCTGCGGATGTTGGAACGGTGGTTGTCGACCGTGCGCGGCGCCAGGTTGACATGGTCGGCGATCTCCTTGCTGGACATGCCGGCCGCCACCAGCCGGGCAATGGCACGCTCGGTGCCGGAAACGGTTTTGGGCAGCGGTTTTTTTTGAAGATTCAGCGACCGCATCAGCTCCGCTTCGGTGATTTTGGCCTCGGTGATATCGATATGCTTGACTAAGACGAAATCATCCGAGATCTTGTAGATGCGGCTTTGCAGCCACACCCGCCCGCCGGTCTTCTGAACGATGCGATGGTCAAACACATCCGAGGCGTTTTCGTTCTCCAGCTTGGTGACGATGACTTCCCTGATCCACTGCATGGCCTCTTCGGGTACCATGTCCTTGTAGCACAGGTTGACCAGCTCCGCCTGATCGTAACCGGTCATCTCGGCAAACGCCTTGTTGGCAACCACCAGTTGGCCGGTTTCCTGCTGGCAGATGACCAGCCCGATGTGGCTGTTGACAAACAGCATCTCAAACATATCGGGGGACTTAAATAGCCGCTGCAGGGTCTTTTTGGCCTCGTTGGGCAGTTCCATGGCGAGCCTCTTGGGGGGGGGCGAGTTATTGGGCATGCTTCGGCAGCGAGGCCGAGCCGCCTATTTCCACCGGCCTTATCCGCCAATATTAAATCACCAGCGCGAGCTTGTCGAGCGATTCGATCCATGCGCCTTTTGCGAAGCCGTCAGACCTTTGGCCGGGACGGCTTTCGAAACCAGTTGCAAAGCTCCCGGGAGGGAGCCAGCACTTGCTGGACGTCCCCGAGCCATTTGATGAATAGTTCCATCCGAAAGGGCTTTTCATATATCTTGCAGTCGAGCTGCCTGGCCCGGTGCATGTCCAGGGGGCTTATCCAGGCGGACATAATCGCCACGTGCCTGCATTTGCAGTTTTTGCTTTTCAGGTTCTCGATAAATTGAAATCCATCCATGCCCGGCATATCCAAATCAGTCAAAATCACATCTGTACAGGACTGGTTTTCGGTGCATCGACAGGCCGGCAATGCCTGAAGCGGGCAGATGGTTGGATCGGAAAAGACATACACTTCATAGCCCCGATGGGTCAAAGAGGCATGCAACACTTCACGAACGATGTCATTGTCTTCGAGCAAAACGATCCTCAGCTTACCATTACGAGACATTCAACCTCCGGCGCAAAATTCCAGCTCAGCGCATATCACCTTGTTGACGGCCTCTGCTTGTTAACACGCCGATCGATGGAAGGCAACTCGCCGCAGACAAGCGGGGCGCCGCTTTTCAAACCCCTAAATAGTCGGATTTCAGACCACTGTCAGCCGCCAGTTCGGTCGTGGATCCCTGCCAGACGATGCGCCCTTTTTGCATGATACAGTGCCGGTCGGCCAGCTTCATCAAGGCATCCAGATTCTTGTCGATGATCAAAATGGCATGGCCGTTGTTTTTTAGTGTCGCCAGGCCTCGCCAGATCTCCTGGCGGATCAGGGGTGCAAGGCCTTCGGTGGCTTCGTCGAGGATCAGTAGCAAGGGGTTGGTCATCAGGGCGCGCACCACGGCCAGCATTTGCTGCTCGCCGCCGGAGAGCTGGTTGCCGTAGTGGTTGAGGCGGTCCGCCAGACGTGGAAAAATGCCCAGGACGCGGTCCAGGGTATAAGGCGTGCGGGACCCCAGGCGGTTGGCGGCGGTGGCTACCATATTCTCGCGGACCGTCAGGTTGGGAAAGATCTGCCGGCCTTCGGGCACCAGGCCGATTCCCAGGCGGGCGATGGTGTAGCTGGGCAGGCCCTCAATTGCCGTGCCGTTGAAGGTGATGTGGCCGGCGCGAATGGGGGTCAGACCCATGATCGACCGGACCGTGGTGCTCTTGCCCATGCCGTTGCGGCCCAGCAGGGTGACCACCTGGCCGTCGTCGATGGTCATGCTGACGTTGAACAGGGCCTGGCTGTTACCGTAATAGGTATCGATGCGCTCGATTTCAAGCATGTGGTGCCTCGCCCAGATAGGCCTTTTGTACCACCGGGTCGGCGCGGATCCGGGCCGGCGTGCCACGGGCGACGATTCGGCCGTAGACCAGGACCGAAATTCGGTCGGCCAGGGCGAAAACCGCATGCATGTCGTGCTCCACCAGCAAGATGGTGACCTCGTTTTTCAGCCGCTGGATCAACTTGGTCAGCTCGACCGCGCCGCCCGGCCCCATGCCGGCATAGGGTTCGTCCAGCAGGAGCATTTTGGGCCGGCCGGCCAGAGCCATGCCCACTTCCAGCTGACGCCGTTCGCCATGCGACAGATTGGCGGCCAGGATGTCGGCGCGTTCGTGCAGGCCCACCCGTGCCATGGCCGGGCCGAGTTCCTGGCCAATGGCCGGTTCGCTGCCGGCGCGCCGCCAGAAGCGGAAGTTGTGGCCGTTGTGGGCCTTAAAGGCCAGGTAGAGATGCTCCTGGACGGTCAAATGGTCGAACAGCGATGTAATCTGATACGATCGGGCCAGCCCCAAGCGTGCCCGCCGGTGAACCGGCATGCGCGTGATGCGGCGTCCGTCGAAAAAGATCTGCCCGCTGTCGGGCATCAGTTCACCGGTGAGCTGATTGAGCGCGGTGGTCTTGCCGGCCCCGTTGGGTCCGATCAGGGCGTGCAGTTCGCCCCGATTGACTTTCAAAGAGAAGTCGTTGCTGGCCGGCACGGCACCAAAGTGCTTGATCAGCGACCGGACCGCCAAAAGTGGCTCAGCCATGGTGGTTTGCTCCGGCGACCACGCCGTAGATGCCCCGCTTGGCGAAAAGGACCACCAGAATCAGAAACGGCCCCAGGTAGACCATCCAGTGTTCCGTGTAGATCGACAGGGCTTCTTCCATCATCAGCAGCGCCGCCGCCCCCAAGACCGGGCCGAAGAGGGTTCCCATGCCGCCCAGCAGCACCATGACCAGGATCTCGCCGGAGCGGGTCCAGTGCATCATGCCCGGGCTGACGTATTCAGTCTGGTTGGCGATCAACGCTCCGGCCAGCCCGGCGCCAGCGCCAGCGATGACGAAGCAGGCCAGCCGGTAGCGAAATGTGGCGAAACCGAGGGATTTCATGCGGCGTTCGTTCTCCTTGCAGCCGCGGATCACCATGCCGAATCGGGAGTGCACCAGGCGCTTGGCCAAAAAGAGAAAGGCCGCCAGGGCGGCCAGGCAGAGGTAGTAGAACTGGATGTCGCTGGTCAGATCGAGGCCAGGGAGCCGGTTGCGGGTCAACAGGCTGATGCCGTCATCGCCGCCGTATCCCTCGAGCGACACGAAGAGGTAGTAGAGCATCTGGGCGAAGGCCAGCGTGATCATGATGAAGTGCATGCCGCTGGTCCGCAGGCTGAAGGCACCGATCACGGCGGCCGCCGCGGCTGACAGCGACACGGCCGTCGGCCAGACCGCCAACGCGTTTGCGCTGCCGTTTATCTGTAGGGGCCAGGCCAAAAGCGGCGTTCCATCGACGGCATGCATGGAAAAAATGCCGACCGTGTAAGCTCCGATACCGAAAAAGGCGGCGTGCCCCAGGCTCACCATGCCCCCGAAACCCAGCATTAGGTCCAGGCTGACGGCGGCCAGGGCATAGATGAGGATGCGGCTGAACAGGCTGACCAGATAGGGCTCGCCGGCCATGCCGGCCAGCGGTGGCAACCCTGCCAGAAGGATCGCCCCCGCCGTCATGGCAATGGATCGCCGGTTCACGAGGTGTGCCCGGGATGGGCCGCCACCGCCGGGGCCTGTCGATGCGGGCTCTTCTGCGGTTGGTTTGTGCAGCCGCTGGGCCGTAGCGGCGGTGCGGGGGTTATCCATGGGCCGCTATCAACCCTTTGGGCCGCCACACCAGCACGGCGGCCATGAGGATGTAGACCGACATGGATGCCAGCGAGGCGGCGACGCCGTCGGCCGCCGCAGCCGAGAGGAAGAGTCGCAGCAGACCGGGCAGGAAAGCCCGGCCGAGGGTGTCCACCAGGCCCACCAGCAGGGCGCCGAACAGGGCGCCGCGGACCGAGCCGATCCCACCGATGACGATCACCACGAAGGTCAGAATCAAGATGCTTTCACCCATGCCGGCCTCCACGGCCAGGATGGGGCCGGCCATTACGCCCGCCAGACCGGCCAGCAGGGTTCCCAAACCGAAAACCAGGGTGTAGAGTAGCTGGATGTTCACCCCCAGGGCCCCGGCCATTTCGCGGTTGCTGGCACCGGCGCGGATCTGCATGCCCAGCCGCGTGTGTGCGAACAGCACAAAGAGCAGCAGGGCGACCAGAAGGCCCACGGCGATCACGACAAGGCGATAGCTGGGGTAGGGGACGCCGGGAATCAGTTCGACGCTGCCGGCCAGCCATGCGGGTACATCCATGTACAGGGGCTGGCGCCCCCAGACGATGCGCGTGGCTTCGTTGAAAAACATGATCAGCCCGAAGGTGGCCAGCACCTGATCCAGATGCGCCTTGCGATAGAGCCTCCTGAGCACCAGGACCTCCACGAGCATGCCGGCCAGGGCCGCCGCCGGCAGGGCGGCCAGAACCCCCAGGCCGAAGGAGCCTGTACGGGCGGTGACGGTCGCGCCGACGTAGGCGCCGATCATGTAAAAGGACCCATGGGCCAGGTTGATGACCTGCATGATGCCGAACACCAGGGTCAGACCAGCGGACATCAAAAACAGCGTGATACCCAGTTGCAGGCCGTTGAGAACTTGTTCGATGAACAGGAGCATGAACCGCTCAGTTTGGGTTCAGGTTGCACTGCTCGACATACACATTGCTGTGATCGGTAAACACCGTTTCGATGGTTTTGTTGGTGTAGTTGCCGGCCTCGTCCTTGACCACCTCCCGGATGTAGAGGTTCTGGATGGGGTGCTGGTTGGCCGAGAAGGCGAATTGCCCGCGCACGCTTTCGAAGTCTGCCTTGCGGATGGCCTGGCGCAGGGCCTCCCGATCGGTGACATCGCCGCCTACCTGCTTGAGGGCGCTGCCCAGCAGCCGGGCGGCGTCGTAGCCCTGGCTGGCGTAAAGGGTCGGGGTGCGCCCGTAGGCGGTTTTAAAGGCCGCCACGAACTGGCGGTTGGCCGGATTGTCCAGGTCGTGGGTCCACTGCGACCCGTTTTTGACCCCCAAGGCGGCTTCCTTGACGGCCTGAAGCAAGCGCTCGTCAAAGGAAAACGCCGGCCCGAAAACCGGTACCGCCTGGTTCAAACCGGCCTGAGCGAATTGCTTGACGAAGTTGATGCCCATGCCGCCAGGCAAAAAGAAGAACACGGCATCCGGTTTGGCGGCACGCAGGGCGGCGATTTCGGCGGCGTAGTCCGATTGGCCCAGCTTGGTGTAGACTTCGCCGGCGATGCCGCCCTGGTAATAGCGCTTGAAGCCAGCCAGGTGATCCTTGCCGGCCGGATAGTTGGGGGCCAGCAGATAGACGTTCTTGAACCCGGCGTCGGTGACGTGCTTGCCCACGACCTCGTCGAGATTGTCGTTCTGGTAGGCCACGTTGAAGTAGTTCTTATGACACCCTTTGCCCGCCAGCAGGGAGGGTCCGGCATTGGCGCTCACGTAGATCACATCCTGCTGGACCACTTTGGGCACCACGGCGATGGCTACGTTGGAAAAGACGATCCCGGTCAGGATGCCGACGCCGTCGCGTTTGATGAAGCGCTCGGCGATCTGTTTGGCTTTCTCCGGGTTGCGCCCGTCATCATCCACCAGCAGCTGCACCGGTATGCTGCCCAGCCGGCCCTTTTCCTGGTCGATGGCCAGCTGGAACCCATCGCGGATCTCCTCGCCCAGGTAGCCGGCTTTGGTCGACAAGGTGGTGATCATGCCGATTTTAACCGGTTCCATTGCCTGAACCGGGCCCGCCACCAGTGCCGCAATTATCGTTGCTCCCAACAACAGTCGTTTCATGCCGCTCCTCATCATCTTATCGGGGTTTCCGTGGCCGCGATCGGCACGGTTTTCGAGCAAACGACGTTACTATTTATAGAAACATCGGGCAATACGCAAGGCTTAATTTTCAGAAGGCGCCTGTGACGGCTTCCGGAAAATAGGTCCCCCCACCTCCGGTGCCGGGAATATCGGACCTGGGGGTTCCGATTCAGCCGGCCGGCGGCCGAACGCGCTGGGCGGTGATACGGTCGACCCAGCGGTGAGGGCCGGTGCCGCCGGTGGTTGTAGTTGGTCGTATATGCCTTAAATTAAACTTGATTTTAGGCAATCGCTGGCATTATGCTTAAGCCGTTGATGGTGTCTTGGTTTCCTCGAACACGCTTTTGCAATCTGGCACGATACTGGCTAACGAGCTCGAACGAACGGGGTCACCGCTGCGCTTGAACTGGTTTAGCGTCCAACCGAAGGCTGCCGGGCCGACACACCGCCAGCGCGCCCAACGTGATTTTGCCCCGCTTTAATCGGGGCAAAACCAACTACAGAGGAGAATTCGATGAAAACGAAGCTTCGTGTTTTATTTTTTGTAACCGTTTTTCTGTTCGGCAGCGCCTGTGCCACAGCCCAAACCACCGCTGTTCCCGCCGGTAGTGCCAACGCGGCGGTCAAGCAGCTGGAAACGGACCTGGCCGACGCCCGTTCCAGGAGCATCGACGTACTTTCCCCCGGTTCTACAAGGACGCCGAAGCGTCGTTCGCCAAGGCCAAGCAATCCCTGGACAAGGGTGCCAAAATATCAACGATCAACAAATATGTCGCCGAAGGCAACGCCAGCCTGAAAAAAGCTGAAGAGTTTACCCGGATCTCCCAGACCATCCTCGGAGACACTATTGTCGCCCGGGAAAAGGCCCTGGCGGTCGGCGCCGACCAACTGGGCAAACCGTTCACGGAGGCCGAGAAGGAATACCTCAACCTGACCAAGGCCATCGAAAACGACAATCCGAGTTATGCCCAGAAATACGCTCCCAAGGTGAAGGCCGCCTTCCAGGAGCTGGAGATCATGGCCATTAAAAACAATGCCCTCAAGGATACCCGCGAGATGATGGCCGCGGCCGAGAAAGGCAAGATCCAGAAGATCGCCCCGGCGGCTTACGACGATGCGCGCCAGGCCCTGGAGGAAGCTGACCGCTATATTCAGGACAATCCCTACGATGCGCAGGGCATCGCCCAACAAGCCGCCGCGGCGCAGCTCATGGCCCGACGCATGATGGTGGTGGCCGACAACAGCACCCAGTTCAAGGAGATGACACCGGAAGCCGCCGCCTTGTACCTGGAAGGGGTGATGGTGCAGCTGAGCGATGCCATCGAGACCGGTGAGATCCGCGACCAGGAGGTCGAGGCCCAAGTCAACATCATGACCGGGGCCGTGGAAACCATGCGGCGCAATAATCAAACCCTGAGCAGTCAGAATCAGAACCTCCAGGCGCAGGTTTCCGATCTGGAGCAGCGCCTGGTGGGTGTGCAGGGCTACTCCCGGGAACAGGAAGCTGCCAAGCGCAAGCTCGCGTCCGAACGGGAGTTCAACAAGCAGTTCGACACGGTTCAGCGCTTTTTCGATCCCGACGAAGCCGAGGTCTACAAGCAGGGCAACCAGCTGGTGATCCGGCTCAGGGGCATCAAGTTCCCCGTGGGACAGGCCACGCTATCTCCGGAAAACTACACCCTGCTCAGCAAGGTGCAGCAGGCCATTTTGACCTTTGGCCAGCCGATGGTGACGATCGAGGGCCACACCGACAGCACCGGTTCCGCCAAAACGAACCAGGAACTTTCCCAACAGCGGGCCGAGGCGGTCAAGACCTACCTGGTCGCCAACAAGACCCTCCCCAAAGACCGCATCCGGGCCGCCGGGTATGGTCCCAGCCGACCGTTGGCCCCCAATACCACGGCGGCCGGCCGGGCGGCCAACCGCCGTATCGATGTCGTAATTACGCCGGAAAAGACCCAGTAAAAATCAATCGGGGCCCGGCCGTGCGACGGTCGGGCCGGCCCCTGGTGGGGGCTCAGGAGGGATGCGGCGCCGGAATCAAGCGCAGGCTGTCGATGACCTGGTTGAAGGTGGTCACCTGGGCGTCGAAGTAGTGTCGCCTGGTGGCCGTGTATCGCAGGGCGATGAATCGATCATCAAAAATAACGCCCACATAGACGGCTTTTATCTCCACATCGTGGGCATCGCGGTAACCGTAGGTCACCTTGAAGCCCGATCGACCGTCGACTGTCGCCGGTTGGTTGCCCAGCAGATGAAATTGACGGATCCGCGGATCGCAGCGCATGTTGTCGATGATCACCTGAGCCGCTTCGTGGGGCAGCATATTGGGGCTGAGTTTTCGTCCTGTGGACCGAAACTCTTTCGCCAGCGGCCGCGACTGGACCAGAATGTACTCCAGATAGGGGCCGTTTCTGGAAAGCATGTCCGTTTCCGGCATTGCCAGGTGCATCCACCCTTCCGGCGGCCGGATCAGCCATTGCGGACCGCCAAGCGCCGCCGGAGCAATGCGCCACGGCCCTGAACAGGCGGCCAGCAGCATGGCCGCGATCCAAAAAAGGGTCTTCGCCGTCCTGGAAGCGGACGCTATTGTCGGCACTGATTCAGGTATCCTTTGATATACTCGATCGTGGCGTCCCGAGGAGACATTCCGATAAAGGCTTCAAAATGGTAAATGGCGTCCTGACACCGTCCGGCCTTGTAGTAAAGTTCTCCCAGGGCCCGATGGGCCATGGCGAACTGGGGATCGATGGCGATGGCCTTTTTATAGCACGCCACTCCGCGATCGTTTTCGCGGCCGGCGGTTTTGCTGCGCAGGATGTCGCCCTTGATGCAGTGCGCTTCGGCGCACTCGGGCCTTACCGATAAAAACCGTGTGATGCTGCGCTCCGCCTGCAGCCAGTCGCCCAGCCGCAGGGCGATGCGCGCATTGGCGATCAGGGCCGGGGTGATGCGGTCGGTGAACGCTCCGTGACCATGGGGCGGTGTTGGCGTGCAGGCCGGCGCCGGCGGCGCCTCGTTCAGGACCGCCGCCATCCTTGCCCGGCGGCGTTCCATGTTGTGCAGCGTCTCTACGGATGCCCCGCGCCGGGCCGACGCAGCTTCGAGGTTGGACATCAGCGGCAGCACCGCCCGACCGCAATAACCGGCCCTTGTCATCATGGCCAGCCCGTCGGTATCGGCTTGATCTTCAGCGGCATCGACGACCCGCCGAAGATCCTGCCGGTCGCAGCCCCCGCGGCCGTCCGACTTCTGGAGATGCGCATATATCCGTGATGCATGCTGGCAGACATAGTGAACGATTTCGTGCGCCAGTATCATGGCCAGCTGGTCCTCGTTGGCCACCACGTCCAGAATGCCGGTGGTCAGGCAGCAGGATCCGTCCGGATAGGCATGCGCATCCAGGTCCGCATCCAAAAGGACCTTGACCACAGGTCTTTCCAGGGGGCTGTCGACATGCTGCCACAGCCGCGCGGTCACCTTGCTCAGATAGGCCGACAGGCCCGCATCGGACAGGATGAGGCCGCGCTGCTCAAGCTCGGCCTGCTCGCGAGCGGCCAGCCGCCGCAGATGCGCCGACGGGTTCGAAGCCGCCTCCGATTCGAACGGCAGTGTGCTGGCCCATATCAGTACCAGACAGGCCGCGATCAGGCGATTCGGTTTCATGAACCGGGTTCCATGAAATGGGCCATGGTGCCTGCCACCATCCGGTCGATACCGTCGCTGCAGCGCAGGTCGAATGCCCGGGGATCGCTCCGCCGGCCATACCAGACGATACGGCCGGTCGGTTCGACGATCGCCATGGCAAGCCAGTTTTGCGCCACCGGCGTGGTGTGGGCCTGATGACCGATCACCAGAACCAGCCCGTCGGCCTGATTGGCCTGCAATACGTCGGAGACGGATCCCAGGTGGTAGTCGAAGTTCTGGACCTTGTCCGGGTAGATCTGGGGGCCGAAGGTGTGCAGTCGGATGGCGTGGTTGACGGATCGATACAGCGATGCGACCTCGGCAACCCCGGCCAGGCCCATCGTGTGTGCATCGGCGGTGGCCACCGCAAAGCCGTGTTGCTGCAGCTGTCGGGCAATCGAGCGCTGTAGCTGCTGTCCCGCAGCCTGACTCTCGATGTCCTGAAAAAGGCGGCTGCCGTCGGGCAGTTGCTCGAAAAAGCGCACCTCGGGCTGCAGCAGGAGCAGGGTGTGCATGGCCTGGCGATAAGTGGCAAACTGCGGCGCGAAGCGATCTGTCGAACCGGCGCAGCCTGACAGCACAAGGCCGATGAGCACTGCCGCAGCGCTGAACCGCCTGACGGTGGCATCGGCGTGCCAGGCCGGCCAGGGGTTGTTGTCATTGCATGGGGTCATGGTCGTTTTTTTCAATTGAGAAAAGCTCGCTGTTCCGGCCGGGTTGCCGATGTCTGACACCGTTAACTTGAGCAATATCCGGGCCAAAAAATAAAATGTATTTCTTATTCAATTGGTTACGAGCTTTTTCCGGTCGGTGGAGCAGCGATTTCGGCCTGGCAAACGACAATAAAATGGCGCAATTGACAACCGGCTGGAATTGTCTGATAATTGAGAATTACTCGGCACCAGACCGGTGCAGTGCAGGCGGTACAAATCTAAGAGGAGGAGGATGAGATGAAAAACGTAATTTTCCTGATGTTGTTGTCCGTTGCGTTGGTGGGGTGCAGCCACTTTCACCAGTCTGAATTCGCAGAGCACGAAAGCATGTACAAAAACTGGGATCACATGAAGTTCAGCTGGGCGGGCTACCGTAACCCGACGACTGAGGATGTGGAAAAATCTGCCGAGCAGGGCTGGTGGGGCTTCGACGTGCCTTACGTTCCGGGCCAGTAGCCGATCGTGACGGTGCCGTTGTCGCGGCGATGTCCAAACCGGTAAAGATTGGTTTTCAGGTCTTTACCGGTGCCTCGACCTTGGCGCTTTCGACAATCGAGCGCAGGTGCAGGTCGCGCTGCGGGAAGGGGATTTCGATGCCCTTCTCTTTAAATGCCTTGTCGATCGCAAATCGAATCTGGGTGGGCACACTCAGTACGTTGGCAATGTCCGTCCAGACTCTCAGCGTAAATACCAGGGCACTGTCGCCGAAGTCCTGAAACAGCACATCCGGTTTGGGGATCTGGCGAACGTTCGGCGTTCGTTCCGCGATCGCCAAAAGGGTCTCTCTGACCAGTTCGGTTTGTGATCCGTAGGCCACCCCGACGCTGATCTTGACCCGCAGGCGTTGGTCCCGAAAGCTCCAGTTGGTCACCTGGTTGCTGATGAAGTCCGAATTGGGAATGATCAGGGAGGCATTGTCATAGGTTTGGACGATGGTGGAGCGAAAGTTGATCTTCTTGACCTCGCCCCAGACTCCGTTGATTTCGATCGCATCGCCCACCTGGATCGGGCGCTCGAAGAGCATGATGATGCCGCTGATGAAGTTGTTGAAAATGTTCTGCAAGCCGAAGCCCAGGCCGATACTGATGGCACCGAAGGCCACGGTCAGCGAGGTTCCGCTGACGCCGATGGCGGAAAGGCCGATGATGATCCCGATCCCCCACAGGATGTAGACGTTGATGGTGACGATGGAACTTTTGAGCCCGGTTTCCAGACCGCTGTCGTCCAAAATCTTGCCCTGCAGGACGTAGCGCCACAGGCGTACGATCGTGTGGGTGAAGAACAAAATCAAGAAGGCGTGCAGCACTCCCAGCAGGCTGACGTTGAAATCCCCGATGGCGATCTGGTTGCCCACTACCCGCACCAGTTCGGTAAAGACCGCCCTCTGGCCGCCCCAGGCCAGTACGACCAGCAAGGCTCCGCCCAGCGCCCATGCCAGCCAGGACATGCGGAAAGCGAACCACCTCACGGGCTGGGCGACATCTGCGGCGACATCATCCTTGAGCATGTAAAATTTCTGATCCCACTCTTTCAGGACAAAAAAGAAAATGGCCAGCCAGAGCAGGACCACGGCGGTGTGGCCCCAGGATTCCAGCCAGAAGGCGGCCAGGATGCCGTAGCCGGTCAGCTCGAGAACCAGCGCGACGGTGACGAGCGCACTGGCCGCCATGAAGCCGTAGCGTTCGATCAAGGTCCATTTTTTGCCACGCACGGGACGGGCTTGTGGGATCTCACGGTCCCAGCGGCGTTTAAACGATAACAGCCAAAAGAGAAAATACCCCTGTAAGGCCAACCGGAAGAGAATCAACAGCACCGCGTCGGTGGCCAGCATCGCCCGCATGACCATGTAAACCACGGCGGCGTAGCGAATGACCCGGATAAGGGATCGCAGCCGCCGGAGCAGGGGCGCCGGCAGTTGCGGCGGTGTCGCTTCGCGCCAGATGTCGATCAGGTCCAATCCCCATTTGGTGTACAGCAAGACCACCAGGGCGCGGACCGTGACCTGGATCACGGGCATCTGATCATAGAGGCCGCGAATGGTCGTGTAGGTGAACAAAAAAGCCATGCTGCCGGCCAGAAACATCGACTGGTAGGCCAGCCGAACGGCCGTGCTGCGCCACGGGAAGGCGATCGCATAAGGCCCGTGGGAAACGCTGGCGCAGCGGCGTTTGAGTCTGTGCAAGGCGGTAATGAAGGCGGCATACAGCAATGCGGCGGCCAGGAAGAGAAGCCCGCCCGATGCCCAGAACAGCAGTGCCCGTTCGATCAGATGGTCGCGGTTCAGTGCCTTGCGCAGTTGTTCGCGTACGCTTTCAATTTCGGATAGCAGCGCCGACCAGCCCTGGAAATAAAACGGCAAGGCGCGGCGCTCGAAGCGTTGCCGGTTGCGTTGCTCATCGATTCGGTCTTCGAACCGCAGGATCTGCGCCGCGAATTCCTGCTTGAGCTGGTTCAGGGCCTCCAGCTGACGATCCAAACGGCCGGTCATCTGGTCCACAAGGCCCTGTTTTTCGGATACGGCGGCTACCAGACGATCCAAAGGGCCGCCAGCGCCTTGTGTGTCGGTGCTCTGGAGCGATTCGGGCGAAGCGGTGTCGGTGTTTTTTTGGTAGCGGTTGGCCTGCTGGGCGGCCTGTTCCCGAAGCGCATTGAGCTGCCTGCGCTGGGCGGTCTTGTCCACCATCAGCGCTTCAATGGCCTCCAAGGACTGCTGCTGCGCAACGGCGGCCGCTTCGAGCTCCGCCAGCGGTGTCCGGGGCATAAACAGCAGGCTGTTGAATGCAGCCAGTTGAATGCGGTAGGTCTCCAGCTCGGACTGGAGCGCCTCGGCGTCCTTTTCGAGTTCCTGGGCCTGGCGCTTGATCTTTTCGAGGTTGCGGGTTTCCGCGGCCAGAGCGGTCTGCAGGTTCTTGGCCATGACCTCGGCGGATGTCGCCGGCCCATTTGCGGCCGGTGGCGCCTGTTGCGGGGAACCCGAAGCGGCCAGCAGGAGGGTCAGCCAGGTGTAGACGACGATTTTCGTGGCCGAGATCCGAAGACGAGGGCCTGCAGTGTTTGTCATGATTGCCATTGCTGCCTGTTCACGGTCTGATCACAGCCACTTGTTGCGCCTGAAGTAGGCCACCATGCCGATCATGATGGCCACCATCAGCAGCCAGAATGCCGGGTAGGCCCATTTCCAGTGCAGTTCGGGCATGTGATCGAAGTTCATGCCATAAACACCGGCCAAAAACGTCATCGGGATGAAAATGGAGGCCATGACGGTCAGCAGCTTCATCACCTCGTTCATCTTGTTGCTGACACTGGACAGATAGATGTCCAGGATCGCCGAGAGCATGTCCCGGAACAGTTCAACGGTGTCGATGGCGTGAATCGTGTGATCGTAGACGTCTCGAAAGTAGAGGTTGACTTTTTTGCCGATCACCTTCGATTCGCCGCGCACCAGGGTGTTCATGACTTCCCGCATTGGCCACAGCGAGGTGCGGACGTGCAGCATCTCACGCTTGAGATCCTGGATTTCGGCCAGGGTGCCCGGATCCGGCGCCTGTATGACCGTCTCCTCCAGGTCCTCGATCCGTTCGCCCAGCTCCTCGAGCACCTTGAAATAGTGGTCCACCACCGTGTCCAGGAGGGCGTAGGTCAGATAACCGCTGCCCTGGGTGCGGATGCGTCCGCGCCCCCGTTCGATCCGCTCGCGCAGCGGGTCGAAAATGTCCAGGCCCACCTCCTGCAGGGAGATCACGTATCCTTTGCCCACAATCAGGCTGACCTGCTCGTGCTTGACGGATTGGTTGCCCGGCTCCGAATAGAGCATCTTGAAGACGATGAACACATAGTCATCGAAGTCGTCGATTTTGGGGCGCTGTCCGGTGTTGACGATGTCTTCGAGCACCAGCGGGTGGATCCCGAAGGCGTCGTGCAGCTTGCCGATGGCGGCGACGTCATGGATGCCGCTGATGTTGATCCACCTGACGGTGTCGGCCTGGGCGCTCTTGGCGCAATCTTCGACGCCGGGGGCATCATGGCGGTGGAAGTAGTCAGCCCCATAGTCGATGATGGAGATCTGGGCCGGTTCTTCTCGGCTGTCGCCCAGATAGACCAGCGAACCCGGGGAAAGCCCGATTTTTTGTGATCTGCGGCGGGAGGCCATTTTTGCTCCTTTGCAAAAGACCAACAGCGAACGGAGGTCAACATATCCTGAATCACAAAAAAAAGCCATACTTGCCCGAGCTGGGGGCGGGTATGGCTTTTGGGTTGCGGTGCGAAACGAATCAATACATGTCGTCATCCATTGGCGGTGCCGGTCTCTTTTTCTTGGCCGGTTTTTCGGCGATCATGGCTTCGGTGGTCAGCATGAGGCCGGCCACGGAGGCCGCGTTTTGCAGGGCAAACCGCACCACTTTGGTCGGGTCGATCACCCCGGCGGCCAACAGGTTTTCGAATTCGCCGGTGGCCGCGTTGAAGCCGTAATCGTCTTTGCCTTCCAAGACCTTGTTGACGATCACGGTGCCTTCCAAACCGGCGTTGCAGACGATCTGTCGCATGGGTTCCTGCAGGGCGCGTTTCAGGATTGCGATGCCGTGCTGCGCTTCCCCTGGCGCATCGGTGGCCTCGAGGGCCGCCATGCAGCGCACCAGGGCAACGCCACCGCCCGGGATCACGCCCTCTTCGACCGCCGCGCGGGTGGCATTGAGGGCGTCTTCAAGTCGCGCTTTTTTCTCTTTCATCTCGGTTTCGGTGGCGGCGCCGATGCTGATGACCGCCACCCCGCCAACCAGCTTGGCCAGCCGTTCCTGAAGCTTCTCGCGGTCGTAATCGGACTTGGTCTCTTCGATTTGGGCCCGGATTTGCTTGACCCGACCCTCGATCGCGGACTTGGTCCCGGCGCCATCGACGATGGTGGTGTTGTCCTTGTCGATCTTGATCGTCCGGCACTTGCCCAGGTCGTTGATGGTCAGGTTCTCCAGTTTGATACCCAGATCCTCGGAGACCACCTGCCCGCCGGTGAGCACGGCGATGTCCTCGAGCATGGCCTTGCGGCGGTCGCCGAACCCGGGCGCCTTGACCGCCGCGACCTTCAATGTGCCGCGCAGTTTGTTGACGATCAGGGTCGCCAGGGCTTCACCGTCCACATCTTCGGCAATGATCAGCAGGGGTTTGGCCGCCCTGGAGACCGACTCCAAGATCGGCAGCAGGTCCTTCATGCTGGAAATCTTCTTTTCGTTGATCAGGACGACGGGCTCCTCCATGGCGACCATCATCTTCTCGGCATTGGTAACGAAATAGGGTGACAGGTAGCCCCGATCGAACTGCATGCCTTCGACGATGTCCAGGGTAGTCTCCATGGACTTGGCTTCCTCGACGGTGATGACGCCCTCTTTGCCGACCTTTTCCATCGCCTCGGAGATCAGCTTGCCGACGGCTTCGTCGTCATTGGCCGAGATGGTCCCGACCTGCTCGATCTCCCTGCGGTCCTTGGTGGGCTTGGACTGTTTCTTCAAGGCCTCGACGACGGCCGCCGTGCCCAGGTCGATACCACGTTTGATGGCCATGGGGTTGACGCCGGCGGCCACCAGCTTCTGGCCTTCAGTATAGATGCACTGGGCCAGGACGGTTGCCGTGGTGGTGCCATCGCCGGCCACGTCGCTGGTCTTGCTGGCCACTTCCCGGACCATCTGGGCGCCCATGTTTTCGAATTTGTCGGTCAGCTCGATCTCCTTGGCCACGGTCACGCCATCCTTGGTGACCAGCGGAGAGCCGAAGGATTTGTCCAGAACCACGTTGTTGCCTTTAGGGCCCAGGGTTACCTTGACGGCATTGGCCAGCGTGTTGACGCCCTTGAGCATGGCCTGGCGCGCTTTGGGACCGAACGTAATCATTTTAGCAGCCATTGTATTCCTCCAGGTCAGGCGATCACGCCGAGAATGTCGTCTTCACGCATGAACAGGTGTTCGACACCGTCGATTTTGATTTCGGTGCCGGCGTATTTGGCGAAGAGCACGCGCTCGCCCGTTTTTACGTCCATGGGCTGGCGGTGGCCATTTTCATCGCGTTTTCCCGGGCCGACGGCCACGATTTTACCTTCCATCGGCTTTTCCTTGGCGGTGTCGGGGATGATGATGCCGCCGGCGGTTTTTTTCTCTTGTTCGACACGCACCACTAGCAACCGGTCATTCAATGGTTTGACTTTCATTGCGTCCTCCTACGTCACAGTGTTCGAAGATCTCGTCGGTAGTGCCGCCCTGGAATCGGGCGTGTGGAATTTCAGCGCAATTTTAAGTCGCCGTGGGCCCTTGTCAAGACAGGTGCGCGAAAAAATTTTAGTGAATAGTTAAGGTGGGTTAGTGTCGGTTATCCATCAATTTCCACCTGCCCGGCGCTTTTGTTGTAGCGACCAGTGTATCTGATGAATTCAGGTCGTTCATCCAGGGTCGACCAGCCCTTGACCACCACACCGGCCATGCGGGTTTTGTCCGGGTCGAACAGCCTGAACTCGACGGTGCCGGGGCGTTCCTCTAGCGGGTGGCTCACATACTGCAGGGCCCAGACATCATCGGGTTCGAGCTTCATGCCGACCACCATCTTGCGGCCGACCGGTTCCGGAAGGTTCCTGGGTTTGCCTGATTTTTGAGGTTTGATGCTGGTACCGCCGCCCCCGCCCACACTGGTCTTTTTCCAAAATTTCCAATTCATGGTCGTTGCCTTTCATGCCTGCCGGACATGGGTGGTCTGTCCGGGATTGGTGTCCGTGCCCGATCGGTCCGGGCCATCCGCGTTAGGCATGCCCCACCCTGCAACAGGCAATAGTTAACAAAAAACGTACCAGTTCTCGAAAAAAAACCAGTGATCCTGAAGGCTGGTTAGTCGTCACGGATTTGATATGATTTTGATGGTTTGCCGTTAGCTCAGACCGGCCGGACAGGGCCGGCCGTGAGGACCTGCCCCCAGGGGTGGCCCTTGGTCCGCAAGGCGTGAACCAGCGGTTCCGATATGCCGGCGCAATTGGAATCTTTAATTCTGATGGCGGCAGGTGCCCGGCAGCCGGGAGCGGTCCAAACGGTCGGATGGGGATTTATGGGTTTGCGGCGCCCTTGAACAGCCCCTTGTCCAGGTCGTACTTGTGCATGAGCTTGTTCAACTGGCGCGTGCCGATGCCGGCTTCCGAGGCGGATGCATTGATTCTGCCGCGGTTGCGGGTGAGAAGTTCCTTGAGGTAGCGGCGTTCGATTTCAGCAATCCCTTTTTTGCGGACGACGACCAGGGTCTCGGAGGTGTCGATGGCGATTTCGGTAATGGGCGCGACCGATTCGAACAATTCCGACGGGAAACTTTCCGGTGTCAACTGGGAGGTGGTTTCCAAAATATAGGCTCGTTCCAGCAAATTTTCCAGTTCGCGGATGTTTCCCGGCCATTCGTACTGTTCGAGAGCGGCCATGACGCCTGGATGCACGCCTTGAATCGCCTTGGTGTTGATGCGGTTGAACTTTTTGATAAACGCTTTCACGAACAGCTGCACATCTTCCTTGCGTTCGTGCAGCTGGGGAACCGTGATCGGAAAAACGTTGAGGCGGTAGTACAGGTCCTTGCGGAAAAACCCGTCATCGCACATCTGCTTCAGATCGGCGTTGGATGCCGCGATGACCCTCACATCCGCCTTCAGGGTCTGCTCGCCGCCCACCCGCTGATAGGCGCCCTCCTGGAGAATGGTCAGCAGTTTGACCTGCGCCGATTTGGATATGGTCCCAATTTCATCCAAAAAGATGGTTCCCCCCGAGGCCACTTCGAACTTGCCCAGCTTGCGCCGGTGGGCTCCGGTGAAGGATCCCTTTTCGTGGCCGAACAGTTCGCTCTCTACGAGCGTGTCGGGTATGGCGCCGCAGTGAACGCTGATGAACGGTCCGTTCTTGCGATTGCTGAAGCGGTGAATCCGCCGGGCCAGGTGGCTCTTCCCGGTACCGGTTTCGCCCAGCAGCAGTACCGTCGTTTTCGTGGGGCCCACCGACATGACATTGTGGTGCACTTTTTTCATGCTGGGGCTGAGCGTCTGGACGATGTCGCTGGATTCGTCCTGCCACAATTGCGCCCGCAGGTAGGCGATCTCCGACTGCTTGAGGCGCTCTTTGGAAATTTCATCGAGTACCAGACGAATTTCGTCTTCATTGACCGGTACGGTGACGTAGTTGCTGGCGCCGTTTTTCACATAGCCGACGGCCTCGCGAATCTCGGCATCCTCGGCAATGACGACAATAGCCATATTCGCTTTGAGTGCCTTGAGTCTGTCGATGACCGCCTTGGGCGTCGCCGTGGAACCCAGGCTCTCGCAAAGCTGCTCCATGTGGACGAGATCGATGAACAAACAGTCCCAGGGGGCGGATTCGATGTTCTGCCACAAATCGGTGGGGGCGTCGATGGTGCTTAAGTGCGGGCCGTTGGCAAAAAGCGCACTGATAGACGCGCGCGTGGCCGGGTTCTGGGTCGACAAGAGGATGCTATCGTGTGCAATCGCCATCAGCTGCGGCACCGCCATGCGGAAATGAATAATGATCGAGAACGGATGGTTCGCGACCGGACCGTGCCGTCACCCTTGCCACATTAGTCAGTTTATGACAAGCGCAAACTGATTGTCAATCGGTATCCAACTGGGTCGGATCCAGGGAAGGCGGGTCGAAGGGGGAGAGGAGATCGGCCCTACGCAATCGGGGCTTGGCAAGCAATGGGCGACGATCGAAACGGCGCGCGGCGACCGGCCGTCAGCAGGCGTTCATCTCGAGCGGTTTGCAGGCCGGTGGGTTTCAGTAGCCGATGACCTTCTCGAAGGCTTCGCGGCGCATCTTGCAGGCGATGCAGTAGCTGGCGACGGGCCTGACTTTGAGCCGTTCGATGGCGATGGGCTCCTCGCACTCCTCGCAAATCCCATACGTGCCGTCTTCAATGGATTCCAGGCGGTCCTTGATCTTGTTGATCAGTCGGCTCTCGCGGCTGCGAATGCGATAGACGTTGTTGCGGGTGACCTCCTGGGTGGCGCGGTCCAGCGGGTCTGGTTCGCCATCCGCCGTGCTGCTGATCAGTTCCAGGACCGTCACACCGGCTTTGGACTGCAATTCCGCCAATTCCGCTTCGAGAAGTTCACGAAAATAATCCAGCATCTCTTTTTCCATGACATTGCCTCATTTAACTACCGGTTGGGGTTGATCCAGATCGATCTGGCCGCTGCCGGGGCTGGCCAGGGTGCGTGAGTATTCGGGATGCACATGTTCGAACAAAGTGGTGTCGTCCAGCATCTGGAATTTTATAATATTGATCGCCCGATGGGCTTTTTGGCCGTAGGTGACGATTCCGCTTGCCCGGATGGGCGTTTGCACCAGTTCCAGAAATCGTTCGCCGTTTTCGATGACATACTCTTCATCGTCGGTGGCCGAGAGGGACACTTCACGGACCTGATCGTTTTCATCCCACTGACATGGTGTGACGATGCCCACCAGGGTCTGCATCGCAGGCGTGGTTTGTTGGGTCATGATCGGACTCCTGACACTCAAGGGGAAGCGGCGCGGCCATGCAAGATGACCTCGCCGCGGCGATTCTATTCCGCCAACACCTCGAAATCGATTACGGTAATAATTTTAAGGTCGCCTTCCTGCGCCACCGTGCCGGTCACATTGGCCTTGTCGCCGATGTGCTGCTCGGTAAGGGTGATGCCCATTTCGGTATCGGCAACCTCATAGACCTGACCGTCGTCGTTGTCGACGATCTGGAAATTGTCGTTGACTTCGCCCGTGACGGTCATCGTCTCCGAGGCCACTGCCGTCAACGGCGCGGCCAGCAGCACCGCCAGTGTGACGAGCACCATGAGCACCTTCATTTTACCTTTTCGCATCGAGCCCCTCCTTCCTTAAATGGCTTTTGGGCATGGGCTTCCTGTCCATTGCCTGGTTGATCCCGGCCGGCATGCCGGCGGTTCATTTTAACCGGCGTCCGCGTGGCTGTCGCATGTTCAAAAAAATCTCAGCAAGGATTGGGCCAAAAGTCTAATATTTTGATTTAATGATGAAAAACAAAAAATGGGACCCGGCGCGCGAGCAATCTCATGGGGTGACAGAGGTTGCTGGGATGCTCGAAAGGGCCGCGATACCTGTCAAATCGCAAATAAACCTAATAAAATCAATTTATTGTTTTAACAATTCCGATTGCCCTCAAATCGGAATTCACGGTTCGGGATTCAGCCGGTGCAAGTTGTCGCGGTCTTGCCACCGTGCCCACCCCTAAACGGCCGTGTTGCCCGACCGCTTGTGCCGGACGAAAAATGGTATCTTCGGAATATTCTGGTCGACGGCGCCGGTCACCAATTTTACTGTGGGGGATTTGATTTTTATTTTACAGGCAGGTACAAACTGGATATGGTCGATCAACTCCAAGAGGCGCTTATGTCCGAACCGTACCATCGCCTTTCGCAGCCCTTTGCCCTGCTCGACGGCGCATCCGGATCCTTCCAGCAGGTCCAGCAGGATGTCGACCGGCAGCGCGAAATTTCCGCCGATGGCTCACGGCCGCTCGAGGAGCGATTGGAGGCCTATGAGGACATTATCGATTCCGAAGTGGGCGATACGGCCTTTATCAGGGCCCGCAATATCGAGCGTGAAACCGGCCTGCGTCAAATTTTCCTCAAATTCGAGGGCGGCAACCCCACCGGCACCCAGAAGGACCGGGTCGCCTTCGCCCAGGCCATGGATGCCCTCAGACGTGGTTTCGACACCATTACGGTGGCGACCTGCGGCAACTTCGGTGTGGCCCAGAGCCTGGCCGCGTCCCTGGCCGGTCTGCGCTGCGTCATTTTCATCCCCGGTAATTACCACACCCGCCGCATTGCCGAGATCGAGCAGTTGGGGGCCGAGATCGTGCGCTTTCCCGGCGACTACGAGGCGGCCGTGAGAGCTTCCTGCGAGCGGGCCGAAAAAGAGGAATGGTATGACGCCAACCCGGGGGGACGCAACACCACCATGCAGCTGGGGGCTTACGGCGGCATCTCCTATGAAATATACGACGAGCTGGGCGACGCTCCCGTGACCGTCGCCGCACCCGTGTCCAACGGGACCACATTCGCCGGTCTCTTCAAGGGGTTCTCCAGCCTCTACCGTCGGGGCAAGACCTCGCGCATGCCCCGCATGGTGGCCGGATCCTCGTTTCGAAAAAACCCCATCGTTCAGGCGGTATTAAAGCACAAGGCCACCTGTGAGGATCTGAGACCGGAAAGCATCAAGGAAACCCTGGTAAACGAGCCGTTGATCAACTGGCACGCCATGGACGGCAATCTGGCCCTCAAGGCCATCCGGGAGACCAGCGGCTGGGCCGGCGATGCCTCCGACAAGGCCATGCGCGCCTACTCCAAGCTGATACGCGAACGCGAGGGGCTGGATGTCCTGCCCGCTTCCACCGCCGGGCTGATCGCCCTGGTCGATCAACACAAACTCAATCCGCTGCCCAACGATCGTTACGTGGTTGTGCTGACTGGGAGAAAGTCATGAAGACGGATGGGAATGCGATTGTCTATTGCCAGGGGGCCTTTAACACCCTCAACGGCAAAACCGCCCATGGCCTGGTCCGATTTTGCCGCCGCTACCATGTTGCCGCGGTGGTGGACAGCCGCCATGCCGGGCGAGATGCCCTGGAGGTGCTCGACGGCCGCAAGTCCGGCATCCCGGTCGTGGCCTCGATCGCAGCGGCGGTCCGGTCCGCCGAACAGGCCGGTACCCCGGCCACGCACCTGGTGATCGGCATCGCCCCGGACGGCGGCCGGTTGCCGGACCGCGCCCGGCAGGATGTCATCGAGGCCATTGGATTCAAGCTCAATGTGGACGGCGGACTGCATGATTTTCTGTGCGAAGATCCACAGATTGCCCGGCATGCCCAGCGCCACAAGGTGACGCTCAGGGATATCCGCAAGCCGCCCGAACGAGACCGGCTGCACTTTTTTTCCGGAAAAATCGAGCAGGTCCAGGCCCTCAAGATCGCCGTGCTGGGAACTGATTCGGCCGTGGGCAAGCGCACCACCGCCTGGCTGGTGGTGCAGGCCTTCGAACAATCGGGCTATCGGGTGGAAATGATCGGCACCGGGCAGACGGCTTGGATGCAGGGCGCCCGCTATGCGATGGTCATGGATGCGCTGGTCAACGATTTCGTTTCCGGGGAGATCGAACATGCGGTCTGGTCGGCATGGAACGACCGGCATCCCGACCTGATCGTCATCGAAGGCCAGGGCAGCCTGATGAATCCCGCTTATCCGGGGGGCTTCGAGATTCTGGCCGCCGGCCGGCCGGACCTGGTGATTTTGCAGCACCCGCCGGCCCGCAAGGATTACGACGGTTTTCCCGGCTACCCCATCCAGCCCTTGCACCAGCAGATCCAGGCCATCGAGATTCTGGCCGGCAAGCCGGTGGTGGCGGTTGCCGTCAATCGCGAGGGTCTGGGCCCCGATCAGCTCCCGGTGGTCTGCGACAGTATTAAAATGATCACCGGCCTGCCGGCCTTCGACGTGCTGCGGGACCAGGGGCAGGGGCTGTTCGACCTGCTCTTGCCGTACCTCCAGAAAAACGGCCGTGAGCAGCCAGGGGCAGCCGAATGACGACCGAAACCGGCCCCGATCCACAGCGCCGCGCCAGCGACCCGCTCGACGTGCTGGTGGTCTTCGAACGGTTGGTCGTCGGTCCGGTCAGACTGGAGCGCCGGCGCCTGGTGGCGCCCTATTGTGTGCACCGGGGTGATCAGAGCGAACAGACCGAGCTGATCTACACCTACGAAGAGGCTGTCTTCGATCCCCGGTCGCCCGAGTCCCGCAACCTGGCGGCCATGATCGCCGCGCAGGTGGCTCTCAACTACGGCCTCTTCTGTCGCGAGATCGTTTTTGCGGATGGGTTCGACCCGACCGACCGCCGGTTTCTGCGCAAGATGGCCGAAAACACCGCCCGCGAAATTGTCGTCAAGAAGTTTGTGGAGCCCAACCCATTTCTGGTGGGGGCTGCCGTGGGGCTGCCGGTCGTGCCGCGCCGCGCCTACCTGCGAGCCAAGCTGGTCTTTCCCGTCAAATTGCGCGGCAAGGGCCTGGAACCGTGGAAAACGGATCCCAAGCGCCACTGCGTCCTGTCCAGCGGCGGCAAGGACAGCCTGCTCAGCTTCGGCCTGCTGGAAGAGATGGGCCGTGATGTGCATCCCATCTTCGTCAACGAGTCGGGGCGGCACTGGTTCTCCGCCCTGAACGCCTATCGTCACTTCCGCGACAACGTTGCCAACACGGCGCGGGTCTGGGTCAATGCAGACCGCTGTTTTAGCTGGATGCTGCGCCGGATGCCGTTCGTCCGCCAGGATTTTGCCGCTGTGCGCGCCGACGACTACCCCATCCGTCTGTGGACCGTGGCCGTCTTTCTGTTCGGTGTGCTGCCCCTGATGCGCAAGCGCGCCATCGGGCGGTTGATTATCGGGGACGAGTTTGACACCTCGCGGCACGTCACAACCCAGGGCATCCGCCACTATGACGGCCTCTACGATCAGAGCGTCTGGTTTGACGCAGCCGTGTCCGGATACTTCCGGGACAAAGGCTGGTCGATCTGCCAGTTTTCGATTGTCCGGCCGCTCTCGGAGCTGCTGATCGAAAAGGTCCTGGTCAAGCGCTACCCGCATCTTCAAGAACACCAGACATCCTGCCATGCGGCCCACCAGACCGGCCAGCGCATCCGGCCGTGCGGCCGGTGCGAGAAGTGCCGGCGCATTGTCGGCATGCTGGTGGCCCTCGACGCGGATCCCAAAGCGTGCGGGTACACGGACCAGCAGATTCAGGCCTGTCTGACCGCCCTTTTCGAAAAAGGGGTGACCACCCAGGGCTCGGCCGAAGCCGGCCACCTGTTTCACCTGCTTGCGCAGGCCGACCATGTCGCCGTGCCCGAACGACCGGCCCGCGCCACCCCGGCCTACCCGGAAACCATGCAGCTGCGTTTCGATGCCCAGGCGGCGCCCATGGACGGCATTCCGTTGGACCTGCGTGCCGATCTGGTCCGACTGCTGATGCCACACGCGGCCGGTGCGGTCGAACGTACCCGCGCCGGGTGGCGGGCGGTCGATCCGCTGGTCCATCCCGGCCTGGCCCGTCCTTACCCTTGCGAAACCGAATCGCGCCGGCCTCAGGCGCCATCGGATGCCGAGGCGGCGTCGGAAACCTACTTCTGGGGCGAGCTCAGCTGGCCCGATGCCGCCGCGCGGCTGAACGTCGTCGACACCGCCCTGCTTCCGGTGGGTGCCGTCGAACAGCACGGCCCGCACCTGCCGCTGGACACCGATGCCTTCGACGCCGCCTATCTGGCCGAGCGTGTGGCCGCGGGGTGCAGCGACCCCAAACCCCTGGTGCTGCCCCTGATAGCCTACGGCGTCTCATACCACCACCAAGCTTTCAAGGGAACCATCAGCATCGACAACGACACCCTGGCCAACCTGGTTTACGACGTGGGCATCAGCGTCGCCAAGAACGGCATCAAGAAACTGGTCATCATCAACGGCCACGGGGGCAACGCGCCGTCATTGAACTTCGCCGCCCAGCGTATCAACCAGGATGCCCACATCTTCGTGTGTGTCGACACGGGCGAAACCAGCGACGTGGACGTGGACCGCCTGATCGAGACCCCCAACGACGTGCACGCCGGCGAGATCGAAACCAGTACCAGCCTGGCCATTCGCCCGGGTCTGGTGCGCATGGACCGCCTGGAGATGGAGGTGCCGGCCTTCACCAGCCGCTACCTCGATTTTTCCTCCAAGCGGGGTGTGGCCTGGTACGCCCACACCCACAAGATCTCCACCAGCGGGGTCATGGGAGACCCCACCAAGGCCACCGTCGAAAAGGGCCAGCGCATGTGGACCCTGATCATCGGGCATCTGATCAAATTCGTGGATCAGCTCAAAACCATGACCCTGGCCGAAATATACCAACGCAAATATTGACAAACCCGTAAAAAAGTTGCATTTCAGACGGCTTCGGAAAAACGCCGACCCAGTAGATCGACCCGGCCTACACCCAAGGAAACGTCATGGTTCACGTCGCGGGTGCATTCAGCGCCCTGTTCACCGCTGTTTTTATCTGTCTGACCGGCAATGGCCTGCTCAACACGCTGCTCAGCACGCGCATGGCCGTCGAGCAGTTTCCGACGGCCACCATCGGTATCATCATGTCCTGCTATTTCAGCGGCCTGCTGACCGGGTCCTTGTTCTGCCACCGCCTGATCGAGCGGGTCGGTCACATCCGGGCCTTCACCGTTTTCGCGGCCGGCACGACGGTCGCCGCCCTGCTGCACGGGCTGGTGATCACGCCCGTCTTCTGGGGCTTGTTGCGCTTCGGGGGCGGGATGGCCACCTTCGGCCTGTTCATGGTGATCGAGAGCTGGTTGAACGAGTGCACCGAATCGCGCTACCGCGGGCGCATTTTTTCCATTTACATGACCCTGACCTACCTGGGGATCGGCGTTGGCCAGCAGTTGCTCACGGTCGCTGACATCCGCGGCGCCACCTTGTTCACGATCGCGGGCATCCTTTTCGCCCTCTCGATGGTCCCGGTCTCGGCCACCCAGGGCGTCCACCCCAGCCTGCCCGAACGCAAACCGTTCAGTTTTGTGGCCATCTTTCGCAAGTCACCGTTGGGCATGCTGGGCTGCATGTCGGCCGGCCTGACCAACAGCGCTTTTTATGCCATGATGCCGGTGGTCTGCAACGACATCGGCCTGACCCACCACCAGCTGGCCTGGATCATGTCCATCACGGTCTTTTCCGGCCTGGCCGCCCAGTGGGTGGTCGGGACCGCCTCGGACCGCTTCGACCGCGCCGCCGTCCTCACCGTGATCGTGGTCGCCATTACGGTGGTCAGCGGGTTCATCTTCGTGCGGGCCAACGCCTCCTTTGCAACCATGGCGGTGTCCATGGGCGTGCTGGGGGCGCTGGTGTTTGCCGTCTACCCGGTTGCGGTGGCACGGGCCCACGACCTGTTCGGGGGTCAGGATACCGTGGCGGTCAGTGCGGGGCTGCTGTTCGCCTACAGCATCGGAGCCAGCCTCAGCCCCATCCTGGCCTCGGGCGTGATGAGTTTGCTGAACGACCCCTTCGGCCTGTTCGCGTTCTGGTGCCTGGTGCACGCCACCTTCGTGGTCTTGATCCTCTATTTGCGAAAGCAGGAGCGGATCGAGACCGTGCCGGTGGCGGATCAGGTGGCCTTCATGCCCATGAAGAGCACCTCGCCGGTCGTCATGGCCCTGGATCCGCGCAGCGCGCCGCAGGACGACGCGGCCTCGCCCGCCGGTCCGCCCGACCGCCTGTCAGAACGGCAAGCCGCAGTGGTGGTCAAGCATGGTCGTTGACCTTTTTCATATGCTGCGCCGTGCCCTGATCGGCGCCTGCCGCGACCTGGCGCCGATCGTCGTCGTAATTGTTCTGTTCCAGGGCTTGGTCCTGCGGCAGCCCTTCCCGGAACTGGTCTCGGTGCTCATGGGGCTCTTCCTGGTGATTGTCGGGCTGGCCCTGTTCGTCATCGGCCTGGACACGGGCTTGTTCCCCCTCGGCGAAACCCTGGCCGAGGAGTTTGCCAGAAAAGGCAGCCTGTTCTGGTTGCTGCTGTTCGCCTTCACCCTGGGATTCGGCACCACCGTGGCCGAGCCGGCCCTGATTGCCGTCACCCGGGAAGGTGCCAGGGCCGCCGCAGCAGCGGGACTGATCGACAGCGATCCCGACACGATCGCACGATATGCCCTTCAGGTTCGCCTGGTGGTGGCCTTTGCCGTCGGCCTGGCCATCGTCGTCGGGGTCTTGCGAATCCTCAAGGGGTGGTCGCTGCCGATCCTGATCGTCGGAGGCTATCTGCTGGTCATGCTGACGACCCTGTTTGCGCCGCAAGAGATCGTCGGATTGGCTTACGACACCGGCGGGGTCACCACCTCGACCGTCACCGTGCCGCTGGTCACGGCCCTGGGGGTCGGCCTGGCCCGCACCATCCGCGGCCGTGACCCGCTGACCGACGGATTTGGATTAATCGCCCTGGCATCCCTGACGCCCATGCTGTTCGTGATGGTGTTTGGGCTATTCGCTCATTAGGGAAATTATGGAGATCCTTTTCAACCCCATCAGCCTGCTGTTTGCCACGGCCCGGGATGTCCTTCCGGTGCTCTTGCTGCTGGTTTTTTTTCAGATGGTGGTGCTCAGGCGCCGACTTCCCAGACCGGGACCCATCTTGTTCGGGTTCCTGCTGGCCCTTGTCGGCATGACCTGTTTTCTGGCCGGGCTCGACATGGCGCTCTTCCCGGTCGGGCGGACCATGGCGATCCAGCTGGTCGAAAGCGCCCGCTCCGGGGGCCATGAGACCTGGACCGCCTATGGCTGGGTCTACCTGTTTGCCTTGTTGATCGGGTTTTCCACCACCGTGGCCGAACCATCACTGATCGCCGTTGCCAACAAAGCCGAGGAGTCGTCCCGCAAGTCGATCTCGGCGCTCGGGCTGCGGATCGCCGTGGCCGTCGGCGTGGCCGTGGGGATTACCCTGGGCGTGTTTCGCATCATTACCGGCACGCCGCTGTATCTGTACATTATGGCTGGCTATGTGATCGTTGCCGTGCAGACCATTTTCGCCCCCCGCATGATCATCCCCCTGGCCTACGATTCCGGAGGGGTGACCACATCAACGGTCACCGTCCCGCTGGTGGCGTCTCTGGGCCTCGGGCTGGCATCCCACGTTCCCGGGCGCAGCCCCGTAATCGATGGATTCGGCCTGATCGCCTTCGCCAGCGTGTTCCCGATCATCAGCGTCCTGGGGTACGCGCAGCTGGCGCAGTGGATCGTGCGCCGGCGGGCACGCCGGCGCCAGCGCCTGGGCAGGCCCCGCTGACGGTTTGGCCTAACTCTTTGGATAGGGAGGATGAATCACCAATGACCTACAAATGCATCATCGCCATGGTAAAGCCGGACCTGACCGATACCGTCATCAACTCGGCCAAAAAAGCCGGAGCGACGGGGGCGACCGTTATTTCCGCTGCTGGAACGGGTGCCGGTGAGGCCAAAACCTTCTTCGGACTGAGTTTGGACGTCCGTACGGAGTTGATCGTCTGTCTGGTGGAGGAGGCCGCCGTCGCGCCGATCCTCTCCGCCATCGGCCGGGCGGGCCGATTTCACGAGCACGGTACCGGTATCGCCATGGTCCTGCCGGTGGACCAGGCGATCGGCGTCGTCAAGCAGGCCTTTGCTGGCGACAGCTGATGCATGGCCGGGTGCCGCCTGATGGCCGGCCTGTCCCCGGGCCGGCCCTGCCGGTCTGCAAGTGCGATTGCCGGCGGCCCATTTTCGCGCAACGGTTGCTTTACATGTTGTAAAAAGAGTTGACACCACCTGCCCCCATCCCCGCCATTCTACTTGCCGAAATAAAAAATTATTAATATTTTCTGTAGGTTGTGAAAAACCTCGGGCTGAACTTATTGCGAAGCATCGGTCTAATACCCCGTCGCTTGCGACGTTAAAATGATAGAAACCTTTTCGGTCCTTGATACCCCGCTGCTTGCGGCGGGGTAGTTCATTGGCACCATAATTGAGTATGGCTTTTTCGACAGCGCGCCTTTGACAGGTTTGCATACAATGGAGAGCGTGCTGAGTTCCTGATGATCGCCTGCGTCCGTAGCGGCAGATGCGCAGAGACGCGGGTCACGCGGGGCGGGTTGGCAGCCGACCGGCAACCGGCCGGCGGTGACGCGATCAGGTTTTGTAGCCGCGTTTGTCCAGACCGTGCTTGGTCAACAGGCGCCGCAGTTGCCGCGTCGTCACGTCGGCGGCCGCGGCCGTGGAACTGATTTTACCGCCGTTCTTTGTCAACAAGCGGGCCAGGTAGGTGCGTTCAAACCCATTGATGGCGGCTTGCCGTGCCGCCGCCAGCGGCAGCTCGATTGCGTCCTCGACGGCCCGAGCGATTTGGGACCCGGCCACGAGCGTCTCGGGAAAGCTGTCGAACTTGAGCGTGCTGCCGTTTTCGAGAATGTAGGCCCGTTCGAGCACATTCTCCAATTCACGCAGGTTGCCCGGCCAGGGATAACCCTGCAGGGCTTCCAAAAGGCCGTTTTGAAGGCCCACGATCGATTTGCCGTACTTGTTGTTCAGGTTGGCCAGAAAAAGGGTGACCAGGTGGGGAATATCCTCCCGGCGCGCTCTCAGGGCGGGTAGCTCGACCGGAAAGACGTTCAGGCGGTAGAGCAGATCTTTGCGGAAGGCGCCTGCTTCGGCCATCTGCTGCAGGTCGGCGTTGGTCGCCGTGATAATGCGTGCGTTGGTGGCGATGTCGTCGCCACCGCCGAGACGGTCGAAGGTGCCGTCCTGCAGCACCTGCAGCAGCTTGATCTGGGCGGCCGGCGAGACGGTTCCGATCTCGTCAAGAAAAATGGTGCCATCCCGGGCCATCTCGAATTTGCCGATTTTGCGGCGCTCCGCGCCGGTAAAGGCACCTTTTTCGTGGCCGAACAGTTCGCTTTCGATGAGGGTTTCGGGGATGGCCCCGCAGTGGACGGAAACGAAGGGCCCCTCGGTGCGGTGGCTGTGCCGATGAATCAGCCGGGCCATCAATCCCTTGCCGGTTCCGGTTTCGCCCAGCAGAAGGACCGTGGCGATGGTGGGGGCGACGCTGCGCACGCGATCGAGGACGCTGCGCATGGCCTGATTGTGGGTGTGGATGATGTCCAGCCAATCCGATTTCCAGAACTTGTCCCTCAGGTATTCCAGTTCCATCTCCTTGGACAGGTTCTGCTGGATCGACTCCATCACCAGGTCGATCTCGGTGCCGTCGATGGGATAGGTCAGGTAGTCGCTGGCCCCCTGCCGGACGGCGAGGACGGCATTGCGGGCCTGCTCCTTGGGAGCCAGGGCGATGAACTGCACCAGCGGGTTCAGGTGCCTGAAGTGCCGGCTGATCTCTTCAAAGCGTGTCATGGCAGGGTCAGGTTGCTGCAGGACATCGAAAAAAACCAGATCGTAGGGATGATCACCGGCGACCCACTTGCCGGCAAAGTCGGGGGCCGTGCGAACCGTGGCCGGGCCGCCGAGTTTGTGTTTGATCAGCCGGCAGACGTCGGCATCTTTGCAGATTATCAAGATGTCTTTCATCTTCAATTGGTCGAAAGCCCAACGGGTGAATCTTACCGTGTGCTGCAAGCGCATCGGCCGCAATGGTTAGGGCCTAAATAGCCTAAAATGGTGGGGTGATCAAGGGGGACGTGATCAATGGGGAAGGGGCGATCGAGATCGGCGGCGACGCTTGCTAACGATTTTTTTCACCCACGTCAACGGGCGCGGCATGATCGAAATGGAACCGTTTTACATGAATGATCGCCTGACCGGCCGTTTTCTCGATCACACCGTCAACGACCAGGCGTTCTTGTACCAGCTGCCGCAGGCGTCTTCCCGTGGAATTGTCGGCGACCCGGTAGCGTTCTTCGTCATATCCGGCGAGGTCCACCGCGGCGATGTCGCCATTTTTTTTCCAGGCGGCGGCGATCACAATGCCTTTGAGCCTTATCGGCCTTTGTTTTCCCATCGGATCTCCAGTTGCGGGGGCGGCGATGATGGCGCTGTGTACGGCAAGCCACAGCAATTCCCGTGCCGAGGCGCCGCCATCATGCCTGCCCATGGGTTTGAGCCCCTGCGGGCCTTGCGCAGGTTCTGCCGGCCGGCTGCGGCGGCACCAGGTTCCGGCACGGTCTCGTGATCGCCTGCTGCCGCTGCGCCGGACCATCAACCGGACAGCCGGGTTCCCCTGTGCGGTTTTGGCGGACATCTTATGTCCGCTTGGCACACGCACGGAAGGGCGTCGGCGGCCGCCGGCGCTTCAGCCGGGCGCCCCGGCCGATCGGACAGCCGTCGAAGGTGGCATAAGAATCTGGAAAAAATAGGTTTTTTATGGTTTTGAAACAGGGCCGGCGTTGACCGGGGGTGCATCTTCGATATTGGCACGTGAGTTGCTGACAGCAAGTAGCCATTGTCGAGCGCGTCGGCGTTCGACCACATTCGGCCGTGCGCCCGACGGTGGGTGTCATGCCTGAACCGACAGCGCCGGTAGTCTCACCCAGAGCCCGTTTCGACCGGGTGCCAACAGGAAAACCAATGCCATGAAGATCGACCGCTTGCGTACACGTCCCAAAAATCCGCGGCCATGGAACCTGGTCTTGATCGTGATGCTGGTGGCCGGTGTGCCGCTGCTGGTGATTGGAATGGTGATCGTGCATCAGTTCGGACAGGTCTATCGCAACAAGGTGACCGACCACCTGTCCGTGCTGGTTCGCAAGCACAGCCGGACGATCGACAGCTTCCTGACCGATCGGCTGGGCGACATCCGGGTTCTGGCCCGCTCCCACGATATCGAAAAACTGATGAACCCGGTCTTTCTGACCAACAAGCTGGCCATCTTGCGCGAAGAGTACGGGGGCGTGTTCGTCGACATCGGGTTGATCGGCCCCGACGGTATCCAACACGCCTATTCCGGACCGTTCAACCTGGCCAAGGCCAACTATGCCGAGGCCGTCTGGTTCTCCGAGGCCCAGAAAAGCCAGTACTACATCAGCGATGTCTTTTCGGGTTTGCGCGGATCCCCCCATTTTATCGTTGCCGTAAAAATTCCGCGCGGCAGCCAGGGCTGGATCCTGCGGGCCACGGTGGACTTTCAGGCCTTCAACGCACTGGTCTCGAACATCCGCATCGACAAGACCGGTTTCGCCTTCATCATCAATCGCGCCGGCGCGATGCAGACCAACACCCATTTTGACGCCAACGTGGTCGGCAAACCGCACCAGCGCTTCCTCAACGCCGATCTGGAGCACGACACGGTCCACATCGAGACCAGCGAGACCGAGGATGGACAAGAGAGCATTTTTGCCGTTACGCCCCTTAACAATGGAAGGTGGATCCTGATCTTCCAGCAGGAACTGGCCGATGCCTTCGCCACCTGGAACCGCGCCCGCGTCAACGCGGTGCTTCTGTTTTTGCTGTGGACCGGCGTGGTGGCCATGTTCACCTATTTCATATCCCGCAACATGACCCTGCTGATTGAAGAGGAGCGTGAGCAGAAAGAGAAGATGAGCGACCAGGTGGTCGAGGCCGGCCGGCTGGCATCCATCGGTGAACTGGCCGCCGGCATCGCCCACGAGATCAACAATCCCGTGGCCATCATGGTCGAAGAAGCCGGCTGGATCAAAGACCTTCTGGAAGAGGCGACCCCCATGCCACCCGACACCCTGACTGAGATCGACAGGGCCGCCACCCAGATCAAAACCCAGGGAACTCGCTGCAAGGAGATTACCCACAAGCTGCTCTCTTTTGCGCGCAAGACCGATCCGACCGCCAAAAAGATCGACCTCAACGCCCTAGTGGCGGAGATGATCACCCTGGTGGATCAGAAAACCCGCTACGCCAACGTCCAGATCGACACCCAGCTGGCCGCCGATCTGCCGCCGATCTGGGCCTCGGCCACCGAGATGCAGCAGGTGCTGCTCAACCTGCTCAACAACAGCGTCGACGCCGTGGGGGCTTCGGGCGGCACGATCCAGATTGCAACCGGGCAGCGTGATGGCTGGATCGTGCTCACGGTCGCCGATGACGGCGCCGGTATTGCCGAGGCCAATCTGGCGCGGATTTTCGATCCCTTTTACACGACCAAGCCCGTGGGCCAGGGAACCGGCCTGGGGCTGTCGATCTGCTACGGCATCATCAACAAGCTGGGCGGCGACATCCGGGTCCAAAGCGCCAAGGGCCAGGGAACGGCCTTTACGATCACCTTGCCCATCAACAAGGAAACAACCGGCGCGCCCGACGGCAACCGCCGAATGCGTGCATGAGGGTGGCCTGTTGCAGCGTGCATGGGCCACGCCCTTTTACCGTTTCCTTCAAACACTGATAGGAGAAGACAATGGGGTACCGAATGACGTCCTTGGTTCCACCGTCCGTGCTGCTGGTCGACGACGAGGCCTCGTTTGTCGAGACGCTGTCCAAGCGCATCGCCAAACGCGACCTGAAGGTCAGCAAGGCCTTGAGCGGAACCGAGGCGCTGGACCAACTGGCGTCGGGCGGCGGCGTCGCCGCTTATGACGTGGTCATCCTCGATGTCAAGATGCCCGGCATGGACGGCATGGAGACGCTGGCGCAGATCAAAAAGGCGCATCCCAACATCGAGGTAATCATGCTGACCGGCCATGCCACCGTGGAGAGCGCCATCGACGGCATGAAAGCCGGTGCTTTCGACTACCTGATGAAGCCCTGCGAAATCGATCTGCTGCTGGCCAAAATCGACCGGGCGGTCATCAAGAAGCGTGAGCACGAAGAGAAGATCCTGCAGGCCAAGGCCCAGCTGATCGCGCTGAAAAGAGGGTACTGAACCGATGACGTCGGACGCGCGCAAGAATTCGATTGCTGCTGGTCGACGATGAGATCGGCTACCTGGAGGTGCTGTCCAAGCGCCTTGAAAAGCGGGGCCTTGCGGTGTCGACCTCCGGTTCGGGACAGCAGGCGATCCAGCTCTTGCGCAGGCAGCCCTTCGACGCGGCTGTCGTCGATCTTAAAATGACCGACATGGACGGCATCGATGTCCTGCAGATCTTCAAGAAGATGGACCCTGACCTGGCGGTGATCATCCTGACGGGTCACGGGTCGGAACAGGCGGCCCGGGAGGGGATTGCGAAAGGTGCCTTCGACTACCTGACCAAGCCCTGTGACCTGGAGAGCCTGCTGGAAACCATTCACGCAGCATGCAACCGGTAGCGACCGCAGCGTCGCCGGATAATTTCAAAGGAAGATACTATGCTATTGAAAAACAAGTTCGTACAGTTGGGCATCGCCGTGTTGCTGGGCTTGATCGTCATGCTGATACCGCGTCCGGAAGGGACCAAATTCGAGGTGACCGGCGATCCGGAGCAACGGTTGGCGGCCGCGTTGAGCGCCGATTTCACCGTCGCGACGGGCGGCAAACAGAAAGCCGAGGGATATGTGCTCGCGGCCATCGCCCCCGGTCAGCCCCAGGCCACGGCCCGGCACATCGCCGAAACGGCCGAACGTCTGGGGTTGAGCGACGTGCAGGTCGGTTTTGTCGATGGCCTGTCGCCCAAGGCCCAACGCTTTTTGGCCACGCTGGCCTTTTTGCTGTTCCTGTTCGTTTTCGAGCCGATCCCCCTGGAGATCACGGCCGTGTGCATCGGCGTGCTGATGATCCTGACCGGCGTGACCGACGTCAAAGGCGCCTGGGCGCCCTACATGCACCCGGTGGTGGTGTTCATCATGTGCTGCCTGGTGTACGCCATCGCGCTGGAAAAAGCCGGCCTGACCCAGCGTCTGGGCCAGGCCATCGCACGCCAGGCCGGCGACAGCGTGATCCGCTTCACCTTTTTGCTGTCGGTGGGGCTGGGCTACGCCTCGGGCATTTTCCACGACGCGGCGGCCGCGGCGATCGGGATTGCCACCATGCTGCCCCTGATGCGGGCGGCCGGGATCAAACCGTACACCAACACGGCCAAATTCATGATGCTCTCCGTGCCCTTTGCCGCGTCGGCCGGCGGCATGATCACCCTGGTGGGCGGGGGGCGCAACATGGTTGCGGCGGCCTTTCTGAAAGAGTTCACCGGAATGGAGCTGACCTTCTTCGACTGGATGAAGTTCGCTGCACCGGCCGGCTTTGTGACCGTGCCCCTGGCCGTGTGCGTGCTCTACTTTGTCTATCGGCCCGACAGCAGTTTCAAGCTGCCCAAGTTCGACCAAAAGATGGGCCCCTGGACCCCCCTGGAGAAAAAGACCGCCGCGATCCTGGCCATCGCCTTCGGATTCTGGCTCACCAAGGGCATCCACGGCCTGGACTACTCCATTCCGGGCATCCTGGCCATCGCCGTGCTGGTCATCAGCGGCGTGCTCGAATGGGAGGACATTCACAAGCACCTGGAGTGGGGCACGGTGCTGTTCATTTTCGGCGGTGGTATCTCGCTGGGCCTGGGCATGGACGCCTCGGGCGCGGCCGGGTATTTTGCCAACCTGTTTTTCCCCCTGTTCAAGGGCAGCGGCTGGCTGGTCATGTTCATCGGCGTGGCGGTCTTCGGCGCCGTGGTCACCAATGCCATGGCCAATGTGGCCGCGGCGGCCCTGATTCTGCCCATTGTGATACCGCTGGCCCAGCTGGAAGGCGTCGACCCGCGCGTCCTGGCCCTTTGCCTGGGCATGGCGACCTCCTTTGCCATGCTGCTGGTCATCGGCTGCCCCCCCAACGCGATTGCCTACTCTTACCGTCAGTTCAAGTCGTCCGACCTGACCAGGGCCGGACTGGTGGCCACCCCCGTTCTGCTGACCGCGCTGATCGTGGTTTGCGCCGTGTGGTGGAAGCTGTTGGGATTGGTTTAGGAGCCGGCCATGTGGCGCGGAGAACGCAGAACCCGGATATTGATCGTCGATGACGAGGCCGGCTTCCGGGAGAGCCTGGCCCGGCGGCTCGAGCGGCGCGGGGCGGTGGTCAACCAGGCTGCCGACGGTGAGGCGGCGCTGGTGTCCCTGGAGCAGGAGCCGGTCGATGTGGTCCTGCTGGACGTCCGCATGCCGGGCCTGGATGGCCTGGCCACCTTGGAGCGCATCCGCGCCGACCACCCCGACACGGAGGTCATCCTGGTCACCGGCAATGTGGACACCCGCGAAGGGGTGGCCGGCATCAAGGCCGGCGCCTTCGACTACCTGACCAAGCCGATCGAGATCGAACACCTGATCGGCAAGATCCGCCAGGCCTTCGACAAACTGATTCGCAGCCAGGAGCAGGCCCGCGAGGAGCATTTCCGGGTGCGCATGCAGCAGCATCTCATCGCCGCCGACCGGCTGGCCGCCCTGGGAACGCTGTCGGCCGGCACCGCCCATGAAATCAACAACCCCTTGGCGATCATCAACGATGCGGCCGGCTGGTTGAAAAGCCGGGTGGCCAAGGATACCTCGTTGTCGGCCGAGCTGCGCAAAAACTTCGATCTGGCCCTTGCCAAAATCGAGTCTAGCGTTGTGCGGGCGCGGCGGATCACCCACCAGATGCTGAGTTTCTCGCGGCAGTCCGACGCGACGATCCGGGAGTTCAACCTGTCGGAGCTGGTGGTCGAGGTGGTCGAGCTGACCCGCAAGACGGCCGCCGCCTGCCAGGCCGACGTCACCGCGGCCTGTGAGGTCAAGGACATGCGGGTCTGGAGCGATCCTTTCCAGGTCCGCCAGGTGCTGATCAACCTGGTGACCAACGGTCTGCAGGCCATGGCGCCGGGCGGCCGGGTCGACCTGGTGGTCAGCGGCAACGACCAGGAGGCCCTGGTCGTCGTCAGGGACAACGGTCCGGGGATTCCACCCGAGCTGCTTGAAAAGATTTTCGAGCCTTTTTTTACCACCAAGCCCCCCGGCGAAGGGACCGGCCTGGGACTGTCGGTGTCGCGTGGCATTGTCGAACAGCTGGGAGGGCGCATGACGGTCGACAGCAAGCTGGGTGAGGGGGCGGCCTTCACCGTCTTTCTGCCCCGAAAGCCGGTCGCGCTGGGTCAGACTTAATTTTGCGACATCGCACGATAGGAGATACGCACATGGTTAATTTACCGATCAACATACTTCTGGTCGATGACGAACGCGATTTCGTCGAGGTCCTGTCACTGCGGCTGACCGATGCCGGCCACCGGGTGCGAACGGCCTTCAGCGGGCAGGAAGCGCTGGCGGTTCTGGCCGAAGGCCAGGATGACGCCCTGCCGGAAGTGGATGTGGTCGTGCTGGACATTAAAATGCCCGGCATGGACGGCATCGAGACCCTCAAACAAATCAAGGCCCGGCACCCGGTCATCGAAGTGCTGCTCCTGACCGGTCACGGGGCCGTCGACACCGCTGTCAAGGGGTTGAAGTCCGGTGCCTTCGACTACCTGCTCAAGCCGGCCGATTTCGACGAGCTGATGAAAAAGCTGGAAGCCGCGCGCCAGCGTAAGGATGCCCAGGCCGAGCGCATCCGTGAAGCCGAGGCCCACGCCCTGATGCGGCGCAGCGGCGGACTGTTCAAAAGGGACTGACGATTTCGGACACCAACGGTGCGCATCGAACCGGACGGGGGGGGTCCGCCTGTTCGACGCCCATCGGACATGCCATGTCTGGTTTTCGCACGCCGGTGCGGCCGCAGCCGCCAGCGTGCGTGTGCCGGGTCGAATCCGGGTTGTCAGGCACGGGTAATAATCTTATAACATAATGAAAACATTTAAAAATAAAAATTACCGGCCGCGGCCACTCTGCCTGGATCAGGTCTGGGATATTGGTATCTGAGTTGCTATCATCGGCTTTCAGTGACAAGTGGGCGCCTGCTGGAAAGCAGCGTCAACCGGTGGACTGGACTACCCTTTGGGCCGCGGCCGGACACCGTTGTGGTTCGACTGGAACAACGACGGCGCCCTGGACGTGCTGATCGTGACCGCCCGACGGCCCGACGGGCAGGCATCCACGGCGCTGTTCACCCAGCAGGCCGGCCATTTCCGGTTTGAAGCGGTTCCCAAACTGTTCCCGGTGACCGACAGCAATCTGTTTTTCGCCTACCTGGCCCTGTCCAACCGGAGCCTTCCGGGTGCGCCGGCGGTGGCCATTCACCAGTTCAACGGGTTCCCCGGCCACATTTACGGCTATGGTTCCGGCGGTTGCGCAATGCCGACAAGGTCTTCGCTTTTCCCGGTATCAGCCGGGCGGCCACCACCGACGTGGCGGTGGCGGATTTTGACGGCGACCTGATGTCCGATTTCTATGTCGCCCGCAGCACGCGGGGCAGTTTCGGCAAGCTGTTCGTGCAGACCCCCGAGGGTGTGTCAGACGCCACCTTCTATGCCGACCTGGACCACCCCAAGGGTGTGGAGTCGGTCGTGGCGGCCGATTTCGACAATGACATGGACGTGGATCTGTATCTCGTGCGCGCCAGCCGGACGTCCAACCAGCCCAACCTGCTCTACGAGAACCTGGGCGACGGATCCTTCAGAGCCGTGCCCGATGCGGGCGGCGCCCAGGGCAGCACGGTCGGCCTGGGCAGCGACGTGACCACGAGGTCGATTTCGACCGGGATGGGTTCATGGACCTGTTCGTCACCAACGGAAACTGGGAGAGCGAGGGCCCAACCAGCTGTTTCGCAACTTGGGCAACCGCAATCACTGGCTGGAGGTCGATCTCGTCGGAACCGCGTCCAACCGTGACGGCATCGGGGCGCGGCTGATCGCCACCGTCGGCGGGGTCCAGCAGCTGCGTGAGCGAGCAGAATGGCGGGATGCACGCCAAGAGTCAGAACCATGCCCGCATTCATTTCGGCTGCGGCAGCCGCACGCGCGTCGATCTGGCCCTGCGCGCCGACCGCACCTTCCGCTTCAATGTGCTGGTGGACGGCCGGCTGGTGGGCGCCTTCAGGCAGGCCCGTTCAGCGACGGCCGCCTGGCAGCCCTTCGATTGCCGGCCGGCACCCGCGGCCAGACGGTGCGCATTCAGTGTACCAGTGACCGCTGGTTCCGGGTGCACGAGGTTGCCTTGCACGGGCAGCCTCCATTGAAACATCCGCGGGCAGGGAGCGGTCTGACATCGCGTTGGCATGGCATCGGGTGGACCATCTTCACGTCCAGTCGGTCCTATGGTGATCGCCCTGGTCGCGGCCCGTATGGGCACCATGACCGCCGGCGCGTGTAGCGGATTCCGGCCCTGCATCCTTCAGCCAGATGTCGGGCTTCCCCGCTCGAGGGAGCCGACCTGCTGGTCGTCGGGTTTCCCTCGTGGTGGCGCGCCGGCTTGGGCGGTGTCGGACATGGTCTATCGGCCTGTTCACAGTGGTGGCCTTTCGGCACCTTGCCGCACCCGAGCATGGCACGTCTTTGAACCTGTTTTCCGGTCCGTGTTCGCCTCAGGGTTTACCAACGCCATCGCCATCGGCTAATATCTATTCTTTTTTTGGCAGCAACTTCGGCCGGCATCCTTTTGATCCTGGGCCGATCGGCCGCTTCGATCCGAGCCTGCGGGTGATCAAGGGGCGTTGAAATCGTCTGACACGGATATATCCCATGTGCCTGCTGGCGGTGGTCGTCATGCGCGCGTTCTGGCCAACGACCGCTCCACTGGCGCTGTGCGCGCCCGGCCGACGTCCTGACGCGCATCGACGGGCTGGTGCTGCTCGCCTTTTTCGGTGTTTTCATCTACTACACGGTGGCCGGGGCCATGCGGATCGGGGAGAATCGGTGAAGTTACGCCCGGAGTGGTGGGGACGGGGCGGGCCCTGGTTTACATCTGCGTGGGGCTGTTCGGGTTGATGTCGGGCGGGCAGTTGATCGTCAGCGGCGCTGTCAGCCTTGCGCGTTTTTTGGGGGTCAGCGAGGCTGTTATCGGCCTGAGCGTGGTGGCCGTGGGTACCTCCCTGCCGGAACTGGCCACCTCGGTCATCGCGGCACGCAGGGGCAACGCCGACATCGCCGTGGGAAATGTCGTCGGCTCGAACATCTTCAATGTGTTGTTTGTCCTGGGGATCAGCGCCGTGATTCAGCCCTTGCCCTTTGGCCGGCCGGTAATCTGGACATTGGCACCGCCGTTGTGGCCACACTGCTCTTGTTCGTGTTCATGTTCACGGGCCGGCGGCATGCCATCGACCGTCTGGAAGCGTTGATGTTCATCGCCCTGTATGCGGCCTACATGGCCACCTTGGCCGTCGGCGCGCGGTAGTGCCCGGTGGGTTGCCCGTTACCGCCGGTGGGAGTCCTTCACTCGTCCAGCCAGATGTCGGCTTCTCCGCCGCAGTGCGAACATACCGCGTGGCCCTTGGTTTTTCCCTCCTCCTGGGATACGACCTTGGGTGGTGCGGTTGGCGTTGGCGCTTCGGGGAGTTCACAGGTTACCATCATCTCGGCTTCGTTGCCGCAGTTGGTGCAGTGGCAGACGTGTTTGAATTGCGTTTCGGTCACGGTGTTCTCCTTTGGGTTTGTATTAAAGGATAATGATTTTCACTTAATATTTGATTGCTTTTTTGTCAAGGCCATTTTGGTCGTGGCGCCGTGATCCAGGCCCGGTTGCGGCCGGTGTCGAACCGGAGCCGGGCTAAGCGATCAGCGGGCGTTCAAGCCTCTTTTCATACCGGTCGATATACTGCCGGGCCGGGTTGGCGCGTTTGCCGCTGGTGTGCCTGTCGGGGGAGTAATTGCGGGAAAAGGCCGGGTCGGCTTTCAGGTTGAAGGTCGGCTCCGGGGCCAGGCCGCCGGCATCGGCGTCTCCTTTCCAGGTGGTGGCGCGGCCTTAGGCCCAGGTCAGCAGCGCCGGCCGGAACTTGACCCAGGCATCGGCCTTGGGCGTCACCCGGACGGTGAACCCGTAGCGGCCGGAATTCCGGCAGGGCAGCTGGCAGGCATACAGGTACCGGCTGGCCGAATAGGTCTCTTTGACCTGCATGATTTTAACCCGGGACGTTTCGACCTGGTCCAGATTGCGCATCTTGCCGTAGTAGAGTTCCACGTCCAGTTCGTCCGGATTCAGCTCTCCGGTCTCGACTTCGGCGGTGACCTCGAACGACTGGTTGACCCGAAAGGGACCCGTAGCACTGCCCATCGGCTGGGAGACCCGGACCTGCCGCCATTTGTCCATGTAGCGCTTGAGCTGGCCGCTCAGCTGGCGGGCCTCGGCGGCCCCGTCGGCGGTCAGCTCCGTGAAGCGCCGGCTGGCGGGCAGGTAAAAGCGCTCCTGGTATTCGGTGATCATGCGCAGGCTGCAGAACTGCGCCATGGCCATCTTCATGGAGGCCTTCATCATCCTGAGCCACTGGCCGGGCATGCCGCCGGCGTTGCGGTCGTAGAAGAGCGGGATCACGTCGTTTTCAAGCATGTTGTACAGGGCCTGGCTTTCGACGGCGTCCTGGTAGTCGGGATCCGTCGTACTCCTCGCCGTTGCCGATGCGCCCAGCCGCGCTCCGGGCAGTAGCCCTCGCACCACCAGCCGTCCAGGATGCTGACGTTGAGGACGCCGTTGACGGCGGCCTTCATGCCCGAGGTGCCGCAGGCTTCGAAGGGCCGGCGGGGCGTGTTGAGCCACACGTCGGCGCCCTGAACCAGCATGCGGGCGATGTGCATGTCGTAGTCTTCCAGGAAGACGAAGCGGTGGCGCACGGCTCGGCCGTTGCGCAGAACTCGACGATCTGGCGGATGAGCTCCTTGCCCTCGTTGTCGCGGGGTGGGCCTTGCCGGCGAAGATGAACTGCACCGGACGCGTTGGCCGAGTGATGATGGCTTCCAGGCGCTCGGGGTCCTGGAGCAGCAGGGTGCGCGCGCTTGTAGGTGGCGAAGCGGCGGGCGAAGCCGATGGTCAGCACGTCCTGGTCCAGGACCGACTCGCGCGCTTCCATCACGCTCAGGGGTGCGTTGCGGCGGCCGTACTGCTGGACGCATCAGTTCGCGCAGTTGCGGATCAGGCGCGCCCGGCTCATTCGTGGGCGCGCCACAGCTCCTCGTCGTAGATGTCGTCGATGCGGTCGATGTTTTCCGGGTCTGCGTGGAGCTCATGCCAGCTGCGGGCCCAGGTAGCGCTCGAACAGCGGTCGTGATTTCCGGCGAGAGCCAAGTGGGGATGTGGATGCCGTTGGTGACGTGGGTGATGGGGACTTCGTCGTCGGGCCGCTTGGGCCAGACGTGGGCCACATCTGCCGGGCCACCTGGCCGTGCAGCTGGCTGACGCCGTTGATGTACTGGGCCATGCGCAGCCCCAGGACGAACATGGAAAACGGGCCGTCGGCGCCGCGCCCGCGGGCTGTCCCCAGGAGAGCATGCTCGTCGATCGGCATGTTCCAGGCGATCGTCGAACGGCTTGAGGTAGGGCGCACCAGGTCGGCCGGGAATTCGTCGTGGCCGGCCGGCACCGGGGTGTGGGTGGTGAAGACCGTGCGTGCGCGGCACGATCTCCAGGGCGGCGTCCAGGTCGATGCCGTTGCTGCTGCCATGATCTGCGCCAGCCGCTCGAGACTCGAGAAGGCGCAGTGGCCCTCGTTCATGTGGCAGACCGTGGGGTTCGATGCCCATGGCGTCAGGGCCCGCATGCCGCCGATGCCCAGCAGCACCTCCTGGGCCAGGCGGACTCTGTGTTCGCCGCCGTAGAGCCGGGCGGTGATGTCCCGGATCTGCGGGTGGGTTTTCCGGGATGTTGGTGTCCAGCAGGTACAGGGGGATGCGGCCCGACGTGATCTTCCAGACGTCGGCGCGGATCTCGGCCGTCGGGACCGGCGACCGCGATGACCAGTTCGTTGCCCGTCGGCGTCTTTGTGCCCGCGCAGGGGCAGGTGATAGAGATCGGTTTCCGGATAGTCTTCCTGCTGCCAGCCGTTGTGGTCCAGGTACTGGTGGAAATAGCCCTGGCGGTAGAGCAGGCCGACGCCCACCAGGGGCATGTCCAGGTCGGAGGCCGCCTTGAGGTGGTCGCCGGCCAGGACGCCCAGGCCGCCGGCAAACAGGGGCAGGCTTTCGTGGATGCCGAACTCCATGGAGAAATAGGCCACGGTCTCCCGCGGCCCCAGGGGGATCTCGCGGATCGGCCTGTTCTGCAGGATCCGCGTTCTGAATGCGGTCTCTGACCTGTTCCAGGTGGGCCAGAAAGCTGTCGTCGTGGGCCAGCTCTTCGAGACGCTCCTGGGGGATCAGGGTCGAAAACAGGATCGGGTTGTGCCCCGATGTCTCCCACAGGCGCGGGTCGATGCGGCGGAACAGATCGATGGCGTCGCGGTTCCAGGACCACCAGAGTTGCGGGACAGCTTCTCAAGAAACAGCAAGGGTTCGGGAATAGCGGGTAGACTTGAAAATCTGAATATGCGCATGATGATCCTTTGCATTAATCGCATGGCGGTTGCATTGCGCTTGCCAGATCGCGAACTGGACTGATGCGGTCAAGTCTCAGTCCCGGCTGAAGTCAACTGTATTACCGGCCTCAACCCGAACAGCCTGATCGCCGCCATCTGGCCGGTCGCTGAGGCAGTGATCCAGACCCGCAGCAATTCGCTGACGCCCCAGGCCTGGGCGTCGCAGCCGCGCTGGCGGTGGGGGGCGTCGCCGTCCAGGATTTCGGGCACCTGGCCGACGCAGCCGCGGTTGATCAGGCACGGCTGCTGGCCAGCCAGGCCAGGGCGGTGCGGACGCGCCGGCTCGCCGTAGGCCGACCCAGGCTTCGCAGAAGCTGGGAAAGACCCATGTCCAGGCCGTGCCGTTGTGATAGGCGGGCTTGCGGCGGGTGTCCTCGTCGCCGGCGTAGGTCCCCAGTAGGGGTGGTGGGGGTCGTTGAGCAGCCGGCCGTGGTGCACGATCGGCAGCGGGCGGGAACGGGCCGGTCGGCCAGGCTGCGGATGGCGCCGGGAACCAGCAGTTCCTCGCAGGCGGCCAGGATGCGGCGGCCGATGCGCCGGGTCGTCAACGGCGCCCAGGGTGAGGGCAAAAGCTGGTTGGGGCGCAGGGCATCGTCCGCCTCGGCCCGGCGGGCCGGCGTGCCGGGCGCAGCGTGCAGGCAGTCGGACAGATAGCCGCTGGTCCGCGCAGGCAGAAAGAGGCCGGGATGGACTCGCGGACCTGTTCGGCCAGGTTCTGCCAGTCGGCCGCGACTCGCCGGTCGCGTCGATTCGTGCCAGCAGCAGCAGGGCGGCGTGCCACAGGGCCTGGATTTCGATGGGATAGCCCTCCCGCGGGGTGCCGGCGGGGTGAGTTGGTGTCCATCCAGGTGAAGTGGGCCGGGCTGAAGAGCAGGCCCGATTGCCGGATCCATGCGGATGCCGTTGGGTGTGCCCGCGGATCAGCGGCGCGCCGATGGAAACCAGCACCTGCGCGCAGCGTCCGGCCGCCGCAGGCGGTGTCCAGAAACGCCGCATGTCGCCTTCGGCCGCGCATCAGGTCGCCGCAGGCCACGCAAGAACCACAGGGGCGCATCGGAGGTGTCGCGGTTGCCGGCGTCGTTCCCGTGGATCATGTTGGGCAGGGTGCCGTCCTGTTCGAACGCGGCGAACTGTGGACGATGGCCTCGTGCGGCGGCATGGTCATGCCGGCGGCGATCATGCCGCGGGCGAAGATCAGGGTGTCGCGGCCCCAGTCCAGAAACCAGGGGTAACCGGCGATGACGCTTCTGAGCGTCGCCCCGCTGGACCACATACTGGCCCAGGGCCTTGCGTCGAGGGCCTGCACGACGGTGTCGGGCCGGTCGGCGGCGCGTCGAATCCGGCGCGGCCGTCCGGCCGGGGCCGGCGTGTCTGCGGCCGTCGCCGGTGCAGGCACCCGGGCGGTCAACGTGGCCTGGCTGCCGCCGTCCAGCGCAGGCTGAAATAGCCGGGGCTGAACAGGTCCGAGTCCGGGTCCTGTCCCCGCTGGGCCTCCATCGGGCGGTGGACCATGTAGTGCCATTCGGGCTCCGGGACAAATCGGCCGCCGTCATGCGAACCGTCAGCAGTGCGGTCCGGCGTCGGGGGAAAAGTGAATCCGTCGTCCGATGCGGCCGCACGGCGGCCGGAAATGCTGCTCCGGGCCGATGTAGGCTTTGGTGAGGTCGTGAAATCCGCGGTCCTCGATGTCCGGGCGGAGAATCAGCGTGACCGGCCTGCTCGTCGGCCAGGCGTCGCGGCGGTCGCCGGCCGGTGGCGGTGGAAGGTCAGACGGGTCACGGCGTTTGCGCCGCGGCGGCATGTGCGGCCAGGGTCAGACCGGACGTTTTGGCCCTGGCCGGTGGGGACGCGGAAAGCGCCAGCAGCCCGCGGGTCGGAGTCGAAGCCGAAACGCTTCCAGGCAGTCGGGCCGATCTCCTGGGAATAGCCCTGGAAGACCACCCATGCCCGGCAGCGGGTGAGCAGGATCTGCCGGTTGACGGGAATGTGCGGGTGCAGGTTGGCGGCCAGCAGGGCGTCGTAGCGGCTGCCCAGGTCTGCCCCAGTCGGCCTGGGCGCGCAGCATGGCGCCCCGGCCGTTGGTGCCCAGAATAGAGCGAGGTCGCCAGGCGTGCGGCTCGTCGCTGGAAAAACGCGTCGGACGCGGCGTTTTCTGGGCTGGCGCCAGGTAGCAGCAGCGGCGCGCCTGGGCATGCACGCCGTCGGCGAGCGTACACGGTCAGGTCGAGACGTCAGGCGTTTGGTGCTGGCCGGGCGTCGGCAGCGGGGCGAACAGGGCAAAATGGCTCCGTCGCGCCGGCAGGCTCTTTCGCGATTCGCACGGTCCGGTCGCCCGTCATGAAGCGCTGCCCGGAAAGGGGTGTGCCGCCAGGACCAGCAGGCAGTGCCCCGGGCGGCACCATGACCTCGCGGCGGAGATCGCCGGGGATAGTGCCACGTGATCGACCGCGGGGTGTCGCCATCGGGGTTGCATATCGCGGCAAAACTCGAGCGGGTCGCCGTGCAGGCCGGCGCGGCCAGCGTCCGGGTCGACGTCCGCCAGGTCGTCCACGCCGTGAAAACATGCATACCTCCAGGGCCCTGGCCCGCAGGCGCTGGTCGAGGATGCGTGCGGGGTGCCCGGGAACGCGTTGTCGGTGGGTGCGTCGATCAGCTCCATGTCGGCCGGGTCTGGCGCTCAAACAGCAGCACCTGCCCCGGGGCCAGCGGCAGTGCTGAGGCCGCCGTCGGTTTGCCGGCCGGCCATCGTCTCGACCGCTCATCAGGTCGGTGGCACCGGTGCCTCCGGAAGGAGCCGTGGGCGCCGGTCCAGCCAGCGGTCACGGGCTGACGGTCGCTCCAGTTGACCACCACCAGCAGGCCGCGGCCCGTCGGCCGGTGGCGGCGCAGCAACACCATGGTTGCCCGTCGCCCTGCTGAGACGATCTCAGCTCGACGTGCCGTGGAAAGGCCGGGTGGTTGTTCAGCAGGCGATTCAGGCGGCGGATGTGATCCACCTGGTTGGGCTCGGCGCCCCAGTTGAGGGACGGCGGCCTCGTGGACGTTGATCTTTTCGGTGGCCAACCACTCCACGCCGTTGGCAAAGGCAAAGCCGCCGCTGGACCGAGAGCAGGGCGCACAGGGCGGTGCGCATGCGGGCCCAGGCTGTCGAGCGCGCCGCCAGGCGGTTGTTGTCGTGGGTTTCGGCAAAATGGACCATGATCCCGTCGCTGCCGGAGATGTCCATCGGCTCCGGCAGGTAGTCCTCGATCTGGCCCCGGTCGTAGTTCTGAAACAGCTCGGAGTAGGCCCAGTTGAAGTCGGCCCGGTTGAGCAGTTCGCGGGTGACCGCCATCTTGCCCCCCAAGCCCTTCCAGAAGAAAGATCGTGTCGGGGAACTGCTCGCGCACCGCGGCGATGATGTAGTCCCAGGCCGGCACCGGGATCATGTAGCCGGCATCGCAGCGGAACCCGTCCACCCCCCGGCGGCACCAGGTCAGAAAGACGTCGGCCATGTACCGCCACAGGTCCCTGTGGGAGTAGTCCAGGCGGGTCAGATCCGCCCAGGTCACGCCCCAGGCGCCGGGCGCCTCGATGCGTCCCGTCTGTCGTCCCGGACCAGCCATTCGGGATGGGTTTCGTGCAGGCTGGCGGCCCAGCCGGTGTGGTTGATGGCGATGTCGATGAAGATCTTGGCATGGCGGGCTGGACGGCATCCACCAGTTCGATGAACTGCTCCAGGGGGGTGGCCGCGGGATCGAACTCGGCCAGGGCCGGGTCGACGGCCGTGAAGCTCAGGGCGGCATAGGGGCTGCCGAAGCGGCCCATGCGGGCATAGGTGGTCGGGGTGGGGTGGATGGGCAGCAGTTGAAGGATCCGTGCAGCCCAGGTGGCCGATGATGAAATCGAGTTCGCCGATCAGGTCGCGGAAGGTTCCCGAGGGCGGAATGACGGTGTAGCCGGCCCGGTCCAGCGGCTGCGCACGGCTCGCTTCGCGACGGGTCGGGAACGCCGCCGGCGTCTTGTTGGGACCGAACTGGCGCACGAAGGCGTTGTAGACGATGTTGGCGCAGCAGGTGTCGGCCGGCGCCACGTTGACGGCCGTGTTGGCGCCGGGCGGCCAGAGCGGTTCGCGGCTGCCCGGCTTGAGAAAGAAACACTTGGCTTCGAAATGGCCGACTTCGGTCAGCACGGTGCTCAGTGCATGGCGCCCCTGGCCGGCGGCACGCATGGGGATGTCGTACCAGCTCCACCCCAACGGGGTCTCGCGACGATCGATTTCACGGATGATTTCGCGGCGTACGGAACGGCCGCGCCCCAGATTGGTGCGAAGCCAGGCCTGCCCCTGCCACGTTGACGGAACGGTCAGCGTAAAGTTGATCGTGTCACCGGCACAGTGCAGGTGGCGGCTTCCCGGTGCCGGGGTCTGTTGGATGGCTTCGGACTGAACCATGGGCCGACGCTCTCAGGGCATCTTTGCCGATGGGTGTGCCACGTCAGGCGCACCATCGGTTAATTTGGTGATAATCCTTGGAAATTCATAGCAATATTTACGCCAGGCCAAGGTTTAGACATCCGGGCTACTATAGCCTGTCGACAGCCTGGACGGCAACCTTAATTTGCGGCCGCCCAGCGGCGGGTTCGAGGGCCCGGCGGACGACATGGCTCCGGCGACGCGCAACTCCCTTTGCGCCGGCGTTGCCGGCCAGGTGTCAGGGCTTCTTACAGGTTGTAAAAAGAGGCCGATGGGGTGTGCCGTGTGCCGACGACCCGCCGCCTGCGGCAGACCTTAACCGTCGATGATGCCGGCGGTCGACGATAAGGTTTGCGACACCTGAAAAAATTGGATTATATTAAAAAAAACATTTCTCGAGGAGTAGCCGGAGTTCCGATGACCGACCGAGGAACCGGGTGACGAGCCCCCCCACCTGGCGCTCAAAAGGGAGTGAAAAAGTGGCCCCGGGATTGCAAATATCGTTTGCGGCAGGATTGATTTGGGCACCAGGAGGATCGGCATGAGCAGCGCCCACCACCAGAGGGCCATCTGCGACGCCATGATGCGGCCCGACCTCTACCCCCATCCGGTGGCGCGGATCGAACGGCGGGAGACCCACATTTCGTCGGTCTTTCTGACCGGTCCGTTCGTGTACAAGATCAAGAAGGCGGTGGATCTGGGGTTCCTGGATTTTTCAACCCTGGACAAACGCCGCCGCTGCTGCCGGCAGGAGGTGGTCCTGAACCGCCGCCTGGCGCACGGCGTCTATCTCGATGTGGTGCCGATCACCCGCCACGCCGGCGCATATCACCTGAACGGGCTGGGTGACGCGGTGGAGTTCGCTGTCAAGATGGTCCAGTTGGCCGATTCGGATGCCATGCCGGCGCGCCTGCGGCGCCAGGCGTTGGGGCCCAGGGATGTGCTGGCTTTGGCGGATCTGCTGACCGATTTTTACGCCGCGGCGGCCGTTTGCGAGGCGGCCTCGGCCGACCCGGCCGCCTGGGAGGAAAATCTGCAGCAGGTCGAAGGGGTTGCCGGCGCCTGGATCGACCACCGCCAGTTCGCGTTCGTGCAGGCCGCTTCCCGCGCGTTTACCCGTACCCGTCGAAGCCTTTTCGACCGCCGCCGGACCGACCGCCGCATCAAGCACGGGCACGGTGATCTGCGCAGCGAACACATCTACTTTACCCCCAACGGGATTCAGATCGTCGACTGCGTCGAATTCAGCGAGCGCCTGCGCTGCCTGGACGTGGCCAGCGACCTGGCCTTTCTGGCCATGGATCTGGCGGCCCAGGGATTCGATGCGACCGCTGCGGCCCTGATCCGGCGTTACGTGGAGCGCAGCGACGACCTCGGGGCCCTGCCGCTGTTGAATTTCTATCGCTGCTACCGGGCCATGGTGCGCTGCAAGGTCAGCTGCTGCCGGCTTCGGGAAAACGGCCTGGCTACTGCCCAGCGAGATGCCCTCGAAGCGGCAGCGTCCCGATACCTTGCCATGGCCCACGACTACGCCGCCGCCTTCAACCGGCCGACCCTCTGGATGGTGTGCGGGCTGCCCGGATCGGGAAAGAGCACCCTTGCCCGGGCGGTGGCGGCGGTTCACGGCCTTGCCGTCATCCGCTCGGATGCGCTCCGCAAGACGCTTTTTCCCGATTCGGACCAAGCGTCTGAAGCGGCCGCCTTCGGCCGGGGAATCTACTCGGCCGCTGCCACCGAAGCGACCTACCGCGAGATGCTGTTGCAGGCTGACGAGATGCTCAAGACCGGTGCCAGCGTAGTGGTCGACGCCACCTTCAGCCATGGTTCGCACCGGCTCCAGGCCCTGCGCATGGCCGATCGGCGGCAGGCCCGCTCGGTTTTTGTCGAGTGCCGGGCTGCGACGCCGGTCCTGGCCGAGCGACTGCGGCAGCGCGAAACGCAGGCATGTGTTTCCGATGCCCGCCGGATCCACCTCGAGGCTTTCCAGAAACGCTTCGAGCCCTTGGATCCGGACGGCGCTGCCGTGCACATTCGGGTCGACACGGCGGCTTCCCGGCAGGCCTGCCTGCGGCACGTCCTGATTGCAGAAGCCCTGCCGGACGGCGACGTGCGCCCGAACGGATCCGGCCCACGCGCGGCACCGGCCACGGTCGGCCGGGAGCGTGGATGAGCCGACCGACAAACCGCAAAGGAGGCCATCGTGTTCAACCGTATTCTGGTGGCAAGCGACATCGTTGACGGCCTTGACCCGGCGGTGCTGACGGCGGCCCGCCTGGCCCGGAGGCAGGCTGGCCGGTTGTGCCTGCTGCACGTGATGGAGTCGGCCTCCACAACGGATCGCCGTCTGGTTCGTCACTACGCCAGCGGCGCGGAGATGCCGGTCGACGCCGACTATGAGCGATCGGTGGTGCAGGCCCTGCGTCGGGCCTACCGGGACGGTCCGGCCGCCGACGCGCCGGACATGACGGTGCAGGTCGCCACCGGTTTTCCGTGGGAGGTGATCCTGCGAACCAGCGCGGCGCTCGAAACCGACCTGATCATACTGGGTCCCCACTCGAGCAGGCTGCAGGCCAAAGGTGTGGTGCGGGTTGCCGGCAGCGTCGGGTCGACGGTGGAACACATCCTGACCCGCGAACCCTGCCCGGTCATGATCGTCAACCGACCTGCCGACGACGACCAGTTACAGTTCCGGAAGGTCCTGGTTGCGGTCGACTTCTCGCGTTCATGCGAATGCGCGGTCTGTTTCGCCGTTCGGCTGGCCGCTGCCTTTTGCAGTCGGCTGCTGCTCTTCCACATGATTCCGGTACCGCCGGTTCCCAAATACTCCCGCGTGGCCTACGCCAGGGACACGGCGCATGCCCGCCGGCGGCTCGAATCGTTCTACCAGCCCTACCTGGGCGGCCTCGACCACCAGATCCTGATTCGGGCCGGTGCCATGCCGCACCTGGGTATCCTCAAGGCGGCCGGGGAGAACCGGGCCGATCTGATCGTCATGGGGTCGCACACCAAAGAGAGTGCCGGCAAGTGGTATCCGGGAAGTGCCGTGGAACGGGTCGGCTTTCGGGCGGATTGCCCGGTGGTGGTGATCACCGATCCGCAGGTGCTGATCCGCTGGGACGGCCGGCTGGTCGAGACCCCTCGGAAAACGACCGACCGGTTGATCCGTGTGCTCACCTGATCCCGGTCCAATGAGGCAGTAAAACCAGCAAAGGAGGCAAGCGATGACAACCAAATCCGAAGTCTACAAGTGCAAGGCCTGCGGCGCCATCGTGGCCGTGATTACCGGTGGCAAGGGCACCCTGACCTGTTGTGATCAGGCCATGCTGGAGGTCACGCCGGACAAAGCCAAGAAGATGATCTACGACATGGCCCGCCCGGGGACGCCGTGAAGCGAGCGGGGCGGTTGACTTAAGCTGCGGGTGAACTGCACGCATTCATGCCAGGCGGCGTGACCGCCGTGGCGGTGGAATGGTGCACCCTCCAGCTTAGCGATCGGCATGAGTGGTGCCGCTCATCCGCGTGACCACAGCGGGCGCGGCGGCTTGGATTAAAACGTGACCTGGGCCGTCGGCGGCCGTCATCGGTCTGCCGTCGAAAATTCTGCCTGCCCGCCAGGCGGGGCGGGCGGATCCCATCGGGACCCTGCGAGCGGCGTGATTGGTTGGGGTGCGCTTCCTATCGTGATGATGCCTGTCGGCGCGCCGCAGCGGTTTTCGAAAAAATCACCTTGGGGCGTCAAAAACAGAATCCCGATTACCTGGCCATCCGCCGAATACAAAACCCTTCCCATCACCTCCGGCACTATGGGTGAGGGTCGGCTATGTCCGGCCTCACCAGCCGGGCCGGTGGCGTCTGGAGGCGCCTCGCAGGCCATGACGGCGACAAGCGTCGTGGCCGCCAGCAGGATGCCGCCGGTGGCGATGCGCATTCGGTCCATGGCTTCGCTCCCCTATCGCCCCACCGCTCTGGGAAATGGGCACGTATTGGCCGGAACGATCGACGGGATGCGCCTGTGGGTGCCGCTTGTCTATGAAGTGGTCTCAGCAGCGTTGCCAGCCAACCAGGCGTCGATGCTGGCGAATCCTTCCTCAACAGCTGCCTGACGTTGTGTCGACCGCCTCGCGACACCCTCAGATAAGGGTCGAGCACAGCCTTGACAGGCTTTTCGATCCCCACCTGGCCGGCCCAGTACCAGCTGGTCTGTTCGGCGTAATCTTGAAAAATGTCAAGGGCATCGAAGAGGTTGCGGCAGGCCTGTTTTTGGATTGCGGCGTTTTTTCGTGCGATCGATTGGATGTCCATTGGCGGCTCTCTTTTGATTGTCCGGTCAAATCGGTGTCATGCCGAACCTTGCCCCCGGGGTCGGCAGACGGTTTCGATTTTTGCTTTCATGTCTGCCAGGCTGAACGGCTTGAACAGCAGGCCGTCCACGACACCGGCGCTGTCTGTCAGGCAGCCGACATCCTCCTCCAGATGGCCGGTCATGATGATGACCCGCGTCCCGAAGTACTGTTCCTTGATCTGGTCGGCCAGCTGGTATCCATCGATAAAGGGCATGTCGTAGTCGGTGATGACCAGATCGAAGCGGGCCCGGGCCAGGCGATGCAGGGCCTCGACCCCATCAATCGCCATGGTCGGGCGAAAGCCCAGGTGTGCGGCCATTCGCGACACCAGTTTGAGCACCCCCCCATCGTCGTCTACGATGAGAATGCGGCCGGTGGAGGTCGGGCTTGAACCGGCCGGCCAGGTTTGCCGGATGGCCCCCTTGGATCGATGGATGCGTGTTGCCCGTGCCGGACGCCGCCGCCCGGGCAAGGCTTTCGGCTGCCGCTGGGTTTGTGCGGACATGCAACCCTCCCTAATTGATGGTGATGGTGCCAAAACGGCTTGTGGGCTATACAGGGGCGCGTCGTGTCAGCGGGCGGGCAGCGTTTCCAGGTGACAGGGTCGCAGCAGCGTCAGGGTCACGGCGATTTGTTGCGATCACCATAACCGTTCAATCCAGCGCCGACAATTCGCAGATTTGCCCAATTTGTGAAATGTGGGATGGGTAGTTTTGCCCATCCGGTGTGCATTTTGTGCCAGGGCCGTCCGATTGGCAAGGCCGTTAATGCACGGCGCTGGTATAGCCCCTGGCGATGGCGTATCGCACCAGGTCGGCCGTGCGCTTCAATTTGAGCTTGGATCGGATGTTGGCGTGGTGGCGGTGCACGGTGCGGATGCTGATGCACAGCCGGTCCGCGATCTGCCGGTCGCTGTGGCCTTCGGCGATCAATTGCAGGACGTGGCGCTCGCGGGGGCTGAGCGGATCGGTTTCGGATTTGTGATTGCCGCGGCAGATGGCGATGATGGTGTCGGGAAAGGTGCTGGCCAGCTGTTTGGACAGGTAGGTTTCGCCCTTTTTGACCTGGGCGATGGCATCGAGCAGTTCATCCCCGGAGTCTTCCTTCAACACGTAGCCGCTCGCGCCGGCCGCCAGGGCCATGGAGAGAAAATCCTCCAGCTTGTGCATGCTCAGCATCAGGATGTGAATGTCGGGATACAGGGTGTGGATTTCAAGCGCGGCCTCGATGCCACGCAGCCCCGGCATGGAGATGTCCAGGATGACCATGTCGGGCTGGGTCTGCTTGAGCAGTTTGAGCAGCGACAGGCCGTCGCCGGCTTCGGCGATGACCTTGAGTCCCGGCTGACCCTCGATCAGGCGCTTCAGCCCTTCGCGCATCAGGGTGTGATCGTCGGCCAGAATGATGGTGTAATCTTTCATGGGCGGGCCTTGGCATCTGGAAGGGGCAGGCGGATGTTCAGGCAAGTTCCCTGGCCCACGGCGCTGTCGAACGACAGCGTGGCACCGATCATGCGGCAGCGCAGCGTCATGGCCTTGAGCCCCATGCCGTTGCGGCCATCGGGCCGCAGAGGCTGTCTGCCGGCATCGAAGCCGACGCCGTTGTCCTGAATCCGGATGCGGATCTGCCGGTCGTCACGATCGACGGTAATCAGGGCCCAGGTCGCCCGGGCGTGCTTGCGGGTGTTGGTCAGCGCTTCCTGGAATATGCGGAACAGGCACACCTGGGCCATGGGATCGTGGATCAGGTCGAGCAGGTCGATGTGGCTTTCGATCTGAAGGTCTCCGGCAGCTGAAAATTCACGGATCATCTGCCGGGTGGCCGCGGCCAGACCCAGCAGATCCAGGGCCGCCGGTTTGAGGCCATGGGCGATGTTGCGGACGTCATTGATCATTTTGTCGAAACCGGACAGCAGTTGGTCACAGATCTCGGTGCAGTCGCTGGCGTCGGCCGGCAGCTGGTGTTGAAGTCCCTTGAGCTGCAGTTTCATCACGTTCAGGTACTGGCCGCAGCCATCGTGGAGTTCCATGGCGATGCGCCGCTGTTCGTCCTCTTGCACCCGCAGTAGATGGGCGGAGAGTTCTTTGAGGGTCTTGACCGACTGGTGAAGCTGCTCCTGCAGGTCGAAGCGCAGGATCGACAGCCCCAGGCGCTGGGCGGCGTTTTCGACCGACTCGACCGCTCGGGCGGGAAACCGGTTCTCACGGTGGTCGGCCGCATGGATCAGACCTTCGATGGTGTCGTTGATCACGATCGGCACCAGGAGCACGGATTCGTAGCCGTGGGCATTGCAGGCATTGCGGAGGTGGCCTTTTTCCTCCGGCGGCAAGGCGGCCATAAAGCGGCTGGTACAGTTGAGGCAAAACGATCCGTGGGAGCTGAAATAGGGTGCGCCGAGAGTGCCATCGCCCTTGATTACCGAAATGCACAGGCACTGGTCGGTGTGCAGGGACAAGGGACTTTCCGAGTCGTAGAAGGTCTGACTGAAACCGTCATAGGCCTGGTAGGGGATATTGCCGGCCTCGTCGCGCAAACGGATGCCGACCGCATCGCACTGCAGGTACGATTTGATCAGACGCACGTAGCCATCCAGCAGGGTGCGCATGTCGACGGCCCTGACCGACCACTCCAGGCTATCCTGCTGCAGCGCGAATCCTGCGTAGCGCTGGACGGACTCGCTGACGTCCATCAAGGCGATGCTGTATCCGGGATTCGATTCCATGGTACCGGAGAGGATCTGCATTTGCACCTGGGCATCGAACAGTATGCCGTCGGCCCGCTTCATTTTGAGCTCGAAGCGGGTGGCCTCCTGGTATTTCTGGCAGCTCAGTTCGTGGAAGTAGAAGACATCCTGATCGTCATCCTTGACGAGGCTGGAAAAGCGGCGACCGATCAGGGCGTTGCGGGGCGTGTTCAGCAGGCCGGCCGCCGGCAGGTTGGCTTCTCGGATCCACTCGTTGCGGTCGATCGTCAGCCAGCCGATGGGCGCAGCGTCGAACAGGCCGGCATACCGGCGGTAGAGCTGCTCGTAGTTCAATTCGGCGGACTCGTCCGCAGAAGGACTGATGGAGATCTGTCGATGCTGCAGGGCCACCTGGTCCCGGGCCGTCGGAGATCGTCGGCCGGCTGCATCTCCGCAGGCCTGTTATGCCCATCGTCCGGCCTGGTCGATGGGTCGACCGTCCGCTCCGCCTGGCGACGAGGCGGCGTCCTATAGGCGTCGCTAGGTTCTGCCGGCTCATTACAGGTCATCCCGGTATGGTGTCCTCTTACAGGGTATGATTTCTGCGGGCCGGTGGTCAATGTTTTTGTCTGCGGCGGCCGGCTGACCCGTTGACGGGCCTCAGGCCGCGATCTGCGATGCCGGCGGTGGTTCGGTGTCGGCGGGCAGGGGTATCGGGGGCGGCCCAAAAGGTAGGTGTAAAGATCGATGATTCGGTGGACCTGTCGGTGGTATCAAACCGCACCAGGCTGTCCGCCAGGATGCACGCATGTCGATGGGAGGCGGCCGTCGGTCCCTGCCATGGGTCCTCAGTCCAGGTACCTGAGTCCCAGACCATATTGAAGGCCCTTTGCGTCGGTCAGCTCCTGCTGCCATTTGACCTCCGCCAGGCAAATGGAGCGCGGACGCATGTCAGCATTCACCGTCAACGGTTCAGGTGGATATTGAACGATCCGCAGGTGTAAGATGGCCCCCGATTTGAAGCGTTGGGATGTTTCCATGTAGACGCCTTTTCCCGAATAGTTGCGAATGACGCCATCAGCTGTGTGGGTGGCGCTGTTGCTGGCAAACTGACGGCAGGCGACTGCAGCCAGGATCGGTTTGCGCGGCGCGTCCGTGCGCTTGTCTCTTGTGGTCGTCGCTTGCATGGTTTCCCCCCCCCCAGCCTTGACAAGTTGAACTCCAAATGGGCGCCGGTGCGGCCGACCCGACGGCGCAAGATAGCTGTGGTGCAGTCGACCCTTCCCGGCGCCGGCCTCACATGGTTTTGATTTCGATTTATTACATCCACGCCGGCACGACGCTACAAGCGGATCACCGAATTGTGGCTGTCGCCGAAAGGGGTTGGCTGAACATCGTCGGCATCAGGGTCGTTTTCCCACCGGGCTTGTCCCAGCAGGTAGCGAAACTGGTAGGATCGATCTTTGTCCAGCTCCACGGTGGTGCTGAAGGCGCCTTTCTTGGAGCGCCGCATGGGCGTGGCGGACGTCGACCACTGGTTGAACTCGCCGACCAGCCAGGCGTCGTCGGCTCCGTTTACCATCGATTCCGGAATGGTGAAGGTGACCTTGCACACAGGCCTGCGTTTCAGAAACTGTTTACGAATGCTCATCGAAACCTCCGTTTAGTGAACACTCCGGCAAGCCATTGTCCATGTGGTCATCGATGCGCCGGCAGCACTCGCGCCGGCAGATCCACCCCACCGTTGATATATAGGTCAATCCCCGGGACGGGACCTTGCGGCGCTCCCCCCCACGGGGCCTGAGTTCGGCATCACCTTGATTGCCTTTGTCCGGCGGCTGCGTGCAAGCGCCATCCACATTCATTGTTTTCACCTCGATGGGTTTTGGGCCGGTTGTCCCGGCCGGTTTACGGCTCCCGGAACGCCTCGCTGAAGCGACCCGTCACCTCGATGTCGGCCCGTTTGTTCTGCATGCGGGTCATCTCGGGAACGAAGACCTCCAGGCCGAAGGCGTTGACCGTGCGCAATCCGTCGGTGTCGATGGCCACCTTGCTGGTGCGCCTGACCCGTTCGTCCAGCACGTTGATCAGTTCACAGGCCGATGAGGCATCGAAGTCGCCGAACAGGCGCACATCCATTGACTGCAGGCTGGTTTCCCGGGTATCGATACGAAAGTTCATGGCCATATCTCATCCTCCGTGAAGGTTGGGACCGTTGTTGAAGCCCCATATCAACATTCTGCGCAGCAAACACCGTGCCACGATTTTACACGTTTGAATCGATAATACTGTCAGCCGGTTGTCCCATCTTCCGCGCGGATGTCTATCCAATCGGGTGTCAGAATGTTTTACGATTTGCCAAACCTTTTTGCATCGTGATATCCGGTGCTCCGCTTGTTTTTTGTGCGCTCGATTGGGTTTAGGCAACTGGAGCGGTTCATATCGGCAAGCGGGGTGGGCGCCGGGGCAGCATCGGATCGAAGGCGACAGTTAAAAGGACTATATGCGTTCGTCCTACGCGGCGCAATTCGCAAATGTGCCCAATTTTTGGCTGCCGATTGGGTAACTTTACCCATCTGGCAACCGGCCTGAAATCGCGTGATGCATCCAGAATGGGGTTGCCGGGGATGTCGTTCAATGGCCTGGATCACTTGGGGCCTTGACGAAGGACGGTTTTTAACGTTAATCCTTAACGAAAAGAGGAGAAAACGGATGGAATACAAAGACAAGATCATGGTGGCCTGCGACCTTTCCAGGCATGGGGTCGAGGCCTTGCGCACCGGTGCGACCCTGGCTGACGATCTTCATGCGGAACTGGTGGTGGTCAGCATCATCAACCAGCGCGACGTCGCGGCCATGGAGGGGGCGCTCAAACGTATCAAGGCCCAGATCGACAACTTCCCGGTCACCCTCGGGAGCTACACCGACGGATTGACGCAGGAGCGCCGCAAAGCACTCGAGGCAACCATCCGTGAGGTCATTGGCGACCCGGCCGTTTTTCGCACGGTGATCGCCACCGGCGTGCCCTTCAAACGCCTGATCGACATCGCCACGCAGGAATGCCCCCGCCTGATCGTCATGGGGACCAAGGGCCGCAGCAACCTGGCCGACGTCATTTTGGGCTCGACGGCCGAAAAGATGTTCCGGCACAGCCCCTTTCCCCTGCTCAGTGTCCGTCCGGAAGATCCCGACCGATAATGGAAAAATACACGGATCCAACCTTTTTGACAGCCCTCCTGTGGCGCTGGTGGGACTGGTTGACCCAATCCGCGCTGACGGTCGATACACTGCTCCAGATCGTGGCCATCGGCTTGTCGATGCTCGTGGCTTACCTTTTTTCGCGTCCCTTGGTCCGACTGCTGCGACGTTATCAGGAGGCTCAGGCCTGGCGCTTCAAAATGCCGGGACGGCTGCTGGGTGCGTTTTTACCCCTCATCGCCAGCGTCCTGGCGATCTTGTTCTTCCGCATCGCCGCCCGGGCCTTCGCCAGGGAGGAGTTGTCCTTTCTGCTGATCGACACGGCGGCCCGCCTGTTGACGGCCTGGATCATCATCCGCATTACCAGCGTAATCATTCGCGACTCGAACTGGGCGCGCACGCTTTCGGTCACCGCCTGGGTCGTTGCCGCGCTGCACATCCTCAATCTGCTCGGACCGACCATCGACCTTCTCGACCAGCTGGCCATCGACCTTGGCGGTGTGCGCATTTCCGTACTGCTGATGATCAAGGGCGTGATCGTCTTCTCCATGCTCCTGAAGCTGGCCTCGACCGCTGCCGGCCTGATGGAAAAACGGATCCACGGCATCAAGGAGTTGACCCCGTCGGTCCAGGTGCTGCTGTCCAAGGCAATGACCATCACCTTCATGACCGTCGCGGTGCTGATGGCGTTCAGCAGCCTGGGCATCAATCTGTCGGGATTTGCATTCATCGGCGGCGCCATCGGCGTCGGGATCGGCTTCGGTTTGCAAAAGGTCGTGTCCAACCTGATCAGCGGTGTGATCCTGCTGCTGGACAAATCGATCAAGCCGGGCGACGTGATCGAGGTCGGTCAAAGCTATGGCCGGATTAAGTCGCTGGGCGCCCGTTACGTGTCCGTGGCCACGCGCGACGGGTTCGAATATCTGATTCCCAATGAGGACCTGATCACCCAACAGGTGATCAACTGGTCCTTCAGCGACCAGTTGATCCGTTTAAAGATCGGTGTGGGCGTTTCCTACGACACCGACGTCCGCGCGGCCATGGAACTGATGAAAGCGGCCGCCCGCAACACCCCGCGGGTCCTGGAGCAGCCTGCCCCCGTCTGCCAGCTGAAAAGCTTCGGCGACAATTCCATCGACCTGGAGCTGCGGGTCTGGATCAGAGATCCCGACAAGGGCGTCGCCAATGTGAGCAGCGCCGTGCGCCTGGCCATCTGGGACGCGTTCCAGGCCCACCGCATCGAAATTCCCTTTCCCCAGCGCGACGTGCACATCAAGTCGAGCCTGGCCGGATCGACCCAATGACACTGACAATCCGCTGTCGCCGGCGGATCGCTTTTCAAGCCTGAGGCGGCCTTTAAGGGAGGCATGGCTTTATGAAGACATTTGCATCTTATGATACGGAAGGGTTCTACGACGAGTTGATTGATGCCGGTGGCCAACCCCGGCCCGGATCCCGTTTGCTGATTGAAAAAATCGAGTCGCTGCCGCCGGGAGATCTGGCCATCCGCCAGAAAGCCGCCGAGGCCATGCTGCTGAAAATGGGCATCACCTTCAACGTATACGGTCGCGATGAAGGCACCGAGAAAATCATGCCCTTTGACATTATTCCCCGCATCGTCTCCGCCGAGGACTGGCGCCAGATTGAAAGCGGACTCAAGCAGCGCATCTTCGCCCTCAACGAGTTTATCCAGGATGTCTACAACCAGAAGCGGATCCTAAAGGACAAGGTGGTGCCGGAAGCGCTCATTCGCACCAGCCGCACCTACCGCGAGGCCTGCGAGGGGTTCACGCCGCCGCACAAGATCTGGTGCCACGTCACTGGAACGGACCTGGTGCGTGACAATGATGGCCGTTTTTACGTGCTCGAAGACAACCTGCGCTGCCCTTCCGGGGTCTCCTATGTACTGGAAAACCGGCAGGTGTTGAAGCGCACCTTTCCACAAGTGTTTGATGCTTCCAGAGTCCGGCCGGTAGACGATTACCCCGCGAAATTGCTGGAAGTACTGGAACACCTCGCACCAGAAGGGGTTGCGTCGCCGACGATCGGCGTGTTGACGCCCGGCATATACAACAGTGCCTATTTCGAACACTCCTTTCTCTCCCAGCAAATGGGGGTGGAACTGGTCGAAGGCCAGGACCTGCTGGTTTCTGACGGCTATGTCCACATGCTCACCACCAAGGGCCTTAAACGTGTGGATGTGATCTACCGGCGCATCGATGACGATTTTGTCGACCCGGAGGTCTTTCGCCCCGACTCCATGCTGGGGGTAAGGGGACTTGTCGGCGCTTACAAGGCCGGCCGGATCGCCATGGCCAACGCACCCGGCACCGGTATCGCCGACGACAAGGTGATCTACGCCTACGTTCCCAAGATCATCAAATACTATACCGGAGAGGACGCCATTTTACCGAATGTGCCCACTTATATCTGCGGCAATGACGCGGACCGTGCCCATGTGCTGGCCCACTTGGACGAACTGGTGGTCAAGGCCGCCAACGAATCCGGCGGTTACGGCATGCTGGTGGGGCCCCATGCGAGCGAATCGGAACGTGCCGCCTTCGCGGAGAAAATCCAGGCCGAGCCGCGTAACTATATGGCCCAGCCGACCCTTTCACTCTCCCGGGTGCCCACCATTGTCGGCGACGGCATCGAGGGGCGGCACGTGGACCTGAGGCCCTACGTGCTTTTTGGAAAGGACATTTACGTGCAGCCCGGTGGATTGACCCGGGTGGCGCTGACCAAGGGGTCGCTGGTGGTCAACTCCTCCCAGGGCGGAGGCAGCAAAGACACGTGGGTGCTTTAAGTATCTCGGTGAAAGGAGAATAGTCGATGCTCAGCCGCGTAGCCAATTCAATCTACTGGATGTGCCGATATATCGAACGGGCCGAAAACATTGCGCGTTTCATCAGCGTCAACCTCAACCTGCTGCTGGACCTGCCTTCGGAAAAGGGCAAGCACTGGGAGCCGCTGGTGATGATCACCGGTGACCAGCGGTTTTACGAAGAGACCTACTCGGCCTACAATCAGGAGCGTGTGACCCGCTTTTTGACCTTTGACCGGGAATACGGCAATTCCATTTTGACCTGCCTGGCCGCAGCTCGGGAAAACGGACGGTCCATCCGCGAGATCATATCGTCGGAAATGTGGGAGCATTTGAATACCTTCTACCTGGAACTGGCCGACCCTGCGAGCACCACAATGGCGCTTGAAGACCCGCACCGTTTTTTCAAGATCATTCAGATGCGCAGCCACCTGTTCACGGGCCTGATGGACAGCACCATGAGTCATGGGGAAGCCTGGAACTTCGCCCGCATCGGCATGATGATCGAACGTGCCGACAAAACCTCGCGGATTCTGGACGTCAAGTATTTCATGCTGCTGCCGCAGGCTGACCTGGTCAACACACCCATCGACAACATCCAGTGGACGGCCGTGCTCAAGTCCGCCAGTGCCTTTGAGATGTACCGCAAGCAGCACCACCAGATCACCCCGCGCAATGTCGCCGATTTCCTGATTTTCGACAGCCAGTTCCCCCGCTCGATCCGCCACTGTATTTCCAAAGCGCGGACCTGTCTGCACCGCATCACGGGAACGGCGGTCGACACGGTTCGCAACCTGGCCGAAAAACGCCTGGGGCGGCTCAATGCGGATCTGGAGTATACGGACATCGACGAGGTGATCGATGGCGGCCTGCACGAGTATCTGGACGGTTTCCAGAACCGGCTCAACCATGTCGACACGGCCATCGGGGCCACTTTTTTCAATCTCAAGCCGTTGGTGGGGACGTCCGCGAATGGGTGAGGCGGTGGGGAAAAATTAGGCCCTCAGAAACAGCACTTCAGTAAAAGGGTATACTACCTATTTTTAGATGCCTGGCGCTCTGATAATTGTTGCATGGATATCAGCGACCTTTATCCAGAGGAATAATGGCTTTTGAAATGGCTATATGCAGCAATCATATGTTTGGGTCAAAAACCGCATATAATTCAGGTTATCGTTAATCATAGTCCGGGTGAAGTTCTCCATAAGGCACGAATTCTCCTGGGCGCCAGGTTGAAAATGCCTTCTCGGTGACCCCATATCCAGGTTTTACTTTTTCTTTGAGCCAAACAATACGTGCATTACAATCTTCCACTGTGTTCCCCAACCGAGCCATCCGTTTTCCCAACGCTTGTTCCGCAGTTTCCCGGGTTTTGTGCACCGAAAGCACTCTTTTGAACGGTTTGTCCAGTTCATGGGTGTCATAGATCAATGCAAACATTTGTCTCCTCCTTCGGGACGTGGTTTTTCCGGTTTATGTTCCGCTGAAAACGCGGATCAACCGGTCTTTGCCTTCTCCATCATCGGCGGTGACGGCAAGGTCCCAGTGGGTCAGCGTGCTGGGGTCGGTGACCACCATTATCGGGCAGGCCGCCCGGTAGGCGACCCGCTCCACGGCGCTGCCCGGATACCATTTGCCTGGTTTTTCTTTGGTGTGGGATCCCATGATGATCAAATCGACATTGTTTTCCCCGGCGCCGCTGAGGATCTCCAGGTGGGGAAGGGCACCGGCCCTGATCAGATACTGGTGGTCGGTACCGTCCAGGTAGGACTCGTAAAACGACGCGAGCCGCTTTTTTGCATGGGCCACATCGGCCCTATAGTCGATCCGGGTATATTTGGGGAACGGGGGCACCGGGATCATATGAAGCACAAACAGCCGGCTGCGGTGGTGTTGGGCCAGCTTTGCCGCGAAACAGACTGCGCATTCACAGGATCGGGAAAAATCCACCGCAACCAATACCCGTTGAAACGCTAAGTGGTCCGCTTGCACGGGTCGGTTGACCACCATCACCGGACATGTCGCCCGCGTGACGACGCTTTCCACCGTCGACCCGACCCGTCCGGCAATCCTCACCACCCCTTTTTGTTCCGCCCGGGTCGAATGGGGACCCAGAACGATGAGATCGGTATCGATCGCTTTGGCCCATCGCAGGATTTCTTCCCACGGGTATCCGGCGGTGACCCTTAATTCATGGGGAATGTCCTGCAGATCGTCCCTATAGACCTTTTCCAATGTCTGCCGAATGGCCTGCTCATAATCTGCATCGGAGATCATTTCCGCGCCGGTCTTGAAATGACGGGTCAGGTGACGATTTTCTGTTGAGGCAGACTCCATCACATGCAGCAGATAAAAGCGTGCAGCCTGCTGCCGGGCGAACCGGGCTGCCGATACCACCGGGGCATCGGCGGTGGTGACAATATCCGTGGCGACCACAATTCGATTAAACATATTTACCTCCTTTCCCGATGAAGCCGTCTAACAGGCGGTCGGTCAATAAAATTTGCCGCAGGCAATCCGCCGGAGAATTTTCGGTGTCCACACGAATATGGATTGCATTACCGACGCGGTTCATGGGGTCGAAGCGTTTTTTAAAGGCCTCCAGGTGAATCAGTCGGGCATCGGACACCGACGGCTCGGTTTCTCGTTTCAGCAGCCGCGCAGCCAGGGTTGCTTCAACGGCTTGGCATTCGACGAAAACCGGAGTCGCCTGACGGTCGGCGGCCATGCGCAGGGCCTGGGTTCGCCTTGTCGCCCGGCTGAAGGTGGCATCGATGACGACGCTTTTTCCCTTTTTGAGGTCCTCCTGGGTCAGGTCGAACATCCGTTCATAGGTCGCTTGGCTGGCAACAGCTGAATACATTCCCTCTTCATATGCATTCTGATCGGAGGGTGCGAGTAACCCGGAAAACAGTTCCTTGCGTATCACATCCGAACGAATCACATTGACGTCAAAGACCGCTGCCAGATCGCTGGCAATGGTGCTTTTCCCTGAGGCGGGCAGGCCGCATACCACCCACAGGATCGGCCGGTTGAAGATATTGGCATAACCATGGGCCATGGCCATATAGCGTCCGGCAGCCGCTCGCAGCATGCCACGGTCTGCACTCCGGTCGCTGTATTCATGGAGATGGAAACAACTCACTTTGCATCGCACCATGGCCCGGTAGCAGCAGAAAAATGGCAGCAGCGGCAGGGCATCGACATCGTCGGTTTGTTTCACGTACCAACGGATCAGGGATTTGGCCGTTTTTTGGAAGTGATGGTATTCTATATCCATGATCAGAAACGCCAGGTCGCTGATGATATCCAGGACGCGCAGCCGATCGTTGAATTCGATGCAGTCGATGACCTGGATGCCGGTTTTCGTAAAGTATACGTGATCGGTTCTCAGGTCGCCGTGGCCGTCCTTTATTTTGCCTTCCATGCGGCGGCGGTGGAATAGATTTTGATGCCTGCGATAAAAGGACCGCGTGGCGGATCGGACGAACTCGAATTCGTGCCGGTCGATCCACACACCGGCAAATGCTTCGGCTTCCTGCAGGTTCTCCTCCCAGGCAAAGGGGGCGGACGAATTTGCTTCGCGAACCGTTGCGGCCTGTGCGTAAAAACCCACCAGCAGGCGGACAAGCAATTCGACATCCCTGTCATTTAGCGTGTCACGCTTCAAGCGCTGTTGCATGGAATCGGTGTCGGCAAGCTGATGCATCTTCACGGCAAACTCCACTGCCTCACCTGACCCACCCAGCTTATACGTGCGGTTATGCTGGGTGATGGGAACGGCCTCGATGTAAACATCATGGGACAGACGGCGGTTCAGGGCGATTTCCTTTAGACAATAATGCCGTCGCTTCTCAAGGCTCGTGAAATCCAGAAAGCCCAGATCCACCGGCTTTTTGATTTTGTAGGCAAACGGTCCGGTTAAAAACACCGTTGAAATGTGTGTCTCACGCTGTTGGATACTCTCCACTGGGTGCGGGTAGAAGCTCTCCTGCATCATGGTTTTGAGTATCGCTGCCTGGTGGTTATTATCCATAGATTATTTCTTCAGAAGGCCGGATCTGTCCAGAATGGCCTTGATATAGGGCCCTTGCAGCATCAGTTGGATGGCGATAGCTACCAGAAACAGCATCGCCAGCCAGGCACACACGCATCAACAGATGACGGGGCCTGATCAAAAATCCCTCCCGCCGGCCGCCCATTACGTTGTTTCATTTAGAATCTAATGAGCAACGTGCATGCCAATTCATTGCGATTGTTTGGGAAAGTATATTCAGCGATGGGGCACCGCCACAACAACAAGGAATAGGTGGATCCTGTAATTGAACAGATTGCTTGAGAATGTTCCTTGCCGCTTACGGATCATCATTTTCGCTTCCAAAATTCGAAAAATCTCAAAAATGAAATCTAATTTTTTCAATATTGAGGCCCAAGCGACTGGACCTGATTAACAGAAAAAATATCCTATAGGTTTACCAACCGCTACTTTAAATTTTTTCTCATAGCCGTGGCATACATTATGCTCATAAACTTGCCTATATGAGCTGGCGCATCGTGCAGAACAGCTCATCGAATCGAAAGCGCGATCAGCGCTGCGGGTAATCTACTCGAACAGTAAAACGCCGGAAGGTTGGTCTTGATTGCCCAGCTGGGCAATCTGGCGTTAGAACCCATCAAGGGAAAGGGGATGGATGATTATGGATGCCTTATTGATTATGGTGGTGGCATTCGTCGGGTACCTGTTTATGTATCAATTGTACGGCAAATACATCGGCAGTAAAATATTTGCCCTATCCGGCGTTGCCCAGACACCGTCCGTCGAACTTGAAGACGGCATGGATTATGTCCCCACCAAAAAAGAGGTGATCTTCGGCCACCATTTTACATCGATCGCGGGAACCGGTCCTATCGTCGGTCCGGCGATTGCCATCATCTGGGGATGGGTACCGGCCTTGTTGTGGGTTTTTTTGGGCAGCATCATCATGGGTGCGGTGCACGATTTTGGATCGTTGATCATCTCCATGCGCAATCAGGGCAAATCGATTTCGGAGTACACCGCCAAGTATGTGAATGATCGCACCAAGTTTCTTTTCTTTCTGATTGTTTTTCTGGAATTGTGGATCGTGATCGCCATATTCGGTCTGGTTATCGCGGTGATTTTTGCCATGTATCCCCAGTCGGTCCTGGCCGTCTGGGTGGAGGTGCCGATTGCGATCTACCTCGGTTATCTGATTTACAAGAAGGGGGCCAACATCATGGCATGGTCGATCTACGCCGTGCTTGCCATGTATGTCTGTGTGTTCCTGGGACCTTATCTTCCCTTTAAAATGCCGGCCATCGCCGGGATTCCCCCCACCGGCGTGTGGACCATCATCCTTTTGGCCTACGGGTTCATCGCCTCGATCCTGCCGGTCACCACCCTGCTGCAGCCACGCGACTTCATCAATTCCCATCAACTGGTGATTGCCATGACGCTGCTGGTTCTGGGGGTGATGTTTGCCGCTTTCGGCGGCAATCTTGAGATCGTCGCGCCCGCTGTACAGATGACGCCGGCCGAAGCCCCACCCATGTGGCCGTTCCTGTTCATCACCATCGCCTGCGGGGCGATCTCGGGCTTTCATGCGCTGGTTTCTTCGGGGACCTCCGCCAAACAGGTTCGCAATGAAAAAGACGCCCTGTTTGTGGGCTACGGCTCCATGTTGATGGAAGGCGCCCTGGCAACGTTGGTTATCATCGCCGTTGCTGCCGGTATCGGCATGGGCTATACCACCAAGGCAGGCGAGACGCTCACCGGCGTGGCGGCTTGGACCACCCACTATGCGTCCTGGGCCTCCGCCGCCGGTCTTGGATCCAAAATTTCCGCATTTGTGGATGGCGGGGCAAACATGATTATGGCCCTCGGTATCCCCAAAACGTTCACCCTGGCGATCATGGCCGTTTTCGTGGCTTCATTCGCCGGCACCACCCTGGATACGGCAACCCGCATTCAACGTTATGTGATCGGTGAACTGGGCCAGGGCCTCAAACTGAATTTTTTAACCAACCGCTATACGGCCACAGCCGCGGCTGTCGGCAGCGCGTTGATTCTAGCCTTTGCCACCGGTGCCAGCGGCAAGGGCGCACTGGCGCTGTGGCCGCTTTTCGGCGCTGTCAACCAGACACTCGCCGCCCTGGCGTTGATCATCATCACCTTGTACCTGAAAGCCAAAGGCGGTTGGAAGTGGTTGGTTGCAGGCGCGCCAGCCGTGTTCATGTCGGTCATGACCATCTGGGCCGTGGTGCTTAATCAGTTCAAATTCGGCACGGCCAGTAATCTGCTCCTGGAAGTCGTCAATCTTATCATCCTGGTGATCGCAGTCTGGATCCTGATCGAGGGGCTGATCAAATTTTTCTCGCCGACGCACACCACAGAAGAACCTGCAGCAGTGGCAACCTGACAAACTAACCGAAAAATATGGGGTATTGCAACTGGCGATATCCCAGCCCAACATTTAAGGGGTTTTGTAAACCAAATGCCCGACCGATTAAAAAAAATCTATTTTTCTTTTTTGACACCGGCCATGGTCGGTTTTTTGGCTGTGTATCTGTTCAGACAGGTTCACCAACCGATAGGTTTGCCGAAGCAGCTCATCGCCGGGATCGCGCCAGCCATTTTTATTCTGGCGGCTGTTTTTGCATTTGCGGGTCCGATTCTTTACCGGTCGCTTTTCGCCCACCGACAACGCCGTCTCGTCAAGGTCCCTCAACTTGTACTTTACCAATTCGAGCGCAATCTGACCGGCATGGCCTTAGTGGTGCCCTATTTGGCATTGGTCGGGTATTTTCTGCAACTGCCGCGTTTTCATCTGGCGGCAACCCTTTTGATGGCCCTGTATTCTGTTTATTATTACTACCCTTCTCAGAAACGTATTGCGTTTGACGGGAAAATATTCCGGGGTGGTGATGTGCTGTCCGTTGAGCGAATCAGAGGAAAATGGAAAGAAGATAAAGGGTAATGCCTTTGGTGATGAATAGCATTAAACGCAAGATGGTAGCAGTCATTAAAGCCTCAGATACGGTGATGCGCAGTCGGGCTATCGAAACGGTTGAGTACGAAATCAATGAGCTGGACAACATATTCGGAATCCTCGTCCTGGGTGCATTTATCGGCATCCCGGCACCGCCAATTCACATCACCATGGACCTTTTACCCTTAATGGACAGGGAGCTGAATATCATGCTCGACAAGGTCTCAACTGCCCACGATCCCCTGGGCGACTTATTTTCAGTTTTAGAAATCGATTAAGCGTGCTGCTATGGGTTCTATGATCCAGTTTTTTATCGGTAAAGGCGGTGTCGGAAAATCAACAACGTCGGCCCTAACCGCATTGAATCTGGCACATACGGGGCACGATACGCTGTTGGTGTCTATGGATCCGGCACACAACCAGAGTGATATTTTTCGGCGCCAATTCTCTGAAAAAACAACCGTGGTGTTACGGAACCTGGCCGTTAAAGAGGTGGATCTGGATCTTTGGACGAAAACCTATCTGAAAGATACGCAAGCGCAACTGAAAAAGGCTTACAGTTACCAAAGTGCGTTTAATATTCAAAACTACTATAAGATTCTGAAATATTCGCCCGGGTTGGAAGAGTATGCTTTATTGTTGGCATTCGAAAATACGCTCCATACCGAGAAAAAAAGAGAACATATCGTGTTTGATATGCCACCCACGGCCTTGACCATGCGCTTTTTTTCTCTGCCTTCTATAACTCTGATCTGGCTAAAAGAGCTGCTGACGCTTAGGAGCCAGATTTATGCAAAAAAAGAAATCATATCGAAAATACAATTGGGGAAAAGAGAAATCGAGCAAGATAAGGTTAGAGCCCGACTGGAGTCTATGATCGATGACCATAACCACCTGCAAAAACACTTTGCCGACAACGGTACCCGGATCAACCTGGTTCTCAACAACGATCAACTGTCTTTTTCGGAGGCCATCCGTATACGACAAAAATTGGCAGATATTGGAATCGATATTGGCGGGGTTATGATAAATAAGGTCAACAGCAAGGCGCCGATGGAAGACATTACAAGCCAATTCAACGGGTATCCAATCACCCGGCTTCCGCTTAATCCCGACGATTTGTGCGGTTTGGAATCGTTAAACAAGTATATTCAGGAAAATGCAATCGGAGGTTTATTATGAAAATCGCAGTTTCATCAACCGGGCAGACGCTCGACAGTAACGTTGAGTCGCGTTTTGGAAGGTGCCCCTATTATCTGATTGTCAATCCGGCCACGTTGGAATTTGAGGCCGTCGCCAATGCAAGTGCCGAGCAAGGTGGTGGTGCCGGGATTCAATCGGCACAACTCATCGCTGAAAATGGAGCCTCGGTCGTATTGACCGGCAACTGTGGTCCGAACGCGCTTAGGGTTTTCGATAAAGCCGGTATTCAAGTCATCACCAATGTCTCTGGCACGGTGTCTCAAGTGGTACAACAATTCTCCGCCGGGTCGCTTAAATCCACCCCGCAGGATCAGACGTCGCCTCGTTTGGCCGGGAAAACAGGCCGCGGCATGGGCGGCGGTCGTGGCTTAGGTGGCGGCGGCCGTGGCATGGGCGGAGGCAGGCGTGGCACAGGCGGTGATGGGCCGCTGTCCAGATAAATTGTGATTCAAGCTGAAACCTACACTGGCATCGAATTGCAGGGCTGCCTGAAAAACATTTAGTGGAAATAATAAACTAAAGGAGATTTTGACACATGGAGTTGACCGATATTTTATCGAAAGAAGAATGGGCTGCATTTGAAAAAGAGCTGTATGACCGATTTCACATTAACTGCACCGTTTATAATACATCCGGGATCGGGATTACCGGAAAACCACACTGGTGCAACCGACTATGCCCGCAAATAAAGGCCAACAAAGATTCCCTTGCCGCCATATGCGCACCGGGAAATCAAAATTTCATGGCTCAGGCCAAACAAACCCGGAAAGCGGTTATCGGGGAGTGTGATGCCGGACTGATGAAAATTGCCGTTCCCATCTTCAGCAATGGTAATTTTTTGGGAACCGCAGGAGGATGCGGGCTGCTGCCTCAGGGAGGGGAGGTAGAAACCTTTATGATTGAAAAGACTGCAGGCCTGAGTGAGGAAGAAATTGCGGCCCTGTGCGAAGGAATGGATTCAATGACTCAAGATCAGGCAGGCGAAATGGCGGATTTTATCGAGGAGCGAATTGCAGAATTTAAGACACAGAAATTTATTGATGACTGGATGGACGACACCCTTGGAACAAAAGCGATTTTTATATCCCTGTTCCAAGATCTTCTGCAGAAAGAAGGGGTTGAAATCGAATTTCACGAGCGACCCGGAATCAGCTTTTCATTGCGGGGGGTTCACAAAAAGCAAAAAGACCGGCCGCTTTTTGTCATGATCGACATTGTTGACGACGATCCAAAGCAGCGTTGGCTCTCTGTCTGTTTCTTTGGAGATACTATTGAAGACCCCGATGATCATGGGGACCTCATACCGGGAGGACTATTGGGATCGGACGGTTACTGTTTTGACATTACTGAATCCGATGAGTCTCTTAAAGAATATGTGGGCCAACGTATCCAGGAGGCCTATGAGCATGCCTGCAAATGCGCAAAATAGCAAAGGAGACTTAACCGTGAGGACCTCGGCACTGATAGTTCATGACCTCACCCAAATTGACTGGCGTCACTTTGAGCAATCGCTTTATGATCGTTTCGCTGTGAATGCGGTCACATTAACGAAAAACGGTGCACGCAGGACCTCAGGTGATTTACCTTGGGCCAATGGCCTGTGCGCTCTAATCAAAACAAACCAGAACGGCGCCGAAAGAATATGCAAGAGACTGCTTATGATATTGATGCATGCCGCCCAGGCCAAAAATAATTGTATTGCGGGTGAGTGTGCCGCCGGGATGAATAAGTGGGTGTTGCCGATCATTGAAAATGATGAATTAGACGGATTTGTCAACATATGCGGTAGGCCTTTTTGCAATGCGGGTCGGATCTATACCGAATACATCCGTAAAACAATCGAAGTGGATGCAGAAACCATCGAAAAGCTCCTACCCTGTCTCAAGCCCATTGATCCCCGCACATTGAAGGCAATGAAGCATTTTATCACCAGCTATGGGAATTAGAAGTCGTCATATTGAAACCCAAACTGAGCGATTCACCTTTATCGGGAAAGGTTGATTGTGAAAGATATCGGCTTGGTACTGGTGATTATCATTTTTAAAGATGAAACCGATTGGGTTTGCCGATCTCACCACATCTTCGGCGTTAGATATCGCCGCGCATAGGCCACTATAGCGCGACGACATCTGCCTTGAATATGCGGCAAGCTCGTCAATCGCTCAGCTTGGGTGAGAGTACGGGAACCGGTGATTTCTTAACCACTTTTTCGGCTACACTTCCAAAGATCAGGTGCTCCAACCCTTTTCGGCCATGTGTTCCCATAATCAACAGGTCGATGTCTTCGGATTCAATGGTTTTTAGAATTTCCTCAGCAGCGTCTCCGGAAACGACTCATCTTTGAAAATTGGGGCAGCGTTGCAACTGATTTTCACAAACAGTGTCCATGGCTTTCTTAGCAGCCTCATTGGCTTCTTTTTGGAGTTTATCCATAGAAGGATGGGGCACATAGAGCTTGCCCCATCGATTAAGATCCTGGACCACATGGAGTAGGTACACGAGACTGTTGTATTTCTCAGAAATCGACAACACATAAGGCAGGATCTTTGACGAATTTTCTGTCAAATCCAAAGGGAGGAGAATCTTCTTTATTTCCAGAATAGCGTGAGCCTCCTTTCTAAACAACAAGCCACAACGCGCGATCTGCTATCCTTTCAGTCACATACCGAGAAACACTTCCAAAAAAGTGAGCACGGTCCGCCCCCCGTCGGCCGACGACCACTGTGCCATAATTCCCCTTCTTGGCTTCTTCGAGGATCATCTTGCCTACTTTTGCCTTTCGTTTAGTCGTTAAGATTTCAACCCGATCAGCGGCTATACCGGCTTCCTTTACTTTTTGCGCTGCATCGGCAAAAAACTTGCCTATCAGTCGTTCCGAAGCCTGCGTAACGAGATCTTGAATATCAGGATCATCCTTTCCCAAAAAGATGCCATCCATATCTTCTACATCTGGAGACACATGAAACAGGCTATATTTTATCTCCGGATTTTCTGAGAACATGGATTCGACATGATCAAGTGCACGATACGAACTTTCGGAGCCGTCCACTGCCACCAGGATCCGTTGAGACGTCACATTGCCGTCTACCATCCATACCGGGATCACTTCGGCGCTTTCCAGTAACTCGGCACTTGTACTGCCCATAAAGGTCTTTTGAATCCGCGACAGACCCCGTCGTCCCACCACGATGGCGTCATAAATGCCTTTGTGTGCATATTCCCGAATATCTTTGGATCGCCCTATCATCCTTGGCTGGGTAACCATTTCGATGCGTTCGTTGGGGACGCCCATTGTGACCATCCGCTTTTTCTGCTTTTCAAGGAGCATTTGTGCTTCCGCGGCGTTTTTTTTGATGATTTTTTTTAGGCTCGCATTGGCCTTTGGATGGGTTCTGGCCTCATCCAGAAGATATTGTGAAATCATTGGTTGCCCATGAAAAAGGGTAAACGTGACATCCTTCGAACCACTGAACATTTTGGTTGCATAGCGCAATGATTGCGTGGCGTGGATCGAATCGTCGACAGCCATTAAGATTTTTTTCTCCATGAGAATACCTCCTTTTTTAATGTTATTCTACCACCCACACCGTGCAGTTGCGGGCATGGTTGACGATCTTGCTGGAGACACTGCCGAAAAGGAACTCTTCGCTTCGTGAGATTCCCTGCCTGCCTACCACAATGGTGCTGCAGTTTGTTAGGTTGCGTTCGGCCAGGATGCACTCCGCTAACGAAGGACAGGTACGGAGCGTTGAGCGGACCGATACATCCCCCGGCTCAAATCCGTCACTGATCAGGATCTCGCGATAGCGCTTAAGCATAGCATTAACCTTCAGCTTATACTCTTCGAGCCATTTGTCTTTATCAGCAGGTGTTGGAAAGAAATCTTCTTCAGGTTGGCGAATGACATGCAGGACTAAAACCTTAAATCCTTTTTGTCTCGCAAGTAATTTACCTACATATGATACTGCACGGCCTGCGTTTTCCGATTCGTCCACGGCAATCAAAATGTTTTTGTTGAACGCCCTATCGTTAAAAATCATTTTTTCACTCCTCCGGCTTTGTTAACGGTGGGGTTGATGTTTGGACCGCTCTCAAATCATCCAACAATTGTACCGTGTTCTCATAAAACCAATTGGCACCTTTGGAAAAGTGCATCAGAATCCGGTTGAGGGATTCGGGAATGTATGGGTAAATCTTCTTTAGATTGGCGACGCGGTTGTTAAACACGATATTTAAATCCTCTTCTGCCAGCCTTTCCAAGGCAGGGTTGTCTTGATTCCTCAACTCCGGCAGCAATACATCCCCCATACCAACTAAAAATATCAATACGTTACCTAAACCAAAAAGATCGTAGCCGTAAACATTTTCCCGGTGCCGGAAATTAAAGTCAAAATCGATCCATCGGTACCGCCCGCTGTGGCGGTCTATTAGAATATGATCGCGCCGGATATCTCCGTGTTTTTCGCCATGCTCGTGAAGAAAACGGACGGCCTCGATGCATTCAATAAAGCTCTTTAAAATGACAGGCAAGCGATCGTAAAAATAGGTTTGATGGTCCAGACTCATACCCTCCACATAATTATAGAGAGATTGACCCTTAATAAAATCAAGCACGCGAATGAGGTTGTCCGCTTGATCCTTTATCGCATAGCCATTCATGAAGTTCTGATGGCCGGCGACCAGATCCAGAATTCGCGCCTCTTTTCTGGGGCTGCGAAAGCACTCGAAGGCAATGCTGCCGATACTGCTCGTAAACTTTTCGTAAAAGACCAACTTGAGGATCTTCGGGTTTCCGCTTTTCAGATCAATGGCGTGCTTCACCCAAAATTTGACATCGTCATCGATTCCAAACCTTCCTTCCTTGGCATTATGGCGAATGAGATAGGGACTACCGCCAAGAACAACCACATCGCCATATTCCACCCGGAAGAAATCCGTGGTGTCTGTATGGATTTGAAAACGGTGGGCGCCATGAGAGGGAGGCAACCACCGGGAAGCCATTTGCCGGAGGGCTTCTTGAGATGGGGTTGCTGTCATTTCGGTTGTACCTTTAATGATCGATATCGTGAACTCACCCGAGAATGAAGCGCTATCCGCTCTTTGCTTTGTTTCATCATCATTTAAAAAAGCATGAAGTGTGCCATTAAAAAATAGTTTAATAGTTGCATGGCAGATGTTTTAGATACCCAAGCTGAGCGATTGTCGAGCTTGCCGCAGATTCAAGGCAGATGTCGTCGCGCTATAGTCAACTATGCGCGGCGATATCTAACGCCGAAGATGTGGTGAGATCGGCAAACCCAATGGGTTTCATCTCTAGAGCCCTACAATCAATGGTACCAAACCGATATCTTTCACCATCGACCTTCTCCGAGAAAGGTGAATCGCTCAGTTTGGGAGATAGCAATCGGGTGATAGGCGAATGAAGCCTGGTGGGAAGCTGTGCTTAGAAAATTTGCGAATCCATTTACGAAAACTTTCTAAAAATCCATTTATCGGCGGTTGTTTTTTAGTCTGGTCTTTTTTAAAGGCTTTTCCGTGGTTTTGTGCCCGAGACCTGATTTCAACTATTTTTTCAGGATACGGAATTCGGGATACGATTTGGGGTGCATGTAGCGGGAGCGTTCTGTCAGGGCTATCCGATAGCCAGTTGTGTGCTTGGTGAAACCTTGCTCAAGATGGGAGTCAGCCTGTCTGTCCAATTTTGTCTACTCAGCTTATTCCGTCTTTGCATACTTTGGAATAATGCCGCTTACCAGGGGTTCGTATAAGCGGTATTCAGTTTTTTCGCCCGTGATGGTGTCGATGTCGCTCTGGATCGCTGTTCGTTCTTTGCTGTGAAGCCATGTTTTCCAATCTTCCACGGATCGCCACGTGCTTCTAACAAGGAATTCATCCTCATCCTCGGGATCGATGCATTGTAAGGTTTCACCGGAGATATAGCCGGGCTGGGCCAGTGCGAGAGATCTTAAGCGGACGATCAGGGGGGCGAGCGCCGCTTCTTTTTCCTTGATAAATCGTCGTCTGATCAACACTTCGATAGCCATTGATTACTCCTTTCCATTTTTTTCGAACCACTATGGTCCCAGTGGCCGTGGGATATGAACGCCGCATCGATGGCCAACGGGTCGATACCGAGCCGTTCCATATTGCCAAGGAGAATGTCGCCCTTGGCTCCCGTATCGAACAGGAGGGTCCGCCCGGCGGTTTCCACCAAACAGGCGAAGCCCCAGTCGGCCCTCAGGGTCGGATCCCAAACGACGTTGTCGTAGATAAGGGTGATTTTCATGGAATGGATATGCCGGCCGGGTCCTTAAGCCGTTAGTTGGGGTACCGGGGTGGCGGAATTTTGCATCCCTATGTCCGTCAGGCCGGTACCCCGGGCCATTGCTATTCGGAGCCTTCTTTTTCCAGTTCGGTGAGTCTTTGCTGGATGGCGTCTAGTGATTGTCGCATGGCCTCGGCATCGCTCCGGAGCATCTCCATTTCATCGGCTTTGCTTACCGGATACCCGCTGCCATAGGCTTGCGGATACGGAACTCCGCCGTCGGTTGGCCCGAAGCCGTAACCACGGCCCCTGCCGAATCCGCGTCTGAATGCCATTCCTCTTCCATAGCCATAACCGCCGCCGTAAACGGGTCGGTCAAATGCTCCCCCTGCGTGCCCGCAGATTCCCCTGCGACCGCCGGTCATGGATCCGGCCCCCATCGGGCCGTTCCTGTCTAGTCCTGGCATAATGATGTCCTCCTTGATGGTACATGATTGTCGATTACTGATTCTGGCCGCGTCCTCTGCCTGAGCCGCCGCCTTTTCCCTGTCCACGACCGCCACCCCGGCCTTTACCCTGGCCGGTTCCGCGACCGCCGCGTCTGCCACCCCCTCCCTGGGGTTGGGGCGGTTGGCCGCCTTGGCCGCAGGGGCCTTGTCCTCTGCCTGATTGTCGACCCTGTCCGTCCGGGCCGGTTTTGTCTCCTTTGGGCATATTAGTCACCTCCCTTCTGTTTGGGGTATCTGTTCACCGTTTTTGTAAACTTCTAAAATCTCAAAAATAAAACTCCATCGTTATCTATTCCCTTCGCCGGCATGCTCATGCTACTCTTCCTCGCCCATGCGGCCCCGCCGGCCCCGGCCCCGGCCCCGGCGGTGTCTGCCGCCGCCGCGCATGGCATAGTTGCCCCCGGCGATTTTCAGGGCTTTGCCGGTCACCAGGGCTTCACCGACGATACCGCGGGCCGTGAATAGAATCCTGCCGTAGGTCTGGCGGGAGACCTGCATGAGGTCGGCCGCCGCTTCCTGATCCAGTCGCTCGAAATCGCTCAATCGGATGGCTTCCAGTTCTTCGACTGACAGCATCACTTCCCCGGTGATGGGCATGCCCTGGGGAACGAAGGCGGCGATGATCGGGTATCCGGATACGAATCTTGGTTTTTTGGGCCTCGGCATGTTCTTTTTCATCCCCTAGTTGGCAAGAGAGGCAGGGGCCTCTGTGCACATAAACCCTTTCGACCAATCAATAAGTTCAGCACCTTTTTTGAGATCTTGACCAATCAGGACAAGAAACCGTTCCGGCATGTTCGGATTATTAAACTCCGAAAATTCATAGCGGCCGCCAACATATTGAAAGAGTAGAGGCTTGTCGGAATCGGTAAAATCGATGACCCCCTTGACACGAAAAACCCCACGGGGGATCGTTTTTATTGCCTCAATGAAGGACGCCTTGTCCAAAGGCGTCGAAAACGAAAATTTATGACTCGAAAGCATGTTGTGTTTATGCGAATAGTGGATTTGGTGAGCGTTCTCTTGACTTTCTTTTTTGGCTGCTGCCGGCGGTTCATCTTGCGGGTCGACGCCATACAATAAGGCCGGATTGATGTCACCATGACTGACCGGCAGGATCGGAGCGGTTGGATTTAGCGCCTTTACCATCCGATAACTGTTTTCAAGTTGGACGTCTGTCAGCAGGTCTTTCTTGTTTAATAAAAGAATGTCAGCCGCTGTTATTTGCTCTTTTGCGACCTCAACGGCTTCAATCGATTCACAGACGTTCAGACCGTCAACCAGTGTCGTTATGGAATCGAAACGGACCAATTCTTCCACTTCCGATATTTCATCTAGTAGGTTAAAAGGGTTCGCGACTCCTGTGGTCTCAAGGACGATAACGTCGGGATGGAAACGGGATAAGATCTGATGGATTGCTTTTTTGAGATTGCCCACCAGGGTGCAGCAGATACAACCCTCGTCGATTTCTGTGACGGCATAATTATGATCCAATAATTTTCCGTCCAGACCGATTTCACCGATCTCATTTTGAATGATGGCCACAAACCGATTCAGTTGAACCTGATATTCGATAAAATGTTGTAAGAAACTGGTCTTGCCGGACCCGAGAAAACCCGTCAGCACAATCAATTGGGGTCTGTCATCGATACCTAACGCCTTCTTGTCCAGGGTTTTAAAATCGCTTATTTGATGGGCCGTCCACCAGAGCGAATCTTTAACTTCCGATATGGCAGGAAGCCCTCGTTCCCAGGCCACATCGTGATCAAATGGTCCCGCTTGGTTCACCCTATGTTCAATGATGGTTTTACAACCGGCGTCTCCGTAGCCCAGAAATAACAGTTTGTCTCGGGAGGCGCCCGACGAAATATCCCAATGACGGCCGGCGGCGTCATAGACGATTTCCTTGCCGGGCCGGTGAAGCTGCCTCACGTAAGCCGGGGGCTTTTCGAGATTAAAGGTAATGGAGGCCGCCAGAACCTGGTAAAAAGCCAAGGCGGTGTCATAGGACGGAAAATTTTGATCATACCCACCCGGCTTTACTATTTCCACGACCCGGCCCTCACAGGGCAATGATACCCCGTCTTGGGCAATGAGCCGCTGATGAGAGATGCTTTCCATTCCGAGAATCAGGGCATCGGTGGCATGGTCCGCCATGTTTATACCAAGATGGATCACGCCGATAGTAAACAGTTCGCACAGCTGCGGGTATTTTAAAAAGTCTCTTATATTAAGGGAATAGTCTTGTTTCTGCGTATACGCCCCGGCCTGCAAAGAACAGTGTTCGACCAATTCTTCCCCGGGGTCGGGAAAATAGCATAACGCAAACCGTCCGTTTATCCACCCGGCTGCTTTTTCGGTTCCGGAAAAATACATCCCGAAAACCCCGGCCCGGCCTTTGATCTTAGCGGTCCACCCTTCCACGCTGGTATAAGATTCCGCTAACCCCCGCCATCCGATGACATGGCGAACACCGGGCACGAAATTCGTCCGCACCAGGAACCCGCGCATTAATTCCTGAATTCCTTGATCCGGGGAGGATAAAATGTCATTTGGGTACAACTGGTTTAGTTTCATTCGAGCCCTGTCCGTACCAGCCATCTATTTTTTTTGTCCCTTAAATTCGATGGAAATAATCTTATTGCTTTCATCATAATGCTCCTTTTTCCCTCTAATGATACCGGGGGAATGATAAGTCATCTCAACCCCCGGTATCATTTGCTCCTATCGATTAACTCAACCATAGGATATCGATGTCCCTGGAAGTCAGGACCTCGGCCCTTATACCTCAATCCCAAATCCGATTTTATCGCCATTTCCCAAGTAGGCCTTGTCTTTGGAACGGTTTTGTGCGGTGCCCTCTACCACCGGATAGCCGGCGGAAATAAATTTTTTGGCACACAGGATACCCGTGCAATGGTTACAGCCGATTTTTTCAAAGCCATATTTACCCAGCGAGATCACAAGATCGTCATATTTGGGGTCCCAGTCCTCAAAGGGTGAAATATGCAGCCCCCCATAAACGCCATACAGGTTGTCATTTTCATATTTGATTTCGCGATACGCAGTCTCGGCAAATTGAATGATGCTTTGATGACAGCAACCGGTGACGCTCACCAACCCCTTGTCCTTAATATTGAAATACAGCGATTGCTCCCCATAGACGCGGCAGATGATCGGAATTGCAAATACAAAAGAGGCCATACCCGGGATGACCGGGTTTAAACCGGCCTTAACCTTGATTACCTTGCCCGTATGACCGGAATCCTTGATATACTGAAGCCCTTCCGGATAGAAGCCATCCGGTATATATATTGTAATCGTTGGGTCATATTTCATGGTAACCGGCAAACCCCAGAAATGGTCGAAGTGTTCGTGGGAGATAAAGAGTGCCTCAATCTCTCTATTTTCCAGCATCTTATCGATTCCTTCACGTTTGAAGCATTCGTCGGTCCATTTATACGACCAGCCTGAATCCAGCAGGTACTTGTGTTTTTGTCCATTGACTTCTTCCAGTTCGATCAGGCAGGCATAGCCGCCGGCATTTTCCGGATGCACCGACAGTTTTTCTGTAATTTCCCACGCCTCCTCCAGTCGATCCGGCAGCAAGTGTTTGATCTTGTCGATCCCCTTTTGATAGGAGCCCTTCCCCAGGCCGGCACCATCCCCGAATGGCGGCCAGTTGTAGTCGTATTGATTGACCAACAGACCGCCGGCACCTTTGATATCACCCATCAGATGCGCATTTTCAAACCAGCTGGTTTCCGAAATATTGGTGACTTTTATATTTTTGCAGGCCCCGATGTCGGCCAATTTGCGTTCGATCTTGGGGAAATGGGCTTTGCGCCAAGGCGCATAGGAATAAACCCCCATCATGGCCAAGGTACCGCCCATCAAACCTGCGGCCGCACCTTTAAAAAAGTCGCGACGGTTTGTTTTGCCTTTATCCTCAGTCATTTTTACCTCCTTATCGTATCCATGGAACTCCTAAACGACATAACTCCTATTACAATGAGCTATTTGATGACAGTGATTGCATTGTAGAATACCGGCAGTAAACCAATCGCTATAAAATAGACAACCACCCCGGCAGCGACCCCTGCACCGAGGCCCCATCCAAAAGAGGGACTCCACCTTATGTCGCTGATCTGAGTTTCTTCAGTTTCATGGTCGCTGGAAATTTCTTGGGCGGTTTTGGGAATCATCTTCCAGCCGGGCCAGTTGTCCATGAACCAGTGGTGCACCAGCCAGATATTGATCAGCCAGATGGTCGGGATCATGGGAAACTGCTGGGGATGTGAAAACCCTTTTTGGGTGCCTAAAAAATTATGCGACGTCTTATAGTAGAAAATATACAGCAGGATGGCGGCAACAATGGTTATCGCTGTCCGGATGAGCACATTCACCGGCATACTGAATTTCTTAGGCCAGTTGTTGCAGTAAAAGGTAATAAACAGAGCCGGTACCAGAAAGAATACCGCCATTTCACCGACGTGCAGCCAGCGCCAATCCGGCGCAAACGCCCTGCGGGTGCCCCGAATGGCCGGTCCCCAGGTCAGCTCCTGAACGAAATAGAGAAAGAAGTGCATGGCAAAGGCAATACCGATGATCCCGAAAAAGGCCACCAGGCGCCGCAACCAGTTGCGTTTGATCAGATTGAACGGATAGCGCCCCCAGATGGTTTCAACCATCCAGACCGTTACCGTACAGCACATAATCCAGGAGACGTGGAAATTTCCGGAGACGGTATTGGCGAATTTTTCCCAATAGGGCGGCGCAATGGAAGTAAAATACTGCCAGGGGTAGTATAAAATGCCCATGTGCGAATGCATGGTCATAAAATAGATGACGGTGCTCAGGAAAAAGGTCATTACCAGAATGCTGATGCCCTTGCCCGGTTGTTGTAAATCCTGCCAGGGCGCTTCCTCACAGGCAACAACCCAGGCCGGACTCAACCAGGAAGCGATGGCAGCAAACATCAGGCAAGCCAGGGCCGCATATTCGATGGCAAAAAATTCCGTCACTCCCGGCAGTTTCATCAGTTGCCCGGGATTAAAATAAGCCAGACCGAAATTTCCCAGAAGCCCTTCGAAAAAACCTTTGATCAGAATATAGAGGACGCCATAAGAGATAGCCGTGAGGACAATTCCTTTGATCACCGGATGGGTCTTTTCCAGCCAGGCTCTTTTGAGGGGCCAGTAGTTAAATATATAAACCATCCAGATCAGTACGATGAGCCACCAGCGGGTGTACATATAGCCCACATAGGGCGTGTACATCCGCATCCAACCGCGTGGATCCTGGAAAATCCACCAGGTTGCATAAAATAAGACCAGCGTGAATAGCAGCGTGACGACGGCTGGAATCGGCTGCGGCCATCGCGCCACAAGATTACGTTCTTCCAGATAGTTTCCTCCGTATCGTTCCATAGCCCCTCCTTTAGTGGTGGTGATTAACGCCTATATGTGCTCGATGAAAAAGGTTCGAACGTCAGCTGCGTGTTTTCGTATCGACCTGCTCTGCTTGCGTAACAATCCGGCTGAGCTGGATAATATCCATCGTTCCGGGGTCTATGCCCAGTGCCATGGCTTGTTGGAACAATCTTTTGGTATCAAAATCATTCGAGTTGGGTGATTCAGGTTCTTGGAGCGGGGGCGAACAAAAGGGGGTCGCTCCTATGAGCTGGGTTACTTTCTGCAGGGCCTTCACGAGAAACTGTTTGCGAGAATACATGCCGTGGCCTCGTTGTGAATTCCGCTGCTATCCTTGCGCGCCGTTGCCATGCAGCCTTTCGGCTTGCTCGGTAAGCAGCCTTTTAAAGCGGTCAAGACTGACTGGATAGGGAATGATGGGAATGCCCATCCAGTCGGAATAGTCCAAAAAGTCTTCCGGGTGTTCGGTCATATACGTGTCCAGATAACCGATGCCATCCAAAACAACGGCGCCGCCGCTATGCCTGGGGAAGTTTTCGTTGGCCAACCCCTTGTCCCACCCCTTGAAAACCTTGTGGCGAAACTTGATCCAGCCGGGGGTCATCCACCAGACCTTTTCTCCACCGGCCATTTCGGCGGCAATTCTTTCCCGTTCGGCTTCACTGGCGAGCATGTCCATGCAGTGGGTGGCTTGAACCCGGGCCACACCGGACCCCTGCTCGGTGATGATTTGCTGCATGGTGCGGGTCGGTTTGTCGGCATTGACGTAGCAGAACTTGCCGCCGTAGACGACCAGGACCTTGGCCGCTTTTTCCCTGGCGTTGGTAATCCGATCGAGCAGTTGACGCTCAAGCTCATAGATGTCTTCGTGAAGTCCAGGTGTCGTGAAAAACACATGCTTCGTATCCAGAAACCCTTCGGCTCTGAGATGGTTCAGTTCGAGACTCAGGGTGCCGCAGGAAACAATGGCAATGTCTGCAAAGGAGATGTCAGTCATCTAAAGCCTCCTAATACTTGAGTGCCAGCGCATACCCGGCATGAACGGCCGTGAAAATGTCCAGGACCTTTTCAGCGTCTCCGATTACCTCGACGGCTGTCACCGCCTGTTCAATGGCTGGTTCCGGCCCGGATGCGGAAAGCATCCCCGAAGCCAAAATGACCGTCTCAAAGGGTTCAAAGGCCATGGTTTCGCCATCCTTATCTATACAGCCATCGGTTCTTTCTTCAGGATTGTATCGAGTTACCGACTATGCGAAATCAATTTTTATGCCATAGGGGTCGGTGTGCGCTTTGGGGATACTATAGGCTTTAAGATACTCAATTTGGGCTGCTTTATCGGATGTTCCAGTATTTCTATGTTGTTTCGCTTGGCAGCAATCTGTTAAAACATTAGAAAAATTATCAAGTATATTTTCGAAAATCTTCTAACAATCGTTGGCTGCTTATGTGTCGTCGTTCAAGGTCAATTATATCTCATTGAAAGTATGTTAAAATATTTGAGCTAAAGATGGCAAATTTTATGCAAAGTGTAGTTGTGGAAGAAAAACTATTCACGAAATTTGATTTTTTTCAGGAGGATTTAACGATGATGCCGCAAATAAAAAAAATCCTTTACACTACCGACCTTTCATCCAATTCTGCTTTTTTGCTGCGTTACGCCATTAACTCGGCCAAAAAGCACGGGGCCAAATTGGCCGTCCTACACGTACTTGAAACGATGTCACCCACTGCCATGGCACTAACCATGACCTATCTTGATGCTGAAAATACCTTAAGCATTTCAGAAGAAAAAGTAGCCTACGCAAAAAAGCGCATCCTGGAGCGTCTTCAAACCGTGTGTAATAGAGAGTTGAAAAGTGATGTTGAAGCCGAGGGAATTGTTGATTCCATCGAGGTCGTGCAAGGATATCCTGCCGATGAAATTCTCGAAAAAGCCGACGAATTAAATTGCGATGTCATTTTTATGGGAACCCATGGCAAGGGCTTTTTAAAGCATGCGTATTTTGGGAGCACCTCTAAGAAGGTTCTGCGCAGAACGCGAAAGCCGGTATTTATCGTACCACTGCCCGCGGGAGAGACCGATATAACCATCCATGATGACTAAGGAGAGAATAACATGCCCTTTTCACACTTTAACCTGGCCAAGGAATCCATTGTGCCGATCGATACCAGTAAATATCTGGATGATGTCGCCCTCGCCGAGACACTTCTCGCCAATGCCAGCCAAAACGGTGGCGCCCTTAGCAGCGCGGATATCGTGTTCAGTCTGAGGAACTTTTTAAAGATGAAATACTACCCGGTGGCGGTTAAGTACTTTTTCATCGAAGATGAACTGGCCGGTTTCAAAAAAAATGCAGACTATAAAACAGCGCTTCACCCTTATACCTTCTGCCACTACATCGCTGCATCCCGGCAACGTGGCGACGTATTGTTGGGTTCCCGGGAGAAGCTAGGTTGTACCAACGCAAAATACGTCATGGGATGGAAAGATTTGGATGACGCTGAAATCAAGAGTCACCTGAAATATACCAAAAGTTGGGAACAATCTGAAAAGTTTGTCAAGACCAAGAAGCAACTGTCTGATGGCCTACTTGCCTTTGCAACCAGCCCTTTACATAAAGCACCGTACCAACCGGATGTTGTCCTTGGTGTCAGCGATGTGCTGCAGGCCTATCATTTGGGTAATGATTGGTGTGCAGCACATGATACGCATCCCTTTGCCATGACGATGAGCATGAATTCTTCCATATGCCACGGATGTGTCCAATGCCACCTGCTAAATTTGCCGAACATCACGCCGATGTGCAGCAGCAGCAAGACCGCTGGTAAGACCGAGCAAGGTGAGATCAATTGGATTTGGCCGGGTGGCCAGCTTGAACCCACGGTCCACTGGATGTTGGAAAGAACTGTGCGTGATGGCGGCGTATCGTTTCCGCGTTCCGGTGAAACCTATCCCGGATTCGACGTCTGTAAGTTGTGTAACTTTCTGGTTTTCAAAAAACCCAAGAAAAAGCGTGTCTAATGGCTTAAGGCCAGCGGAAAAAAATAACTCCCCTGCCTTGCTTGTCTTTGCGCCGGTCTTCGGCGTTGTCCCAAATGGCACGTATTCCAATACGCTTTCATTTGGGGCGCCTTGAAGACCAACACACATCCGGCGCAAATTCAAAGGATTTATTTTTTTCCGCTGGCCTAACAGGAAAACCGGTCTGTAGCCGTTATTGAGTTGCATTTATCAATTCATGGAGCTTTTTAATTTGTTTCCAGAGTGCACGTTCCGTTAGGCGAAGTTTCTGGCATTGCTTACTGGCTATTTCAGCTTCCTGTCTATCTCCTTTGCCAATAAGCTCACGCTTGTTTTTTAATAGGGACGATGACATTTTGAAACAATTTGCAATATCGCTTCGAAGTCCTTTGAATAAGCGTTTTTTTGCGTGATCATTCATATCTTCCAGTGCCTTTTCGAATTGATGCTGCTCTGTCACCGGAGTAGTTTTTTTGATGCTAATATCAATCAATCCAGACCTGTTTATCTGGATTGATCGACTATGCTGCGAGGATTCGCCTTGCCCATCGATAACTTTCAGCATACCATGCTTTCCTACCGTTTTTTCAATTGCTTTGATTGCTTTGATTTCCATACCTATATGATAGGCTGATGGGTCAACCTCGGGTCGAAGTAGATATTTGACTGGCTATTAACCCAAACGCTTTGGTTGCCTGAGAATCGGCATAGTGCTTCTGGTAAGAAATGCCGGCGTCCCCGCATTGAACCAGATTGGGATCGAAGGGAATCCGTCCCAGCAGTTTCAATCCGGACAAAGCGGCTGTCCGTTCACCCCCCCCGGATCCGAAGATGCCAATGGATTTACCGCAATGTGGGCAGGTGTATCCGCTCATGTTCTCCACCATTCCAAGAATCTCCATCTGCATGGTTTTGCAGAAATTGATAGACTTTCTCACGTCCGCCAATGCGATCTCCTGTGGCGTTGTCACAATTAGGACGCGGGCGTCTTTGATGAGCTGGGCGACGGTCAAGGGTTCATCGCCGGTTCCCGGTGGTGCGTCGATGATCAGGAAATCAAGGTCACCCCAAGCCACGCCCCCGATGAACTGCCGGATGGCGCCGTGCTTCATCGGTCCGCGGCAGATGACGGCATCATCCTTGTTGACCATGAGCGATTCGATAGAGACGAATGACAGTTTGTCCGAATAGCGCATGGGATCCAGTTTCTTGTTGACGTTGGCCTTTAGCAGGCCTGGGAGCCCCAGCATCCTGGGAATGTCTGGCCCGTGGATATCTGCATCCATCAAACCCACTGCGAACCCTTTTCCCGCCAGGGCAATGGCCAGATTAACCGATACGCTGGATTTTCCGACGCCGCCTTTGCCGCTCATGATCATGATTTTGGTTTTTATGCGCGTCAGGGACTGTTTGGCCATTTCGTCCGGGTTCGGCTGTGTCGGTTTCTTCATAGTCCCGATACCGGTGGATGTTTTTTCATGCGATCTCCTCAGTGGTGGCTTGTTGTTGAATCTGCCGGTCCATGATCCGATGCAGGTGCGCAATAAAGCGCTTCCCGATGGATAAAATCGATTCGTGGGTCGCTCGCTAATCCCGCCGCGAGCGGTGAGGAATGCGCTTGCTATCGTGTTTCACTTCTCCGGCTACAGCTACTATAGTTGTTTATCCTGGCGTTGTTGCATTTTATATCGCAAAGCTTATGCCAGTAAGGGCTCAGAGGGAGATGTTTTTAAAAAATATAATCCTGAATCAGATGATAACCTGATCGAATTAGCATTAGTAAAAGCGCCGAAAAATATTGCGGCAAATTCAAGACGGCCTGGTTTTATAAAATTTGCGAAAAGTTAATTCTTAATTTTTCGAAATTTCGGGTCATAAAACAAGATTGCAGCACATTTAAGCGGATAGCATGTCAGGTTTTGAGTATATTGGCCCTGATAACACTGGCACAATTTATGTAAATACGGTTATTGAATTAAATCATTGAGGTGAGCTTCCAGAGGCCAATAGATACGCCCTGTATGCGATCGGGACGTATTCTACAGAGACGCCGATTTTTAATCGAAGGAAAAAAAAGGACACCGCAATGAAAATCTCAGTTTGGAGCAAAGGCGGCAGCGGAAAAAGTACGGCGGTTAGTTTGCTGGCCAACCGTGCTGAAGTGTCTGGATATAAAGTTGTCGAAGGGTGGTGGGTGGCATGCGGATGGATATGCATACCACAGGAATAGATTAAACCATGGAACGGATGAATGTTGAATGCAAGGGAAATATTTTCCGTATTCGGACATGCAACGTTAATCACCGTACTTGTATTCATCATGATGCTTTTGGTTGATTTTATCGACGCAGTCAGTCAACGGCGAGTGGCTCACTTTATCAGCGGTGGAAACTGGCGCCAATATGTATTGGCGTCACTTTTAGGATCGACTCCCGGATGCGTGGGCGCCTTCATGAACGTCAGCCTTTATGTGCACGGCATGATCGGCTTCGGAGCTATCGTCGGCGGAATGATTGCAACCTCCGGAGATGAGGCCTTTGTCATGCTTGCCGAATTCCCGGGTCCGGCCACGCTTCTTTTTGTTCTCCTTTTTATTTGCGGTGTGTTTTTCGCTTGGCTTACAGACCGGCTGGTGGCGTGGTTTAACATCACTCCCTGTGAATCCTGCAAAGCTGCAATATGTGAGCAATGTCGGGTTGAAGATCAACATATTGAAAAAATAGGCCATGTATTGAATCCAGGTCAAATGCTAAAAAATCTGCGACGATTGAACCTGGTCCGCGGGGTTCTGCTTCTGTTGCTGGTCATCTTTCTGGCATTGGTCATGTTCGGTGTATTGGGTCCTGGTGTTTGGAACTGGAAAAGAATTACATTTATCATCCTGACCATCATCCCAATTTATCTGGTTGCGATTGTATCCGAGCACTATCTTGTTTCTCATATCTATGCCCACATCATCAAAGGGCACTTGTTACGGGTCTTTTTGTGGAGTTTCGGTGCTTTGCTGTTCGTGCACCTCGGTATGCATTCATGGAACCTAGTCGCTTTAATCCAGCAGCATATGTTGTGGACGGTTTTGATCGGAGCTACCATTGGATTGATACCCGAATCTGGTCCTCACCTGGTGATCGTGATGATGTACGATCAGGGGGTTGTGCCCTTTTCCGTGCTCTTCACCGCATCATTCGTGCAGGACGGGCACGGCATGCTTCCGATGCTCTCTTACAGTATTAAAGACTCGCTTCTCATAAAATCGTTCAATTACGTTTTCGGTGTTTTCGTGGGGGGTAGCCTATATTTTTTAGGTGTTTAAACCTTATCAAGAAGAACTATAGAGGTTGTTTTGAATGGATTTATTTACAAAACTCAGAAGCATGCGCCTACTATTGATCGATGATGACGAATGGGTTAGGGACTCCTTGCGACTTTTTTTCGAAAGTGAGGGATGCCAAATCGTCGCGCTCGAAACGGCAGAGGAGGGCCTGAATGCTACTATGAGCCATAACTTTGACCTCATTATTGTCGATTACCGCCTACCTGGTATGGATGGTATTGAATTTATCAAACACCTCCCTGCCAACCAGGCTGGTACGTTAAAAGTGCTGATCACTGCATATGGGAGCGAAGATCTTTTTCTAAAAGCCAAGCAGTCAGGTTTTAACGAATTCATTCCCAAGCCTTTTACAACAGAAATCATCGAAGAATCCCTGAAGCGATTGGTTGTGCCGGCGGATTGATGGCGAATTTTTGGGCACTACCGGCGGATGTAGGCTGTTACCTGCCGGCGGAGAAGTGCAGACTTTTCTGCTCGCAAAAACCATGGGTTTAAGTGAAACACAGATCTTGGAACTCTGCGAGGGGTTGGGCACCATGACCCAGGATGCGGCTGAAAAGATGGCCGCTTATATCGAAAAGCGAACGCCCTGGAATCAGTTATTCATTGCATGGAATTCATGAAAGGCAGAATGGCAGGCCGTTTTTTGTAATGATTGACGTCATCGACGGCGATCCCACGGCGCGTTGGCTATCCATCTGTTTTTATGGTGATACAATCGAAGACCCTGTTGAACTGGGTAATTTCATACCCGAAGGACTGTTGGGGTCAGACGGGTACTGTTTTGATATCCTTGAATCGGATAAGCCTCTCAAAAAATACGTCATCAAACATATTCAGGAGGCTTATGAGAATATCTGCAACGGCTGAGAAAAGGAAGGGTTTGTTTCGCTGGATAAGCGGTGAAGTCTAAAAACCGGCATGTGAGGCCATTTTGGGAACGCCTGATTTGTCAAAAGACGAAGGTCACCTGACAACCCATCGAAACAAGATTCACTTGACCTGACAGCCATGAATGATGGTATCTTTAATTTTGTCAGGATGGAGATGTTCTCAATACATCACAGGTCGCAACATTTCTGTGATAGATTCTTTTTCCAAATGTAATCTGCAATGGACAGGAAATTCAGTCGCCCCAATATGTAGTGGTGCTTGGGATTAACTAACAATCCCAATACCTATCGGCATGCTGGCAAGCAACATGTCGTTTTGACAAGAGCAAATAGCTTCAGCTTCTGTTATCTATCCTGCACAAAATCTTAATTCTTTGTTTAACACCGATTTTCGCGGTACTTTAACCGTCACAACGTAGGCCGGTGAGTATCCGTAGCGGTCGGCCACGGCCTTGGCGGGCAGACGGTCGACAAAGTAGGCTATCAGGGCCTCATAGCGGCGCTGCCAGTTGTTCGCGAGGTAGAGGAAGAACTTTTCATCGGCCGTGCCGATCTTATATCTTGTGACGTTTAGCATTTCAATTGAAACATGTTAAAACATACAACAGGCTGTTGGTGCCCACCGGGCCAACACCACATATTGATATTATATGTTGATATTACGGTATTTTTAACATTCCCTATTGGTAGAGGCATATCCAGGGTTGTATTTTTAGGTTCAGCGCTGATACTATTTTGGCCGTCATATCGTATAAACACAACCAGGCGATCAGGGCGCCAAAAATAACCCTTATGTATCTGTAAATAATGGAAGTTTTTACTTCGCGCAGGCGGTGACAGGCCTGGAATGTTTATATGAAAGCCGTACCGCGAAAATCGGTGTTTAACCAGGTGAAAACGGACGCCCGCTTTCGGTGTTAGCTCGAATGAATGTAAATCCTTGGTCTATTCTGAAATGTCGGACGGCATCCTGCGCTTTCATTCCACAATCACTGAACCAAAGCCGGTATTGTCCAAACTGTGTTGATCACGATGGACATAAACAAACTGCTCCAGGTAATCTATTGTGTGACACTGGAGTATTTGGACAACACACCATAGAAATCCGATTCAATTTGTTTTTCCACCTGGAGAAATCTCATCAGGGTCGAGGCTGACATCACTTGGCTGAATTTTCTCAAGGTGGACCGCCGAAGGGCAACCTGTGCATTCTCAATCCGCAGGTATGCAGCCACCATTTCCCTGACCGCATCTTCCGAGATGAATTCCTGCTGATGGGTGAACGCAAAGGATAGCCGGGACTGTCTGCCCCAAAGGTCGCGCATTTCCTGCTGATAGGCATCATACAGTGGCCAGAAGGCATCGCATTGATCTGGGGTTAGATCCAGGGCTCTTTCGATGATCTGCTTTTTGACAATCTCCATCTGTGCCAATGTGGATGCATCATCGGCCAAATTATCACTTTCCGCAAATGCGGAGGCGGTGATCACACAAAAAAATAAAGTAACCAATAATGGTTTCACGCAAGCCTTACCCCTTCAGCCACCGTTAATGGGAGACGTTTGCATCAGGATCCGGCGCCCGCCAGCACGATCGGTTTGATGCCGTCGGCAATCTCACGGCTCAGGGATTCGATCATGCGGTTCTGAAGCAGCACAAGGCCCTGATAGGTGTCGTCACTGACGGTTTCCTGAATGATGGACCGCTTTGTCAGTGACAGGGAATTGTCGGCTTGGTCGAACAGGGACCACCGGGCAACCAAAACCATGTCCTGCCCACGTTTTCCGTCCATGCGCAGGATCTGAACGGCAACGGTATAATCCGTTTCCACAGGCCGGGACATGCAGAGGATGTCAATGCCATCGGCAGCCAGCATTTCAGAAAGATTCTCGGTGATCACACGGGTCAGGTTGTCTCCAAGCGGCTCCATCCACTGGTTGAATTCATCAAACTGGTATTCGGCACGATCTAAATGCGTTACGATGTGTGGCCGGTTCAGGTATTCTGGTACTTCGACCGGTTCCAGGCTCACCCGCACGGTCGAGGACGTCGATGCCCGGGCCGGATCGAGCGCCGTCGGTGATACCGGATCCAACATGTAGAACTGGGTGGGTGCCGACGTGCCACCGATACATCCGGCGAGGCTCAGACACAACAGAATCGCTCCTATCCAGCTGACTCGAGAAACATGGACATTCATCAGACTACCTCCTTTTGGATCCGGATTTGCCTTGGATCAATGCTTCGGGATGCCGCTCCAGATAGCTCGACCACACCCGGATCGATCGCGCCGCTTCAGACAACTCCCTGAGCGCACTGCGCAGTTCAGCACGCTCTTTGCTATTCGCGTCGGTCAGGTCGGCCACATTGGCAAATGCCTGGCCGATATTGTCGATGGTCGGCTGGGTACTGGCGGAAAGATCGGCAGCCGCGTCGGCCGCACGGCCGATGCGTTCAGCAGATGCATTCACGCTGCGTAACGCTTGTTTGGTGTCACCGGCAAGCGGTTGCACCTGATCGTTGACGTTGAGGACCAGCTGGTCGGCATGGTCGGCGAGCCGCTGAATCGAATCAACCAATGGGCTCACTTTCTGATCCAGTTTCGCGGTCAGTTGCTCGGCGTTGGCCGCGGCCTGGTTGATATGGTTGACGCTTTCCATCAATGCCGGATTATTTAGAAACGCCTCCAGGGCCGTCAGTGACGCGGACGCTTTGTCCATCATCTGACGGACCGGCAAATCCTGGATGGTTTTGGCGATTCGCTCGAAACTCGACGGCACCGTGGGGATTTCCTGGTATCGGTCCTGGATCCCCGATAGGCGCGCTGGCTCGTCGGGCAGTATTTCCAAGTTGACCAGCAGTTGCCCGGTCACCATGCTCTGCATGTCCAGTCTGGCCCGCAGGCCAAGATCGATCAGTCTTTTCATGGCCTCTCTATCGCTTTCCTGCAGTTCGGCGGTTTTTTCGATCTTATCCTCTTCGGTTTCTATCACGACAGGGATGTGAAATTCCATGTTGACCGGATTGGCGCGTAGGGTTATGTCAACGACGCTGCCGATTTTGACTCCCCGGAAGGTCACCGGGGCACCGATGTTCAACCCCTTCACCGATCCCTCGAAAAACATAATATAACGGTTTGTTTCCTCGAACATTTTTCCACCGCCGAATACGATGACGCCGACGACCGCCAGCGCCACTGCGCCGACGACGAACGCGCCGATGACGGCCTGGTTTTTCCCTGAATCGCTCATATGAACCTCCGGTTAAGGATAATGCCCACCCTGACGATACGATGAAACAACAAAAATTGGGCTGGCAACGTTCCCTCTCTTCTGGATGGATAGCCTCTGCACGCCAGACGGTTTGGTAAAACATTCGAGATCAAGGCTTGCGCATCCCGAGGAATGAGTCGTACGAAAGGTACGCCGCAGTGACGAGGGGTGACGCGTAACGCAGATATCGGATGTTTTACAAAACCGTCATTAGATACCGATGATGTTGCACATCACCGTAATCAAGGCAGTGGCCACGACGATGCTCACAATCCCGGTCACTACCGCCGAGGTGGTGGCTTCTCCCACTGCAGAGGCGCTGCGTCCGCATTGCATCCCCCGCATACAGCCGGACAGGGCCACCAATACACCGAAAACCACACTGTGAAACAACCCGATCCACAGGTTGGTCAGCCCGATGGCGCCTTTGGTCTGGACATAGTACTCAACCAGGCTGATGTCGAGCATGGTTACCCCGACGATCAACCCACCCAGAACGCCCATAAGATCCGCGTACAGGCATAACAGGGGCATCATCACCGTCAAGGCCAGCATGCGCGGCAGGACGAGGAAATCCATGGGCGATATACCCAGCGTCTCCAGGGCGTCCAATTCCTCATTGACCTGCATGGTGCCCAGCTGGGCGGCAAAGGAGGCGCCCGTACGTCCGGTGATGATGATGCCGGTCATTACCGCTCCCAGCACACGGACCATGGCGACGCCCACCAGGTTGGCCACGTATATCTGAGCGCCGAACATCTGCAGCTGGATGGCGCCCACAAATGCCAGAATCAAGCCTACCAACAGGCTGATCATGCTCACGATGGGCAGGGCGTCGGCACCGCATTCCCGCAGCAGCTGAATAAAATCAACCCGTCGAAAACGGCTCTTGCCGGAGAACATCCGCAAAAGTGCCAGGACGGCCTCACCAATGAACGCCATCATCTCCGTGACCGTCTGGAAAAAAATCGTGGCATCTTTGCCCACACGAATCAGAAACGGAACGTTTGGAGATTCACCACCGGTATCTGTTTTCTCGGGAACGGCCGAAGCGATGGCCAAAATGTTCCTGACCCCTTCGGGCAGGCCGGATGAATCGATTTCAATATTCTTGTCGGCCATTTGCTGCTGCAGATCGGTCAGAAAGACCAGAAATCCGCTGTCCCAGCCGGTAATGGCGCTGCTGTCGAATCCGATTCCGGCAATACCGATAGCAGGCAGTTGGCGATCAACATCCTCAATGGAAGGAATCTGATTGTTGCTCCGCCAGACCCCCGAAAATCGAACCAGAACCGTTTCGGCGGAAGGATGATCAATGACTACCTCAGCTGGCTGCACAGGTTCGTTTTTCATACGCGCTCCATCTCCCGACCCTGGCCGCGAGTCAGAAAGTTGATCACCTTGGGATCGTTGGATTCGGCCAGCATCTTTTTGGGGTCACCGTGGGCGATGGCGGTCTTGGTCTCGGGGTCCAGAAAAACAGAATTGTTGGCGATGGCGAAGATGCTGGCCAGTTCGTGGGTCACCACCACCATGGTGGTTTTGAGGCTGTCACTGAGCTGCAGAATCAGGTCGTCAAGCCGCCGCGCGCTGACCGGGTCCAGGCCAGCGGACGGCTCATCGAAGAAAAGTACTTCCGGGTCCATGGCCATGGCCCGGGCCACACCCACCCGTTTGCGCATGCCGCCGCTGATCTGGGAGGGATAATAGTTTTCGAAGCCGCCCAAACCGACCAGCGAAAGCTTCAGCGAGACGACTTTGTGAATCTGGCGCGGGTTCAAGCCGGAATACTGCTCCAATGGCAGGGCCACATTTTCGGCCAGGGTCATGGAACTCCACAGGGCACCGCTCTGGAACATGACACCGAAGCTTCGGCGAAGCCGGTCCAGTGTGGCAGCCGATTCATAGAAATTGATTCCGTCGTAGGCGACCGTCCCTGCCGACGGAGGCTTGAGCCCGGTCAGTCCCCGCATGGTCGTGCTCTTGCCGCAGCCGCTGCCGCCCATGATGATGAACACATCCCCGTGGTTGACGGTAAAGCTGACATTGCGCTGAACCACGTTGCTGCCGTATGCCAGCGTCATGTCATTGACCACGATGTGCGGTTCTGTTTTTGCCGCCATCGAGTTTTTCTCCCTGAGATGTTGATGAGCAAATCCGTTTCTGCTCACTTATTATCATTGCAACATTGTGGACGAACACCCCCGAAAGGGGGCAAAAACGGGGGGGGTGAAGCTTCCACAAGTATCCTGATGGGACCGAAACACGATTTGCGGCAGGAAACGGCACTGATCTGTCACATACGCTTCCAGAGAAGCGCCTCATTGTTCAACATCAGCACACCCACGATCAAAATCGCTCTTTGGCCCGTTCCCCGCGATCCTCCATGCGATCGACGCCGCGATCCCGGCGATCCTCACGCTTGTCCTGTCGAGGATTCATTCTCTTCAATCCCCCAAAGATCGGTTAACCTTTAAACAAAGCCTTGGCAAGCAAGGCGTCCCGGCCGTATATATCCTCGTAAAAGTAGAGCAATCCATCTTCAGGGTTCACGTACGCCGTGCGGTACAGTATATAAACCGGCACCGGTTCCTCCAGCACGGCCACCTGTCGTTTGCGACCAGCGATAATTTCCTCGATCCGCGACAATCCCCACCCGGCGGCTTCACCCCCAAGCACCCAGGAAGCCATTTCCGCAGGCCGGTCCATGCGGATGCAGCCGTGGCTGAACGCGCGCTTCTCTCTCTTGAACAGGCTGTGCGCCGGGGTGTCGTGCAGATAGACGTGATATGCGTTCGGAAATACGAGCTTCAATGTTCCCAGCGCGTTGTCCGGTCCCGGATCCTGGCGAATGCGGTAGCGGTTCATCTCCTTTTTCGAGACCTTGCTCCAATCGATGGTCGTAGCATCCAACTCGGGGGAATCAGGCCCCCAACCCTTGAAAAGGCGCATATTGCGTTTTTCGAGATAATGGGGGTCTTTCTTAAGCTTCGGCAGCGTTTCATTGCGAGCGATGCTGGGCGTCAGCGTCCAATAGGGATTGAAGACCACGTATTTGATCGTGTCGCTGAAGACCGGTGTTTCGTGGTATTGTTTGCCGACGATGACCGGCATCCTCACGTCAAACGATCCCGGTGTGCCGGCAACTGCTTCGAAAGCCGCGATATTGACGGCGACCAGGCGGTCACCCATGCGGGTCCGTTTCAACCAGCGATACCGTTCCATGTTGATGACAATCTGTTCGACTCTGGATTCCACGGGCACATTCATGGCCGCCAGCGTCTGCTTACCGACCACACCGTCCGGCGCCAGATTGTGGCGCTTCTGAAAGCGTTTGACGGCGGCTTCCAACTCGGGGTCGAAGACGTTACCATCCACGTTTGCCATTGGCAGTTCTCCCGTGACGCTCAGTCGCTTTCTAACCGTATTTATCCGCGGGTCCTGCATGCCCGGTTTCAACGTCTCTCCGGCTGCAATTGAAGGCCAGTCGCCGGCAGCGGCAAGGGCACGATAGTCGGCCAGTTTTTTTTTCAGCCCGCCATATTGTGGAAACGGCGGCGCCTGCTGCTCGAGAAAGGCCTTCATATCCGGCGCCGCAAATGCCTCTTTTCTGAGCGCATCCCAGTCCACCGCCACATCCCGGGATGTGGCAAAGAGTTCGGGATCGATGCGATGCGGTTCTGAGCGACCCTCCCGCTGGTCCGCCACGTAGCGCATCATGCCCAATGTCAGCAGGATATCCAGCCGCACCAGATCGGCCGTCTCCATGCTGCCCCAATAGCCGTGAATCGGGACGGTAAAATAATCGGTTGGATTGAGACCGTGGTTTCCGGCATCGTCCAGCACGGCGAGTGTGTCGGTGGCCCTGGGGCCGGGTGCGCCATCCTTTATCCAGAAAGGCTGCAGGTCGTTGCCGTAATAGAGCTCGGTGAGTCGTTTATCGATTTCCGCGGCCGTTTTACCGTGGACATCGATTTTCAGATAGGTTGCCGGTCCCATTTCCAGGTGTTCGATCAACACGTTCTGATAGGTATCATCCGACGCAGCTGCGCTGGTCGTCGAGAAAGCGATCAACAGGACAAAAACGATGAACAGTGGTTTCGGACATTGCGATCTTTTCATTGGGTCGTCTCCATGTGTCTATGGTTTGCTTCCACGGATCTAAGGTCCAACTTATCAGAAGAAATGCGCCATGAAAAGATCCCGCTTTTGACCATTGGCCTGCTTGGTTGTCTTGTTGGTGTTTGCGGCAGCTTCATAGACTTTTTCGAATTCATGATCGTCCATTCCGCTGATCTCCTTGGCCTCTTCCTTGGTCATATGCCCGGCATGCGCAAACATGGATGTAAAAACTGCACTGATCTGTTTCACTTGTTCTTTGGCCATAGGACTATTTTCCTCGTTTGGTTGTAACGGTTCTGTGAAGGGACGATCGCTGGAAACTATTTGCCAGAATTTCGTAACACCTCAATAACCGATGGTAGAGAAACAACTGGATAATGTTCAACACAATGGTGTACGCGGCCATGTGGAAGTATTTGTTATATGTTGACCGGGAGTTTTCAGCCAGGGGCTGAAGGCTTGTTTGCGAATAAGATCTGGAAGTTCGGGGACCAGAACCAAGGCCTTCAATTCGGTCTTGGAGATATTGCCAAAATGATATGCCCAATTTGCGACAGGTCTTTTTCAAACTCGTAAATGTATCTCGGCACTGACGGCCGGTTTCGCTGCGTGTACTACCGCTGATCTTTCGTTTCTTAACATATTCGCGGATGGCATTTTCAGCGCTATTGTTGTGCAAAGGAATATCCGGACGTTCCAGAACCAACAACAATTCGGATTTGTTGTTGTAAATTCGCTGAAGCGCATTGTTTAGTGTGGCAATGGCTGTTTTTCGTGTAAAAATTTCATCGAACTTGTCACTCAAGCGCTTTTTATCTGACGGATTTGGGTTTTTCTTTGTATTTTTTCAACCCATCGTACAGTTGCCATACTTGATCTTTGACATCTTCCAGGTCTTTTTCCCCTTGATCGGTTAAAGGGATGATTTTGTCGATCGCACGGTTGGCATGAATCCAACACAGGGCATGCATCAGCACATTAAACTGTCCGGCATCGTCGCTGACGATAACCAGATGCTCGGATAGGCCATGTTCAATGATGCTGCCGATCAGTACGCCTTCGGTGGCGATTTGGACATGTCTGTCTTTGACAATCCCGTTTTGGGATAAGAAATCGTTCCACTGGGTATCATTGGCAAAACAGGTTCCCAGATTATCAATGATGGCGCCAAGGACCTTCTGGGGCAGTTGATTGGACTGCATATAAGAAATGGCATCCATATTGATGGCGAAATCCGAATGCCCGGCGCGCATCAGTTTCAAGAAGTTGATGCGGCTTTTGCTGCCGGTACTTTCAAACCAGGAAAACGATTCGTTGCCGATATGGGTGCAATACCCGTTTTTGCCCTTATGCCGGGCACCGGTATCGTCCACATTGATGTAAGCGGATACCTCAAGACCAGCGGCCAGGATGCGATCTTTTTCCTGATGAAAATGGTCCTTTTCTTCAATCAATAGATTGTTGAGCTGTCCGGCGGAGATATCGACATCCAATTCGCGCAGCTGTTCCAACAGCAACGGCTGAGTGACGTGGCAGTGGTAATATTGATAAAGGATAAACTGGATAATCGTGGGGCCAAAATGCTTTCCGTTTAAATACGCCGGTAGTTTGCCGGTGACATAATTGCCATCGGGTGTTTCATAGACCTTGAGACGATATCGTGTATTGCAGGATTGGATGCAGGATATCCTGGACAACGAAATCCTTGTAACATCTGAATTGAGATCCCGGCGGAATATGTTCCGGCTCAATGGGTTCTGTGTTGTGAATGGTAAGTTTGGCTGTCTTGGATCTTTTTTTGGAACCGGGCCGCTTATTGCCCTTTGGTTTTGAAGAACGGTTTTTGTTGTTTTTCTAAAGCTGCTGGGCTTAATATTTGGCCGGGGTGGTTGATTTTTAAGCCGGGCGATTTCGTCTTTGAGCAATTGGATTTGCTCTGTTTGCTGCTGAATGATGATGTTTTGGTTTTCAATGAATGCCAATAGTTGGTCAATCAATGGAGATTTGTCTTTATCAGGAATTGTTGGTGGTTTTAAAGTCCCTTTCATGCATCATGTGCATAGCATAGTGCTATGGGATTGTCCAGAAATTTGAATTACTACCATAATTTTTTGAGAACTTACCACATGATGAGCCACCACCCTGCAATCGTTAGCTCTTCTGCCCCGCCCGTAGTCGATGACATCCATGAAGATGAGCCGCTATACAGCGTTGACATTCCAAATTTAAATTGCAAGAGCCATATCGATCCGAATGCCAACACTATAAGACACCCATCGACCCACACCGCATCCCTCAGGTGCGTCAGCTGATTGAAGGACTTGCGATATTGGCCGAGCGCAGCATCCGGCACAAGATCTGATGTTTCAAGATATTTAACTATACCAGCGATAAAGGGATCAATAATCCAGTCGGCGAAAAATAGAATTGGCAGCGCAATCAGAAAGCGGCTATGCACCACTGGATCTTTGATAAAGATAATGTCAACCGCACTACCGGCCAACGTGCCGTCGATCGCGGATAAAACCAGCAGGGGGACCCAGGCGAGTCCAGAGAAGATGGTAATACGTCGCCATGGTTGGTATCGGTTGGCCTTAACCAATCCTAACCGTTCCATGAGTTCATAGACAAACCCTCCAGTAGACAATCGAAATGGTGACTCAATCACATAATCCTTCATCTGATATCATTCCTAACCCGTCGCTTATGGCGGCAATGCGATTATTGTCAAACCATTGTTGTGCCACGTTGCGAATTCCCTCGAGTCGATTAAAACAGGTTCATCGTATTGCTACGAATCAGCGCACTCGATACAGCGCGTGGCAAAAGGCATGGCTTCCAATCGTTTTTCCGCGATCGGTTCCTCACAAACCTCACAGAGACCATATGTCCCCTGATCGATACGCCGCAGCGCCATATCCACCTGTCTCAATTCCTGAACGGCTGAAGCAAGAACATCGTCCCGCACATCGGCATTCTCCCATTCATGGGCCGTATCGGTCTGACCACCCGCTGTCTCCTGCCGTTCGTTACGCTGGATTTGATCGATTCGCGCTTGAAGCGTCTGTCGTTCAAGCTGCAACTGTGTTCGACGATCATCTGTGGATGTTCCCATGGTTGCACCTCTTTTCGGCCTCCGCCATCTGCATCCATGGGTCTGTTTATGAATGCAGATGGCCAAACCCAGTTACCCGATCATAGAGGCGGCTGCCCCTACAGTCGCCGATTAAAATAAGATTGTGCTCTTCCCCGCACAGGTAGTCTTCTTATTTGTAATGCTTACAACCTATGTTCAGCACAAAACTGAACTTCCGTTTGGCCAGATATTGATCAGCGAACCACCACCGCTTGCATCTATTGGGTATCAGACGCCTGTACCGCCTGTTAGCGAAGCTTTAGGATTTCAATCCGATCGTTCCTGCTCCAACCGATGGAACCGCTGCTGCATTTTTTCCAACCTGTGCCGCATCTTCTGAATTTGGCTCCGATAACTCAAAATGAAATCCACGGCTTCCAGTTCCAACCCCAGATCTTCATGAAAGTGTCGAATGAGTTTCAGTTTCATCACATCTTCGACGCACAACCCCTTTTTTCCATGAAGCATGGTACGTGATGCAATTAATTCTGATCGTTCACATTGGTGAATAAATGAAAATGTGGCTCGCCTCTTCCTCCAGTGGTTTGACGTCGTTCCCTGTTGCCAAAAAGGTTTTCAAAAAAATCCGAATACCCCCCCTCAGCGCCGAACATCTCTTCGAATTCCTCTGGGGTGACCGTACGATGCGATTGGCCCTTGTTAGGTGCCGACTGCCAGCTCGCCCCAGTTAAAGTCCTCGGACCGGCCACCATGTCCCTGATGATGTTGCCATTGCGATCCAAATTGGTCGTATTGGTGATAGTTACTTTACTATTCTACTATTTTATGCGGATTAAGCAGCGTATTTTGGAGATGATCCTGGAAACCGGATCATCTCCACATACCGGGATCAGACCCTACTATCGCTTCAACGCCTTTTTCAGTGCTTTGATGTCCTTTTCGTCGAGGTTGGTCTCGATCACTTCACCACCGAAGGGCTCAACCACGGTCCCGAAATCAGCCAGGGTCGCCGCTTCTCCCACCAGGATCAGGGCCGACGTATCCTTGTCCAAGGCCGCCGCGAAAGCATCGAGGGCCGGGTCATCGAAGGCAATGTCCTCATCCCTTCCCAACATGGCGCCAATCCCGCCGATGGTGGCCGCACCGGCCAATGCGCCAACCGGACCGGCCAGCATTCCGACCAGGCCTCCGGTGACCGCACCCCAGCCAAGGCCGGCAGCCGCGCTTCCGTCCTGAGCCCACGTGCTGTGCACACTGAGGTGTCCGTGCTTGCTGCGCGACACCACGGCCACGTCATCGATCCAATAGTACTCAGGCGAATAATCCTCTAATGTGTGGAACGCCTTTCCTGCAGTCTTCTTCCCATTAAACGTAATTGCTTTGAATCCGACCATGATTGAACTCCTCTCTTCGTGTTTATGGTTAGGTGCGTTTAGCTATGTTTTTGTTGCTACGTGGTGAAAAAATGGCCCAGCTCCTTCATGGATTTCTTGATTTCCCGGATCGCCTCATTCATACCCCCGGGTGCGTAGCCTAAATCTGATGGTTCCTTTTTTTCAGCATCAGCCTGAAGCTCGGCTTGATAACGCTTTATTTGTTGAACAGCTTTCTCAATTTGCAGGCGATGCTCCTCTTCGAGCTCGTTCAGGAAATCCGTGTCAAGCTGTTGGATGAGTTCCTCGGCATCGGCCATGACTTGCTCAAGTTCATTGGATGATGGGTTCTCAGGCATGCTTTTCCTCTCCTATATAGAGTTCCTCCAGAAACCGGCAAACAATCTAATTATCTACTCCTTATTGATGCATGACCGGTTTGACTTATGGTTCATTCTTTGGGTTTAAATTTGAATTTCTGGCCGCCAATGGACGCCTCGTACATCAATCCACCTTTAGCGTGAGTGAACACCACCATGCCTTTGTGGTAACTGGCTTTGGCCTGAGCTCCGGTAGCCGGACCCGCAGTGGCACTCGCCGTGGAGCCTTCGGTCCCCGCTTTGGCCTGTACACCGGCGGTTATCGCCACCGCCGAAGCCGCCGCATCGAATTCGAATTCACCACTGGTGAACTCATCGTAGGCGCGTTTGTCTTCAAAGAATACCATCTGACTGAAGGCCTGAGCACCCAACTGAAAACCGACAGTCCCCTTAACCAGCGAGGCTTCACCTGTGACCGTGCCGCCCTGATAAACCTGGCCTGTGCCATAGGAGCCGCCGATGCCAACGCCGGCCTTACCAATCGTCGGGAAAACGGCATATCCATAAGCATTCTTGAAAAAGGGTTGAACGGCTTCGGATTTCTTGAAAACATCGGCGGTGTCGCTGTACTTGTCGGCCAATGCATGACTCGACCAGCCGGCTACCAGCATCGATACTAGGCATTACGAATAGTTGCGTTTTTACTTTCATCATCTTTTTTCCTCCAAATTAATAGGTGTTTAGTCAATGGTTCCGTCGTCAACTTTTACGCGTAGGTCGATGGTAATGAACGCCAATCGAAGCATTCCCTTGTGGATCGACTCACCAGCCGTAGACAGGGCGATCATGGCCACGGCCCAGGCCGGCCCAGTAGGGGTTCATCCAGTTCACTTTAAGCGCGATGCCGTAGACCCGCATCAGGGCCAATCCGGTCTTGAACGCCTCCTTTATTTTCGTCACCCGGTCCACAAGGTGTCCTTTCGTTTGTATGCCAATTCAGGTGAGGATTTCACCAGGATCGGTAAAAATCAGAGCTGCGAATCGATGGGCAGCCACTTCAGGATACCAACGGTCAGTTTCTGCATCGTTGTGGCATAGGGTTCCTTTTCCATAACCGCGTCCGGACCGCCCTGTCCCCCGGTCCATTGCATGTTCTCGCGGCCGTCTTGGCGTGAAAAACTGACTTCAAAAGCGATCTTGTTCACATTGTCTTCGAAATGTTTCGCGGCATCACCGGCAACGGCCGGATCATGAAATACCAGTCCGATCTCGTTGTTGATGTTCAGGGAACGCTGGTCGAAGTTAAACGATCCGACGAACATGATTTCCCCGTCAAACACCATGGTCTTGGCGTGCAGGCTGGACTTGGCCAGGCCGGGCAGCCAGGTGAACATCTTGCCTTCGCGGTCTTTCAGGGACTCATCCAGCTCGAACAGTCGAACACCGCAGCGCAGCAGGGAGCGGCGGTATTTCGAATAGCCGGCATGAACCGCCGACACATCGTTTGATGCCAGCGAGTTGGTCAGTATGCGCACCTTGACACCATCCTGACTCAGCTTGCACAACGCCTCGGTAGCCCTGTCGCCGGGCACGAAGTAAGGCGACACGATGTCCACGGTTTTCTTCGCGCCGGTAATGTACGGGGCGAGCTGGGAGATAAGCAATTCGTCCCTGCCGGCTTTTTTCAGATCCTGCTTTTGCGGTGAGTCATGGATCACCCGAGCTTCCGACCAGCCGAAAGATAGAGAGCCGTCCTTCAGGCCCCTGGCCAGGTCTGAGTCAGTCAACGCTTTGACGTAGTCCAAGGTGGATTGCTTTTCGTAGAACGCGTTTTTCGCTGAGCGCAGATCGGACAGGTCCTGGTCCGTGCCCTGACGCACCAGGATGTTTACCGGGTAGGCGTGCTCGGCGTTCCAGTACGAGTCGAATTCGTTTGACACCTCGCCCACCGGCGGTCCAATAGACAGTACATCGATGTCGGCAAAAGCGACGTCCGTATCCGCATCGAAATATTCATCACCAATATTCCTGCCTCCCAGAATCGTGGCCTGGTTGTCCGCGGTGAAGGACTTGGCGTGCATACGATAATTAATTGTCGCCGCCCGCATGATCGATTGGATCATACGGCTGCCGCCCCGCTTCCATGGATTCCACAATCGCACTTCGATATTTTCGTGCGCATCCAGTCCCACCCAGGTGTCCTCCCTCGTATAGTTTGGTCATGATTGCCTCACTCCTCAAGAGGCCGCTTTGGCGGAAATCGGTGTCAATCATCTCCATCCATCGACTGATCTTCCGATTTGAGAGCACGCTGCGAACGGTGTCTTTTTTGGTGATCGCCAGGTTCGCGACTTTCTCCTTTATTTGTTGAGCCGATAGCCCCGTGGCATAGAGCGCACCGATCACTGCGCCGATGCTGCTGCCGGCAATACGGTGAGGAGTGACCCCGAGTTCGTCCAGGGCTTCGAGCATAGGAATGTGCGCGATCCCCTTGGCACCGCCCGCACCGAGAGCAATCCCAATCTTCGGTGACGCTTCCGCTTTCTCGCGGGGCCTTTCTGGACTCGTATTCGTGGATGAATCAGCCATTAGCATCCTCCCTATGCCGGATGGAGTGATCGCGGCTAACGCCGCGACCAACCTGAAACATGACCGCCTTGTCACTCTTCTGAAATCCTCCAACGATCCCTCCAGCTCCTGCCGCCCCGGCCAATGCACCACATGGACCGGTCAGCATAGTAAACCGCATAATCGGAACCTTCCCCGCCAGTCCGTGTAGTCTGAATTTAGACCGGCCGATCTTTTTGCGCACCCCCCGAAAAGGGTTAAAAATGGGGGGGCTGTTTAGAATTAATCAGCATGCGCGAACCGTTCTTCATAGAGCTCGGAGAAAATTTCGATCTCTTTTCTGATCGTCTCGATTTCAAGCGGCAGGGCACACACTCGCTATAGCGGTTCACAAAACCGGTCCGAGCATTGCGATGGTATTGTTCCACAGCCTGTGCTTCCAGTCCCAATTTTCAACCATCTCCTGACTGACCAGCCTGGAACTTGCGACATACATTGCCTGCCGTTCGCGCATATCCGCCGTCAATGCGGCGTTATGGAACAGAATATTGTTCTCATAATTAAGCTCAAAGCTGCGACGATCCATGTTGGCCGAACCAATCAGTGTAATTTCCCTATCGATCGTCAGAGACTTGGTATGCAACAGGCCGCCTTCATATTCATAGATGCCGACACCCGCTGCCAGCAGTTCATCATAATAACTCCGGCTTGCCGCACCGACAATCCAGGAGTCATTTCTGGCCGGGAAAATAATAACCGTATTGACGCCACGGCGGGCACAAGCGCACAACGCCGCCTGCATTGGGTCATCCGGTACGTAATATGGAGTAGAAATTACCAACTCGCTGCGAGCGGCATATATGAGGGTTTCGAAGATCTCCGGCATGGCAGAATAACGGACTGTCGGCCCGGTTCCGATCACCTGTGCCGGGAAACCGGCCTCGCTAGCCGATATCGGTTCTTTCAGAAGGTGGCTGATATTTTCACCGGTTTCCGATTCCCAGTCGCTGGCAAAGAGGTATTGGTTCTGCCGCACAATGGGTCCTTCAAATCGCATTAACGCATCCACCCAGGGCGCATATTTAGCCTTCACCAAAAACTCCGGATCCGCACAATTCTGGCTGCCGCAATACGTGATCCGGTTGTCGATCACCACTATTTTACGGTGATTCCTCAAATCAATACGGCCCTGCAGGGGCCTGAGGAGCGGGTTGCCAATTGGCAGGGCGCGTCCAAGCATGATCCCGGCAGCACCCATCGACTTCCAGTGTTTTGAACCGATCATGACGCGCGAGCCCAGATCATCTGCCATGGCGCGACAGGTCACACCGCGAGTCGCGGCCCGCTTCAAGGCCTCGACCACCTTCAACCCATTATTGTCACACAACCAGATATAGAACAACAGGTGCACATGTTCTTTGGCACCATCGATGTCAGCCACAATGGCGTCAATCGCCGTATTCGAATTTTCCATCAACGTGGCACGATTGCCGCCGACCGGCATAAACCCGTTGACCGTTTTCCCGGCCCGAAATAAATGGGCACAACGTTCCGACACGTCAACCTGCATGGTTGCATGGCCTGCTGTATCCGGGATAGTTGCAGCATCGGGTAACCGTGAGATCACCTCTTGCATGCGCAGGACACGTTTTTTGCCGATATTCGTTTCGCCCAGCAGGAGGTAAGCTATAATCCCTAGCATCGGAAGAGCCAGGACAACCACGATCCAGGCAATTCTGGAGGCTGCCTGGCGATGCGGACGAAGCAGCACCCTTATCAGGACCCCCAATACAGCTATGATATGCAGGACTAATAATATGGCCGCCGATAGAGAAACTGGATGCATCTTGTCGCCTCCTTTTGAATTACGCCTTCGGTTACATGATTAAAACATCAGGGGTGGTGCCGGCATCAGTCGGCTGGTCCCGGCTTTTATCCGGATTGAAATAGGCCTGATAAAGGGTTTCACTTGTCCGATTCAAGCCTTTTCCAGCACTTCCCGCAGAGCCGTTTCCTTATCGGCCGTCAGCGAGGTTTTGAGTACTTTGCCTTTGAAGCCCTTCAGTGCGTCCAGCACCTTGTCGGGCAATGGTTAAGAAGGTAGCCTTTTTCATTTTTTCCTCCTCTTTCTTTGTAATGGTTTAGATGATTTACTGATTCAAAGATCAGCTGCCGCATACCATCCTGCGCACCCGCAGCGCATTGCCGCCGATGAATTTGATCAAATCCTGTTCCGTAAAGCCTGCCTCGAGAAGTTTGGCACAAAGGACGGGAAATTGTTCGAAGGTGTTGAACCAATTGGGCATCGCCTTTTGGATGTGGTCCGTCCCCCAGCCCACATGATTGATGCCGATGGTGTCTACCAGCACCAGGGTAGCCTGAGCGAAAGCATGCACAGAGGCACCTGGTGTGGTCATCATTACCGATTCGACGGCACGCTGAAAATCCAGTTGATCGTAAATCTTCTGCGCTGTTTCCTCGGTTGGAAAACCATCTTCAAAGGTCAAATCCCCAATACTGGTTTCCACCTTATCCGCAATAGTGATCTCCGGGGGTATCTCGGTGGTCATTTTCATCTTTGGCGGTGCGGCCCGAGAGACTGTCGTCAGGCTGGTTGCCAGCAGTATCGCCAGTGCCAGTGTTAGGAAGTTTATTGTTTTCATTTGTTTCTCCTCTGAAGCCTACTTTTTGAAATGCGATGCTGCCTCGTCGAATGCCTTGCTCAGTGCACTCCAGGACTTTTCAGCCCCATCCTTCAGATCATCCCAGGCGTTGTCACTGGCAACATCGAGTTCGACGATCTTTTCCTTCAATTCGCTGCGCAATTTACGATATTCTTCACGTTTGGCCTCATATTCTTTTTGGGCATCAGCACTGGCATGCTGGAATCCTGCCTCAAATTTGTCGCGCTCGCGACTCCAGCGGTAGTTTAACGCGTCGTACTGTTTTTTCATCCGCGCTAAGAATTCGCTTTTGTTCATGGTCATTGTTCGTCTCCATGTAAAGTTGGATTTTGGGGTTAAGGTTGTTGGAAGAAAAGATTAACGTCCAACATCGAACTTTCAACGCTTAACTTCCAACAAGGGTGATGGATGCCAGTGCCTCTAATGGCTGGCTGGTCATGTAGATACCGACTATGAAAGTCAAAAGGCCCATGAGGAATACGAGCAGGCCGCGGCCGAAAGCCCCCACCTTAAACGCCAGTACACATTGCGCAACGTCGCCGATGAACAGCATGATGCCGATGATGAAAGTGAGCGAGGCACCGGCCGCCACCGTTCATCGACATCCACACAAAATTTTCGTTGTCATATGGCGAGCTGTTGAACAAATCCGACGAGTGCGCTTTAATGAGTAAACGTGGAAAGGCGATCAAGTATTGAGCCTAAGGGGCCGGATCCTGGAGGTATCCGATACGCGTGTCATTAAAAGCTGATTCGCCCACGCAGGCCGAAAACAGCAACCATATTTTCTTCCGGGTTTTGTGCCGGATCGATGAGAATCTGCAGGTCCGGCGTCAGGGTCAGGATGCGCCACAAATGAAAGCGGTAGTAGAGTTCAGCAGTAACCTGGTCATCCAAATCAGGTCCGAAGCTTTCCGCCGGACGTCCCCAACTCAAGCCCAAACCGATCTGATCGGACTGACGGGCAAGGTTGTATCCACAACCAATGCTGAGTGTCCGCTCCCACAGTGCGCCGCCATCCTCGGCGTAACCGGCACGCACAAACGGCTCCCAGTGGGTGTCGAGTGTTGCAGTAAAGGAAAAGGTCATTCCCCAGCCATTCGAAACCCCTGCAGCTTCACGTTCATCCGCGTGCCAATAACTCAGATGAATGTTGTCGGTAAAACGCTCTTTGTAGGACGGTATCCATCCCAGCTCGATATGGGAGAAATATTCAGACACGTCAAAGAAGGAATCGAAAGCATTTCCGGGGTCAGTGGGATCACCATTGGCGTCGGCAATCCCACCGAGGAAATAAAAGTTGTCAGTCAGTATACCTCTGATGGCGGCTCCCAGCCCCTGGTTGGGGATCGGGATGGATGGGTTGGTGGAAAACGCCAGGTTGGAAAAGCAATTCCACGGATCCGCCAGGCCGTAGATATCAACATAGTCGGTGGTATCGGTGATCCCGGCGACAAATGACAGGCGATTGTCGAAAAAGTTCTGCTCCCAGTATAAATTGGTCAGGGCCCAGCCGATGTCTGAAAACGGTAAGGCGGTCAACCCAACATACCCGACCTCGAAACCCAGATCCTGGGGTGCGATATCCGTGCCCAGACGATGGCGGTTTTCCACCTTGTAGACCAGGCTGCCGGTGTTGCCTGATTTCTTGCCAATCAGCCCCCAGCGACCGAAAATCCGCAAGGCACCGCTGGCAGCCGTATCTTCTCCTAAACTGTCCGTTGCCGCCTGAAACAGCGCATTGTAGTCGAACCCAAACGCCAACCCCGTTTTCTTCTCAACATTCGTTTTAAAATCAAAATAGGATTGGAGAACAGTTGGCTTGCGCTCGGCATCATTTTTCAGTGTGCCGCCGACACTCGATGCGCCACCAAAATGGGCAGGCGGTGTGGCGGTCTGTTCTTTTGAAAAAGCCGGCTGCACTACGGCCAGCATCAGCACGACCAACCCACCGATTCGCAACCCTTTTTTAACCTGTAGTTGTTTTTCCAACGATTGCTCCTTTTTTCCTTCCGGGTGTTGGCACCCGATCAAAGGGTTGCCTTTGGCCGCACGATCGTATTGCCCACGAGCAAACCCGCCGCCATGGTCAGCGCGACCACGAACATCTGGAGGAACTGCTGTTCACCCGTGGCGACCTGCCCTTCAGCCATGGCTGCCAGCCCACGGAACCCAATGCTGCCACTTACCAGCAGGACGATGGCCGGCAACAGCGCAATGGAGGTCGGTCGTCGCGTGCTTCCAGCCCAGAGATTGGCGCAGACCACCGCAGCGATGGTTCCAAGCAAGTTGCCAAGGTTGCCGCCCGCCAGTTTGCTGCCGAGTACAATGCCGCCGTAGGCAGCCGCACAAACCAAAGCGGCCCAGAAAAAATCCCGTCCAGATGTCTGAAAGGCGATACACAACGCCGCAATCAGCAGCGGGATAGCCAGCCAGAGCCACACAGACCCCACGGGCGCACCGGCGGCCGCCGCCGGAACTTGCCAGGCAAGGGCCACCAGCTTTACTCCGAGCCAGGCGCCGGCAAACTGCTTGGCCAGGTAGACCAATCCATTCATAAGGTTGGCGGTACCCGAAACAACATGACTGCTAACAAGCTCGATGATGCCTACGCTGACCGGATAGCCAGGGACCAAGATCAAGATGGCTGACACGGTGACCAGCACGAGATTCAGCTCCGGCAACAGGATCTTGGTACCGACGGTCAGCGCCCCGGCCACGAAGGCCGTCGAAAGCGGAAGCCAGGTGGCCGTCCGCACCCCGAAGTGCCCGGAGAGCAAAACCATGCCAAAGACCACCAGGCTGTAGAGCGCCGAAAACAATACGTCCCACCACCCACCAGACATGAGTATCGCAAACCCGGCCCCGGCGAACGCGTAACTGGCGGCATTCGCCAGATTGCCCCAGGGATGGGGAATCTTGTCGATCTCATCCAGTCGCTGCGTGCCTTCGGCAAGGGAAACCCGACCGTCTGCGACGGCATCAACAAGCTCCCCCAATTGGGCCAGGCGATTCAACTCAAGCCCCGTTCCGGGCAGAGCCACCAGGTGGGTCCGCTGAGGTTGCTTTTCGTCCTGCTGAAAGGCAAAAACGATCTCAGTCGGCGTGGAACGGAATACGCCGTGAAACCCAAGCGCGGTCGTCAAGCGTGAAAGGAACGACTCAAGGCGGCCCGCACTCGAGCCGTAACCATGGGCCGCGGTGCCTATCTTGATGATAAATTCGCAGGCTTCATCAAAGGCCTTGTCGTTTGCGTGGTTGTCCACGTGCATTATTTTCTCTCCATCTCACTTGGCATTTGTTTTTTGGTTCAGGGTTCAGGGTTCAGGGTTCTGGGTTCTGGGTTCTGGGTTCTGGGTTCTGGGTTCTGGGTTCAGGGGTTTTTAATAATAGTTCCTATCCTTTAACCGGAACCTTGCGCTTTTTTCGACCTGTGCGGTTAGCTTTTAGCCATTAGCGGTTAGCTTTTGGATAAAACTGTTCAACATCCTCTTTACCTCGTTCACCTGTTGATTAAGTTCTCTATTCATTCTCAATCCTAATGGCTAAACGCTAATCGCTAACCGCACAGGTTGATCTTTTTTCATCCTTCAACCTCTGAACCGGGAACCCAGAGCCCTTACAGCGTGTTCT